>NZ_JBYOJP010000007.1:0-329298 GCF_057798975.1 Cupriavidus sp. 21MJTG02-4 | reverse complement strand
AAGGAAGGCTCCTCGCGCGTGGTCACGCAGTTCCTGGGCCATATCGTGCGCGGCGAACCGATCAAGCTCGTTGACGGCGGTGCGCAGCAGCGCGCATTTGCCGATATCTCGGACGGTATCTCGGCGCTGATGCACATCATCGAGAACAAGGACGGCGTCGCCAGCGGCAAGATCTTCAACATCGGCAACCCGTCCAACATCCACTCGGTGCGCGAGCTGGCCGAGATGATGCTGAAGATGGCCGCCGACTACCCGGAGTACGCCGAAGAGGCCCGCAAGACGCAGATCGTCGAGACCTCGTCGGGCGACTTCTACGGCAAGGGCTACCAGGACGTGCAGCACCGCGTGCCGAAGATCGACAACACCATGCAGGAACTGGGCTGGAAGCCCGAGGTGACGATGGAGCAGGCGCTGCGCCGGATCTTCGAAGCGTACCGCGACAAGGTGGTGGAAGCGCGCACCCTCGTCGACGGCGCCAACTGAGCCGGGACCCATGGCCAGAATCGCCCTCAAGGTCGACGTCGACACGCTGCGCGGCACGCGCGAAGGCGTGCCGGCGCTGCTGTCCATGCTCGATGCGGTGCAGGCACAGGCCACCTTCCTGTACAGCCTGGGCCCGGACCACACCGGCTGGGCGCTGCGCCGCGTATTCCGGCCGGGGTTCCTGAAGAAGGTGTCGCGCACCTCGGTGGTGTCCAACTACGGCCTGCGCACGCTGATGTATGGCGTACTGCTGCCGGGGCCGGACATCGGCCGCAAGGCGGCCGCCGAAATGCGCGCGGCGCGCACGGCCGGCCACGAATGCGGCATCCATACCTGGGACCACGTCTACTGGCAGGACAACGTGCGCGAGCGCGACCCGGCCTGGACGCGCCGCCAGATGCAGAACGCGTTCGACCGCTATGCCGAGATCTTCGGCGAAGCCCCGCCCACGCACGGTGCGGCCGGCTGGCAGATGAACGACGAGGCGTTCCGGCAGATCGACGACTGGGGCATGGCCTATGCATCGGACGGGCGTGGCACGGCGCCGTACATCCCGACTATCGGCGGGGTCGCCTGCCGCCATGTGCAGATGCCGACCACGCTGCCGACGCTCGATGAAATGATCGGCGTCGATGGCCTGACCGAGGACAATGTCCATGAGGCCGTGCTGCGTTTGACGGAAGGCGCGGGCGGCATGCGCGATCATGTCTTCACGCTGCATACCGAACTGGAAGGCGGCAAGCTCGCGCCGGTGTTTCGCCGGCTGCTGCAGGGCTGGCGGGCGCAGGGGCATGAGCTGGTGTCGATGGCTACCTGCTACCGGTACATCGATCACGCAACCTTGCCGGAACTTCCGGTGACGTGGGGTGCTATCGAAGGGCGTAGCGGCGAGCTGATCATCCAGCCCTAGGGATTTGGCTCTTCGCCGGAAAGGGTGTCGTGCTTAACGGTCCGGCGGGGCTCTGTAGCGATTGATCGGTTGTCGCCCTTGGCAGGCGCCGCTGTTTCGCCGGCGTAGCCGGCGAGTTACTTTTTGTCCGAGCGACAAAAAGTAACCAAAAAACGCGTTTACTTGCCCTAACGGGCGAATATTGATCGTAGCGTGCGAAGAATTTCGTACGGGTATTCGCTTCAGAGTCTGCCGCGCTGCCTGCCGCGTGGAGCGCGTCCGCGTGCAGGCTCTCCGGCAATGATTGAACCAGCCCCGAACCTGTCCGTGGCCCGACACTGCCCGCGTTATCGCATCATCGCCTTCGGCTGCTACGCGGCTCAGTAGTCAGTTGGTCAGGGGCATCAACGGCGCAGATGCTGGTGCTTCCGCTTCTCCTCTTCTGTTCTCATCTCTTCCCTCGGTTTTTACCGAGTGCGCGCAGCGCAGCCGTAGGCGGCCCACGCCCCCCTTACCGCCGCGCCAGCCGCAGCCCATTGAACACCACCAGCAAACTCGCCCCCATATCGGCAAACACCGCCATCCACATCGTTCCCATCCCCGCCACGGTCAGCGCAAGGAACACCACCTTGATGCCCAGCGCCAGCGTGATGTTCTGCCACAGGATGCGCGACGTGCGCCGCGACAGCCGCACGAACGCAGGGATCTTGCGCAGGTCGTCATCCATCAGCGCCACGTCGGCAGTTTCGATCGCGGTATCGGTGCCGGCCGCGCCCATGGCGAAGCCGATATCGGCCCGCGCCAGGGCCGGCGCGTCGTTGATGCCGTCACCAACCATCCCGACCTTGCCGCGTGCCGCATGCGTATCGGCAGCCAGCGTGGCAATGGCATCCGCCTTGTCCTGCGGCAACTGATTCCCGCATGCCTCGTCGATGCCGACCTGTGTACCGATGGCCTGCGCCGTATGCGGGTTGTCGCCGGACAGCATGATGGTCTTCACGCCCAGCGCGTGCAGCTCGGCAATGGCCTGGCGGCTGGTCTCGCGCACGGTGTCGGCCACCGCGAACATGGCCTGCGCCACCGCCGCGCCGTCCTTGCCCAGGCGCGCCAGCAGCACAACGGTCTTGCCCTGCCGCTCCAGCGCTTCGAGCCGCGCCTCCAGTTCGGGCGAGCACGCGCCCATGTCGTGGATCAGCCGGTGGTTGCCCAGGCAGTAGTCATTGCCATCGATACGGCCGCGGGTGCCACGTCCGGCCAGCGCCTCGAAATCCGTCACCTCCAGCAAGGCAATGCCATCCGCCTGTGCCGCCGCGGCCACGGCCTTCGACACGGGGTGATCCGATCGCGCGGCCAGGCTCGCGGCAATCGCGCGCGCCTGCGGCGCCCCGTCGACGAGCATCGCGTAATCGGTCTGCGCGGGCTTGCCGTGCGTGATGGTGCCGGTCTTGTCGAGCGCCACCCAGGACAGGTCCTTGCCCTGCTCCAGATAGACCCCTCCCTTGATCAGGATGCCGCGCCGCGCCGCGGCCGCCAGGCCGCTGACGATGGTCACGGGCGTGGAGATCACGAGCGCGCACGGGCAGGCGATCACCAGCAGCACCAGCGCCTTGTAGATCCATTCCACCCACGGCGCGCCCATCGCCAGCGGCGGCACCACCGCCACGGCCAGCGCGATGGCAAACACGGTCGGCGTGTAGATGCGCGCGAACCGGTCGACAAAGCGCTGCGTCGGCGCGCGGCTGGCCTGCGCGGCTTCCACGGCGTGGATGATGCGGGCCAGCGTGGAATCGTCGGCGGGCGCGGTGACTTCGTACTCGATCTCGCCGGACTGGTTGATGGAGCCCGCGAACAGCGCGTCGCCGGCGGCCTTGTCGACCGGCACGCTCTCACCGGTGATCGGCGCCTGGTCCAGCGCGGACTGGCCGCGCACCACGCGCCCGTCCAGCGCGACGCGTTCGCCGGGGCGCAGCCTCACCAGCGCCCCTACGACCACGCCGGCCGCCGGCACGGCAGCCCAGCTGCCATCCGCCTGGCGCACGGTGGCCTGCTCGGGCGCCATCGCCATCAGGCCGCGAATGGCATTGCGCGCGCGGTCCAGCGACGCGGCCTCGATGCGTTCGGCCAGCGCGAACAGCACCATGACCATCGCCGCTTCCGGCCATTCGCGCAGAACCAGCGCGCCGGTCACGGCAATGCTCATCAGCGCGTTGATATTCAGGTTGGCATTGCGCAGCGCGATCCAGCCCTTGCGGTAGGTGGTCAGCCCGCCCAGCGCCACGGCAGCAATGGCCAGCAGCGCCGGCAACCACGGATCCCAGAGTCCCAGCCATTCGGTGGCCTCGGCCCCGACTGCGGCCACGCCGGCCAGTGCCAGCGGCCACCACGGCTTGTGCTCCGCGGCGGGCAACGGCGCGGCCTGCTCCGAGACCAGCGGCTCCGCCTTCATGCCGAGGCTCGCGATCGCCTTCACCACGGGATCGGTCGAGGCCATCGTGTGATGCACGGTCAGCACGCGCTGCATCAGGTTGAAATCGAGCGCCGCCACGCCCGCCATGCCGCCGAGCTTGTTGCGGATCAGCGTTTCCTCGGTCGGACAGTCCATCGCGTCGATCCGGTAGCTGGCCGAGCGCGCGCCGGACGGAATCGCCGTGGGCACCACGGGCGCGACGCTGATCGCCGTGCCGCAGCCGCCACCACAACACGCTGCCGGTTGCGGCGCGTGGTCGTGGTCGTGGTGATCATGCCCGTGCTGATGGCCATGATCGTGATCGTGATCGTGATCGTGGCCATGATGCTCATGGATGTGCCCGTGATCATGGCCAGCGTCCGTTTTGCTGCGCGTGTGTTCGTGTGGCAAGGCGTCTTCAGGTGTCGTGCGAGCCATTTCTTCTTTCCCGCTGGTTTGACCTGATGTCATTGAAGACCCTGTAGCGGCTACAGAGTCAAGCATGGCGTCGAGGAGACCTCATCCGCGTCAGGGTGACGCTGCCTGCGCTTGCCAGAGGGTCGCGGTGCGCCGCTATAATCGCGGCCATGCGCCGCCTGCTGATCCTCCTGTTCACCATCGTGCTGCCGCTCCAGTTCACCTGGGCGAGCGCGGCCGCATTCTGCGAGCATGGGCGCGAGCAGCAGCGACAGCTGGAGACCGGCGCTGCGCCGGCCTGGCATTTCGGCCATCACACGCATGAGCATGAGGCCGGCGCCCACGGCAAGACCAGCACCAAACTGCCCGATGCCGATTGTGCGATATGCCATTTCGCCGGCTCGCACGTCATGGTGCCGGCTGCGACACAGCCTGTGTCCTACCACTTCATTACCGTTCGCTACCGCGTGCAGCCCGTGAACTACGGGTCGGTACCCGCGCGCGAACCGGATCGGCCCCAGTGGCTGCGACTGGCGTAATCCGCCGGTTCGGGGCCACGGCCCATCCTCTGCCTTTGCCACATCTGCGCTGACCGCGCAGGGCCGGCATCCCGGATCGACGGATCTCGCGGCGTGACCGCCGTCAGCGTGCGCATGCGCGCGCGTGACGGTATCGCGCCGGTGTTCCCTGGCTTCGATCTGGTGATACCCGATGAAACATGTAGTGATACCGCTGGGGCTGGCTGCCGCATTGCTTGGCCCCGTTGCGCATGCCGCCACCGATGCGGCAATGCCGCCCGCAACTCAATTCCAGCGCTCCGCAGAGCCACCCGACACGGAACCGCAGGGCATCCTGACGCTGAACGCCGCGCTGGCGCTGGCCACCGCCCGCAACCCAGCCCTTTCCGCCGCCCACCGTGAGCTTGACGCCACCGAAGGCGGCATCACGCAGGCAAGCACCATCCCGAACCCGGTCATCGGCTACGAAATGGAAGACACGCGCAGCGCGTCGCGCACCACCACCGCCCAGGTGAGCCTGCCGATCGAGCTGGGCGGCAAGCGCTCGGCCCGCATCGACGCCGCGCAGAAGGCCCGCGAACTGGCCACCGCGCAACTGAGCAGCGCCGAGGCCGACCTGCGCGCCGCGGTGATCGGCGCCTTCTTCCAGGTGCTGGTGGCGCAGGAGCGCGTCGGCCTGGCCGAGAGCTCGCTGGGCATTGCCACGCGCGGGACGCAGGCCGCGGCGCGGCGCGTGGCCGCGGGCAAGGTCTCGCCCGTGGAGCAGACGCGTGCGGAAGTCGAACAGGCCAATGCCGAACTGGAGCTGGCCGAGGCCCGCGCCACGCTGGAAACCTCGCGCCAGCAACTGGCGGCGCAGTGGGGCAGCCAGGCGCCGGCATTCGCTTCGGCAAGCGGCGACCTGGAGGCCCTGCCATCGCGGCCACTGCCGAACGCCCTCGAGGAAACACTCGATGCCGCGCCCGCCATGCGCGCCAGCCAGAGCGAGATGGCGCGGCGCCAGGCGATCGTCAACGTCGAGCGCAGCCGGCAGTATCCGGACGTGACCGTGAGCGTCGGCGCCAAGCGCGAGAATGCGTCGGACCGCGGCTACTACCCCGTGCTTGGCGTCTCGCTGCCTTTGCCGCTGTTCGACCGCAACCAGGGCAACCTGTACACCGCCATCCGCCAGGCCGACAAGGCCGCCGACGAAAGCCGCGCCACGCGCGTGCGGCTGGCCAGCGACCTGCGCCAGGCATCGAGCCAGCTGGCGTTGTCGCGCAACAGCGCGCTGACCTTGCGCCAGACCGTGCTGCCGGCCGCGCAGCGCGCCTACCAGGCGGCGGCGCAAGGATTCGAAGCGGGCAAGTTCGCCTATCTCGAAGTGCTGGACGCCCAGCGCACGCTGCTGCAGGCACGCGTGCGCTATCTCGGCGCCGTGGCCGCCACCTACCAGGCCGCCACCGCTATCGACCGCATGCTCGGCCGCTGAGCGGCCCACCAAGGATTCCCATGGCAATCACCAAGACCCAACGCAACGCCATCGCCGCGATCATCGGGGCCGGCGTGCTGGCCGGCGCCGCCCTGCTGTTCACCGGACGCAGCACTGGCGATGGCCACGATGAAACCGGCCACGACCATAGCGAGCAGGCAGCGAAGCCGCAGGGTAAAGACGGCGCCTCCGCACCCGCCGCCGCCTCGCACGACGCCGAACGTATCGCGATGACGCCCGAACAAATCCGCAATGCCGGGCTGGAACTGCGCACCGCCGGCCCCGGCCGCGTGCAGGCCGCCGCGCAGTTTCCCGGCGAGATCCGCTTCAATGAAGACCGCACCGCCCACGTCGTGCCACGCGTGGCGGGGGTGGCTGAAGCCGTGCCCGCCGTGCTGGGCCAGCGTGTGAAGAAGGGAGACCTGCTGGCCGTGCTGGCCAGCACGCAGCTTTCCGACCAGCGCAGCGAACTGTTGGCCGCGCAGAAGCGAATGGAACTCGCCCGCACGACATACGCGCGCGAAAAGCGCTTGTGGGAAGAGAAGATCTCGGCCGAACAGGACTTCCTGGCCGCGCGGACCGCGCTGCAGGAAGCCGAGATCGCCGTGCACAACGCCACCCAGAAGCTCACCGCCATCGGTGCGCGGCCGGCGTCGGCCGCGCTCAACCAGTTCGAGTTGCGCGCGCCGTTCGACGGCATCGTCGTGGAGAAACACCTGGCGCTTGGCGAAGCGGTCGCGGCTGACACCACCGTCTTTACGATCTCCGACCTGGCCACGGTGTGGGCGGAGTTCGTGATCGCGCCCAAGGACCTGAGCCAGGTACGGCTCGGCGAAAAGGTCAGCATCGCCTCCACCGCATTTGATGGCACCGCCGCCGGCACCGTGTCCTACGTGGGCTCGCTGCTCGGGCAGCAGACGCGCACTGCCACCGCACGTGTAACGCTGTCGAATCCCGACATGGCGTGGCGCCCCGGCCTGTTCGTTACCGTCAGCGTGGCCGGACAGGAAACGGAAGTCCCGGTCGTCGTGGAGAGCGAAGCCGTGCAGACCGAAGGCCGCCAGCCAATGGTCTATGTCGAGGTGCCCGGCGGCTTTGAAGCGCGACAGGTCACCACGGGGCGCAGCGACGGCAAGCGCATCGAGATCGTGCAGGGCCTGCAGCCCGGCGCCCGCTACGTGGCGCGCAACAGCTTCGTGCTGAAGGCCGAGCAGGGCAAGGCCGGCGCCGAGCACGCCCACTGACCGGAGCCGACCATGTTTGAACGCATCATCCGCTTTGCCATCGAACAGCGCTGGCTGGTCCTGCTGGGCGTGCTCGGCATGGCGCTGCTGGGCCTGTACAGCTACAGCCGCCTGCCGATCGACGCCGTGCCCGACATTACCAACGTGCAGGTGCAGATCAACACCGAGGCGCCCGGCTACTCGCCGCTGGAAACCGAGCAGCGCGTCACCTACCCGGTCGAGACCGCCATGGCGGGCCTGCCCGGGCTGGAGCAGACGCGCTCGCTGTCGCGCTACGGACTGTCGCAGGTCACTGTGATTTTCCAGGACGGCACCGACCTCTACTTCGCACGCCAGCTGGTGAACCAGCGCCTGCAGGAGGCGCGCGAGAAGCTGCCCGGCGGCACCACGCCCCAGCTCGGGCCGATTTCCACGGGCCTTGGCGAGATCTACCTGTGGACGGTCGAAGCTCACGACGACGCACGCAAGCCTGACGGCACGCGCTACACGCCGACCGACCTGCGCGAAATCCAGGACTGGATCATCAAGCCGCAGCTGCGCACGGTCACCGGCGTGACGGAAATCAACACGATCGGCGGCTTCGCGCGCGAATACCTTGTGGCACCGAGCCCGGAACGCATGGCGTCATATGGGCTGAGCCTGCAGGACGTGGTGCAGGCGCTGGAGAAGAACAACAGCAACGTGGGCGCGGGCTACATCGAACGGCGCGGCGAGCAGTACCTGGTGCGCGCACCGGGCCAGGTCGGCTCGATGGACGATATTCGCGACGTGATCGTCGGCACCGCGCAGGGCCAGCCCATCCGCATCCGAGACCTGGCCGAGGTCGGCCTCGGGCGCGAACTGCGCACCGGCGCCGCTACCGACAACGGACGCGAAGTGGTGCTCGGCACGGTGTTCATGCTGATCGGCGAGAACAGCCGCGCAGTCTCGCGTGCCGTGGACACCCGCATGGCCGAGATCAACCGCTCGTTGCCCGAGGGCGTGCGAGCGGTGACGGTGTACGACCGCACGGTGCTGGTCGACAAGGCCATTGCCACCGTGAAGAAGAACCTGCTCGAAGGCGCGGCGCTGGTGGTGGCGGTGCTGTTCCTGTTCCTGGGCAATATCCGCGCGGCGGTCATTACCGCGCTGGTGATTCCGCTGTCGATGCTGTTCACCTTCACCGGCATGGCCACCTACCGCATCAGCGCGAACCTGATGAGCCTGGGCGCGCTGGACTTCGGCATCATCGTCGATGGCGCGGTGGTCATCGTCGAGAACTGCGTGCGGCGCCTGGCGCATGCGCAGCAGCACCACGGCCGCCCGCTTACGCGCAGCGAACGCCTGCACGAGGTGTTTGCCGCGGCACGGGAAGCGCGCCGCCCGCTGGTGTTCGGCCAGCTGATCATCATGATCGTCTACGTGCCGATCTTTGCGCTGTCCGGCGTCGAAGGGAAGATGTTCCACCCGATGGCGATCACGGTGGTGCTGGCGCTGATTGGCGCCATGCTGCTGTCGGTAACGTTCGTGCCCGCCGCCGTGGCGCTGTTTATCGGCGAGCGCGTCGCGGAGAAGGAAAACCGCGTGATGCAGTGGGCGCGCAATCTCTATGCGCCCGCACTGAGCCGCGCTGTCGCCAATACGCCGGTGGTGCTGACCTTCGCCGCGGTTGCCGTGGTGCTGAGCGGCCTGGTCGCGACGCGGCTTGGCAGCGAGTTCATCCCGAACCTGAACGAGGGCGATATCGCCGTGCAGGCGCTGCGCATCCCCGGCACCAGCCTGAGCCAGTCGGTGGCGATGCAGCAGCAGGTCGAGGCACGCCTGAAGGAGAAGTTCCCGGAGGTCGAACGCGTGTTCTCGCGCACGGGCACCGCCGAGATCGCCGCCGACCCGATGCCGCCCAATGCATCGGACGCGTACATCATGCTGCGCCCGCGTAGCGAATGGCCGGATCCGCGCAAGACGCGCGACCAGTTGCTCGCGCAGATGCAGGCGGAACTGGAGACCATCCCCGGCAACCGCTACGAATTCTCGCAGCCGATCCAGCTGCGCTTCAACGAACTGATCTCGGGCGTGCGCAGCGATGTCGCGGTCAAGCTGTTCGGCGATGACAATGCGGTGCTCGAAGCCACGGCGCAGAAGATCGCCTCGGCGCTGCAATCGGTCCCGGGCGCGGCCGAGGTCAAGGTCGAGCAGACTACCGGCCTGCCCGTCCTGACCGTCGCCATCGACCGCGCCCGCGCCGCGCGCTACGGACTGAACATGACCGATGTGCAGGACACCGTCGCCATCGCCATTGGCGGGCGCGATGCCGGCACGCTGTTCGAAGGCGACCGGCGCTTCCGCATTGCCGTGCGCCTGCCCGAAGATGTGCGCGCCGATGTCGACGCCCTGCGCCGCCTGCCGATTCCACTGCCGCCTGACGCGCGGCCCGCGGCCGCCAACGGCATGCGCATGAACTCGTCAGACGCCGCGCCCCGCACCAGCTATATCCCGCTGGGCGAGATCGCCACGTTCGACATCGCGCCCGGCCCGAACCAGGTCTCGCGCGAGAACGGCAAGCGCCGCATCGTCATCAGCGCCAATGTGCGCGGACGCGATGTCGGCAGTTTCGTGCCGGACGCCCAGGCCGCGCTTGCCGAACGCGTGGCGATTCCCACGGGCTATTGGATCGCCTGGGGCGGCACGTTCGAGCAGTTGCAGTCAGCCACCCACCGCCTGCAGATTGTCGTGCCGCTGGCGCTGCTGATGGTGTTCGTGCTGCTGTTCGCGATGTTCGGCAACCTGAAGGACGGCCTGCTGGTGTTCACCGGCATTCCGTTCGCACTGACAGGTGGCATCCTTGCCCTGTGGCTGCGCGGCATTCCGCTGTCGATCTCGGCGGCGGTCGGTTTCATCGCGCTGTCCGGCGTGGCGGTGCTGAACGGGCTGGTCATGCTTTCCTTCATCCGCAGCCTGCGCGAGGAAGGACTGGCGCTCGACGAGGCCGTGCATTCGGGCGCGCTGAGCCGGCTGCGACCAGTGCTGATGACGGCGCTGGTGGCCTCGCTCGGCTTCATCCCGATGGCCATTGCCACGGGCACCGGCGCCGAGGTGCAGCGCCCGCTGGCTACGGTGGTGATCGGCGGCATCGTGTCGTCAACGGCGCTGACGCTGCTGGTGCTGCCGGTGCTGTACCGGCTCGCCCATCGTCGCGATGAGCAGATGGGCGCCGGTGAAGGCGTGCGCAGTGCGCTGGTGCGGGATCCGGTCAACTAGATCCGCGTGGGACGGACCAATCAGAGGGTGGCGTGCACCGCAGGCGCCGCAAGATTCGCGAGCACGCGCAGCGCAGCGATTTCGCGGGCATCCCAGGCGGCACGGTCGGCCAGGTAGTTGAACGTGCCGAATACCTGCCCGGCCTTGCACAGCGGCACGTTGACAACGGCCGTGCAACCCAGCGAGCGGATCAGCGCAACATCGTCGAACACGGCGGCCAGCGCCGCGTCGCCCTCGCCGACGAAGACTTGTCCGGCTTCGAGCAGTTGCCGGCGCCATGGACTGTCCGGCTTCGACTTCTTCCCGCCTGGCGGATAGGCTGCGGGGTCCGACGACCAGATCCGCTCGATTTCCGCCGTCCCCGCATGCCACGCGTTGATCGTCAGCAATCCCGGGCCGAGTAGCCGCAGCGTTGCCGCGCCTGCCGCATCCAGCGTTTCCAGCGGATTGGCCGCGCGCTGCAGCGCATCGCACAGGCCATTAGTGCAGACCAGCAGGTCCGCGGCGTGGTCCAGGGCAGCACTCACGTCATTCCCCATGGATGCCGAGTTCGCGGATGAGCTTGCCGTAGCGGTCCGCATCGTTGCGCAGGATGGTGCCGAACTGCTGCGGCGTCGACGTGGCGGTCTCCACGCCGATTGCGTTCATCTGCTTCTTGACCTCGGGCAGCGCCATCACCGCATTGATTTCGCGGTTCAGCCGCGCGACCAGGTCGGCAGGCATGCCCCTCGGACCGAAGGCGCCATACCAGACGGCCAATTCATAGCCGGGCACGGTCTCCGCCACGGTCGGTGTATTCGGCAACAGCGGCGAGCGCTTCGCTTCGGTCACGGCCAGCAGGCGCAGCTTGCCGGCCTTCACGTGCGGCAGTGTCTGCGTGCCCGCGGAGAACAGCACCTGCGTCTGGCCGGCGACCGTATCGACCACCGCCGGCGCACCGCCCTTGTAAGGCACATGCAGCATCTGCACGCCAGCCATGCGCTCGAACAGCACCGCGCTCAGGTGGTTGGTGGAGCCAGGGCCCGCGCTCGCATAGGCCAGCTTGCCGGGGTTGGCCTTGGCGTAGGCAATCAGTTCCTTCAGGTTCTGCGCGGGCACGGACGGATGCACCACCATCGTGTTGGTCACGTACGCGAGCAGCCCCAGCGGCGTGAAATCCTCGACGCCGCGGAACGGCATGTTGGGCATCAGCGCCGGGTTCATGGCGTGCGTGCTCATCGAGCCGACCAGCAGCGTGTAGCCATCGGGCTTCGCACGCGCGACCATGGCCGAGCCGATATTGCCCGACGCGCCGGGCTTGTTGTCGACGATCACCGGCTGCCCGAGCGAGCGCGTCAGGTGCTCCGACAGCACGCGCGCGAGGATGTCCGTGGAACCGCCCGCCGCCCACGGCACGATCAGCGTGATCGGCTTCTGCGGGTAGGCATCCGCGGCCTGCGCGGCGACGCAAAACGCCAGCGCGGCAACGCCGCCCAGCAGTCGTTTCAGGATGGATGTCATGGTCTTGCTCTCCTCGGTCTCGCGCGATCCAGCATGCCGCTGCACGCGCCCTCTTCTGTTGATGGATGGCCGGATTCAGCGTCCGACGGCATAGCCCTGCATGCCGCGCGCGTTGGCGCCGGCGCGCAGCACCAGGCGCCCGCTCGCATCGCGTTCGCGCGTGCAGGCGGACATGCGCCCTTCGGACCACGGGTCACCCACGCGCACCTCGTGGCCGCGGTCGCGCAGTGCGGCCAGCGTGGCTTCGGGGAAACGGGATTCCACGGTGATCCGGTTAAGCACGGTCTGGCGCGGCCAGAACGAGCCCGGGAAATGATCGATATGCCAGCCGGGCGCATCGATGGCCTCTTGCAGGTTCATGCCGTGCACCGCATGGCGCAGGAAGAACGCGAGCGACCACTGGTCCTGCTGGTCGCCGCCGGGCGTGCCGAACACCATGTACGGTTCCCCGTCGCGCAGCGCGAGCGAAGGCGACAGCGTCGTGCACGGCCGCTTGCCCGGCGCGAGCGAGTTTGGCAGGCCCGGTTCGAGCCAGGTCATCTGCAGGCGCGTGTTGAGCGCGAAGCCCAGCGCGGGAATGGTCGGGCTCGATGACAGCCAGCCGCCGGACGGCGTGGCGGCCACCATATTGCCGTGCCGGTCGATCACGTCCACATGGCAGGTGTCGCCGACGAACAGTTCGCGCTCGGCCCACTCGGATACCGGCGGCAGTTCGGCAAAGGTAGGTTCGCCCACGCCGAAGCGCACGTCCGCGCGCTGCAGTGTGCGCACCGCGGCTTCCAGGTCGGGCAGGCGCGGGGCCATGCCGCCCGGCATGCCGGGGTCGATCGAGCGCGAGGCTCGCTCGCCGATGCGCTGCGCGCGGCCGGCCAGGTAGCCGCCGTCCAGCAGCGCGGCAAGCGGGCTGGCCGCGAAGCGCGGATCGCCATACCACGCGAGCCGGTCCGCCATGGCCAGTTTGCAGGCTTCGGCAATCCGGTGGACGAACTCCGCCGAGTCCGGGGCATGCTGTGCGAGGTCCGCTTGGCGCAGCATGCCAAGCTGCTGCAGCAACACCGGCCCCTGGCTCCAGATATCGCACTTGGCAACGGTATAGCGACCAAAATCCAGTGTGACGGGCGCTTCCACGTCAGGCTGCCATGCGGCCATGTCCTCGTACCGAAGCAGGCCCGTGTGCTTGTCGCCGGTGGTGTCGCGTACATGCGTGTTGCGGCAATAGCTGTCGATCTCGCGTGCCACGAAGCCGCGGTACCAGCAATCCATGGCCGCGTCGATCTGGCCTTCGCGCGTGTCGCTGCGCTGCTGCGCTTCGTCGATGATGCGCGTGTAGGTCGCTGCCAGCGCGGGCAGCGTATGCAGGCTGCCGGGGCGCGGCACCTTGCCGCCGGGCAGCCAGGTTTCAGCCGAACTGTGCCATTCGTCGCGAAACAGCGCCTGCACGGCAAGAATCGCGCGCGAGATGCGCGGCACCAGCGGAAATCCATCGCGCGCGTAGCCGATGGCCGGCGCCAGCACGTCGGCCAGCGACCACGTGCCGTGGTCGCGCAGCATGGTCAGCCAGGCGCCGAACGCGCCCGGCACCGTCGCAGGCATCAGGCCGATGCCGGGCATCAGTTCGAGTCCCATGGCGCGCAGTTGCGCCGGATCCGCCAGCGCTGGCGCGGCGCCCTGCCCGCAGACCGAGCGCACGCGGCGCTCGCGCTCGCTCCAGTACAGGATCGGCACTTCGCCGCCAGGCCCGTTCAGGTGCGGCTCCACTACTTGCAGGACGAAGCCGGCCGCCGCAGCCGCGTCGAAGGCATTGCCGCCACGCTCCAGCACACCCATGGCGGTCTGCGTGGCCAGCCAGTGGGTCGATGCCGCCACGCCAAAGGTGCCGACGATTTCCGGACGGGTAGTGAACATGAAATGGGTTCCAGGGCTCCAGGGATTCTGGCCAGTATAGGGTCATGAAATAACCGCAATGACGTCTTTGGTTATCATTGCATCACCGATTGGTTATACGACTACTCCGCCGCCGCTCACCATGTCCCTCGCTTCCGACAACCTGGTCCATCGCGTCATTTCGCGGCTGCGCCTGCGGCACATGCCGCTGTTGCTGGCGCTGGAAAGGCAGCGCTCGGTCTCGCGCGTCGCCGCCGAGATGAACCTGTCGCAACCGGCCGTCACCAAGATGCTGCGCGAGATCGAGGACATCTTCGCGGTACCGCTGTTTACGCGCACGCGTCAGGGGCTGGCGCCGACGCCGACCGGCCTGAGCGTGCTTGCGCATGCCCGCCTGGCGCTGGCCGACGCCGATGCGCTCGGCCGCGAGCTTGCCGTGATCGAGGCTGGCTTGTCGGGGCGGCTGCGCCTGGGGGTGATTCCGTACATCGCGCGGCCGGTGCTGGACGCCGCCTGCACCTTCGGGCTGGCGCGCTCGCCCCGCATCTCGGTCCTGGTGCGCGAGGGCACTACGGATGAACTGGTGGCCGCGTTGCGCGCCCACGAACTCGACTGCGTGATCGCGCGCACGTTCTATGTGCCAGGCGAGGATATCGCGCAGCGTCCGCTTTACCGCGAAGAGCCGGTGCTGGTGGTGCCCAGCCCGGCGGCGGCCCGCCTGTCACGCAGCGCGCTGGACTGGGGCCGCCTGGCCGAACGCGACTGGCTGCTGCCGCCGCCCAATACGCCGATCCGCCGCACCATCAACACCATGTTCGCGGTGGCTGGCGTGGCGCAGCCTACGCCGATCGTCGAAACTTACTCGATCAAGACCATGGCCACCGTGCTGCGCAGCCACCTGGGCGCCATCACCATCGTGCCAAGAGGCGTCGCCGCCGAGCTGGTTGAGGCTGAAGGCGCGACGACGCTGCCGCACCCGCTGAGCTGGGACCTGCCGCCCGTGGGCGTGATGTGGCGAAGGGAGTCCGGCGAGGATGAAAAGATCGCGGCGCTGGTGGCTAGCGTGGCGGAGGTGGGGAGACAGGTCTGAGGCAACACAAGCCGCGATGGTGTCAACCCGCCACGTGTGGCCGCGGCTCGTTCCCTGCCGGGAACAGCAGCGCGAACACGGTCTCGCCGTCAGAGCTGCTGACCAGCGCGCGGCCACCATGCAAACGCATGATCGAATCGACGATGGCCAGACCGAGCCCGGTGGAAGCCGCCGAATTGCGGCGCGACGGATCGGCGCGGAAGAAGCGGCCAAATATATGCGGCAACACCTCGGGAGCGATTGCCGGCCCCGCATTGACCACGCGGATGGAGGTGGCGCCGCCCTCTTCGCCCGCGCGACGCGAAACCTCTACGCGTACCGTGCTGCCTGCCGGCGCATGACGCAAGGCATTGTCGAGCAGGTTCGTGACCGCGCGGCGCAACAGCGTCTGGTCCGCATGAATGCTGGCGGCGCCATTCACCGACACCCTCACGTTGCGGTCCGCCGCGACCGCCTCGAAGTATTCGGCGACCTTGTCGATTTCCGCGCGCGCATCCAGTGCGCGCACGCCCATGGCGACCTGCGCGTGGTCGGCACGCGCCAGGAACAGCATGTTCTCGATCATGCGAGACAGGCGTTCGTATTCCTCCAGGTTGGATTCGAGCAAGGCCTCGTACTCGGCCACGCTGCGGCTCTGCGCCAGTGTGACTTCGGTCTGTCCGACCAGGTTGCTGATCGGCGTGCGGAAGTCATGCGCCAGGTCCGCGGAAAACGCGGACAGCCGCGAAAAGCTGTCCTGCAGGCGTGCCAGCATGCCGTTGAGTTCGCCGGCCAGTTCGCGCAGTTCGGCCGGCGCGCTGCCGACGTCCAGGCGCGTGGCCAGGCGGCTTGTCGTCACCGCCGCCGCATCGGCCGCCATGCGCCGCAGCGGGCGCAATCCGCGCCGCGCCAGCACGAAGCCCAACGCCGCCGCCACGGCCGCGCCGCACAGCGTTGCCGCGAGCAAGCGGTGGCGGTATTCGCGCATCAGCGCCACGCGATAACCGGCATCGCGCAGCACCACGATCTCCACCGAACGGCCCGTGTCGCCCAGCTGGCCGAGCGCCGCGATGGCCGACGACTCCGCCCCGCTCTTCGGCTTCCACGCGTGCAGCATGGATTTCTGCGGCTGCGTGGTGACGGGCAGCACCGGAAGCGCCGGAATGGCCTCGTTGCGCGGATTGAGCGTGACCAGCGGCTCGCCTTGCGGCGTGCGCACCACCAGGATCAAACCCTCATGCCCCATGGCGATATCGGCGAACCGGTGCGTATCGGCGCGGACCTCGTCTTCATTGCGCACCTCGCGCAGCAGGTGGCGCACCAGCAGCACTTCGCCGACCAGCTCGCTTTCGTCACGCCCCTGCAACTGCGCCGACAGCGCGCCCGACAGGTAGGCCGCGACGCCTGCAAGGATCGCCGCCGTGGCCAGGCCATACGCCAGCGTCAGCCGCGCCGTGAGGGAGGACGTCAGGCGCTTCACGCGTCGCCCAGGCGCGGCTCGCCTTCGTCGAGCACATAGCCCATGCCGCGCCGCGTGTGGATCAGCTTGCGGTCGAACGGGTCGTCCACCTTGGCGCGCAGCCGGCGGATCGAGACATCCACGACATTGGTATTGCTGTCGAAGTTCACGTCCCACACCTGCGAGGCGATCAGCGAGCGCGACAGCACCTCGCCGCGGCGCCGCGCCAGCAGGTAGAGCAGCGCAAATTCCTTCGACGTGAGGTCGATCTTCTGCCCCGCGCGCGTGACGCGGCGGCGGATCGCGTCGATCTGCAGGTCGGCCAGTTCGATGAATTCGCTTTCGCGCAAGGGCCCGCGGCGCAGGATGGTGCGGATGCGCATGACCAGCTCGGCAAACGCGAACGGCTTGACCATGTAGTCGTCGGCACCGAGTTCCAGGCCCTTGAGGCGGTCCCGCAGCTCGTCGCGCGCGGTCAGGAACAGCACCGGCGTATCGCGTTCGCGGCGCAGCTCGCGCAGTACGCTCCAGCCGTCCAGGCCGGGCAGCATCACATCGAGCACGATCAGGTCATAGGGCTGCTCGCGCGCGTGCGTCAGGCCGTCGATGCCGTCCCGCGCGAGGTCAACCACAAAGCCGGATTCGGTCAGCCCCTTTTGCAGGTAATCGCCCGCCTTGGGCTCGTCTTCGACAATCAGGATACGCATGCGGGTCCTTTCGGCGGGCAACATTGCGCCGCAGGCATAACGCTAGCCGAGTCCGCCCCTGCGCGGCGCAAGATGTCAAAAATGTCATCTGCGGGTGACGCATCCGCGCCAGCGGGCCCGGTAAAATGGCCATCGACACCGAACGCAACTATTGGTTCCACGCTCCGCCGATGAAACGCCCCAATCTCCGCTTTTTACTGCTGTGCCTTCCGCTAGCGGCCCTGCCCGGTGCAGGCCACGCCGCATCCGAGACGCCAGCCTGTGCCGTGGTGCAGGCCGCTGGCTTGTCGCTGGCCGAACGTCATGCGGCAGCCAAGGCGAGCGCCGAAGCGGCACTCGTTCCGGCGCCGCATTGCGCGGATGGCGCCGTTCGCGTCATGAGCGACCCCGACAGTGACGGCACGCCCTTGCAACTGCACGACGGGAACGGCACCGCCGAGAAAGAGAAGCCCGTCCAGCGCGACAGCAGCCGCGTGCACAGCCACTGCGCCGCGCGCGCCGGATGCACCCTGGGCGCGCTGACCGAACTGCCGATCACGGTACTTGCCCACTATGGGCATGCTGCCGCGATGGCGTCCACGGCCGCGTTCGCCGGCCCTTTCAGCGGATTCCCCGCGCTGCCCTGACACGTCCTGTGCGCCTGCCAGGACGGCAGGTGCCTCACTCGACGCGGTAGAAATCGATCGACTGGCCCGCGTTCACCGCGCGTTGAAGCCAGTCCGGATACTCCCCGGTACCGTCCCAGCTCTGTCCCATTGCATTGCGGTAAAGCAGCGTGGCCTTCTTTGGCGGCGGCTGCACTGCAGCAGCGTCGATGGGCGCTTGTTGATGCGTTGCCTCGGGAATTTCCGCGGCCGCGACCGCTCCGGCCGACGGTTCTCCGTCAAAGCATCCGGCGGCCATCAGGTCGTCAAGCGTGAGGGCGTAGTTGTCCATTTGCTCGCGAATCCACGTGATCGCGGCAAGCTTGGCTGATTCAGACTCAGGCATGAGTAGTGTGAGAAGCCCGCCGCAATGTCTCCGATTCCGGCGGTGCAATGGAAGACCGGCGCCAGGCGGCGCCGGTGTGATTCCGGGGATTTTACCGTGTTTGGCGAAGCGTCCCGCGAAACGCGGCCTGCGACCCGCCGGCGCGGGCCCATGACACCATTGTCATGGCGCAGTCATGCTGCTGTGCGGCACGCCTGTCTAGACTGGCCGCATGGTTGGTCAAGCCCTGACCGGCCGACTACGGAGATAACCATGCGACTGCTCAAACATACCCTGATGGCCACGGCAATGGCCGCCACGCTTGCCAGCGTGGCCACGACCGCGAGCGCCAATACGCGCGCACCTGACCCTTTCCTCGACGGCGCACGCAGCATCCACGGCCCGCGCGATGTCTTCACCGATGGCGCGCGCAGCAACCCGCGCACCCCCGATCCGTTCACCGACGGCGGGCGCAGCGGTCCGCGCACGCCCGATGCCTTCTCGGACGGCGCCTGAGGGATGATGGCTCAGCGCACCTCGCCATAGATGCGGCGGGCGTCCGCGGCCGTGGCCAGCGGGCGGCCTAGCATCAGCCCGCCCTGGGCGGCCTGTTCGACCAGCGCGGCATTGCCCGGCGCCAGGCTACCGTCGCGCAGGTACAGGTTGTTTTCAAAGCCCACGCGGACATGGCCGCCAAACGCTGCCGCGGCGGTCACGCAGGCATTCTCTTCGCGGCCGAACGCGCAGATGGACCACGGCAGCGTTCCGTCGGCCACCTGCAGGAACGGCAGCAGGTCGCGCGGCGACGATACCTGTCCTGCGGAATAGCGCCCAAGCACATACAGCACCGACCACGCGCCAGGGGGCACCATGCCGCGTTCGCGCATGGCTTGCCAGCGCTGCACATCCGCTGCGTCATACAGGATCACCTGAGTCATGATGCGCTCGCGCGCGAGCCAGCCGATGAAGTCGGCCAGCTCGGTCTCGCTCACGTCCGGAACGGCGATTTCGCGCAGGCCCACGGATACCGCTTCGGGACGCAGCTCGCGCACCATCGCCATCTGCTGCGCGGCCTTGTACACGCCGGCGGCCTCGCTGGTGACCTGCACCAGCAGGTCATCGCCCACGGCCTGCCTGACCGTGGCCAGCGCCTCGCGATAAGTCTGCGCATCGAGCGAATGGCGCCCTTCTGCGTCACGCACGTGCATGTGCATCATGGCGGCGCCGGCGTCCAGGCACGCCTTCGCGTCGGCCGCCAGCGCGGCGGCGGTCAAAGGCACCGCGGCATGGTCGGCGGCGCGCTTGTAGGCGCCGTTGGGCGCCACGGTGATGATCAGCGGCGAACTGGCCAGCGGCTGCTGGATGGGGGCCTGGGTGGCTTGGGTGGCTTGCGTCATGGCTGGATCTCGGGCAGTTCGGGGGCAATCAGGTCAAGGCCGGCGCGCAGCAGCCGGTCATAGCGGGCGCGTTCGGCGGCAATGGTTTCGGGCGTCCATGCGTAGAAGCCTTCGCCGCGCTTCATGCCATGGCGGCCATCGGCGGCGCGCTCGCTCAGGCAGCGCGCGGGATGGTCGTCATTGCAGAACGTCGGGTACATGGTAGCCCCGGCGGCGGCATGCACGTCGATGCCGGCATGGTCGCGCTGCAGCACCGGCCCTGCCGCCAGGAAGCGGAAGCCAAAGCCGAAGCGCACCGCGGCATCCACGTCCTCGGCCGACGCAATGCCGCGGTCGATCAGGCTGAAGGCTTCGCGCGACAGCGCGTGCTGCAGCCGGTTGGCGAGGAAGCCGGGCAGGTCCTGGCGCACCTTGACCGGCACCATGCCGCAGCGGCGCATGAAGGCGATCAGCGCGTCGGCGCAGGCTTCGTCGCTGCCCGTGCCCATGACCACTTCCACCAGCGGCACCAGGTGCGCCGGCATGAAGAAGTGCAGGCCCAGCATCCGCTCGCGCCCGGCAAGGCCGTCGCCGATGGCGCTGATCGGGAAACTGGAACTGTTGCTGGCCAGCACCGCATCGGGACGCGCGCGGGCGGACAGGTCCGCGAACAGCGCCTGCTTGAGTTCGAGGCGCTCTGGGATGCATTCGATGACCAGGTCCACCGACGACCAGTCCACCGCGTCAAGGTCCGGCACCACCGCAAGCCGCTCGGCGCCTCCGGCGCGGCCGATCGCCGCCAGGTTGGCCGCGACGCGGCCTGGCAGCGCGCCGGCGCGGTCGGCATCGGGCTCGATCACGGTGGTACGGCACATCGCCCGGGTCAGGACCACGGCGACATCGGCCCCCATGGTGCCGCCACCGATCACGACGGCATGGGCCGCGCCAGGGCGGTCAAGCGGGATGGAGGGGGCAGAATTCTGCAAAGTGTCGTTTGGCATGGCGAAGGCGGCAGGCACGCTTGGCCACCGCCGAATAGGGAATGGCAGCAGTGTAGAGAAGCCGCTTTGATTGATGAAGTCGATTCTATGGATAAAATGATCTGATTTCGAGATCAATCCACCGACCCGGCCCATGAAGATCAACCTGTCGATGCGTGACATCGAGACCACGCTGGTGCTTGGCCGCACGCTCAATTTCCGGCAAGCGGCCACCCAGCTGCACCTGTCGCAATCGGCGCTCTCGACCCAGATCCTGCGGATCGAGGAATCGCTCGGCGTGCGCCTGTTCGACCGCACCACGCGCACGGTACGGCTGACCGCCGCCGGCCAGGTCTTCATGCAGCAGGCCGCACTGCTGCAGGCGGCCTTCCGGGGCGCGATCGACGCGGTCACGGGCATTGCCAGCGCCGAACGCGGCCAGGTGGCCGTGGCGGCGCTGCCATCGCTGGCGGCGCGCATGCTGCCGCGCGTGCTGATGGACTACCACCGCGCGCGCCCCGAAGTGGCGCTGAAAGTATTCGATACCCTGTCCGGCCCCGCCTTCGACATGGTGCGTTCGGGCGATGTCGACTTCGCGCTGACCGCGGCCGATCCGCAGCAGGCCGACCTGCACTACGAGCCCCTGCTGTCCGATCGCTTCGTGCTGCTGATCCCGTCCGCGCATCCGCTGGCACGCGGCACGGGGCCGCTGCGCTGGGCCGACACCGCCAGCGCGCCGCATGTGTCGATGACGCACCCGAGCAGCGTGCGCCAGTACACCGAGTGGGCCTTCCTGCAGAACCGCATCCGCTTTCAGCCGGTGTTCGAGGCCGAGCACCTGGCCACGATCGCCGCCATGGTCGAATGCGGGTTCGGCGTGGCAGCGCTGCCCGAAATCGCCGCCGGCACGGTGCGACAGCCGGGCATTGTCGAGCGGCTGCTGACAGGGCCAGTGACGGAGCGCTCGATCGGGCTGGTGACACCGCGCAACCGCAGCCTGTCACCCGCCGCGGCGGAGCTGGCCGATGCCGTGCGCGCGCACCTCTCCCACTTCCGCGGCCAGCCGCAAGCGGCCGGTGCCGAGGTGGATGCATGAGCCTGCTCGTCGACGTCCTGGTCCTGGCTGGCGTCCTGCTGGCGATCGTGGCCGTGGTGCAGGTCGCCGCCGCGCGCCTCGTGCTGCCGGAATCGACGCTGCTGTCGGCCATCGGCATCGCCATTGGCGCGGGCTATGTGGCGATCGATGCCGCGCACCCGGAGTTCGCGCGGCACTTCCTGCATCCGCTGATCGATCCCGAACTGCCGCCCGAGGCCTACCTGTGGATCTTCCTGCCGCCGCTGCTGTTCCACGCCGCGCTGACCGCCGACGTGCGCAGCATGCTGCCCGACGCGGCGCCGATCCTGCTGCTGGCCGTGGTCGCCGTGATCGTCGCCACCGGCGTGATCGGCCTGGCCACCGCTGCCGCCAGCGGCATGCCTGCTGCTCGGGGCCGTGGTCGCCACCACCGACCCCGCGGCCGTCATTGCGATCTTCCGTGACGTGGGCGCGCCGGCGCGCCTGCTCCGGCTGGTCGAGGGCGAGAGCCTGCTGAACGACGCCGCGGCCATCGCCATCGTCGGCGTGCTGGTCGCCATGCTCACGGGCCACGGCGCGCAGGCCACGCTGGGCGCCGGCGTGCGCGAGCTGGCGTGGTCCTTCGTCGGCGGCGTGCTGTGCGGCACGCTGGCCGGCCGGCTGGTGGCCGAGCTGCTGCCGCGCCTGTCGGGGCTGGCCATGGCCGAAAGCGCGCTGACGCTGGGGCTGCCCTACCCGCTGTACCTGCTGGCAGAGCAGCTACTCGGCGTGTCCGGCGTGGTGGCGGTGGTCTGTGCCGGCCTGATGGTGAGCGCGCTCGGCCCGACGCGCCTGACGCCCGCCAACTGGCGTCACCTGCGCATGATCTGGGAACAGTTCGCGGGCATCGCGGGCGCCGTGGTCTTCCTGCTGGCCGCGGTGCGCGTGCCGTCGCTGCTGGCTGGCGTCACGGTCCAGCACGGCTGGCTTCTGGCGGTGCTGGTGGTTGCCGCGCTGGCGGCGCGGCTGCTGGCCCTGTTCGGCCTGCTGCCGGTGCTGTCATGGCTGCGGCTGAGCGCGCCGATCAGTGGCCCGTTCAAGCTGGCGATCGCGTGGGGCGGCCTGCGCGGCGCGGTCACGCTAGTGCTGGCGCTGGGCATCGCCGAGAACACCGCGCTGCCGCATCCGGTGCGCCACTTCGTCGCCATCCTGGCCACGGGCTTCGTGCTGGTCAGCCTGCTGCTGAACGGCACCACGCTGCGCTGGCTGATCCACCGGCTCGGTCTCAACCAGCTGTCGCCGCAGGAACGCGCGCTCCAGCAGCAGGCCATCCGCCTGTCGACCGAGGAGGTCGAGGCCATGCTGGGCCGCGTGGCCGACACCTTCGACCTGCCGCCGGCCGCCGCGCGCGAAGTCGCGCAGCACTACCGGCGCGGTATCGAACTGGGCTCGGCCGAGTTCGACTTCGACAGCGCGCTGTCCGAGCGCGACCGCCTGACCATCGGCCTGGTCACGCTGGCCACGCGCGAACGCGAGCTGATTCCCGAATACGGCGATGGCGTGATCTCGGTGGCAAACCTCGACGCCATGATGCGCAACACCTCGCACATGATCGACGCCGCGCGCGAGCAAGGCCGCATCGGCTACAACCGCGCGGCGCGTGCCATCCTGCAGTACCACCTGGGCTACCGGATCGCGCTCTTCCTGCACAAGTGGCTGGGCCTGGACCGTCCGCTGGCACGCGCGCTGGCCGACCGCTTCGAGCTGCTGATCTGCCGGCAGACCGTACTCGACCGCCTGCGCCGCTACAACCGCTCGCTGCTCACGCCGGTGTTCGGCGCGCGCATGGCTACGGTGCTGGACGGCGTGCTCGAAGAACGCTTCCACTCCGCCGGCGAAGGCCTCGCCCAGATGCGCGAGCAGTTCGGCGACTACACCGTGGCGCTGGAGCGGCGCCTGCTGATGCTGTTTGCACTGCGCAAGGGCGAGCACTCGCTGGCGTCCATGCGCGAGGAAGCCGTGATTTCCAAGCAGGCGTTCAACCAGATCGAACAGATCATGCAGCACGCCTGGCAGGCCAATCTGGTGCGCCCGCCCTTGAGCGCGGGAGGAACGCGGCGGACCCGGTGGAACTCGCTGCGCCAGAAGCCTGCCGCGCCATCCGCGCGGCCGGCGCCCGGTCCGGTGGACAGCCCCCGCAGCGGGGAACCGGGCGATCCTGGTTGATGCCCGGTTCCGGTCGCTGCGCAGAAAGCGGGCGCATGATGAACAGTTGACGCTGTTCCGGCCGGCGATAAACAATCGCGGATCGCCCGCCCGGTCCCCGCAGTCGCCCCGCCCGCTCTCCTCCCAATGATCCCTTCCGTCACCACCCTGCACGGCCGCCTGAAAATGCAGCACCTGCGCCTGCTGCTGGCCATCGAGGAACGCGGCTCGCTGCGCCAGGCCGCCGAGGCATTGACACTGACGCAACCGGCGGTGAGCAAGATGCTGCAGGACATGGAAGACCTGCTGGGCGTGTCGCTGTTCGAGCGCCATGCGCGCGGACTGCGGCCCACGCGCTTCGGCGGCGCGGCGACGCGCTACGCCAAGCTGGTGTTCGCCGACATGGCCGGCCTGCGCGATGAGCTGGTGGCCCTGGAATCCGGCAAAATCGGCCGCGTGCGCGTGGGGGCGGTCATGGCGCCGACGCCGGGTCTGCTGGCGGACGTGATCCGCGGCCTCAACCGTGACCATCCGCAGCTCGAAGTGGTGGTGCAGGTCGACACCAGCGACCTGCTGGTGCAGCTGCTGGAACGCGACCAGCTGGATATCGTGCTGGGCCGCGTACCCGAAGGCTGGGACAGCAGCGGACTCGACTTCGAGCAGTTGGGCGAGGAAGGACTGGCGATCGTGGTCGGACCGCAGCATCCGCTGGCCCGGCGGCGGCGCCCTTCCTTCGCCGAGCTGACCCGGTATCCATGGATCATGCAACCGCGCCCCAGCCCGATGCGGGCCCTGCTCGACCGCTCCTTCGAGGACGCGGGCATAGCGCCGCCGCCCTCCACCATCGAGACCGCCGCCGTGCTGATGACCACGTCGCTGCTGGCGGACAGCGAACTGATCGCGGTGCTGCCGGAATCGGTCGCGGCGTATTACCGCAGCCTGGAGGCCCTTGCCGTGCTGCCGCTGCCGCTGCCGCGCAAGCTCGGGCCATACGGCATCGTGACGCGGCGCGGCCGTCCCGTCACGGCCTCGATGAGCGTCATCATCGATGCCTTGCGGGCTGCCTCCGCGCTCTAGTCCCGCGCGCGCCTTCAGCGCGCCCAGCGCAGCACCAGCGGATCCAGCCGGCGCGCGATCCTGAGGAGCCCTTCGCGGGTGGCGGGATGCATCGGCTGCAACGGGTGCCGCACCGCGTCCGAGGCAATCACGCCGCCCGCCTGCATCAGCGTCTTTGCCGTGGCCAGCCAGCCCTGGCGGTTCTCATGGTTGATCAGCGGCAGCCATTGCTGGTAGTGCTGCGCCGCCAGTTCGGCATCGCCGGCCTGCCAGGCGTCCATGATGCGGCGGATGCCGTCCGGAAAGCCGGCGCCGGTCATGGCGCCGGTGGCGCCCGCCTCCAGGTCGGCCATCAGCGTGATGGCCTCTTCGCCGTCCCACGGGCCGACGATGGCGTCGCCACCCAGCTCGATCAGTTCGCGCAGCTTCGCCGCGGCCTGCGGCACCTCGACCTTGAAATAGGAGACGTTGGCGATCTCCCTGGCCATGCGTGCCAGGAACGGCGCCGACAACGTGGTGCCGCTGACCGGCGCGTCCTGGATCATGATGGGAATGTCGATGGCGTCCGACACCGCGCCGAAGAACTCGTAGATGCCGCGCTCGGGCACGCGGATCGTGGCGCCATGATAGGGCGGCATCACCATCACCATGGCGGCCCCGGCGTCCTGCGCGGCCCGGCTGCGCTCGGCGCAGATGCGCGAGCTGAAATGCGTGGTCGTGACGATCACCGGCACGCGGCCGTCCACGTGCTCCAGCACTGTCTTCATCAGCAGGCTGCGCTCGTCGTCGCCGAGCACGAACTGCTCGGAAAAATTGGCCAGGATGCAGAGGCCGTGCGAACCGGCATCGATCATGAAGTCGATGCAGCGGCGCTGGCCGTCAAGGTCCAGCGCGCCGTGCGCGTCGAAGATGGTGGGCACCACCGGGAATACCCCGCGATGGATCGGCCGTGCGGCGGACGTGCTCATGTGGTCTCCTTCTTGAGGGGGAGCCGGCAACGGCCGGCAGGGGCCCAATATACGGTGCGGCCGGCCGCGATGTATATTGAATCGTTTCCATTATGTGATCGCTTTTTCGACTCGCTCTCCCTGTCCTTCACGCCCATTCCTTCACGCCCGCCCTGCCCCCATGAAGACCACGCTCGACGTCCTGATGTCCCGCCTGCGCATGAAGCAGCTGCAACTGCTGATCGCGCTGGACGAACACAAGAGCCTGCACCAGGCCGCCGCGGCCATGGCCATGACCCAGTCCGCGGCCAGCAAGGCGCTGCAGGAGCTGGAAGGCATGCTGGATGCGCCGCTGTTCGAACGTTCGCGCAGCGGCATGCGGCCCAACCCGTTCGGCCATTGCGTGATCCGCTATGCGCGGCTGATGGCCACCGACCTGGGCGCCCTGTGCCAGGACATGGCCGAGATCCGTTCCGGCCAGGGCGGCCAGCTTGCGGTGGGCACCATCATGGGCGCGGTGCCGGACGTACTGGTGCCGGCGCTTGAAGCCATGCAGGCCGCCCAGCCCAGGCTTGCGCTCCACCTCGTGGAGGACACCAGCGTGCGCCTGCTCGACCTGCTGGACGACGGGCGCCTGGACCTGGTGCTGGGCCGGGCGCTGGTGAGCGGGCAGCCCGACCGCTACCACTACCAGCCCATCGGCGAAGAACCGGTGTCGGTGGTGGTGGGCCATGGCCGCGCGGCACCACGCGCCAAGGCCCTGGCGCTGGCCGACCTGGCCGGCTACCGCTGGATCGTTTACCCGGGACAGATGCCGATGCACGAACTGCTGCAGCGCGAATTTGATCTGGCTGGCCTGAGCCTGCCCGCCAACGTGATCTCGACCTCGTCCACGTTCGTGACGGTCTCCCTGCTCCAGCGCGGCGACCGGCTGGTGTCGTTGCTGCCCACCAGCGTGGCGGAGCTGTTTGCCCGTCAGAAGATGTTGCGCATCCTGCCGGTGCGGCTGCAATCGCGCCACCAGACCTTCGGCATCGTCACCCGGCGCGGCGGCACGCTGCCGGCGGCGGCGCGGGAACTGATCGGCCTGCTGAAATCCGCCGGCAATGCGCAGAGGTATTCCCACAGGTGATCACCCATTCAAAAATGCTCAGTAGTTGATCAGCACTGCTGTCCGTATATTTTGGTCAGGCAGCAAAGACTGACAATCAGGATGGAGACAAGCATGAAACGATGGATCACCGGCGCCTGCGCCGGACTGATCGGCCTGACCGCCGCCGTGGGCGCGGTCCAGGCCCAGGATTCCCGGCCCGTGCGCCTGATGGTCGGGGCGGCACCGGGCGGCGGCACCGACGTGATGGCACGCATCGTTTCCGACAAGCTGGCCGCCATCCTTAAGCAGCCCGTGGTGGTCGACAACCGGCCCGGCGCCTCCAACACCATTGCCGCCGACATCACCGCCAAGGCGGCGCCGGACGGCAATACGCTGCTGATGGGCGTGGTCACCTCGCAGGCGATCGCGCCCCACCTGCTCAAGCTCCAGTTCGATCCGCTCAAGGATCTGGCGCCGGTCGCGCTGGTGTCCTCCGTGCCCAACGTGCTGGTGGTCAACAACCAGGTGCCGGCTCGCGACGTCAAGGCGCTGGTGGCCCAGATCCAGGCCAGCCCCGGCAAATTCCGCTACAGCTCCTCCGGCGTCGGCAGCACCCAGCATCTTGCCGGCGCGGCGTTTGCCCGCCAGATCCATGGCCAGCTGCTGCATGTGCCGTACAAGAGCAGCAGCAGCGCGCTGGTTGACCTGATGGGCGGCCAGGTCGATATGAGCTTCGAGACCATGCCTTCGGTGATCAGCCATATCAAGTCCGGCAAGTTGCGCGCGCTCGCAGTGACCGCGGACCAGCGCTCGCCCCTGCTGCCAAACGTGCCGACGCTGGCCGAAGCCGGTGTGTCCGGCATCCAGATGAATGCCTGGTATGGGGTCTATGCGCCGGCTGGCACGCCTCCCGCCACGCTGCAAAAGATCAGCGCGGCGCTCGCCACCGTGCTGAAGGACCCCGACACCGTGCGCCGCCTGAATGATGTCGGCGCAGTGCCCGGCACGCTCAATGCCAGCCAGTTCGATGCGTTTTCGCGCAGCGAATATGCCCGCTACGGCAAGCTGATCGCCGAACTCGGCGTCAAACTTGACTGAACCCGCATTCAGGATTCACCGCTTCCGCTATGACTCAACCTCCCCGCATCGCCATGGTGCTTGGCGATCCTGCCGGCATCGGCCCCGAACTGATTGCCAGGCTGCTGGCCGACCCGAGCGCAGCGCACGCGCAGATCCTGCTGATTGCCGATCGCAACGAATGGCGCCACGCCCTGCGGCTGGCCAGCGTCGACCTCGCGCTGCCCGAGACCGGCCGCCTGGGTTTCGACGGCACTGACGCCGGCCCGCGCCTGTACCACTGGGAGCTGGAAGGCAAGCCTGCCTATCCGCGCGGCGCCGCCAGCGCCGAAGGCGGCCGCTACAGCCTGGGCACGCTCGCACTGGCGCTCGAACTCGCGCAGGCCGGCCAGGCCGACGCCATCCTGTTTGGCCCGCTCAACAAAAGCTCGCTGCATGCCGCCGGCATGGGCCACAACGACGAGCTGCACTGGTTTGCCGAGCAGCTTGGCCATCGCGGCGCCTTCTGCGAGTTCAATGTACTCGATGGCCTGTGGACCTCGCGCGTGACCTCGCACGTGGCGCTCAAGGACGTGCCGGCCATGATCACGCGCGAAAGCGTGGGCGCTGCGATCGACCTGATCGACCAGGCGCTGCGCAATGCTGGCATGGGCGCACCGCGCATCGCGGTATGCGGCCTCAATCCGCACAACGGCGACAATGGCGCCTTTGGCCGCGAGGAGATCGACGTGATCGCACCTGCCGTGGCCGCTGCCCAGGCACGCGGCGTGGCGGCGCAGGGTCCCTTCCCGGCCGACACCATTTTCCTCAAGGTACAGGGCGGACCGGCCCAGCGCCAGTTCGACGCCATTGTCACCATGTACCACGACCAGGGCCAGATCGGCATCAAGCTGATGGGCTTCTCGCGCGGCGTCACGGTCCAGGGCGGCCTGCCGGTGCCGATCACCACGCCGGCGCACGGCACCGCGTTCGACATCACCCAGCAAGGCCGGGCCGATCCCGGCGCGATCCTGCAGGCGTTCCGGCTTGCCTGCCAGATGGGTGCGCAACGGCGTGCCGCCGCGCAGCGGTGAGCAGGCATCCTGACAGGTCAGCCTAGAGCCACCCTTCGAACGCGGCGCCGGCATGCCCGCCGGCCCGCGGCCACAACGCAAACCTGAACACGGCCGCCGAGACCGCGGCCGGGGGCGCACTCGCGCGCGCAGTCGCGGCGCCGGCAAGCCAGCCCGACACCACCGTATTTCTGCCGTAAAAGGAGCCACATCATGAAGATCACCAACGTCCGCGCCCGGGTATTCGAATGGAAGGGCAAGACCGTGCCCCCGCAGGCCCACTTCTGCACCAACGCCACGGACATCCTGTTCGACCGCGGCGACGCCATGGGCTCGTTCCGCTTCCACGGCTGGCTCGTGGTCGAAATCGAGACCGACAGCGGCCTGGTCGGCATCGGCAACTGCGCGCTGGCACCGCGCGTGGCCAAGCAGGTCATCGACCAGTACCTGGCCCCGATCGTGATCGGACAGGACCCGTTCGACAATGACTACCTCTGGCAGAAGATGTACCGCCGCACCCATGCCTGGGGCCGCAAGGGCATCGGCATGGCCGCGATCTCGGCGGTGGACATCGCGCTGTGGGACCTGATGGGCAAGGCGGTGGGCAAACCCGTGTTCAAGCTGCTGGGGGGACGCACCAAGGAGAAGATCTGGTGCTATGCCTCCAAGCTCTACAACAACGACGATCGCGACGCCTTCCTGGGCGAAGCCCAGCGCTATCTGGACCAGGGCTTCACCGCGATGAAGATGCGCTTTGGCTACGGCCCCAAGGACGGCCCCGCCGGCATGCAGAAGAACCTGGAGCAGGTGCGCCTGCTGCGCGAACTGGTGGGCGACGGCGTCGACATCATGCTGGAGTGCTACATGGGCTGGACGCTGGAATACGCGCGCCGCATGGTGCCGCGCCTGGCCGAGTTCAACCCGCGCTGGCTGGAGGAACCCGTCATCGCCGACGATATCGAGGGCTATGCCGAGCTGAAGAAGCTGAGCCCCTTCCCGATCTCCGGCGGCGAGCACGAGTTCACCTCGTACGGCTTCAAGGACCTGCTCGAGCGCCGCGCGGTGGACGTGATCCAGTACGACACCAACCGCGTGGGCGGCATCACCGCGGCACAGAAGATCAACGCCATGGCCGAGGCCTGGTCGGTACCGGTGATCCCGCATGCCGGCCAGATGCACAACTACCACCTGACCATGGCCTCCACCGCTTCGCCCATGTCGGAGTACTTCCCGGTGCACGACGTGGAAGTCGGCAACGAACTGTTCTACTACATCTTCAAGGGCGACCCGGCACCGGACAACGGCCACCTGCAGCTGGACGACAACCTGCCCGGCCTGGGCCTGACCCTGAACGACGAGCATTTCGGCGACTTCGACATCATCGGCTGAACCCCGTGCCTGGACGGGGCGGTCACGCCGCCCCGCTGCATTGCCGCGCGTCGGTCACCGTCATCCGCCACAGGCTGCCGCGAACAGTACCCCGTCGACGCGCGCCTGCACGTAGGCCGACACGTCCACCAGGCCAAGCAGCGCGGCCAGCAAGGCGATGCCGGACCACGCCGCCACCATGCCCGTGCGACTGCCCGCCTGCAGGGCCGCCAGCATGAGCGGAAGCAGGCAGGCAACGACCAACAGGTATCGTATCGCGGACATCGGCCGGATCTCCGTCCCGTGCTCAGCGCCGGGCGCTTGCCGCGACGTGCAGGGCCGGCGGCACGCGGACAACGCCACGCAATCCCAGCCACGCGCACACGGCCGCAAAGCCGGTCACCAAGCCCAGCGCGACGATCGTCCGCACGTAGCTGCCGGTCGCTTCGAACGAGCGCGCGCCCAGTTGCACCGACAGGAACGCGCCGACCTGGTGGACCAGGAACAGCAGCCCGAACACCCTGCCCTTGACCTGGCTGCCGTAGCGCTCGAAGCAGAACATCGACGTCAGGATGACCGTGCCCAGGTAGCTGCTGCCGAACAGCAGCGCAAACGGCAGCACGCCCGCCTGCGGCACCAGCAGCAACAGCATCGCCGCACAGCGCATGGCGTAGAAGCCTGCCAGCAGCCGGTGCTTGTCGAAGCGCAGCGCGAGCGCCCCGGAGGCGATGCCGCTGGCCAGTTCCAGCACCCCGAGCGCGCTCAGCGCGTAGCCCATTTCCAGGCGCGGTACGCCAAGATCCTGCCAGTGCGCCAGCAGGTGTACGTCGATGAAGGCCATGGTCGCGCCGCAGCCGAAGAACCCTGCGGCCAACACGTAGAACACCGGATCACGCCGCACGATGGCCCAGGCCGAGGCCTGCGCCGCGGCAACCGCCGGCGCGGGCGGTTCCCAGCGCGACAGCAGCCATAGCGTGCCTGCTACAGGGATTGCGAAGACCATGCCTACTGCGCCGAACACCGTCGTCCACGCCGCCTGTGGCTGCAGCCAGATCCAGAACGGCGACAGCACGATAAAGCCGATCGCCGTGCCGTTCGTCACCACGGCATAGGCCAACCCTTTCCGGCGCGCCTCGAACAGGCGGTCTACCAGCACGCCCATCGGCACGAAGGTCATCGCCGCCAGCCCGAAAGCGCCGACGATGCCGAACGCAAGGCTGAACCAGACCAGCGACTGGTGCCACCAGGCCGCGCCGGCGTACGCAAGGCCTGCCGCCAACGCACCGATCGCCGCGGTGCGCAGCGGCCCGACGCGGTCGCTCAGTGCGCCCACCACGGGCGACATCAAGCCGGTGGCCAGCATGAAAAGCCCGCCCGACCACGCGAACTGCGCACGGCCCTGGCCAAAGTGCGTGGCAAGTTGCACAAAGTAAACCTGGTAGACGCCTTTTACGGCGGTCGACGCGAACATCACCGCAAAGCCGGTGGCGACGAGCAGCAGCGTGACTGCGCGGGAAAGCCTGGCGGTCGCCATGTCAACGGCTCCGGAAGGAATCCGGCAGCGCCGGCGTGGGGAAATGGCAAGGCAGCATGGAATCGGTCTCCGGATTGCACACGGCGCGGGGATTGCCGGGCTGCGAGCGGTGGGTGATGATTGCCATGCTATGGCGTGCGGCGGCCACCGGCCAGCAACAGGCCCGCCATCCATGGCAAATTTTCGGCCATTCTGAATCATGGCCAGAAGCAAAACGGCGCGATATAACAACGCTTGTGGCAATATTTCGGCTAGCAGCTCCTGGTCGATCCCGTCCCATGCCAACCGCCTACTTCCTCATGCTCCCCGGCATTCACATGCTGGACCTGGCCGGACCGCTGCAGATCCTTGCGACGGTTGCCGAACTCGGCATCGGCAAGCTGGCCGTGCGCTGCGTCGGGCCGCATTCCAGCGTGCAGGCATTCCAGGGCATCGAACTTGGCCGGGTCGGGCCGTTGCCATCACGGCTGCTTGCAGGGGACCTGGTGCTGGCCATCGGCAGCAAGATGACGGACACGCTGACCCGCTCGCCCTCATGGCGCGATACGGCGGACTGGTTGCGCGGCGTGGCGGCACGCGAGAACGACGGACTTACCATCGCCGCCGTCTGCACGGGTGCCTACCTGCTCGGCGATGCCGGCTTGCTCGACGGGCGGCTCTGCACCACGCACTACGCCCATGTCGGCAGGCTGCGCGCGCGGCATCCGGCCGCATCGGTGGTGGACAACCGCATCTTCGTCAGCGACGGCAATATCTGGACTTCGGCGGGCGTCGCCTCGGGCATCGACCTGGCCTTGCAACTCGTGGCGGGCATTTACGGCGACGAGGCCGCGATCCGCGTGGCGCGCGAGAATGTGGTGCCGTTCCGGCGCTTCGGCAGCGATCCGGAGCTGGATTCGAAATTCCGCTCCCGCTCGCACGGCAATGCGCTGGTTCATGCGGTGCAGGACGCCATCTCCACGGACTTGTCTGTCAGTGTGTCGGATCCGTCTTTCGCCGGGACCTTCGCCACCAGTGCCAGGCACCTGTCGCGTGTGTTCGCACGGGAAACCGGGCTGACGCCCAAGCAGTACCAGCTTGCGTTGCGCATGGACAAGGCCCGCAGGCTGCTGGAGGCATCTTCGCTCCCAGTCGAGGACATCGCCGGCCAATGCGGCTTTGCGAGCGTGCAGGCCTTCCGTTCCTGCTGGAACAAGGTCCAGCCGATGACGCCGGGGGAATACCGGCACGCTCATCGGGGTTAGTTCGATGCCAACTTACTGCCCGCGCGCCCTCTCCGCCGCCAAATAGGCATCGCGCGACGGCAGCAGGTGCCGCCGGCATAGCGCCACCAGGTCGTCGCGCCGCCCTTCGCGCAGCGCTTCGATCATGGCCCAGTGCTCCTGCCGGGCGCGTTCGCGGTAAGCGGCAGCGGCCAGCGAGCCGAAGCGGATCGGGTGGGTACGCCGCGCGTATTCGCCGATGGCCTGCTGCAGCACGCCGTTGTCGGACAGCGCGAACAGTTCACGGTGGAACTGCTGGTTGATGCGGAAGACGGCGCGCGCATCGTCGGCCGCCACGGCGGCATCGTGGCGCTGCTGCACGTCGATCAGCGCCTGCAGGCGCTGCGGCGGCACCGGCATGGCGATCAGTGCCGCCGCATGGCACTCCAGCACCTCGCGCAGGGCGTAGAGTTCCACGACTTCGTGCGCGTCGAAGGCGCGCACCAACGCGCCGGCATTGCGCCGGCGCTCCACCACGCCCATCAGCTCCAGCTCGGCCAGCGCCTGCCGGACCACGTGGCGCTTCAGGCCGAAGCGCGCCATCAGCGCGTCTTCGGTCAGGCGCTCGCGCGGGTGCAGGCGGCCGAAGACGATATCTTCCTCGAGCGTCTCGACGACTTGCTGCATCGCGTCGCCGCCGTCAATATCGGTGACCGCCGTGGTGGTGGCGCCCATGGCTCAGCCCTGCTTCGGCACGATATCGACGGTCTGCGTGGCACGCAGGAAGTCGAAGTCCACGCCCTGGTCGGCCTGCGTCACGGTCTCCAGGAACAGCTTGCGATAGCCGCGCTCGGCGCGCGGGCGCTCCACCGGCTGCGCCGCCGCGCGGCGGCCCAGCTCGGCGTCGTCGACGAGCAGCGCAATCTCGCGGTTCGCCACCGACAGCCGGATCCGGTCACCGCTGCGCACCAGCGCCAGCGGCCCGCCGATGGCGGCTTCCGGCGTGACGTGCAGCACGATGGTGCCGGCCGCCGTGCCGCTCATGCGCCCGTCCGACACGCGCACCATGTCCTTCACGCCGGCCCGGGCCAGCTTCTTCGGAATCGGCATATAGCCGGCTTCCGGCATGCCCGGCGCGCCGGTCGGCCCGATGCGCTTGAGCACCAGGATATCGTCGGCCTTGACGTCCAGCGTGTCGTCGTCGATGCGCTGCGCCATGTCCTCGGCGTTCTCGAACACCACGGCGCGCCCTTCATGCTCCATCAGCGCCGGGTTGGCGGCCGACTGCTTGATGATGGCGCCGCCCGGCGCCAGGTTGCCGCGCAGCACCGCCAGGCCGCCGGCCGGATAGATCGGGCTGGCCGCGGTGCGGATCACATCCTGCGTGAACGGCGGCGGGGCTGCATCCAGTTCTTCGCCGAGCGTGCGGCCGGAGACGGTCAGCGTGTCCAGATGCAGCAGCGGACGCAGCTCGCGCAGCAGCGCGAGCATGCCGCCGGCCTTGTGGAAGTCCTCCATGTAGTGCTGGCCCGAAGGCTTCAGGTCCACCAGCACCGGGGTCTCGCGGCTCATGCGGTCCAGCCCCGCCAGGTCGATATCGATGCCCAGGCGCCCGGCGATCGCCGTCAGGTGGACGATGCCGTTGGTCGACCCGCCAATGGCCAGCAGCACGCGCAGCGCGTTCTCGAAGGCCTTGCCGGTCAGGATGCGGTCCGGCGTCAGGCGCGCGGCTGCCATGGCGACCGCCGTGGTGCCCGTGCGTTCGGCCACGCGCACGCGGTCCGCCGTCACCGCCGGCGCCGACGCACCGCCGCTCACCATCATGCCGAGCGCTTCGGCCACACAGGCCATGGTGCTGGCCGTGCCCATCACCGAACAGGTGCCCACGCTGGCGACGAGCTGGTTGTTGACGTCGGCGATCTCGGTGCCGTCGATCTCGTCGGCGCGGTAGCGGCCCCAGTAGCGGCGGCAGTCGGTGCAGGCGCCGACCCGTTCGCCGCGGTGCGCGCCCGTCAGCATGGACCCGGTCACCAGCTGGATGGCCGGCACGCCGGCCGACGCCGCACCCATGAGCTGCGCCGGCACGGTCTTGTCGCAGCCGCCGATCAGCACCACCGCGTCCATGGGCTGGGCGCGGATCATCTCCTCGGTGTCCATCGACATCAGGTTGCGCAGATACATGCTGGTCGGCGCGGAGAAGCTCTCGTGCACCGAGATCGTCGGGAAGTCCACCGGCAGCCCGCCCGCCAGCATCACGCCGCGCTTGACCGCCTCCACCAGTTGCGGCGCGTTGCCGTGGCAGGGGTTGTAGCTGCTGCCGGTATTGACGATGCCGATGACCGGCCGCGACAGCGCGTCATCGGTGAAGCCCGCGCCCTTGATGAACGCCTTGCGCAGGAACAGCGAGAAGCCCGTGTCGCCGTAATTGGTCAGGCCCTTGGCCAGGCCCTGGCTGCTTGCGGGCGTGTCCGGCGACTGCTTCGGGTCTCGGGAGGAAGGCATCCTGCGTCTCCAATAAGATTATTGATAATCGAGACGCGAAGCTTAGCTGGCCTGGCACCTACGCTGCAAGTGGGTTACGCGCCCAGGATTGACTAATCCAGTTTTCAGATCAGTCGATAGAAAAATTCTGATTCATCAATCAAGAGGTCCACCCTACACTTGGCTGCGATGACGAGCCGGGCATCATCAGCGATGCGGCACCAGGAGTCGCCGCGGCTTCCCCCCGATTCCCACAAGATCCCGGCACAGGAGACTCACATGTCCGGCAATTCCCCCATGCCCGGCAGGGGCGTTCGCGCGCCGCGCCGCGCGCTGCTGCTGTCGTCGCTGGCGTGCGCCAGCCTGCTGCTGGCCCCGTCGCTGGCCGCTGCCGGCGACTATCCCAACAAGCCGGTCCGCCTCGTGGTGCCTTACCCGCCCGGAGGCGCCACCGACGTGATCGGCCGCACGCTGGCCCAGCGCCTGTCGGCCACGCTTGGCCAGCAAGTCGTGGTGGACAACCGCGCCGGGGCCGCCGGCAATATCGGCGCGGACCTGGTCGCCAAGTCGGCGCCCGATGGCTACACGCTGCTGATGGGTGCGCTGACCAGCCATGCGATCAACGCCGCGCTGTACAAGAGCCGCGTGCCCTACGACATCGAAAAGAGCTTTGCGCCGGTGGCCATCGTCGGCACCGTGCCGCTGGTGTTCGTGGTCAACCCTTCCGTCAACGCGACCACGCTGCCGCAACTGGTGTCGCTGGCCAAGTCGAAACCAGGCACCATCACCTATGGCTCGGCCGGCAACGGCTCGCCGCAGCACCTTGCCGGCGAGATGTTCAAGCGCATGGCCGGCGTGGACATGCTGCACGTGCCATACAAGGGCAGCGGCCCCGCGATGACCGACCTGATCGGCGGCCAGGTACTGAGCATGGTGGAAACGGTGCCCGCCGCGCAGGCCTATGTGAAGGGTGGCAAGATCCGCGCGCTCGCGGTGACCTCGGCCCAGCGCGTGAGCGCCCTGCCCGACGTGCCTACCGCCGCCGAAGCGGGCCTGAACGACTTCGAGGTGAGCTCCATGTTCGGCATCGTCGCGCCGGCCGGCACGCCGGCGCCCGTGATCGATCGCCTGAGCGCCGACCTGAAGAAGATCCTGGCGGAGCCGGAGGTCAAGGATGCGCTGCTCAAGCAAGGCGCCATCGCTACGTGGACCAGCCCGGCGCAGACCGGCGTGCGGATCAAGGCGGAAATGGCGAAGTGGAATACGGTGATTCGTGATGCGGGTGTGAAGCCGGACTAGGCAGCCGCCGGCCGGAAACGGCCTGGGCAGCGACCGGCAGCGACCGGCAATGACCGGCAACAATCGCTGCGGCAGCCGTATACTCTGCGCCAGAGGCCATGCCTCCCCGCGCGGCGCGTCTCCATGTGGTGCCTGCTACAGGAGCTGCCGGGAGCCGCCCGCGCATCACCGAATATCCAACAATATCCAATCAGTTACGGAGTCGCAGCATGCGCGTCGCATTCCTCGGGCTTGGCGTCATGGGTTTCCACATGGCCGGCCATCTTGCCGCCAAGGGCCATGAAGTCACCGTGTATAACCGCACCGCGGCCAAGGCGCAGGCCTGGGTCGCACAATTTGGCGGCAACGCGGCGGAAACACCGGCGCTGGCCGTCAGGCAGGCGGACGTGGTGTGCTCGTGCGTCGGCAACGACGACGACCTGCGCTCGGTGCTGATCGGCCCCGACGGCGCCTTCTTCACCGCGCCCACTGGCTGCATCTTCGTGGACCACACCACCGCCAGCGCCAATGTGGCGCGCGAGCTCTACGCGGCGGCGCGCGAGCGCGGCCTGCACTTTGTCGACGGGCCTGTATCGGGCGGCGAAGTCGGCGCTGAGAAAGGCATCCTGACCATCATGTGCGGCGGCGACGCCGAGGCCTATGCGCGCGCCGAGCCGGTCATCGGCGCGTATGCGCGCGCCGTGACGCGCATCGGTGACGCAGGGGCCGGCCAGCTCGCCAAGATGGTCAACCAGATCAGCATCGCCGGGCTGATCCAGGGCCTGTCCGAAGCGATCGCCTTCGGCGAGCGCGCCGGCCTCGACATGCGGCTGGTGCTCGACGTCATCAGCAAGGGCGCGGCCGGTTCCTGGCAGCTCGAGAACCGCGGCCCGACGATGATCGACAACAAGTTCGACTTCGGCTTCGCCGTGGACTGGATGCGCAAGGACCTGGGCCTTTGCCTCGACGAGGCGCGCCGCAACGGCGCCAGCCTGCCCGTCACCGCAACGGTCGACCAGTTCTACGCCGACCTGCAGCAGATGGGTTGCGGCCGCTCGGACACCTCGTCGCTGATCAAGCGCCTGCGCCGCTTCTCCGGGGAATGAGCGATGCGGACGGCACCTGCGGCCGTCCGATAATTCCTACACCGCAATCGGCAAGCGCCTGAAAGGCCCGATGGATCGTCCTGCCTAAGCTGTAGTCAGGAGCACGGGTGGCTGGGATCACCTGTGCACGGTACAGGAGATGACCATGTGGAAACTTGCAATCGCGCTGGTGATCAGCGCTGGCATGGGCCTGGCCGGCTGTACCGCGACGGGTGCGGTCGCCGGCGGCGTGGCGGGGCATGAACTCACGCACGGCAGCACCGCCGGCACCGTGGGTGGTGCCGTGGTGGGCGGCGTGGTCGGCCACGAACTGGGCAAGTAGCCCTGGAACTGACGCCAGCCAAGTCCTCGCTCCAACGCCCGCTGCTCGCGCAGCGGGCGTTTGCATAGGTGCCGGGCCACGGTGACAAGGCGGGCTTTAGCGGTTTCGCGCGCGCGCTGAAGCGTTTTGTTGCACGGTCCCGGCGGCCCGGATTCCCGCTTTATTCGGCTACGATAGGCGGGCAAGCCACATCTACCCGGATCTCCATGACACCTGCCTCGCCTCGCAAGCGCCAGTCCTCCATTCCCGCACGCCGTGCCCGCCACTGGATCGGCGGCACACTTGCTGCCTGGCTGCTGGCCTGTGCCGCGAGCGCCGGCGCACAGCCGCTATGGTTCGCCGGCGGACGCCCGACGCCACAGGCCCAGCAGGCCGTGACGGCATTGGTCGGCGCGGAGGCGGACGGCCTGGCGCCGAAGGACTACGACGCCGACGGCCTGAAGCGCGCGCTGGCGCAGGCCGCCGCCAACCCGCAAGCAGCGCCGGACGCCGTGGAGAAACTCGACAACGCGCTCAGCGACGCCATGCGGCGCTACCTGTCGGACCTGCACAGCGGGCGCGTCGATCCGCGCAAGGTGCATGCCAATTTCACGCCGCCGGAGTCGACGGTGTTCCAGCCCGACAGCTACCTGCGCGCCGCCGTGGCCAGCCATCGCCTGCCCGACGCCATCCGTGAAGCCGCGCCGTCCTTCCCGCTCTACGGCACGCTGCGCGATGCGCTGGCGCGCTATCGCAAGCTCGCAGCGCAACCTGGCTGGGAACATCCGCTGCCGGCACTGCCTGGCGGCAAGCTGACGAGCGGACAGGCCTACAGCGGCATTGGCGAACTGGCTGGCCGCCTCAAGACGCTTGGCGACATGGCTGCCGACGCGCCCGTGCCGCAACGCTATTCCGGCGCCGTCGTGGACGGCGTCAAAGCCTTCCAGTCGCGCCATGGCCTGGAGGCGGAGGGCACGATCGGCGCCGCCACCCTGACCCAGCTCAACACCCCGCCGGCGGCGCGCGTGCGACAGATCGAGCTGACCATGGAGCGGCTGCGCTGGACCCCGCTCGCCGAGGGACCGCGCGTGATCGTGGTGAACATCCCCGAGTTCATGCTGCGCGCCTATGAGTACACGGACGGCAAGCTCGACATCAAGCTGGAGATGAAGGTCATCGTCGGCAAGGCGCTGGACACGCGTACGCCGCTGTTCAAGGAGGACATGCGCTACATCGAGTTCAGCCCGTACTGGAATGTGCCGCCGTCGATCGCACGCTCCGAGACCATTCCGCGGCTGCGGCGCGACCCGGGGTACTTCACGCGCCAGGGCTTCGAGTTCGTCTCCAACGGCAAGGCCGTGACCACGCTTTCCGATGCCAACCTGGACGCCGTACTGAATGGCCAGATGCGCATCCGCCAGCGCCCCGGCCCGATGAACGCGCTCGGCGACATCAAGTTCGTGTTCCCGAACAACCAGAACATCTACCTGCACCACACGCCCACGCCGCAATTGTTCAAGCGCGACCGGCGCGATTTCAGCCATGGCTGCATCCGCGTGGAAGAGCCCGTGGCGCTTGCGCAGTTCGTGCTCAAGGACATGCCGGGCTGGGACGAGGCACGCATCCGCCAGGCCATGACCAAGGGCCAGTCCAACACGGTGGCGCTGCAGCAGCCGCTGCCCGTGGTGCTGGCCTATGGCACCGCGATTGCCCGCGCCGATGGCCGGGTATACTTCCTGCCTGACATTTACGGCCAGGACAAGCTGCTGGACCAGGCGCTGCGGCAGAACGCGGCGCGCCGGCCGGCCAGTGTGCCTGCCGCGGCACCGGCTACGCCAGACGCCCTTGCCCGCCCCGCGCCAACGCAGAACCCGACATGAAACACTCACGCAATCCTTCGCGCCGCCGCTTCCTGCAACACACGGGCGGCCTGGCAATGGGCGCCGGCCTGGCCGCGCTGTCGCCGCAATTGGCCTTGGCCAACGCGCCCGGCGCTCGCAGCCTGTCATTCGACCATACGCATACCGGCGAGCACTTGTCGCTGGTGTATGCGCTGGGCGAACAGGTGCTCCCGCAGGCACAGACCACGCTCAACCGCTTCCTGCGCGACCATTATTCCGGCCAGGTCGGCGTGATCGATCCGCAATTGTTTGGCTTGCTGTTCGATTTGCGCCGGACACTGGGCAGCGAGTCACCGTTCCAGGTGATATCGGGCTATCGCAGTCCCGTCACCAACGCGCGGCTACGCCGCACGGGCGGTGGCGGCGTGGCGAAGCACAGCCTGCATATGGACGGCAAGGCCATCGACATCCGCCTGCCCGGCGTGGCGCTGGCGGACCTGCGCGATGCCGCCATGTCGCTCGGCGTTGGCGGTGTGGGCTTCTATGCGCAAGACGATTTCGTGCACGTGGATACGGGGCGCGTGCGGCACTGGGGCTGAACTCCCGCACTGCTACGGCAAAAAACGCACCCGACTGCTGCTGTGCGCAGGCGGGGCTCATCGCTAGCCTTGAGTCTGGTCCACGCCTGCCGGCGTGGTAGGCCCAGAGCGATGCGAGACCAGCCCCCATGTACCTCTATGATTCCACCGACCAGCAACTGGTCGACGAGCGCGTTGCGCAGTTCACCGACCAGACCGCGCGCTTCCTGAACGGCGAGCTTTCGGAGGAAGAGTTCCGCGTGCTGCGCCTGCAGAACGGCCTCTACATCCAGCGCCATGCGCCGATGCTGCGCGTTGCCATCCCTTACGGCATGCTGGTCTCGCGGCAGCTGCGCAAGCTGGCGGAGATCTCGCGGCGCTGGGATCGCGGCTATGGCCACTTCAGCACGCGCCAGAACATGCAGTTCAACTGGCCGCGCCTGGAAGACGCGCCGGCCATCCTTGCCGACCTTGCCACGGTGCAGATGCACGCGATCCAGACCAGCGGCAACTGCATCCGCAACACCACTACCGACCATTTCGCCGGCATTGCGCCCGATGAAGTGGTGAACCCGCTGGTGTGGTGCGAGATCATCCGGCAGTGGTCCATGCTCCATCCTGAATTCGCCTACCTGCCGCGCAAGTTCAAGATTGCCGTGAGCGGCGCGAGCACGGACCGCGCCGCGGTGGGCGTGCACGATATCGGCCTGCAGGCCGTCGAGCGCGACGGTGAAACCGGCTTCCGTGTCTGGGTCGGTGGTGGCATGGGCCGCACGCCGATGGTCGGCAAGGAGATCGGCAAGTTCGTGCACTGGTCCGACCTGCTGACGTACTTGCAAGCGATCCTGCGGGTCTACAACCTGCATGGCCGCCGCGACAACAAGTACAAGGCGCGCATCAAGATCCTGGTGAAGGACCTCACGCCCGAAGTCTTCGCGCAGCAAGTCGACGAACACTGGCAGGGCATTCGCGGCGGCCCCGATACGGTCGACGCCGCTTTCGTGCGCGAGATCGCCACGCGCTTCACCACCCCGGACTACGCGCCTTGCGCAGCCAACGACGAAGACCCGAACCCATCGCTTGCCGCAGCCGATCCTCGCTATGCGCGCTGGCTGCGCAGCAACGTGCATGCGCACCGCGTGCCTGGCTATGCCGCCGTCACGGTGTCGCTGAAGGCCACCGGCACGCCGCCCGGCGACATCACGGCCGACCAGATGGAAGCCGCGGCCGACCTCGCGGACCGCTACGGCAGCGGCGAACTGCGCGTCTCGCACGAACAGAACCTGATCATCGCCGACGTGCGCCGCACGCGACTGCATGAACTGTGGCAGCAGCTGCAGACATGGAACCTCGCCACACCCAATATCGGCTTGCTCACCAACATCATCGCGTGCCCGGGCGGAGACTTCTGCTCGCTCGCCAATGCCGTGTCGATTCCGCTGGCCGAGGCGATTCAGCAGCGCTTCGACGATCTCGACTATCTCTACGAGATCGGCGAACTGGACTTGAACATCTCCGGCTGCATCAACTCGTGCGGGCACCATCACGTTGGCCATATCGGCATCCTCGGCGTCGACAAGGCTGGTGAGGAGTGGTACCAGGTCACAATCGGCGGCCGCCAGGGCGGGGCCTCCGGCGCGGCAATCGGGCGCATCATCGGGCCGTCGTTTGCACGCGACGAGATCCCCGAGGTCATCGAGCTACTGATCCAGAGCTACCTTGCCATGCGCGACAGCGATGCGGAGCGCTTTATCGATGTGGTGGAGCGCGTCGGCTTCGAACCGTTCAAGACGGCGGTCTACCAGAACCCGGCGATCGCCCTGCGCCGGCAGCAAGCGGAGGCCGCCCGCGGCTGATGGATGGCCCTCAGATCCGCAGGCCGCCCTCGTCGCGGCCGAGCCTGCGGATCACGCAGACCATCCAGGCCGCCAGCCCGGCCGCAGCAAAGACAACCAGCGCGCGTCCCGCCGCACCTTGCTGATCCGCCAGGTACACGCTGCAAAGCTGTTGCGGCGCGTCCTGGTAGAGCAGTCCCGCCACCAGCGTCATCGCGCTCCAGTTGATCGCGAAGAATGCCTGCAGCACGATCCCGGCACGCGTCCAGGACATACCGAGCGCGGCGCCAGCCGCGATCATGCTCGCCACTTTCGCGACGGACCAGCGCGCATCGAGCACGGCAAGATCCAGCGCGACCGGAAGCATCCAGTAGCTGGCGATGGCCGTGGCGGCCACCAGCCCCGGCAAGCCGCGCCGGTTCCATGCAATGACCCACGCAAACCGGCCGCACAACGCGGCCGCAACCATGCCGAGTGCCAGGAGCGATGGCAGTTCGATCGCCATATGCCGGAACATCGAGGCCTCCAGCCACCCGCGCAGCAGCGCCAGCACGGCCAGCGCCGCGCCGGGCAGCCAGACCACCGCGGGCCGCTCAGCGCTGCGCATGGACGATGTCGGCCAGCACCGCATCCGGGCGGTCGATGTCGTAGGCGCGGGCGAGCCGGCCCTGCGCGTCGATGAGGAAATGCGCGGCATTGTGGACGTAATCGCCGCGGCCATCCGGCAGCACAACCACGCCGAACGCCTTCAGCAAGGCCGGCAAGTCAGCGGCATCCGCTACCGTGGCCATGCGCCAGACGGTGGGATCGGCCCCCTGCTTGCGGCCATAGGCACTGAGTATCCCGGGCGTGTCGCGGTCCGGATCGAAGCTGATGGCCAGCAACTGGTAGCGCCCTGCAAGACCGCGCGCAATCAGCTCCGCCTGCAGGTAGGCTTGCCCTGACGCGCTGCTGCGGCAGACCGTGAGGCAGTGTGTGTAGACGAAGGTGACCAGCGTCTGCCGTTGCGCATCGCCGGTTTCGCGCAAGGAGAAGCGGCGTCCGGAGGCGTCGGCCAGTTCGATATCCGGCAGCGCAACGGGGGCTCGCGAGAGGTCGAATTGCCTTGCACCGTCGGACGTCACCACGCGGAAGCCGCGTGTCGCGTGGGCAAAGGCGAACAGCGCCAGCGCACTGACGAGGGCAGTCGCAACCAGCATGCCCCGCCAGCCGCCCGCCATCACTGCGCTCCGGCGAGCTTGTGCAGTTCGTCGCTATGCCATGGGTCCTTGCGCGACTCGCTCCACTTGCGGGCCGCTGCAACAGTCACCGCGTCAATGGCGGGCGCCTTGTTGCCCCACTCGCTGCGGATATGCGTGAGCACCGCGGCCAGTTCGGCATCGCCGAGTTGCTCGCCAAAGGCCGGCATCGTGCCGTTATAGGTCGTGCCCAGGATCTCGACGGGCCCGGTCAGCCCGTGCAGCACGATCTGCGACAGCACCACCGGATCGCCCGTCACCAGCGGCGATCCGGCCAGTGGCGGGAAGACGCCGGGCAGGCCCTGGCCGGTGGCCTGGTGGCAGGCCTGGCAGTTGGCCGCGAACAGTTGCTTGCCGTCGGCCACGCGGGCACCACCAGCGGCAGCGCCCTGGGCCAGCGCCTGCGCATTGCGCCGATCGCCAAGCTGGGCGAGGCCGTCGGCGCGCTCGGTCCAGATATAGCTGGCGGCCCAGACCACCAGTCCGGCGACCAGGCCCAGCACGATCTTCGGCACCGGGTTGTGCTGTTCGTGCGGGTCGGCGTGTTCAGTCTTGTGGCTGCTTGGGGGCTTCATCTGCGGCATGGTTCTTCGTGGTGCTGGCGGCGAGTACGAGGCCCTTGGCCAGGCTCGCTTCGGTCGGGGTCAGGACGGGATAGGTGTGGCGCAGCCCGGTGAGGTAGGCCACCAGGTCCAGTGCCTGCGGCGTGGCGACCACGGCCTTCCCGGCCGGGGCGGCGCCGGGCGGCAGCGAAACGACGCGATCGTCCTTGCCGACGGCATCGCTGTCCTTGGTCTCGAACAGGAACGGATAGGCCGGCATGATGCTGCCCGGCACATACGCGCGCGGCTGGTACAGGTGCCCGAGGTGCCAGTCGGCACTGGGCTGGCGCACGCCGATATTGAACAGGTCGGGGCCGGTGCGCATGGTGCCGAGCAGCGGCGGGTCGTCATAGTGATAGTCCGCCGCGACCGAGGGCCGGCCCCAGCCGCGCTGCGCGTCGGCAATGCCCGCGCCCGTGGAGCTGGGCTGCTGGGTATGGCAGGCGATGCAGCCGTTGGCCATGTAGACCTGCCGGCCGCGCAATTGCGCGCTGGTGTAGGGCGCGAGTTCCTTCGGCGCGGGCACGTCCTTCAGTTGCAGGAAGGGCACCACGATCATGGCGCAGGTGGCCAGCGACAGCGTCACCATGGCGCCGCCTACGAGCTTCAGTTCGTTTTCCATCGTCGTCGATCGTCGTCGGTCGTTCAGGCCAGGGATTCGGAAACCACGCGATCGCCCTGCCGCAGCGTGGCCGGACGGAACGCCATCAGCGCGAAGTGGCAGGCAAACACCAGGTGGCCCAGTGTCATCAGCGCACCGCCGATCGAGCGGCCCTGCAACCATGGCAGGGTCACCGCGACCGACTCCATGAACGGCCGCGCCGGGTTCAGCAGCGCCAGCCCTTGCAGCACGCCGCCGATCGACAGCGTCACGAGATAGATCGCAAACCCGCCAGCCACCAGCCAGAAATGCGCAGAAATCAGCGCCGGCTTTGGCCACGGTGCATCGACGATGCGCGGCATGGCGAAGTAGATGCCGCCGAAGATCACCATCGACACGAAGCCATACATGCCCAGGTGCGCGTGCGCCACGGTGAAATGCGTGAAGTGCGTGATGGCGTTGAGCGAGCGCAGCGCCTCGAACGAGCCCTGCACCGAGGCCAGCGTGTACATGATCGCGCCGAGCACGATGAAGCGCAGCGTCGGCGAGTGCTTCAGCGCGCCGAAATGGCCCTTGAGCGTCAGGTGCTGGTTCACCGAGAACGCCACCACGGGGATGATCATCATCACGCTCTGCACGATCGAAAGCGTGATCAGCCAGCCGGGGATGGGTCCGCCGATCAGGTGGTGCGCGCCGACCTGGCCGTAGAAGAACGCCAGCGTCCAGAAGCCCAGCAGCGACAGGTTGTACGACTGCACCGGCTTGCCGATGACCTTGGGCAGGAAGTAGTACACCGCGGCGATCGACAGCGGCGTGTAGAACAGCCCGAGCACGTTGTGGCCGAACCACCAGTTCATGGTCGCCTGCTCCACGCCGAAATGCACGCCCGGCACCTTGGCCACGATGTAAAGCACCGGGAACCAGAACAGCGCCGCGCCCATGTACCAGACCGACACGTACAGGTGATGCACCTGCCGGCGCTGCAGCATCAGCACCAGCGGTACGCCGATCAGCATGCCGCCCACCGCGAACAGCAGGCCGATCTGCCACGGGATCTCGAGCCATTCCATGCCTGCGTTGATGCCGCTGGCAATCGCGCCCAGACCGGCCACCAGCCCCGCATTCCAGATCAACGTCCCGACCAGCGCAAAGCGGCCGCCGCTCAGCGGCGTGCGCAGCAGGCGCGGCATCATCCAGATCGCCAGCCCCAGCAGGCCCATCGGCGCCCAGCCATAGGCGACCGCGTTCAGGTGCAGCACGCGCATGCGGCCGAACGACTGCCAAGCCTGCGTGACCAGGAAGTCCGGCAGGTGCAGCTTGAGCGAGCTGACCAGCCCCGCAAAGGACGCGACCACCAGCCAGACCACGGCGCAACTCAGGAGCATCAGGGCTGGCAAGGCGCTGGAACGGTCGGCGCGTGCGCGCGCCGCGAGTTCTTCGGCAAGGTCGGCGTCGGGCGCCAGGGTTGCGCCAGACCCTGATGGGTCTTCGGGCCGGCCGACCTCGCCGCTGGCAAAGATGGTCCGGGCGCCGCTCGACTCCAGGTCGAACAGGCCTTTCCTCAGGGACCAGATAAAGGCGAACAGGCCGCCGATCGACAGCAGGAAGGTAAGCAGCAGCAGGCTGGTGGGGTCCATGGCTTTGGGGGCGAGACAGGCGCGGTCCGTGGCGGGCCGCATCCGGGAATTGGCCGGCCAATGCTAGAGGCGTTGCCACCAGTGCAACAGAAGCAAAACTGTCGGAAATGACCGGAGCAGCGGATTCCGAGGCGCGACCGTTTGTCGCAGTTGCGTCACTTCGACTCAGGAGCGGCATGGCGGGCCAGAACACAATCTGGTACTTGCTCTCAGCGTCCATTACAGTTGACCCAATTGCAAAAAGGACAAGATCAGATGACCACCGGCGCGCGCCCGATGACACGCTATGAAGAACTGGCCGAGGACATCGCCCAGTCGATCCATGCCGGCGTACTGCGGCTGGGCGACCGCCTGCCGTCGGTGCGCCAGGCCAGCGCAGGCCGCGGCGTGAGCCAGTCGACCGTGTTCCAGGCCTATTACCTGCTCGAGGCGCGGGGCCTGATCCGGGCGCGCGAGCGTTCCGGGTATTACGTCGCCACGGGCTCGCGCCAGCTGGCGCCTGAAGCGGAGACACCGTCCGCACCGGCCGAGGAGTCCGGACCGATCGATGTCAGCGAACTGGTCTTCAAGGTGCTCGAATCAACCATGCGGCGCGACGTGGTGCCGTTCGGCTCGGCCTTCCCCAGTCCCCTGCTCTTTCCGCTGCAGCGGCTGGCCAAGACCATGGCGGCAACCGTGCAGAAGCTCGACCCGTGGAGCAGCGTAGATGACCTGACGCCCGGCAATGCGAGCCTGCGCCGCCAGATCGCGCTGCGCTACCTGGCCGATGGCCTGACCGTGCAGGCCGACGAGATCGTCGTCACCAACGGCGCGCTCGAAGCGCTGAACCTGTGCCTGATGGCCGTCACGCGCCCCGGCGATGCGGTGGTGATCGAAAGCCCCACGTTCTACGCGGCACTGCAGGCGCTGGAGCGCTGCGGCCTGTCCGCGATCGAGGTGCCCACGCATCCGCGCGAGGGCATGGATCTGGGCGCGCTGGAGCACGCGCTGCAGCGCCACCGCCCCAAGGCGTGCTGGCTGATGACCAATTTCCAGAACCCGCTCGGCTCGCTGATGCCGGATGCCAAAAAGCAGGCGCTCGTGGAACTGCTGGCGCGCTACGAGGTGCCGCTGATCGAGGACGATGTGTATGGCGAGCTTTACTTCGGCACGCGCCGCCCGACTCCGGCCAAGGCGTTCGACAAGGCCGGCCTGGTCATGCACTGCGCGTCGTTTTCAAAATGCCTGGCACCGGGCTACCGCGTGGGCTGGGCGGCGCCGGGCCGCTTTGCGCGCGACGTTGCACGGCTCAAGCTGACCACTACGCTGGCCGGCTCCGCGCCCGCGCAGGCTGCCATTGCCGCCTACCTGGAAAAGGGTGGCTATGACCGCCACCTGCGCCAGCTGCGGCACGCGCTGATGCTGCGGCAGGACGCCGTGGCGCAGGCCGTGGCGCGCCACTTTCCGCCCGGTACGCGCGCCACGCGGCCGGCGGGCGGCTACTTCCTGTGGATCGAACTGCCCGAAGGCACCGATACGCTGGCCCTCCATCAGCTCGCGCTGTCGCACGGCATCAGCATTGCGCCGGGGCCGATCTTTTCGGCGCGGGCCGGCTTCCGCAATTGCATGCGGCTCAACTACGGGCATGAATGGGACAAGCGCGCCGAAACCGCGCTGGCCACGCTCGGCCGGCTGGCCGGTGCCGTAGCCAGCGCGCGGCCCTAGCCCTTGGTATCGGCTCGGCTATCGGCGCGGGAAGCCGGTGTCACTTGCCGGCAGGATCGTCCTTTGGGTCCAGATAGTTGATGTCCAGCGGGCCGGTGCCGTGGATCTGCACGACCGTCTCGGTCTTGCTGAACGCGTAGTGATGGGCCTTTGCGGGCAGGTAGTGGAAGCCACCCGTTTTCAGGGCGTGGGCATGGCCCATGTCCATCTTGTCCCCGGCGCCCAGGTAGAGCGTCCCGGAGATCACCGTCAGGTTCTCGGCCTGGCTATGCCAGTGGGGCGGCACCTTGTATCCGGCCGGCGTCTTGAGCCGGACCACGAACGGGCCGTCCTTGCCCGGGTCGCCATAGAGCACGGCAAGCTTCGCGCCCTTGGGCAGCGAAGGCGGCGCCTCGCCCCATTTCACCGTGCCGGGATTGATCATCTCCATGCCGGCTGCGGCCGGCTCCTGGGCGCTGGCCAGCCCGGCCGCAAGCGATGACGCGAGCGCCGCTGCCGCCAGCCACGCAAGCTGCAACCGATGGTCCGAAGAATGCGCTTTCATGGTCTTCTCCTTCTTGCATTGGCACCCGCCACGCGCGGCATGGCAGCCGCATCGCCACCCCGGGCAGTGCCTGAGACCATCGTAGTGCAGAAGGACGATGCCGACGCAACCGGCAACAGTTCGGGCAGGCCCTGTCAGGCGGCCCGGTTCGGCGGATGCGAGTTGTTGCCGCCCGCCGGCGCATGCAGGCGCCGCCAGACCAGCCGCGGCAGGCGCACCAGGCAGCCCGCCGTCAGCCGCAGGTGCATCCAGGCCAGCAGCAGGTTGTCGCGCAGGTAGCGGAAATGGGAAACGCCGCCCGCGCTCCGGTCAAAGTAGCGCACCGGCGCGTCGAGGTTGACGGGCCGCACGCCGCGCCAGCACAGGCGCACGGCGACTTCCGGGTCGAAGTCGAAGCGGCGCATCCAGCGGCTTTCCCGCATCACGGCGCGCAGCGGCGCGATCGGGTAGACGCGGAAGCCGTACAGCGAGTCGCCGACGCCTGCCCACAGCGTCTCCATGTCCGCCCAGAGGTTGGACAGGCGGCGCCAGTACACACGTTCGACCGGCGCGCTTGCGTCGAATACCGGCCGGCCAAGCACCATCGCGTCGGGCTCGCGCATCGACACCGCCATGAACTCGCCGATCAGGTGCGCCGGGTGCTGGCCATCGGAGTCCATCACCAGCACATGGGTGAAGCCCTCCGCGGCGGCGGCCTCGATGCCGTGCATCACCGCGGCGCCCTTGCCCTGGTTTTCCGGCAAGACCAGCACGCGCAGGCTGGAATCGTTCCGGGCCTGCTCCTGCAACCACGCGACGCTGTCGTCGGTGCTGCCATCCACCACCACCCAGACCGGACACCAGGCCTCGCGCGCCGCGCGCAGCGTCTGCCGCAGCATGGCGCCCGGGTTGTAGCTCGGGATCAGGACCAGATGGGTGGGAGACGGCACGGCCATGATTGCGAGATATTCAGGCCATGCCGCCATTGACCGACAGCACCTGACCGGTCACGTAGGCGGCGGCATCGGAAGCGAGGTAGGCGACCATGCCTGCCACATCGTCCGGCGTGCCCGCGCGGCCGGCGGGTACCAGCTGGCGGATACGCTCGGCGGGGAACGCCAGCGCCGTCATGGGAGATTCGATCACGCCCGGCGCCACGGCATTGACCGTCACGCCGCGCGACGCCATCTCCATTGCCAGCGAACGTGTGGCGCCGATCAGGCCGGCCTTGGCCGCGGCATAGTTGGCTTGCCCGCGGTTGCCCATCACGCCCGCCACCGAGGCCATATTGATGATGCGGCCCCAGCGCGTGCGCATCATCGGCATCAGCAGCGGCTGGGTAACATGGAAAAAGCCATGCAGCGAGACATCGATCACGCGGCGCCACTGTTCGCGGCTCATGCCGAGCAACGGCGCATCGTCATGGATGCCGGCGTTGTTGACCAGGATCTGGACGGTTCCGTGGGCGAGGATGCCCTGCAACGCCGCCTCGGTGGCGTCGGCGTCGGTCACGTCGAAGGCAATGGCGGTGGCGGTACCGCCCGCGGCGCGGATGGTGGCCGCCACGGCTTCCGCCTGGTCCAGGTTGCGGTTGGCGTGCACCCAGACCTCATGTCCGGCGTTCGCCAGCGCCTGGCTGACGGCGCTGCCGATGGCACCGCTCGCGCCGGTGACCAGCGCCAGCCTGCGCATGACCTGCGGCGTGCCTTGCTGCGCCATGTGCTGCTCCCCTTTCTGGCGGATTTCCAGTTGCGCCGCGCTCAGCGCGCGCGGTTGGCCGCGACATAGTCGGCCAGGCTGCCCAGCGAAGCGAAGATCGTCTTGTTGTCCGGATTGTCCGAGCGCAATTCCACGCCGTACTTGCGGGACACCAGCAGCGCAATTTCGAGGATGTCGATGGAATCGAGGCCGAAGCCTTCGCCATACAGCGGCGTTTCGGCCGTGACTTCATCCAGTTTAAGGTCCGCGATATCGAGTTCGCCGATGATCAGGCTGGCGAGTTCCGTTTGGAGTTCGTTCATGTTTGTCAGGGTCTTCTTCCGCACCACAAGAAAGGCGCCGGAAGATGGCGGGGCGATGCTACCAAAGCGCGGCACATCGCACTACCTACGAGAAGTTTAGTAACAACATTGGAGCGACTTTGCTGAAACATCCCTGCGCCCGCCGGGTCTTTTAAGGTATAAAACGTTCGCCTCGCCGTCCGGGCGCGCCGGAAACTACCCGAAGTGCCGGTTCGGTGGCAGAAAAAGAGTATTTTGCACCACAATAACCCCTCAATGCCTTCGAGCCACCTTCCCCACCCCGCAGCAACGTCTTGCGACGCCACGCCGCTGACGCAGCGCGTCGGCTGGATTGCCGCGCCCGCGGGTTTCCTGGCCTATGAGTCGGCTCTTCATCACGCCGCGCACACGCCGGGCGCCGAAGTCGGGGCGCTGATGCTGGGCCTGGCGCCATTCGGGCTGATTGCCCTGGTCGCCGCGTGGCGTTGTGCCCGGCGCCTGCCCTGGCTGATCCTTCTGGCCGCTTGCGGCATCGCCCTGTGGGTCGCCCGCATGCCATTGGCCGCCCATTTCGGCTGGACTTACTTCCTGCAGCACGTTGGCGCGAACCTGGCGCTCGCCGCGATGTTCGGCCGTACGCTGCGCCGCGGCGGCACGCCACTGTGCACCGAGTTCGCGGCGGCCGTGCATGGGCCGCTGTCGCCCGACATGCGGCATTACACGAGGCGTGTCACGCAGGCCTGGACGCTGTTTTTCGCGCTGACTGCGGCCGTATCGCTGCTCCTGTTCGCCCTGGCGCCGATGCCCGCCTGGTCGACCTTCGCCAACCTCGGCACGCCCTTGCTGGTCGCGCTGATGTTCGTGGCCGAGGCCGCGTGCCGCCGCGCCTTGCTCCCGGCGGCGAAGCATACCGGCGTGCTCGATGCCGTGCGCGGCTACCGGGCCGTCATGGCCGAGCGCGCCAGCCGTGGCGGCGCGTCGCACTGAACGCGGGTTGCCCATGACCACGTTCCCAATGCTTTCGCACCCCTCACCGGACAGCGTCGTCGCCCGAACAGACGGGCAGGCCGTCTCGGCCAGCCGGTTCCTGGCAGACGTCAACGCGCTGGCCGCACGGTTGCCTGCCGGCCATCATGTCTTCAATGCGTGCGCCGACCGCTACCGCTTCGCGGTCGGCCTCTGCGCCGCGCTGCTGTGCGGCAAGGTCAGCCTGCTGCCGCCGTCGCAGACGCCGGACATGGTGCGACAGCTGGCGGCCTTCGCGCCTGACGTGTTCTGCCTGCATGACGACGCCGATTGCGATGTGGCGCTGCCCCGCTTCTTCTATGCCGCCGCGGACGACCGCACGCCATCTGCTACGCAACCGGCCATCCCCGAGATCCCCGGCGATCGCCTGATGGCCTACGTGTTCACGTCCGGCTCGACCGGCCAGCCCGTCGCGCACGCCAAGACCTGGGGCGCGATGGTACGCGGTGCCCGCGCCACGGCGCAGCGCCTCGGGCTGCTCGATGGCCGCGCCTGGACCTTGGTCGGTACGCTGCCGCCGCAGCACATGTTCGGTCTGGAAGCGACCGTCATGCTGGCGCTGCAAGGCGGCGCGGCACTGGCTTCGGCACGGGCCTTCTATCCGGCCGATATCCGCACCGCCCTGCATGCCGTGCCGCGGCCACGCGCGCTGGTGACCTCGCCGGTGCACCTGCGCGCGCTGCTGCAGGCAGCCGGCGATCTGCCGGCGGCGGACCTGGTGCTCTGCGCCACTGCGCCGCTGGGCCGTGCCCTGGCGCAACAGGCGCGGACCGGCCTGGCAGCACCTGTGCTGGAGATCTATGGCAGTACCGAGACCGGTGCGCTTGCCACGCGCGCGACGGCCGACACCGAGACCTGGACGCTGCTGCCGGGCATCACGCTGGACCACCGTCCCGAACCGTCCGCCGACACCGGTTCCGCAATCGTGACGTGGGCCGCGGGCGGCCACATCGACCAGCCCGTCGCGCTCGGCGATGCCATCGAACCGATCGACGCCACGCGTTTCCGGCTCCATGGCCGCAAGGCCGACATGATCAAGATCGCGGGCAAGCGCACCTCGCTTGCCTACCTGAACCAGCAGCTCACGAGCATCGAAGGCGTGCAGGACGGTACCTTCTTCCTGCCCGATGATGTCCACGAAGACGAGGCCGCCGGCCGCGTGGTGCGCCTGGTGGCGCTGGCCGTGGCCCCTGGCGTGGCGCCCGCAAGGATCCTGCAGGCGCTGCGCGGGCGCATCGATGCCGCCTTCCTGCCCCGCCCGCTTTGCCTGGTCGACCAGCTGCCGCGCAACGCCGCGGGCAAGCTGCCGCGCGAAGCGCTGGCGCCGCTGGTCGCGGCCCAGCTTGCGCAACGCCATGCACCGGGTTTTGTGATCGATGCCGGGCACCCGGCATTGGCCGGCCACTTCCCGGGCAACCCCGTGGTGCCCGGCGTCGTGCTGCTGGACCATGCCATCCTGCAGATCGGCGCGGCGGTGGGGCGCCCGGTGGCGGTCAGCCAGGTCGGCACGGTCAAGTTCCTCAGCCCGGTCCGGCCCGGTGAACGCGTCGAGGTCGATCACCAGTGGCAAGCCGAAGCGTCCGGCGCCAGCCCGGCCTCCCTCCGCTTTACACTGAGCGCGAGCGGGCGCGATGTGGCCAGCGGCACGCTGACCATGCAGGCCGCCCAGGGCCGACAGGAGGCATCGCCATGCTGACCTGGTTGCGCAAGGCACAGCCGCTGGACGCCAACTGGTCCAGCCGCGAGGAACGCAGCAACGTCACGCTGTTGCGCATCATGACGTGGATCTCGCTGGCGCTCGGCCGTCCGGTCGGACGCGTGGTGCTGCGGCTGATCGCGGCCTATTTCACGCTGTGCTCGCCGGCGGCGCGCCATGCATCGCGCGCCTACATGGACCGCGCGCTCGGCCGCAAGGCCGGCTGGATCGACGGCTTCCGCCACGTCTTCACGTTCGCGTCGACGATCCACGACCGCATCTACCTGCTCAACGGACGCTTCGACCTGTTCGACATCCGCCTGCACGGCGAGAAGCAGCTCGAAGAGACCATTGCGCGCGGCCAGGGCGCGTTCCTGCTCGGCGCGCACCTGGGCAGCTTCGAAGTGATCCGCGCGATGGGCCGCCAGCATCCGGACATGCGCGTCGCGATCACCATGTACGAAGAGAACGCCCACAAGCTCAACGACGTGCTGCAGTCGATCAACCCGGCCATGCGGCGCGACATGATCACGCTCGGCAAGGTCGACGCCATGCTCAAGGTGCGCGACTACCTCGACCGCGGCTACATGATCGGCATGCTGGCCGACCGCACGCTGTCGCAGCGCGCCACCGACCCGGTCCAGCAGTGCGATTTCCTCGGCGCACCGACGGGTTTCCCGACCGGGCCGCTGCGCATGGCGGCGATGCTGCGCCGGCCCGTGTTCTTTATCACGGGGCTGTATCGCGGCGGCAATCGCTATGATGTGCACTTCGTGCGGCTGGCCGATTTCTCGCAGGTTCCGCGCGGACGCCGCGAGGCCGAGTTACAGGGTGCGCTGCAGCGCTACGTCGCGCTGCTCGAACAGTTCTGCCGCAGCGCGCCCTATAACTGGTTCAACTTCTACGACTTCTGGCACGCCGGCCCCCCGCTGTCCGAGCAGCCGCCCCCCGGCAACGAGCCCTGACCCCATGCGCCGAATCCGCCTGATCCTGCCAGCCCTGGTGCTGGGTGTTGCGCTGTGGCCCGGCATGGCCATTCCGGCGTTCGCCGCTGACAGCGGCTCGGCAGCCTGGGGCGTCGACCAGCTCATGTCCGCGCTCGCGCAACGCAAGTCCGGCCGCGTGCTGTTCACCGAGAAGAAGTACCTGGCCATCCTGGAGCGCCCGGTGGAATCGAGCGGCGAACTCGTCTTCGTCGCGCCGGACCACCTGGAGAAGCGCACAGTCGCCCCCAAGCCTGAAAACCTGGTGCTCGATGGCGACATGATGACCGTGGAGCGCGGCGGCAAGCGTTTCACCATGCCGCTGCAGAACTACCCGGAAATCGCCGCCTTTATCGAAAGCATCCGCGGCACGCTGGCGGGCAACCGTTCCTCGCTGGAGCGTTACTACAAGCTTGGCGTGGAGGGCCGCGCGAATCGCTGGACGCTGACCCTGACGCCGGCGGATTCGCGCATGGCGGCCATCATCACCCAGGTACGCATCGAGGGCGCCCATGACGCGCTGGACAGCGTGGAAATCCGCCAGGCCGACGGCGACCGCTCGGTCATGAAGATCCGCCCCGCCACCAGGCCATGATGCCCGCGCCGCGCGGCGGGCCGCGTCCAACCGCCCTGCCGGCCGCGCGCCTGGCCGTGATCCTCTGGCTGGCGTGGCTGCTGGCCTGCGCCGCCGTCGTCACGCGCACCAGCTTTACCGCCGACCTGTCGGCTTTCCTGCCGCGCATGCCGAGCGCCGAACAGCAGTTGCTGGTCGACCAGTTGCGCGAAGGGCTGGTCTCGCGCCTGATCCTGGTTGGGGTGGAAGGCGGCGATGCCGACGGGCGCGCGGCCGTCTCGCGCACCATGGCCGCGCACCTGCGCAAGGATGCGCGCTTCTCCGCCATCAGCAACGGCGAGCCCGTCAACCAGGCGGCCGACCAGCGCTATCTCTACAACCACCGCTACCTGCTGAGCCCGACGGTCACGCCCGAACGGTTCTCGCAGCAGGGGCTCACGGCGGCCGTCGCGGACACCTTCGACCTGCTGGCCTCCCCTGCCGGGCTCTTCACCAAATCGCTGTTGCCGCGCGACCCCACGGGCGAGGTGATGTCGGTGATGTCGCAGCTCGACGCACAGCAGCGCGTGCCGATGCATGGCGGCGCCTGGGCCTCTCGCGATGGCAGGCGTGCCGTGCTGCTCGCGCAGACGGCCAGCGCGGGTTCCGATACCGATGGCCAGGCCAGGGCCATCGGCGCCATCCGCGAGGCCTTCGCCGACGCAGCCAAGGCGGCGCCTTACCGGCTCGTGATGACGGGGCCCGGCGTGTTCTCGGTCAAGGCGCGCGACACGATCCGGCACGACGTGGAACGGCTGTCTGCCATCGGCGTTGCGATCATCGTCACGCTGCTGCTGGTGGTGTACCGGTCGGTGCCGCTGCTCGTGCTCGGGCTGGTTCCGGTGCTGTCCGGCGCGCTGGCCGGCGTGGCGGCGGTCAGCCTCGGCTTTGGCGGCATGGTGCACGGGCTGACGCTCGGCTTCGGCACCACGCTGATCGGCGAGGCCGTGGACTACTCCATCTACCTGTTTGTCCAGTCGGCGCAGTACACGCGTGGCGGGCAGCGCGACAACCGCGCCTGGATTGCCGGCTTCTGGCCGACCGTGCGGCTCGGCGTGCTGACCTCGGTGTGCGGCTTTGCCTCGCTGCTGCTGTCGGGCTTTCCGGGGCTGGCGCAACTGGGCCTGTATTCGATATCTGGCCTGGCCACGGCCGCGCTGGTCACGCGCTTCGTGCTGCCGCACCTGGTTCCGGCCACCCTGCACCTGCGCGACGTCACGCCGCTCGGTACGCGCCTGGCCGCGCTGCTGGCCCGTGCCGGCCGGCTGCGCTGGCTGGTCGCGGTGATCGCCATCGCCGCCTGTGCCGTGCTGTGGGCTCGCCACGACACCTTGTGGGGGCGCGAACTGTCGGCGCTGAGCCCCGTGCCGGCGGCCGAACAGGCGCTCGACGCCTCGCTGCGCGCCGATCTCGGCGCGCCCGATGTGCGCTACCTGGTGGTGCTGTCCGGCCCTGACCAGGAATCCGTGCTGCAAGGCGCCGAGCGCGTGGCGCGGCAACTGGATCCGCTGGTCGCTTCCGGCGTCATCGGCGGCTATGAGAGCCCCGCGCGCTACCTGCCCAGCGCCGCCACGCAGCGCGCGCGCCAGGCCAGCCTGCCGCCGCCTGACGAACTGGCGCGGCGCCTGAATGCGGCGGTCGCGCAGCAACCGGTGCGCCGGGAGCTGTTCGCCCCGTTCCTGGCCGAGGCCGGCCAGGCCCGCACCGCTGCGCCGTTGCGGCGCGAAGACCTGAAAGGCACCTCGATGGCGCTGGCCATCGATGCCCTGCTCACGCGGCATGGCGACCAGTGGAATGCCACCCTGCCCCTGCGCGCGCCAGCGTCGGCCAAAGCCACCGACGTGCTGGACAGCCAGCCGATACGCGCGGCATTGGACCGCGCCGGCGTCAGCCATGCGCTCTTTGTCGACCTCAAGCGCGAATCGGACCAGCTCTACGGCGGCTACATGCGAGAGGCGCTGCACCTGTCGCTGGGTGGCGTGCTCGCCATCCTGGTGCTGCTGTCGGTAGCGCTGCGTTCGCCCAGGCGCGTGCTGGCGACCGTACTGCCGCTTGCCGCCGCGGCCCTGGCTGTCATGGGCGGGCTGGCTGCGCTGGGCCAACCGCTCAACCTGCTGCACCTGGTGGGTCTGCTGCTGCTCGTGGCGGTGGGATCGAACTACGCGCTGTTCTTCAATGGCGCGGCCAGTACGGGGCCGACGACGGCCATTTCGGCGCATACACTGGTATCGCTGCTGCTGGCAAACCTGACCACCGTAGCCGCCTTCGGGTTGCTGGCCTGGTCGGACCTGCCACTGCTGAAGGCATTCGGGCTGACCGTCGGGCCCGGGGCGGTACTGGCGCTGTGCTTCTCGGCCATCCTGGCGCGCGCGCCGGCGAACCGCCGCCGCGCCAGGGCCGGACAACCACAAGACGTTTGAGATGAATCCTGCAACCCACCCGCCTGTCCCGGCACACAATCAGCGGCCAGTCCCCACGCGCCAATGGAGGCCGGGCATGCTGCTGTACGGCGCAGGCCTGGTGCATGTGGGGGCCGCGGCCGCGGTGCTGGCCGATCCTTCCACGCTGGGATGGGCCGCGGCCGGTGTCGGCGCCACACATGCCACGCTGGCGGCGGTGGGACTGTGGCCGCGCAGCACCTGGCTGGGTCCAAACGTGCTGCGCCTGCCGCGCACGGCGGGCCGCAGCGTCGCCCTGACCTTTGACGACGGCCCGCATCCGGAAATGACGCCACGCGTGCTCGACCTGCTCGACGTCCACGGGGCGCACGCCACTTTCTTCTGCGTCGGCGAACGCGCGGCACGCTATCCGGGAATGGTGCGCGAAATCGTGCGCAGGGGTCACACGGTGGAAAACCACAGCATGCATCACCGGCTCGATTTCTCGCTGTTCGGGCCATGGCGCATGCGGCGGGAGATCCGCGAGGCGCAGCAACTGCTGGCCGATATCACCGGACAAGCGCCGCGCTTCTTCCGTGCCCCTGCCGGCCTGCGCAACCCGCTACTGGAACCGCTGCTGTGCGCCGAAGGCCTGCGGCTTGCCGCGTGGACCCGTCGCGGCTTTGACACACGCAACGGCGACCGCGCGGCCAGCGTCGCCCGGCTACTCACGCGCAACCTGGGCGCCGGCGATGTGCTGCTGCTGCACGATGGCAACAGCGGCGTCGACGCTTCCGGCAGGCCGCACTGCACGACGGTTCTGCCAGGACTGCTAGCGGCCATTGCCAACGCCGGCCTGCAGTGCGTGACACTGCCCGCCGGCATGGCAGCGGAGGCACCGCGCACGGCTTGATACAATCCATTCACCCCCGCGCACCCACACCACGGACCCAGTGTCGCCGCTCCATCTCTCGCATTTCACTGCCACCAGCTGCATCGGCACCGGGCTTGACGACACGCTGAGCGCCCTGCGCGAACAGCGCGGCGGCCTGGCGCCCTGCCGGTTCGCAGACGTCCGCCTCGATACCTGGATCGGAGAAGTCCCGGGCGTAGAGGCTGTCACCCTTCCCCCTGCGCTGGCGGACTTTGAATGCCGCAACAATCGCCTCGCGTTGCTCGCGCTGGAACAGGACGGTTTCGCCGACCGTGTCAGGGAAGCCGTGGCGCGGTATGGCGCGGACCGTATCGGGGTGTTCCTCGGCACCAGTACGGCCGGCGTGCTGCAGACCGAGCTGGCCTACCGCCAGCGCGACCCGCAGACCGGCGCACTGCCCGCTGGGTTCAGCTATGCCGGCACCCACAGCCCGTATTCGCTGCCCGGCTTCGTGCGCGCGTATTTCGGGCTGAAAGGCCCGGCCGCCGCGGTGTCGTCGGCATGCTCGTCGGGGGCGAAGGTGTTTGCCTCGGCACGCCGCCTGATGGAAGCGGGACTGATCGACGCGGCCGTGGTCGGCGGCGTGGACTCGCTGTGCCACACCACGCTGTATGGATTCGATTCGCTGGAACTGCTGTCGGACCAGCCGTGCCGGCCGTCCGACGCCGACCGCAACGGCATCTCGATCGGCGAAGCCGCGGCATTCGTGCTGGTCGAGCGCGCGCCGGAATCGGAACAGGCACCGGAAGGCGCCGTCCTGCTGCTTGGCATCGGTGAATCGAGCGACGCCCACCACATGTCCGCGCCGCATCCCGAGGGGCTGGGCGCGCGCATGGCCATGGCGCAGGCGCTGGCCAGTGCCGGCGTCGCACCGGCACAGGTCGACTACGTCAACCTGCACGGCACCGCCACGCGTGCCAATGACGCCGCCGAGGCGCGCGCGCTCAACGCGCTGTTGCCGGGTACGCCGTGCAGTTCTACCAAAGGCGCCACCGGACATACGCTCGGCGCCGCGGGCGCACTCGAAGCGGTGATTTGTGCGCTGGCGCTGCGCCATGGGCTGCTGCCGGGGGGCATCAACACCACGCAGGTGGATCCGGCGCTGGCGCTCGACTACCGCCTCGCCAGCCGCGAACAGCCGCTGCGGCATGTGCTGAGCAACGCGTTCGGTTTTGGCGGCTCCAACTGCAGCCTGCTGCTCGGGCGCGCAACCGGCGGGCAATGACCATGGGCGCACCACTTCTCGCCTTTATCGAGGGCATCGGCGTGCTGGGCCCGGGGCTCGGCAACTGGGCACAGGCCGGCGATGTGCTCGCCGTCCGCGAGCCCTACCGGCCCGCGCCGACCGAACTGGCGCCGCCGGACATCCTGCCGCCGGCCGAGCGCCGCCGCAGTGGTACCGCCGTCAGGCTGGCGCTTGGCATCGGGCAACAGGCCGTGGACGCTGGCGGCATGGATGCTGCGGACCTGCCCACGGTGATCACGTCGTCGAGCGCGGACGGCCATAACTTCCACGCGATCTGCGAAGCGCTGGCGCAGCCCGAGCCGCTGATGTCGCCCACGCGCTTCCACAACTCGGTCCACAACGTCGCGGCCGGGTACTGGTCAATTGCCACGCGCGCCATGCGCCCGGCCAATGTGCTGAGCGCGCTGGATGCCAGCTTCGCCGCCGGCCTGCTGGAAGCGGCCGCCCAGGTGTCGGCCGACCAGGAGCCGTGCCTGCTGATCGCCTACGACTCCGATTACCCGGAACCGCTGCGCACGCTGCGGCCCATTGCCGCGCCGTTCGGCGTGGCGCTGCTGTTGTCGCCGCGCGCGTCGGAACGATCGCTGGCACGGATTGAAGTGGGATTGGCGCACGCCCCCGTGACGCCGATGGACGATGCCGCGCTGGAGAACCTGCGCCGCTCGATACCGACTGCGCGCGCGCTGCCGTTGCTGAGCGCTGTCGCCCTGCAGTCCGCGTGCACGGTCGTGATCGATTATCTGGAAGACCTGCAGCTGCAAGTCGCCGTGCAACCACCGGCGCGGCCTGGAACTGGCGGATAACGTGCCAACGCCGCACACGCCGCTGGACCACGCCTGGATCGCGGCCCGAATCCCTCATCAGGGCAGCATGTGCCTGCTCGACAGTGTGCTCGACTGGAACGCGGACTTCATCCGCTGCGAGGCCACGAGCCACCGCAGCGCCGACAATCCGCTGCGCGCGCATGGCCGGCTGGCCGCCGTGTGCGGCGTGGAATACGCGGCGCAGGCCATGGCCGTGCATGGCGCAGTGCTGCAGCAAGGCGCGCAGCGGCCGCGCATGGGCTACCTGGCCAGCGTTCGCAAGCTGGTGCTGGACGTCGAACGGCTCGACGACATTGACGGACCGCTGACCATCGAAGCGCATCGCGTCAGCGGCGAAGGCGCCAACGTGCTTTACACGTTTGAAGTCAGCGGTGGCGGCAAGCGATTGCTTTCCGGCCGGGCGGCGGTCATTCTCGATGTGGCGCTGCCCGGCGCCGCCTGATCCGCCGGATCCGCCTTAGGCCTTGGGCGCAGGCAGGATCTTGCCCGAGACCTCGCCAAAGCCCACGACAAAGCCGTTGCCCTGTGCAAACCCGCTCATGATGATTTCGTCGCCGTCCTCGAGGAAGGCGCGGCTGCTGCCGTCGGCCAGCTGGAGCGGCTCGGCGCCGTTGCGCGTCAGTTCCAGCAGGCTGCCGTAGGAATCAGGCGTGGTGCCGCTGATCGTGCCCGAGCCCATCAGGTCGCCCACGCGCACATTGCAGCCCGACACCGTGTGGTGCGCCAGCTGCTGCGCCATGGTCCAGTACATCGCCTTGAAGTTGGTGCGGCAGATCGTGCTCGGCGCGCCGGCGCCTTGCGGGCGCAGGGCCACTTCCAGCGCGATGTCGTAGGCGTTCTTGCTGTGCTGCTGCAGGTACGGCAGCGGCTCCGGCGACTGCGCGGGATTGTCGCGGCGGAACGGCTCCAGCGCTTCCATGGTCACCACCCACGGCGAAATCGAGGTACCGAAGCCCTTGGAGTTGAACGGTCCGAGCGGCACGTATTCCCACTGCTGGATGTCGCGCGCGCTCCAGTCGTTGAGCAGCACCATGCCGAACATGTGGTCCGGCGCATCGGCGGTGCTGACCGGCTCGCCCAGCGCGGATTCCTTGCCGACGATAAAGCCGACTTCGAGTTCGAAGTCCAGCTTGCGGCACGGCCCGAAGATGGGGCGCGCCTCGTTCGGCAGCTTGATCTGGCCGTTCGGACGGCGCAGGTCGGTACCGCTCACCACCACGGAACTGGCGCGGCCGTTATAGCCGATGGGGATTTCCAGCCAGTTCGGCAACAGCGCGTTTTCCGGGTCGCGGAACATGCGGCCAACGTTGGTGGCGTGCTCTTTGGACGAATAGAAGTCGGTATAGCCCGGGATTTCGACGGGCAGGTGCAACGTGACCTGATCCATCGGCACGAGCGCGCGATCGCGCAGCGCGGCGTTGTCGCGCAGGGCGGCGTCGGCGTCCGACAGCAGCGCCGTCAGGCGCTGGCGGGTTGCCGACCACACCGGCTTGCCCAGCGCGATAAAGCGGTTCAGGCTGGCGGCGGCAAAGCTGCCCTTGGCTGCCGCGGGCAGCAGGCCGGCTTCGTCGAGCGCGGCGAGATCCAGCACAACATTGCCGATTGCCACGCCAACGCGTGCGGGCTGGCCTTTTACGGAGAAGATGCCGAACGGCAGGTTCTGCAGGGGGAAATGGGTCTTGCCGTCGTTGGCGGATTCAATCCAGCTGGTGGTCGGGGCGGTCATGAGGTACTCCGGAAATGTCTGTGGCAAGCGGACGCTGCCGCCTGCCGTTGTTCGTTTTAGGTATGTGGCGCCTGGCCTGCTCAGCGCTCGTTCGGATTGAAATGCTTCTTCAGCCCTTGCCAGCAGGTGTAGTAGTCCTGCTGCAGCGATGCCGAGCGCTCCGCGTAAGGCGTCGGCCGGATCACGCCCGGCGTCTCGAACATGAACGCCATGGTGTCGGTGATGTGATGCGGCGTGGACGTATCGGCCGAGGTCGCCTTGGCGAACGTATCCGCGTCGGGGCCGTGGCCGCTCATGCAGTTGTGCAGGCTGGCGCCGCCCGGTGCGAAGCCATCGGCCTTGGCGTCGTACACGCCGGTGATCAGGCCCATGAATTCGCTGGCGATATTGCGGTGGAACCAGGGCGGGCGGAACGAGTTCTGCATCGCCAGCCAGCGCGGCCCGAAGATGACGAAGTCGATGGTATCCACGCCAGGCGTGTCCGACGGCGACTGCAGCACCAGGAAGATCGACGGGTCCGGATGATCGAAGCTGATCGAGCCGATGGTGTTGAAGCGGCGCAGGTCGTACTTGTAAGGCGCGAAGTTGCCGTGCCATGCCACCACGTCGAGCGGCGAATGGCCGATATCGGCGCGCCACAGGTTGCCCTGGAATTTGGCGACCAGTTCGAAATCGCCTTCGCGGTCCTCGTAGGCGGCCACCGGCGTCATGAAGTCGCGCGGGTTGGCCAGGCCGTTGGAGCCGATCACGCCCAGGTCCGGCAGCTTGAACAGCGCGCCGTAGTTCTCGCAGATATAGCCACGCGCCGTGCCATCCAGCAGTTCCACGCGGAAGCGCACGCCGCGCGGGATCACCACGATTTCCTGAGGCTCGACATCGAGCTTGCCCATTTCCGTCAGGAAGCGCACGCGGCCCTCTTGCGGCACGACCAGCATTTCGCCGTCGGCGTTGTAGAAGAAGCGGTCCTGCATCGACTGGTTGGCCAGGTACAGGTGGATGCCGCAGCCGGTCATGGCTTCCGGGCCGCCGTTGCCGGCCATGGTGACGATGCCGTCGATGAAATCCGTCGGTGTGGCCGGCATGGCCGGCGGGCTCCAGCGCATCTGGTTCGGCGATGCCGGGATTTCGTCGAAGCGGCTCAGGAAGCGCGACTGCTCCACCATCGTGAACGGCTTGTGCACGGCGCCGGGACGGATGCGATACAGCCACGAACGTCGGTTATGGGCGCGCGGCGCGGTGAAGGCCGTGCCGGACAGCTGCTCGGCATACAGGCCATACGGCGCGCGCTGCGGCGAGTTCTGGCCCACGGGCAGTGCGCCCGGCAGCGCCTCGGTGGCGAATTCGTTGGCAAAGCCGGACATGTAGCCGTGTTCGGCCAGCTGGGTGTGCGTGAGGTTCATGGTCGGATCAGCGTCGGGGGTCGGGAGGTTCGTGGCGGAGTCGGGAGGCATGCCGTGCTAGGCCGTGGCAGGGTCATGGTCGGCGGTCGGCATGCCGATCGCCTGTTGCAGGGCGCGGAGCACGGCATCCGCGGAGAAACGGCGCCAGCGCGCACAGACGTGCTGGTCAGGGCGCAGCAGGTAACAGGTGCCCGGGCGGGCGTCATAGCGACGCGCGGCCAGGCCTTCGGTATCGGTCACGGCATGCAGGCCTGTCGGGTCCGTGCAGTGCGCGCCGGCGGGGACGACGCACAGCACAGCCAATGGCACCGGCGTGGCGGCAAGCGCTTCCAGCGAAACGCCCTGCCCGTTGCCGAACACCATCAAGGTAAAGCCAGCGCCCATTTCGCCAAGCAGCCACGCTGCCCGGGCGGGCGTGCCGGCGGCGACTGGCGCATCGGCACAGGCAGTGCCCGGCACCATGGCGCCGGCAAAGCTGTCGGCGTCGGGCGTATTGAGCGGCGAGCCATCCAGCACCGTTGGCTGTGACAGCCGGCCGCTGTTGACCAGTTGCCGTGCGAACGCATGATGGCGGGCAAGCCGCAGCACGGCATCGCGGAACGTGCGGCTCACCGCGCTCTTGGGCGTGATGAAATCGGTCGACCGCGTTGCATGCCGGATGTTCTCGTCGGCCGCGGCCTCGCGTTCGCTGGCGTAGGTGTCCAGCAGCGCGTCAGGAGCACCGGCTTGCAGGACCAGCGCCAGCTTCCACGCCAGGTTCTCCGCATCCTGCACGCCGCTGTTGGCGCCGCGCGCGCCGAATGGCGACACACGGTGCGCGGCGTCGCCGGCAAACAGCACGCGGCCATGGCGAAAGGCGTCCATGCGCTGGCAGCAGAACGTGTAGACGCTGACCCACTCAAGCGTGACATCGACATCGTCGCCCAGCATCGCGCGGATACGCGGCATGACGCGCTCCGGCTGCTTCTCCGTGTCGGGGTCCGCGTCCCAGCCAAGCTGGAAATCGATACGCCAGACGTCGTCGGGCTGGCGGTGCAGCAGCGCCGACTGGCCGCGGTTGAAAGGCGGGTTGAACCAGAACCAGCGTTCGGCGGGGAATGGCGCCGACATCTTCACGTCGGCAATCAGGAAGCGGTCGCGAAAGACGCGGCCCTTGCTTTCGAGTCCCATCAGCGCCCGCACGGCGCTGTGCGCGCCGTCGGCGGCCACCACGTAACGCGCGTGCAACCGGTAGCGGCCATCCGGCGTCTCGACGGTCAGCCAGACGCCATCCAGGTCCTGCTCCACGCCGCAGACGCGGTGCCGCCAGCGCAGGTCGATGCCCGGCAGTTCCGCGGCGCGGTCGACCAGGAAGCCTTCCAGGTAGTACTGCTGAAGATTGACGAAGGCGGGCCGCCGGTGTCCGCTTTCCGGCAGGAGGTCGAACTGGTACACCAGCGACGCGTCGAAGAACACCTTGCCGACATGCCAGCTGACGCCCTTTGCGGCAATGCCTTCGCCACAACCGAGACGATCCAGGATATCGAGCGTGCGCTTGGCGAAACAGATCGCGCGTGAACCGCTGGCCAGCGTGCAATCGTCGTCCAGCAAGACCACCGGCACGCCCCGCTGCGCGAGATCGATCGCCGTGGCCAACCCGACCGGACCCGCACCCACGATCGCAACAGGATGCGACACAGGCAAACCGCGCCCTTCCAGCGGCATGCGCTGTTCGGCGCAAGGCTGGTACGCGAAGGTACGGGGCTGGGAGCTGGTGTCCACGGTGTCTCCAGGTCACGCCGGTATCCGGCTGTGCCGCGGGCCTGGGAGTTTTGTCCTTGCAGGACTCCTCAGGCGAAATTACGGAATGCGTAATGCATTTACCATATCGTAATCGTCGGCAACGGACGTGTCAAACCGTTGCCGAAAAGACGGCCTCAAGGATGTTCTAGTGGGGAAATGGGCGATGCGGGGTTTTTGGAGTACCAAGCGCTGCGGCTTCGCAGGCGCGGCGGTCGAGTCACTTCAGGAAAAATGACCAATGGCCCAGCGTGGCGGAGGCAATTGCGAGCCGCATGGCGGCCTGAGGCGAGGCGATACCGGCAGCGGCAGGCTGCCGCCTGATATGGGGATCGTGTTCAGGAACGAAAAAACGCTGAAATCCAGACAACAGCAACCGGCACAGTCCAACTCGCACTGTGCCGGTTGCTGCCCCCTTTCCGGCGTTCCCCTGCTTCCGCCAGCCACGTCTGGAACGTGGCCGGTCAGGCAGGGTCATCAGAAGGCTGGCTAGTGCCCCTCGCCTGTACCGGAGCCGAAGCCACCGGTAGCCGGGCTGGCTGCGGTCGCCGGTGCACTCGCGGCGGCCGGCTGGCCGGCCATCGAGGCTGCCGTGACGCCGCCATTGCGGCTGGCGATGAATGCGTTTACGTCGGCAGCAAGATGCTGCGGCGCCAGGACGACTTCGAGCCCGAGGGCTTCGCATGCGGCCAGGAAGGTCGACATGCGCGGATCGGCCTGGCCAGACTCTGCACGCAGGTAGGCTTCTCGCGAAATCCCCGCCTTGCGGGCAACGTCTTCCTGCTTCAGCTTGCGCGCTCGACGCAACGCCCGCAGTTGCCGGAACGGTTCGCTAGCGCCTCTTGGCACGGCTGTACTGTTCATGTCGGTCTCCAGTCACCAGTGAAAAAAAAGTGCGCGGACGTGCATTCGAGTATAGAGCACGCAAAGCATTCCGTATGTAACTGCCGAAACACTTTGTGCAGATTTCTTGCAACGAGGTTTTCCGGGGCCAAAGCCCGCTATTTATGGGCCGGATACTGCACTGAATCGTCGCACCGCCCTGACAGTAACGACAATGTGCAGATTGCGTTGACGCAAAAGACTGGGAACGTGACCGGCCCCCGCGAAAGCAGGGGAACCATCATTGACAAACCGACCGGTCGTGCTATTCTGCAGTCCATGCAAAAAGGCCAACTTACGCGCAACGCCATCATCGCGCAGGCGCTCGACACCGCCGCCCGGGTCGGATTCGAACAATTGTCGCTGGCGAGCCTGGCGGCGGACACGAATATGTCCAAGAGCGGGCTCTACGCGCACTTCAAGTCGAAGGAAGCGCTGCAGCAGGCCGTGCTGGAGCTGGCCACGGAACGTTTCGCCGCGATGGTCGCGCGACCCGCCATGCGCCACCCCCGCGGCGTGCCGCGGCTGGAGGCGCTCTTCGAGGGCTACCTGGAATGGCTGGGCGGCACGGTGACCCAGGGGCGCTGCCTGTTCATGGCGCTTGGCCAGGAATACCGCGACAAGCCGGGCGCGATCCGCGACCAGGTGGTGCAGGCGCTGAAGGACTGGCACAGCACCATCGCCCGCGTGGTAACGGATGGCGTCGAGGAAGGCCAGCTGGCGCCGGATGTCGACGCTCGCCAGTTCGCTTTCGACATGGTGGGCATCGGCATGTCGTTCCAGCAATCGTTCAAGCTGCTGGGCCGCGCCGACGCCGAAGCCATGGCGCGGCGCGCATTTGCCGGCCTGCTTGAACGCGCCCGTCCGCGGACGTCGACGGCAAACTGACTACCACGAAGGAACCTGGACGAGGCCGCGCGATTTTCCAAAAAAAAGCACGACTGGTCGTTCTTTATGACAGCGCAGACGCCACCAGGCATGCACCGCCTGATCCGGACCGATCCGCGCGCCCAATCCGTTGGAGGTGTGTTGTGAGGCAGGGACTTTCATCATCGACGTCAGGCTCCGCCGTGAAGATCACGGCTCCGGCTCAGCGGGCAGCCGACGCACTGACACGCCTGCGCTGGCAGGCCGGCAGCCTGCTCAACCCAATCGGCACCGCGCGAGCGTTGGAAAAGCTGTGGTTTGGCCCCCGGCATGCGGTCCCGAACGGCGCCGCGCTGCGCGTAGTCGCGCGCGCGCGTGCCGACTGGGCGTTGGTCGTTGGCCACGGGCCGAGCCGGCGCGTGCGCGTCTACCGCTGGGGCAACAAGGGCCCTGTCGTGCTGCTGGCTCACGGCTGGGGCGGCCATGCAGGCCAGTGGCATGCCGTTGTCGATGGGCTGCTGGCAGCCGGCATGCGCGTGGTGGCATTCGATGCGCTGTCGCACGGCGCCTCGGATGCCGGCGTGCGCGGCAGCACACAGACTTCCGTGGTGGAGATGTCGCGCTCACTGCTGGCGGCAGCGTGGCACGCGGGCCCGGTGCATGCGGTGGTTTCGCATTCGCTCGGCAGTGCCGCCGCCGCGCTGGCGATTCGCGAAGGCCTGCCCGTGCGCGCCGCCGTCATGGTGGGGCCCCCGGCCGATATGCAGGCTGCCTGTGCGGCCATGGCCTGGCGGCTCGGTATCGGTCCAGGCGTGCTCGCGCGCATGCAGTGCGACAGCGAGCAATGGCTGGGCATGCCCTGGTCCGCCTTCAACGTGCCGGAGGTGGGCCGAACCCGGCCCGTGCCGCCAACACTGATCGTCCATGACCGGCACGACCGAGAAGTGCGCTGGGAGGACGGCGCCGCCATTGCCGGGGCGTGGCCGCAATCGCAACTGGTGACGACGGAAGGCCTGGGGCACCGGCGCATCCTGCAGGACGCCAGTGTCATCGCCCGCATCGCCAGCTTCCTCCGGCCGGCCGCCGAGCATCCTGTACCCGGGCTGGCGCGGCCGGACCTGGCTTTGCAGTGAACACGGGAGAACCGACATGTTCCTGGTCAGCAACGACATGACAGCCACCCTGCCCGCTCGCGCGTCGCTGCGCGTGGTGGCGGATGCGGGCGAACGCGTCGCGGTGCGCTGCACCGAAGGCGAACTGTGGCTCATCCGCGACGGCGATCCGAAAGATACCTCGCTGGCCGCCAGCGAGAGCTTTACGCTGCCCGAAGCCAGCCGCGTGGAGCTCTACGCCGTCACCCCGGCCACCTTGCGCGTGACGCGCTGCCGATCGGGCGCCACGACGGGAAGCACCTGGCGCAGCCGCTTCAGGCGCCTGCTAGGGCTGGTCCAACCTTTCCCCACTGGTCGCTAGCGCCGGCTGGCGGGACGACGCATTGCGTCGCCCCGCTCGTGCAGATGGGTGGATTTCTTGTCGGTTAATTGCTTTATTGACCTTCTATCGTCGGCGCCTGGAGCATTTCGCGTAGCTTGAACTTCTGGACCTTGCCCGAAGGCGTCGCCGGCAACGCGTCGCACACCAGCAATCGCTCCGGGATGTACTGCAACGCCACCTTCTGCGCCTTCAGGAAATCCACCATCGCCTGCTTGTCGAAACCCTGCCCTTCCCTGGGCACGACCACGGCACAGGCACGCTCGCCCAGCCGTTCGTCCGGATACGCGACGATGGCCACCTGCGACACGGCGGGATGCCGATACAGCAGCGTTTCGATCTCCACCACCGGAATGTTCTCGCCGCCGCGGATGATCACGTCCTTGCTGCGCCCCGCGATGCGCACATAGCCTTGCGCATCGATGCGCGCGAGGTCGCCGGTGTCGAACCAGCCCTCGGCATCCGTGGCGTTCAACCGGGACCGCTTGAGATAACCGCCGAAATTCGAGCAAGCCCGCACCAGCAACCGCCCGATTTCGCCAGCAGGCAACGCAGCATCGAGCCCGTCCACCACCTTCACCTCGACGCCCGGCAACGGCACGCCATCGGTCGTCGACGCGCGCGCTTCGTCATCATCGGGCAGCGTGGTCGTCACCGCGCCGTTCTCGGTCATGCCCCAGGCCGAGACGATGCTGGCGCCCAGCGCCGCGCGGGCGCGCTCGACCAGCGCACCGGGAATCGGCGCCCCCGCGCACAGGAAGGTACGCAGGCTCGACACGGGTTCGCCTTGCGCCACCGTGCTGGCCAGATCGGTCAGGAACGGCGTCGATCCCATGGTGAAGGTGACACCGGCTTCGCGGATCAGCCGTGCCGCTTGCACCGGGTCCCAGATGTCCTGCAACACCGCTTGCGCGCCAAGCACCACCGGCATCATCAGGCCATACATGAAGCCGGTCTGGTGTGCCATCGGCGAAGCCATCAGCACCGCGTCGCCGGCCCCCAGGTGCAGCCGCTCCGCATACGGAAGGATGTTCGACAGCAGCGTGTTGGCCGTATGCATCACGCCCTTGGGCTCCCCCGTGGTGCCGGACGTATAGATCAGCTGCGTGACGTCGTCCGGGCCCGGACGATGGCGCGTCAGGATGGCGCGCGCGTCGGGGTCTTCCTCGCGATCGGGCCCGCACAGCATGGCCTCAAACCCGTCGGCGCCATCACTCCCGGTCACCACCACATGCCGCAAGTCCGGCAACGAGGCGCGCAACCCCTCCAGCATCGCCGCATGGTCAAAGCCACGAAACCGCTGTGGCACGACCACGACCTTGCTGCCCGCGTGCGCCAGCATGAACGCCAGCTCGCGCTCGCGGAAGATCGGCATCAGCGGATTGAGCACCGCGCCGATGCGCGCGCAAGCCAGGTACAGCGCCGAGACTTCCCAGCGATTGGGCAACTGGCAAGACACCACGTCATTGCGCCCAATCCCAAGCCGGCTCAGCCCGACGGCGATACGCGCGACCACCGCATCGAGCTGTCGCCACGTGAAGCGCCTGATCGTGCCACTTTCCACCTGCAGCGACATCAACGCGGCCCCGTCCGGCGACCGCGCCACGCTGGCATCGAAATAGTCGTTGATGGTGCGGTCGTGCCACAGCCCCGCCGCCACGCTCGCCGCGCGGCGTGGCGCAATCAGTACCGTGTCGAAATCCATGGCTTGTCTCCTCTGTTCTTGTCTGGATAGCCCGGCCTGCCCGCCGATTCAGGCCGGCACCGCGGCACGCCCGGCACGGCCGCGCGCGATGATGGTCTTCATGATCTGGGCCGTGCCGTCGCCAATCTGGAAGCCCAGCACATCGCGCAGGCGCTGCTCCATCACGCCGCGGTCATAGCCGCCATGCCCGAACGACAGCAGGCACTGGTGCACCACGTCGTAGGCCAGCCGCGGCGCCCACCACTTGCACATGGCCGCTTCGGCCGTATGCGGCAGCCCCTGGTCCTTGAGCCACAGCGTCTGCAGGCACAGCAGGCGCGCTGCCGTGACCTGCGTCTCGAAATCCGCGAGCGGATGCGATACGCCCTGGAACGCGGACAGCGGTTTGCCAAAGGCCTGGCGCTCCGCCACGTACTCCCAGGTTTCGTCGAGCGCCGCCTGAGCCACCGCGAGCACCTGCAGGCCGATCAGCGCGCGCGAGAAATCGAAGCCCTGCATCACCTGGACAAAACCCTGGCCTTCGCTGCCCAGCAAGTGGTTCGCCGGCACGCGTACGTTCTCGAAGAAGATCGAGCCGCGCCCGATCGCACGCTGGCCATGGCAATCGAAGCGGCTGCGCGCGACCCCCGGCAGGTCCATTGGCACCAGCACGGCCGAGATGCCGCGCGCGCCATCCTCGACACTGCCGGTACGCGCAAAGACCACGGCCGCATCGGCCTGGTCCGCCGCGGAAATCGACGTCTTCTCGCCATTGAGCACAAAGCTGTCGCCCACGCGCTCCATGCGCAGGCGCAGGCTCGCCGCGTCCGACCCGCCGCGCGGCTCGGTCAGCGCGATCGCCAGCAGAGCCTCGCCGCGCGTGAGCCGCTGCAGCCAGGGCTTCCCCACCCCGGGCAACGCATGCTGCGCGAGGATCTGCCCGTTGAGCGAGGCCAGCAGGTTGACATACGACATGCTCAGGTCAGCGCGCGCGACGGCTTCGTGGATCACCCCTGCGGCCAGGCAACCCATGCCCTGCCCGCCGCAATCCTCCGGCAGCTCGGGGCCGATAAAGCCCATCTCGCCCATCTGCCGCATCAGCGTGCGGTCAAGTACTCGCGTCTTGTCGCGCTCCAGGAAACCAGGCGCGATGCGCTCATCCGCGAACCGGCGCGCATGCTCCGCCAGCGCCTGCAGGTCTTCATTGAGGTAGGGATTCATGGTGTCTCCTCGGTCTGCCTGCCGGTGAATTACTTCGCGTACTTGCGGAACTCGGGCTTGCGCTTTTCCTGGAAGGCCCGGACGCCCTCGCGCGATTCCTCGGTGTCGTAGTAGAGCTTCAGCGCATACATGCCCATGCCGGCGATACCGCTCTGGTGGGCCGTGTCCATGTTGAACGAGCGCTTGGCGATGGCGATGGCAGTCGGGCTCTTCTCCATGATCTCGTCGCACCACTTCTGCACCTCGGCATCGAGCTGCTCGTGCGGCACCACGGCGTTGATCAGCCCCATCGCCAGCGCCTCGGCCGCGGGATAGCGGCGGCACAGGTACCAGATCTCGCGCGCCTTCTTCTCGCCGACGACGCGAGCCAGGAAGGCCGTGCCATAGCCCGGGTCGACCGAGCCGACCTTCGGCCCGACCTGCCCGAACACGGCCTTTTCGGAGGCAATGGTGAAATCGCAGATCGTGCACAGCACGTTGCCGCCGCCCACGGCATAGCCCTGCACGCGCGCGATGACGGGCTTGGGCACGTCGCGGATGGCGTTATGCAGTTCCTCCATCGGCAGGCCGATGGTGCCGCGGCCGTCATACTGGCCTTCATGCGCGGACTGGTCGCCGCCGGTGCAGAAGGCCTTTTCGCCGGCGCCAGCGAGCACGATCGCGCCGATCTCGCGGTCGTAGCCGGCGCGGTTGATCGCGTGGATGAGCTCGTCGCAGGTGCGGCCGCGGAACGCGTTCATCTTCTCGGGGCGGTTGATGATGATCCACGCCGCGCCGTTGCGGACTTCATAGAGGATGTCTTCGTATTGCATGATGTTCTGTCTCCTGTCGGATGCTTTGTGTAGCGCCGGCAATCAGCCGTTCATGGTCAGGCCGCCAGACACGCTGAGTACCTGTCCGGTGATGAATGCGGCGTCATCGCTGGCAAAAAAGGCGATCGCACCGGGCAGGTCGTCCGGTTGGCCGATGCGGCCGAGCGGGATCGATCGCGTGAACGCTTCCACCAGCTTCTCGGGGTTGCCGGCGCCCTGCTTGTAGTCTTCGAACAGCGCGGTCTGCGTCGGCCCCGGGCACACCACGTTGACCGTGATGCCGTGGCGCGCATGCTCGCGCGCAATCGTCTTGGAGAACGACACCAGCCCGCCCTTGCACGCGGCATAGACCGCTTCGCCGGAAGACCCCACGCGCGCCGCGTCCGAGGCGATGTTGATGATGCGTCCCTGCTTGCGCTCCACCATGCCGGGCAGCACCGCGTGATGCATATGCAGCGCGCCGGTCAGGTTGATGGCGATCAGGCGCTCCCATTGCGCCGGTTCGGTTCGCGTAAAGGGCTTGAACACATCCCAGCCCGCGTTGTTGACCAGCACGTCGACGGGACCGAGTTCCTGCTGCACCGCCGCCACGGCAGCATCCACACTGGCGCGGTCGGTAATGTCGCAAGAGATTGCGAGCGCGCGCGCGCCGGCTTCGGTAATGCGCGCCGCCACCTTCCGTGCCGCATCCGCGCTGAGATCCAGCACGCCCACTGCCGCGCCTTCCCGCGCAAAGCGCAAACACGTTGCGCCGCCGATACCGCCGCCACCTCCGGTCACGATGACCGTCTTGCCCTTGAGTCCTTGCACAGCTTTCTCCCACGAGGTCTCCAGTGCTATCGTGCCGCCATCGCATCACGCATCGTCACTGAATTAGGTAAATATATTGACCTATACTAGGTGGTGTCGCTTCAGTGCGCAAGGCTCTCGATCACTGGATAGCATCATGGTTAACCCGGAATTTGGCGACGCAATCGCCCCAGACGCGCGGATGGAACTCGCCAATCGGCTGTTCTTCCGCCTCTATCAATGCGCAAACATGTTGCATAAGACCGGTTCGCGCGCCGTGGAAGCGGAGGGGCTGACCACGCAGCAGTGGGCGGTCCTGGGGGCGCTGTCGCGGCCGGAGGCCGCCAACGGCATGAGCGTGGGCGACCTGGCGCGCTACCTGATGGTGAGCCGCCAGAACCTGTCCGGGCTGGTCAGCCGCATGGAGCGGGACGGCCACGTGAGCCTGGCGCCCGACGGGCGCGACCGGCGGTCCAGGCTGGTGCGGATGAGCGAAACGGGACGCGAGGTGTGGCTGCACCAGGCGCAGCCGAAGATTCGCGACTACTACGAGCGCGCGCTAGAGGGCTTTTCCACGAACGACCTGACGCACACGCTGCATTACCTGCTCAAGCTGCTTGACAACATGCAGGGACTCGACACCGGCGCGGTAGACGCGGAAAGCGACTGACCCGCCGTATCGCGTGTGCAACGGCGCGTGCCGCAAACCGTGCTGCGCGCCAGCCCTGGATACCGGAAAGCCGCCTGGTACGGCGAGTGGCTTGCAACTTGCGTGATGCCGGGATTGCTCAGGTGCGAGGGGGCCTTATCACGCGAGGCGCGATGGCTTCATCGCTCTATGCCCCAAAGCCCCGAGCCACCGTCAACGCCAGCCGCGCCGACGGCGCCGATCCATCTTGCCGGAGACACATCATGAACCGATATCTCGTACTGGCAACCTTCACCGACCAGGGCATCCGTACCGTGAAGGAAACCACCAAGCGCGCCGCCGCGGTGCGCGAAATGGGGGCGCAATTCGGCGTGCAGGTGAAAGACATCTACTGGACGCTCGGCGCCTATGACATCGCGCTGGTACTGGAAGCATCGGATGACGCGGCGATCACCGCCTTCGGCATGTCGGTCGGCGCGCAGGGCAATGTGCGCACGCAAACGCTGCGCGCGTTCAATGCCGACGAAATGCAGGGCATTCTCGGCAAGGTGCGTTGATGGGTGGCGCCTTGATGCAGTGATAAAGCGGAAAGCGCCTGACGCACTTCCCCGTGCCAGGCGCTATCCGCTTTCCGGCCTCAATGCGATTGCCGCGACTTCGACCGGGAAGGCTCGTCGTCGTAGAAGCCAGGCGGATAAATCGGGTAGCGCAGGGCCGCATACACGACAACGGCCGCGCCGATCACGGTAATCCAGTCGAGCAGATCCGCCACGCAGACTCCTTGCAACGGCCGCACGGTGAATCCGCCGGCCCTGCCTGAAGTCTATGAACGATCGGCCCCCGACCCAACGACCGATTTCGACTTTGCATCCTCGGGCGGTGACGTGCGCTGCGCCAGCAGCTTCTGGATCACCGCCTCGGTTTCGGCATAGTTGCCTTCGCCATAGTGGTGGTAGACGATGCGGCCCTGCGCATCGATCAGGTACGTGGCGGGCCAATACTGGTTGCGGAATGCCGACCATGTGGCATACGCGTTGTCCTGCGCAACCGGATAGCGGATGCCGAAGCGCTGGATGGCCTCCTGCACATTGGCCGTCGATTTCTCGAAGGCGAACTCCGGCGTGTGCACGCCGACCACGACCAGCCCCTGGTCCTTGTACTTCTCATGCCACTGCTTCACGTAGGGCAGCGTGTGGATGCAGTTGATGCACGAGTAGGTCCAGAAGTCGACCAGCACGACCTTGCCGCGCAGCTCGCGCATCGACAACGGTGGGGAATTCAGCCAGTGGTCGATGTCCGTGAACTCGGGTGCCTTGCCCCGGTCCGCGACGGCCGGACCGGCGGAGGCACTGAATCCGGTGCTGAAGACATAGATGGCAATGAGGAGGGCCGCTGCCATGGCGGCGCGAAGGAAGGTGCGCATGATTGGGCTGGGACGCGACGCCGGTCGCGCTCTCTGGTCGTTGGGCAATGTGGCCGGCGCGTCCATCGCGCTGGCACACCTCCATTGAAGTCGACCGATGTATCGCGCGCTTGTTGCGTAGCGGCCTGGTGCATGTGCTCGCGTATCGCCGCGCGGCTGTGATACAGGCGCATACAAAGGCCCCGGCGCAAACAGGCCTTGCGCGTCTCCCGACGCCTGTTCAGCCCAGCCTGACTTCCGCCGCCAGCCCCCCGCCTTCCCGATTGCGCAGCCGCAGCGATCCGCCGATCGCCACCGCGAGCTGCTGCGCAATGGCCAGGCCCAGCCCGGTGCCGCCGGTCTCGCGGCTGCGTGAATTCTCCAGCCGGACAAACGGCTGCAAGACCGCGTCCAGCTTGTCTTCCGGAATGCCGGCGCCGCGATCCAGCACTTCGATGACCACGGCATCCTGGTCGCGGCGCACATTCAGTTCCGCCGCCCCGCCGAACTTGATCGCGTTGTCGATCAGGTTGGTCAGGATGCGGCGCAGCGCCTGTGGGCGCGTTTCGATGGCACAGCCGATGCTCTGCTGCACCGTGACCGCCTTGCCGGTGTCCTGGTAGTCATAGACCAGGCTCTCGACAAACGACCCGAGGTCGATGCGCGAAGTCTTCTCGCCGCCGCCGTGCGCCGAGCGCGCATAGGCAAGCCCTTCGCGCACCAGCGTCTGGATCTCCGCCAGGTCGCTCACCATCTTGCGCTTCTCCTCGGACTCCTCGGCCATCTCGGCACGCAGCTTCATGCGCGTGATGGGCGTCTGCAAGTCATGGGAGATCGCGGCAAGGATCTGCACGCGTTCTTCCACGAACGTTGCGATGCGCTCGCGCATGGCATTGAACGCGCGCGCCGCGCGCGCCAGCTCGGTCGGGCCGCTCTCGTCGAGCGGCGCCGTCTTCGCGTTCGGGTCGAGCGCATCGGCGGCCTCCGCCAACTGCACCAGCGGGCGGATCGACAGCCGCACCGCGAACCAGCAGCACAGCACCAGCAGCAACAGCTGGATCAACAGCACATAGGGCAGCCATTGCGCGATCGGTGTCATGCGCGGATGCACGTCGATGGTCAGCGGGCTGCCGTCGCTGAGCGTCAGGTGGGCCTGCAATTGCTTGCCGTCGCCGGGAATGGACTCGACCCTGACCGAAAAGCGGCCTCCGCTTGCCTCCATGATCCGGTCGGCAATATCCTGGCCGCGCTGGGACATCTCAGGCATGCCGGGCTGGCCCGGCCCAAGGATGTACTGATAGTTGCCCCGGTTCAGGCGAGGCAGCCACTGCGGCCGCTCGTTGGCCGGCAGCCGGTCCAGAATGGCAATGGACGTGGAGACGTCGGTTTCCAGCGTGCCCAGCATCACCTGGCGCGCCGAGATATAGCGTTCCGAAAACAGCACGGCAAACGACAGGCCGTGGGCGATCAGCAGCCCGGCGAACAGGATCAGGAACAGCCGCGCCCCCATCGTGCGGGGCCACGCCCAGTGGCGCGCGGGCAACGTCACTGGCGTGCCTCCCGGATCTCGACGGGCACGGCGAACACATAGCCCTCGTTGCGCACGGTCTTGATGTGCCTGGGCTCGCGCGCATCGTCATTGAGGCGCTGGCGCAGGCGGCTGACCAGCAGGTCGATCGAGCGCTCGAACATCTCGGCCTCGCGGCCCTGCGTGAGGTTGAGTAGTTGGTCGCGGTTCAGCACGCGCTGGGGGTGGTCGACAAACACGCGCAGCAGCCGGTACTCCGCCCCGCTCAGCGCGACGATGGTGCCCTCGTGGTCGATCAGGTGGCGCGCGGTGGTATCGAGCTGCCAGTCGCCGAACGCGAGGATTTCCGCGGCCTCGGTGATCTGCAGGTTGGGCGGCAACATGCGTGTGCGGCGCAGCACCGCCTTGATGCGCGCGAGCAGCTCGCGCGCCGCGAACGGCTTGGCCAGGTAGTCGTCGGCGCCCATCTCGAGCCCGATGATGCGGTCGGTCTCGTCGTCGCGGGCCGTCAGCATCAGGATCGGCGTAGCCTTGTGCTTGCCCGCCCGCAGCTCGCGGCACAGCACCAGCCCGTCGTCGCCGGGCATCATCACGTCCAGCACGATCAGGTCGACGGTGTTGGCCTCCAGGAACGCCCGCATATGCCGCCCGTCCGGCGCGACCGTCGTGCGCAGGCCGTTCTTGGTCAGATAGGTGGAGACCAGTTCGCGGATCTCCCGGTCGTCATCGACGATCAGGATGTGGTCGACGTGTGCGTCCATCGTTGTGGCCTCGGCAAAAGTGGAAGGGATCGGGCAACCTGCTTTGCCAGCATTGTATGAGGGTGGCCCGTCTTGCGTGTATCGCCATGTATCTGGCGGCTGCGGCCGCACAAAGCGGTACAAAACCGCGCCATGGCGACACATGGCGGCGACGCCGGCCCGGTCTGATAGGGACCAAGCCAATCCCGAGCGAAAGGACACCCGTCATGACCTTGCTGATCCTTGCCTACCTGGGTGGAGTCCTCACCATCCTGAGCCCCTGCATCCTGCCCGTCCTGCCCTTTGTCCTCAGCCGGGCCGGGCAGCCTTTCTTGCGCAGCCGGCTCCCGTTGCTGGCGGGCATGGCGCTGACCTTTGCCGCGGTGGCCTCGCTGGCGTCGGCCGGTGGCGCGTGGGCCGTGCGCGCCAATGCCTATGGCCGCATCGGCGCGCTGGCGCTGCTGGCCGTGTTCGGGCTGTCGCTGCTGCTGCCCCGTGTGGCGGAGATGCTCGCGCGCCCCGTCGTGGCGCTCGGCAACCGGCTAGCCGGCGGCAGTGCGTCGGGGCCGGCCTCCGACTCGCCCTGGGGATCGCTGCTGCTCGGCATTGCCACCGGGCTGCTGTGGGCCCCTTGCGCCGGGCCGATTCTCGGCCTGGTGCTGACCGGAGCCGCGCTCAATGGCGCCAGTGTCTCGACGTCCCTGTCGCTCGCGGCCTATGCCGCTGGCGCGGCGACCTCGCTAGCGGCGGCGCTGGGCCTCGGCGGACGCGTCTTCGCGCTGATGAAGCGAACCGTGGGCGCGAGCCAGTGGCTGCGGCAGGGGCTGGGTGCCGGTGTGCTCGGCGGCGTGCTGGCGATCGGACTCGGCGCGGATACCGGCCTGCTGGCACAGTTGTCGGCAAGCGGCCCGGTGCGGCTCGAACAGGCGCTGGTCGATGCCCTGCACAAGGAGCGCCTCGCAACGCACGCTGCCAACGACACCGCCGGCCCCGACCGCGGCAATGGCGTACTGCTCGCCGCCAATGACACGAGCGCGGGCTTCCCCGCCTCCTTGCGCGTCGAAGGCCGGTTGCCTGCGCTCGACGGCGCCACGCAATGGCTCAATTCGCCGCCGTTGTCGCGCGAACAGCTGCAGGGCAAGGTCACGCTGGTCTACTTCTGGACTTATTCCTGCATCAACTGCATCCGCACGCTGCCTTACCTGCGCGCATGGGCTGACAAGTACAAGGACCAGGGCCTGACGGTGGTCGGCGTGCATACGCCCGAGTTCGCGTTCGAGAAGTCGCCGGACAACGTGCGTCGCGCGGTGGCGGACTTCCGCATCGGCTTCCCCGTGGCCGTGGACAGCGATTACCGCATCTGGCGCGCGTTCCATAACAATTACTGGCCGGCCGCCTACTTTGTCGACGCGCGCGGCAATATCCGCCACCACCAGTTCGGCGAGGGCGACTACGCAACATCGGAACGGGTCATCCAGACCCTGCTGGCCGAAGCCGGCCACCGCGCCGTGGCAGGCGACGTCGTCGCGCCCCCCGCAGGCGGCGCACAGGCTGCGCCGGACCTGCGCAATGTCCGCTCCGACGAAACCTATATCGGCTACAGCCAGGCGGTGAATTTCGCCTCGCCGGGCGAAATGCGGCAAGACGCATCGCGGCAGTACACCGTGGGCAAGCTGCTCCTGAACGAGTGGGGCCTGTCAGGCCAATGGACCATCGGCCCCGAGCAAGCCACGCTCGATCGCGCCGACGGCGGCATCCGCTACCGCTTCCACGCGCGCGACCTCCACCTGGTACTGGGGCCGGCGGCCAATGGCCGGGCGGTCCGCTTTATCGTGACGATCGACGGCAAGCCGCCCGGCGCGAGCCATGGCGCCGATACCGATGCGGGCGGCAACGGCGCCGTCACGCAGACGCGGCTCTACCAACTGGTGCGGCAGGCCGGCGAAGTGGGCGAGCATACGTTCGAAATCCGCTTCCTGGACCCCGGCGCACAGGCTTACGCATTCACGTTCGGCTAACCTGCGCTGCGCATTTCGCGGCGGATTCGCGCTTGTTTTCGCGGGGCGGGCGAAGGCAAAGCCCGCGTGAACCGCGCCATCAAATCGCCGCTTTGGGCCAAGCCAGTCTGGTCTGACCACAAATGCGGCGAAATCGCACCCGTGTCCGAGTAAAATGCTGGATTTTTCGCTCTGGCGATATGCTCCAAGCACCACGGCGCGCAGGCTTCAGCGGTCCGACGCTGATCCGCCTGCTGGTTCGCCTGACAGGCAATGACGCCCCCGAATCCGGCCAGTCGCTCTCGGCCCAGCTCAGCCAATGGCTCGGCTGGACGGAGGCGATCGCCCTGTCCGCGGCGCTGAACGGCAATCCGCCGGCCTCGGCGGGAACGCACGCGGCCGGGGCCGAGGCAGCCGAGTGCGCCCGCGTGCGCACCGCGCTGGCCACGGCCATTGCCGATGACAAGGCGGCCGGCAGCCGGCCACGCGGACGCCCGCGCCAGGCCCTGCCAGAGCCGGCAGGCACCGTCATCGACTATGCAGCGTTCCGCCAGCGATACGTCACTTCGCAGCAGACCATGGAAACGGAAATCGCCAGCCTGCGCGGCCGCCTGCGCACGGTGCTGGCGTCGCAATCCTCCGGCCTGGCACGGCTGGCGATGGTCGATGGCGTCATGGAACGCGTGCTGGGGGCGCGCGAACAGGCGCTGCTGGGAACCATTCCGGGCATGCTCGAAGCGCACTTCACGCGCCTGCGCAAGGCCGAGGAAGCCGCGCTGGCCGGCGCGCGGCCGACGGGCGTCCCGGCGCCCGTAACGCCCGGTGCCTGGCTCACCGTCTTCCAGAACGATATGCAGAGCGTGCTGCGCGCCGAGCTGGACATCCGTTACCAACCCGTCGAAGCCTTGCTGGCGGCGCTGCGTGACAGCTAACCCAACCACTATGACCAGAACCCTTACCCAAATCGTCGTTTTCCTGGCAGGCCTGGCCGTCGTGGGCTGGATTGGCGCCGGCTACGCGGGCACCAACGTGCTGGCGCTGGCCGTTACGCTGCTGATCGGCGGCTTCTACCTGGCCGGTGCGTTCGAACTGAAGCGCTACCACCAGGCCACGGGCACGCTGGCCCAGGCCGTTGCGGGACTGTCCGAAGCCCCCGCCAGCCTTGGCGCATGGGTCGATCTGCTGCCGCCGGGGCTGCGCAATGCCGTGCGCCTGCGCGTCGAAGGCGAGCGCGCCGCCCTGCCCGGCCCGGCCCTGACGCCGTATCTGGTGGGCCTGCTGGTCCTGCTGGGCATGTTCGGCACGTTCCTGGGCATGGTGGCGACGCTGCGCGGCACCGGCATCGCGCTGGAAGGCGCTTCGGACCTCGATGCCATCCGCGCCTCGCTCGCCGCGCCGGTCAAGGGACTGGGCTTTGCGTTCGGCACGTCCGTGGCCGGGGTCGCCACCTCGGCGATGCTGGGGCTGCTTTCCACGTTGTGCCGGCGCGAGCGCATCGAGGCCGCGCAGGCGCTCGACGCCCGCATCGCGACCACGCTGCGCCCGTTTTCGCGCACCCATCAGCGCGAAGAGGCATTCCGGCTGCTGCAGCGGCAGGCGGACGTGATGCCCACGCTGGTCGACCGGCTGCAGGCCATGATGACCACCATGGCGCAGCAGCACCAGGCCATGTCCGAACGGCTGGCCACCAGCCAGGCCGCTTTCCATGACCGCACCGACGCCGCCTACGGCCGGCTGGCCGATGCCGTGCAGCAATCGCTGACGCAGAGCATCGCCGACAGCGCACGCACCGCCAGCGCGGCCATCCAGCCTGCCGTCGAATTCACCATGGCGGGCATCGCACGCGAAACGGCGGCCCTGCACACCACGGTCACGGACGCCGTGAAGCAACAGCTCGATGGCCTGTCGAGCCGCTTCGAGGACAGCACGGCGACCGTCGCGGATTTGTGGAAGCAGGCGCTGGCGGGGCATCAGCGCACCTGCGAAGCACAGGCCGGCGACCTGCGCGCCACGCTCGAAGGCTTCACGCAGACCTTCGATCAACGCTCCGCGGCCCTGCTGGAAAACGTGGCCGCCCGCCTGGACGCCACGGCGGCCAGCGCCGCCGGAACCTGGAATGATGCGCTGGCGCAGCAAGCGCGCATCGGCGAGAAGATGGCCAGCGACAGCCAGCAAGCCATCGCCAGCGCGGCGGCAACGTTCGAGCAGCACGCGGCCTCGATGGTGCAGGCCCTGGCCGGCTCGCATGCCGAACTGAAGCAGGAACTGTCGGCACAGGATGCACAGCGGCTGCAGGCCTGGGCGCAAACGCTCAGCGCCATCGCCACCAACCTGCGCAGCGAAATGGAACAGGCTAGCGCGCACACCGCGAGCCGCCATCAGGAAATCGCCGACGCACTGGCGCAGACCACGCGCGACATGTCGGCGGAAGTCCGCGCGCATGCCAGCAACACCGTCGCCGAGATCGAGCGCCTGGTGCAAGCCGCCGAGCAGGCCCCCAAGGCTGCCGTTGCCCTGCAGGAAGAACTGGCCGCTCGCGATCAGCAGCGCCTGGCCGCATGGACCGAGGCACTGGCCGGCATGGCTGCGACGCTGCGCACGCAGATGGAGCAGGCCAGCGCCAACGCCGCCGGCCACCAGCAGCAGATCACCGAAACGCTGGCGCAGACCGCGCGCGCCATGTCCGCCGAGGCGCGCACGCACGCCAGCAGTACCATCGCAGAGATCGACCGCCTCGTGCAGGCCGCCGAGTTGGCCCCGAAGGCTGCCGTCGCGCTGCAGGAAGAACTGGCGTCTCGCGACCAGCAGCGCCTGGCCGCATGGACCGCGGCACTGGCTGGCATGGCCTCGACGCTGCGCGCGCAGATGGAGCAGGCCAGCGCGAACGCCGCCAGCCATCAGCAACAGATCACCGAAACGCTGGCGCAAACCGCACGCGCTATGTCCGCCGAGGCGCGCACGCACGCCAGCAGCACCATCGCTGAAATCGACCGCCTCGTGCAGGCCGCCGAGTTGGCCCCGAAGGCTGCCGTCGCGCTCCAGGAAGAACTGGCTTCGCGCGACCAGCAGCGCCTTGCCGCATGGACCGAGGCACTAGCCGGCATGGCCGCAACGCTGCGCGCCCAGATCGAACAGGAGAGCGCGCAATCCGCTGGCCGCCAACAGGCCATCACCGACGCACTGGCCCAGACGGCACGCGATATTTCGGCCGAAGCGCGCACGCACGCCAGCACCACCATCGCCGAAATCGACCGCCTCGTGCAGGCCGCCGAGCAGGCCCCGAAGGCCGCCGTGGCCTTGCAGGCCGAAATGGCCGCGCGCGACGAGCAGCGCATGACCGCCTGGACCGAGACGCTCGGCAGCATGGCCGCGTCGCTGCGACAGGAATGGGAGCAGACCACGACGCACACGACCAACCGCCAGCAGGAACTCTGCAACACGCTGGCCCAGACCACGCGCGACATCTCGGCCCAGACGCAGGCACAGGCCAGCCACACCATCGCCGAGGTCTCGCGCCTGGTGCAGGCCGCCACCGAAGCGCCCAAGGCCGCGGCCGAGGTCATCGCCGAACTGCGCCAGAAGCTCGCCGACAGCATGGCGCGCGACAACACGATGCTCGAAGAGCGCGGCCGTCTGCTCGAAACGCTTGGCACGCTGCTCGATGCGGTCAACCATGCTTCCACCGAGCAGCGCGTGGCCGTCGACAGCCTCGTTGCCACCACGGCCGACCTGCTCGACCGTGTCGGCACGCGCTTCCACGACCAGGTCGAATCGGAAACCGGCAAGCTCGCCACCGTGGCTGCGCAGGTCACGGGCAGCGCCGTCGAAGTGGCCAGCCTTGGCGAGGCGCTGGGCGTGGCCGTGCAGATGTTCAGCGAGTCCAACGACAAGCTGATGGCGCACCTGGAGCGCATCGAGACCGCGCTCGACAAATCCATGGCGCGCAGCGACGAGCAGCTGGCCTACTACGTGGCGCAGGCGCGCGAGGTCGTCGACCTCAGCATGCGGTCGCAGAAGCAGGTGCTTGACGACCTGCAGCAGCTTGCCGGGCAACAGGCATCCAACACCGAGGCGGCATGAGAGACGACGACATCGACGCAGGCGTCGAGCCGTCCGTACCGGCCTGGGCCGTCTTTGGCGACCTGATGTCGGTGGTGCTGGGGGCATTCGTGCTGATCCTGCTGGGCGTCATCGGCGCGCAAATGGAGCTCACGTCCAGGCTGGAGAAGGAAGCGAAGCAGCGCCAGGAAGAAATGCAGCGCCGCGAAAGCCTGGAAAAGGCGCTGGCGGCACCGCTGGCCGCCGGACGCGTGACGCTGGTGAACGGCCGCATCGGCATCAATGGCAGCGTGCTGTTCGCGCTCAACTCGGACCAGCTCCAGCCGCAGGGCCGTGACGTGCTGAAGAGCCTGGCGGGGCCGCTGTCGGCCTACCTGCGCTCGCGCGACGAGATCCTGATGGTGAGCGGCTTCACCGACGACCAGCAGGTGCGCGAACGCAACCGCCGGTTTGCCGACAACTGGGAACTGTCCGCCCAGCGCGCCTTGACGGTGACGCGCGCGCTGATCGATGCCGGCATCCCGGCCGCGTCCGTGTTCTCGGCCGCGTTCGGCGCCGAGCAGCCGGTAACGTCGAACGCCGACGAGGCCGGCCGCGCCCGCAACCGGCGCGTGGAGATCGCCCCCGTTCCGCGCGTGTCCATGGGCACAGGGAAGCCGCATGGCTAGCGACGCCGTGCTCGACACGCTGGCCGCCTGGCGCGAGCGCGGCGCCGACCGCGTCGATCCGGTCCGCTTTCGCCTGATCGAAGCGATGGCACGGCGCGCGGCTGGCCACAGTGGCGATGCGCGCGGCCTGCTCGAGGGCCGGCTGTCCGAACTGGTCAGCGCATACGGGGAGGCCGTGGAACGCGCGGCATCCCGGGACGCCGGCGATGCACCTCGACCACGCCTGCCCACGCGCGGCGCGCTGGCGGAGGTAGTCGACTACATCGCGAGCCAGGCCACGCTGCCAGATGCTGCCCCAGCTCCTGGCGCAGCGCCGCGCAGCGCTCCGCGCGACGCATTGCGCGCCGAGCCGAAGCTGATCGATTACTTCCGGGATACCTGGACGCGCGTGAGTGCGAGCCAACAGTTGCAGCAATCGCTGGAGCGGGTGCCCGAGCATGCGGGGCCGCTCAATTCCAGCCATCTCGTGCATCGCTCGCTGACGCTGATGCGCGAGATGTCGCCCGCATATTTCGAGCAGTTCCTGTCTTATGTCGATGCGCTGACGTGGCTGGAACAGATGCATGGCGGCGGCGCCGCCGTGGCGGTCAAGGAAGCGCCGCGCGCCGGCGTGGTGAAGAAAGCCGTGCGCGCCAGGGCGCGCAAATAAGGGGCGGGCAATCGCCGGCGCATGCTGTGCGCCGGCACGCGAATCACTCCAGCGACACTCCCGTGTCCGCCGTCAGCTTCAGAACCACCGGCAAATATGCCTTGTAGGCGCTCACCGCTTCCCCGGGCAAGTTGCCCAGCGGCTCCGCCCCCATCTCGTCGATCTTCTTGCTCACCGCGGCGCTCCTGACCAGCGCGCTGACCTCGCGGCCCAGTCGCTCGATCAGCGCATCGGGTGTTTTCGCAGGCGCCATCAGGGTCACGGGGCCGACCAGCGCGAACGCACTGTCCTTGTAGCCGGCCTCGGCAAAAGTCGGCACGTCCGGCAGCGCGCGCGCACGGCTGGTGCCTACTACCGCCAGCGCCCGCAGCCGGCCATCGGCAATGTGCTGCTTCAGCGAAGTGACCGAGCCCACCGTCAGGTTCACCTGGCCGCCGAGCAGGTCCGTGATCATGGGTCCCTCGCCCCGGTACGGCACATGCAGCACGTCGATCCCGTAAGTCTTGCCGAGATACGCCTGGATCGTATGCGGTTGGGTGCCCGGCCCCCAGGAACCCATCACCAGCTTGCCCGGGTGCGCCTTAGCATAGGCAATCAGTTCGGCCACCGTCTTCACCGGCACCGATGCGTTCACCGCCATCACCGTGCGCGCGACGGCCACGTCGGAAATCGGCCGCAAGTCGGTGCGCGGGTCATAGGGCAGCCGCTTGTAGAGCACGATATTGGCCGTGATGGGCCCCGGAATCGTCATCAGCAAGGTGTAGCCGTCCGGTGCCGACTTGGCCACGTAATCGGTGCCGATGCCGCCGCCTGCCCCCGCTCGGTTCTCGACCACCACGGGCTGGCCCAGCCGGCGCGACAAGCCGTCGGCCACCGTGCGCGCGAGCGTATCGGTCAACCCGCCGGGCGGATACGGCACCACCATGCGGATCGGCTTGGCGGGATAGGCGGCTTCGATCGCCTGCCCCGCGCACGGTAGCAGCGTCAGCGCCAGGGCCGCCGCCCCCAGCGTGCGCATGGACATCGACAAGGTACGGCGCCGGACGGCGCTGACTGCGCTGTGAATCGTCATGCTGTCTCCACTGGCAGGGCAGCGCCGACAGTGCCGGGCCGCTCCTTTTTTTAATACGATGCATTAATCACTGAGGGAAAATGTAGCAGAGCGATTGCGCGGAGCGGGATGGTGGAAACCCCAATGCCCGCATCAGCGCCCGACGCCTAAGCTGTCCGCAACCGTTTAATACGATAGATTAATTCGCCTGAGAGCCTGATCGCCATGAACGCCCCGCATCCCTCTTCCGATCGCGCCGCGCTGCTGCGCGATGCCGTCGTGTACACCTATCCGCTTTACGAGATGGCACGCATGCGCGCCGCCACGTGCCCGCGCCGCGGCCCCGACGGCGCCTTTGCCGGCGATACCCCCGACACCCCGCTGCGCTGGGTCAACCAGTTTTTCCACACGCGCGTGCTGCTTGGGCCGCAGCACCGTCAGGTGGTCACGCCGAACAACGACACGCTCTATACCAACGCCTGGCTCGACCTGTCCGAAGGACCGGTCTGCCTCAGCGTGCCGGACACGGCCGGGCGCTATTACGTGCTCGGCCTGCTCGACGCCTACACCAACCCGTTCGATGCGGTCGGCAGCCGGACCACCGGCACCGGCGCGGGCCGCTATCTGCTCCACGGGCCGCGCTGGCAAGGCGAGATCCCGCCCGGCATGCAGCCGCTTGCGTGCCCGACCGACGCGGTCTGGATGATCGGCCGCTGGCTGGTCGATGGCGAAGCGGACCTGCCAGCCGTGCATCATTTGCAGGATGCCGTCAGCCTGACGCGCCCCGACGGCACGCCGGCCGCGCGCGCGTTCGACGTGGGCATGCAGCCCGGCGAGCGCGTGGGCGACCCGCTGCGCTTTGCCGCCGTGGTCAACCGGATGCTGCGCGACAACCCGCCGCCGGCCAGCCAGGCGGACCACGTGGCCCGCTTTGCAGCCGTCGGCATCGGCGCAGACTGCGACGCGATGGAACTCGATGAGGCACAGCGCAGCGCAATGGCCGCTGCCTTATCCGAACTCGAGGCCGAACTGGGTGCGCCGATTCCGTCTGACCTCGGCGGCGGCTGGTCGCTGCCGGTCGAGTTGCTGTCGACATTCGGCGAACGCTACGTGGAACGTGCGCTGGTCGCGCGCAACTACATCGGCGCGCTGGGCATGGACGAAGCGATGTACCTGATCGCGGATTGCGATGGCGAAGGGCAGCCACTGGATGGCCGCTGCGACTACGAGCTGGTTTTTCCTGCCAGCGGACTGCCGCAGGTGGACGCGTTCTGGTCCCTCACGCTTTACCGCAAGTCCGACTGCATGCTGGTGGAGAACGCGCTGTGCCGGTATTCGCTGGGGGACCGCTCGCCGGACTTGCGTCATGAAGCGGATGGGAGCCTGCGCCTGTTCCTGGGCGAGCGCGCGCCGGATGCGCTGGCGCTGCGGGGCAACTGGCTGCCGGCGCCCGCCGAGCCGTTCTATGTCACGCTGCGGCTGTACGTACCGCGCCAGTCGCACCTGGACAAGACCTTCGCCTATCCGCCGATCCGGCGCGTCAGCGGCGTGTCATAAAGACCGTGGCGGCGGTCGCCGCCGCCGCTCAGTCCGTGCGCGCCTTGCCGCCGCGGCGGGTGCCGCCGGAAGTCCGTGTCACGGGCCCGGTGAGCCCCGCGGTGCAATAGTCGGCCAGTTCGTCGACCGGCGGCGCGCGGTGTTCGCCGCGCGTGCGCTGGTACCAGTCCGCCAGCGAGAAGACCGTGCCGTGGTTGAACCACATCAGGCGGTAGTCCATCACCTTCGCCGGCACATCAGGCAATGCTGCCATGATCATTTTCCGCGTGCGGACCAGGCCGGTCAGCGCGTTCTTGTCGAGCAGGTCCGCGCTGAACAGCGTCGGGCTGAACATGGTCTGCGCGGCAACCTGCAGGTAGCTTCCTCCCCACGTCGTCTTGACGACCGTATCGGCCAGCGCGCTGATCGACGCATACACGATCGCGCGGACATCGCCCGCTTTGCCGTCGGCCTCGACCTCGTCCAGATAGGCGTTGCGCAGCACGTTGATATGGGCCAGCCGCATATTGAGCAGATGGGCAACCAGTGCTTCACGCGAGCCGAAATGGTAGTGCAATGCCGAGCGGTTGCGCTGGCCGGATTCGACCACGATCTGCCGCAGGGGCACCTGTTCGATGCCGTGTTCGGCAAACAACCGCTCCGCGATTTCCAGCATGCGCATCGCGGTCTCGCTTTGCTGCGGGCCGGCCGGTTGCGCAGCCTCCGCCAGCGCGGCCTTGGCTTTGCTGCGAGCCGGCAGGCCGGCCTCGGCGACGAGGGAACTCAGGGTGCGGATGCGGCTCATGCCTGGGAATCTGGATGGGAGGTGAATGATTATCGGAGTTGGATAGAGTTCAGGCAATCGCTTTGGCAATATGACAGCAGCGGCCCTTGAGCCGCTGCCTTGACTGCCGTGCGGGGGTCACTCCAGCGTAATCCCCTCGCGCTGGATCACGGTCCCCCAGCTCGCATCCTCTTTCTCGATGCGCTTCGCGAACGTTGCCGGGTCGAGCATTACCACCTCGCCTTGCTGCCCCAGCGCCGTCTTTGCCTTGCCGTCTTCAAGCAGGCCGTGCGTGATGGTATTGAGCTTCTGGACAATCTGCGGCGGCGTGCCGGCCGGCGCCAGCATGCCGATCCAGAACGTCACGTTGAACGGCGCAATGCCAAGCTCCTCCAGCGTCGGCACATCCGGCAGTTGCGTCATGCGCGTGGACGAACTGACGGCGAGCGGCTTGAGCTTGCCGACCTTGATCTGCGGCAGCGCGCTCCAGGTGTCGAACGCCGTCTCCAGTTCGCCGCTCATGACGGCCATCTCCGCCTGCGCCGCGGACTTGTACGGGATATGCGTGGTCTTGATCTTCGTGCGGTTGTTCAGCATCGCAAAGCTCAGGTGCGCGATGTTGCCGGGGCCCGCCGAGCCGTAGCTGATCTTGCCCGGATTCTGCGTGGCGAACTTCACCAGCTCCGGCACCGTGCCGACTGCGTTCTTCTTCGACCACTCCGGATTCGTGACGAGGATGAACGGCGCTTCCAGCACCAGCGTGACCGGCGTGAAGTCCTTCGGCTTGTAGTTGCTCTTCTTGTAGACCTGGTGGTTGATGGTGATGCTGCTGGAATTGGTGACCAGCAGCGTGTAGCCATCCGGCGCCGCGCGGGCAGCCTCGGCCACGCCGATCAGCCCGTTCGCGCCGGCTTTGTTGTCGACGATCACCGGCTGGCCGAGCGACTTGCTCAGGTGCTCGGACAGCACGCGCGCCACCGTGTCGGTGAACGATCCGGCGGGGAACGGCACGATCATCCGGATGGGCTTGTTCGGCCAGTTCGCACTCTGTGCAGCGGACGGGCCTGCGATCGTGCAAGTCAACGCGACCAGCGCCGCAGCGGCCATTCTGAAGCGGCCTGATGCCCGGCGGCAGCGCGTGGAAAAATTGTGTTCCTGCATGCTTGTCTCCTGTTCTTGCTGGGTGTTCCTGAATGCCTTGCCGACCTACGCGGCCTTGCCTGATGGCTTCGGCTGCGCCGTCTTGCCCGTGATGCCCATGCGTTCGAGTTCCGCGATCCGCGCCGCGCCGAACCCCAGCACGCGGGCGAGCACCTCTTCGGTGTGCTGCCCCAGCGTCGGCGACACGCTGCGGACCGGCATGGCGTCGTGGCCGGTGCGGAACCACGGTGTGCTGGCGGTGTACGTGCCGCTGTGGGCACGCTCCAGGGCATGCCAGAAGCCCCGTGCGCGAAGGTGAGCGTCCTGCAGCACCTGCGACATGGGGCGAACCACGCCTGCGGCAACCCCGCCCTGCTGCAGCACGCGCATGGCGTCCTCCGGATCGCGGCCCGCGCTCCACGCCGCGATGGCTGCGTCGATCCTGTCCTGCTGCGCACGGCGCCCGGTTGCGTGGGCAAGCTGCGCATCCGCACCCAGATCGTCCCTGCCGATGGCGCGGCACAGGCCGCGCCATTCCGCATCTGTGACGGTCAGGACGATCCACGCATCGTCGCCCGCGCAGCGGAAGCAGCCGTGCGGCACGTTCAACGGATGGCGGTTGCCCTGGCGCGGCGAGACCGCGCCGCTGACCGATTGCTCGATGATGAACGGTGCGGCCATCGGCAACATGGCCTCGACCTGCGACAGGTTGAGATGCCGGCCCTTGCCGGTCGACTGCTGCGCGAACAGCGCGAGCAGCATCGCGGCGCCGGCGTTCAGTCCGCCGATCGGATCGCCGTAGGCGTAGGACGTCATGGCCGGCGGTCCATCTGGGTGCCCGGTGTGCAGCGGCAGCCCGCTGGCCTGTTCCAGCGTGCCGCCATACGCGCGCGTGTTGCTCCACGCGTTGCCAAGCCCGAAGGCCGGCATCGACACCATGACCAGGCGCTCGTTGACGGCACGCAGCGCCTCATAGTCCAGGCCGAGCTTCGGCAGGACTTCGGCCGAGTAGTTTTCGATGGCGGCGTCGGCGCCCGCCACCAGGTCGAGCAGCAACTGCTTGCCCTCGGGCCGCGTCAGGTCCAGCGTGATGCCGAGCTTGTTGCGGTTCATCAGGTTGAAGTTGGTGTTCTTCTCGTACAGCCGTTCGCGATAGAACTCCTCGGTGAAGTTGGCGCCGCGCCACCAGTCGGGATAGCCGGTGCTCTCGACCTTGATGATCTCCGCGCCGAAATCGGCCAGCGTCCGCGACGCCAGCGGACCCGCCCAGCCCATCGTCAGGTCGATCACGCGCAAGCCCTTCAGCGGTAGTTCCGAAGACGACGTTCTCCCGAGTGTGCGGTACGGTTGGTGATCCAGTCCGGCTGCCCGATAGAAGCCATCGTGAGCGCCCTTCGTTGCCACCGGACCCCCATGCAATGGGCCCGCTTCATCGAGACGCAGCGGCACGACTGGGCCTTCAAACGTAACGCCCGCGGCTTCGACCGGCACGAACGCATGGCGCTGACGATGCACGTCCTGGCGCAGCAACTCGTCCATCGTCGGCACGATGACCGCCGGATGCTTCTTGTCCCCGAGGATCTCGAACCATTCCCTTGCCGTGCGCGTCCGGAATGCCGGAATCAGCAGATCGTCGATCTCGTCCGCGCGCGCCATGCGTTCCTGGCCGTTCGCGAAGCGCGGATCGCTGCCCAGTTCGGGGCGCCCGATCGCGTCGCACAGCGCCTTCCACTGCGGCAGCGTGTGCGTGAAGATGCCGATCCAGCCCTGCGCGGTCTCGAAGATGCCGGCCGGATGGGTGCCGCAGAAGCGGTTGACGCCAAGGCGACGCAACGGGTGGCGCTTGTCGGGCACCATGCCGGCCTCCATCTCGACCACGCTGAAGGCGCATTCGTGTTCACTGAGCACGTATCGGCGGCTGCCCTGCGCGCTGCCGACAAGACCGGCGACTGCCGCCGAGAACGCGCCCAGGCCTGCCACGATCGCGGTCTGCACGTCATGCGGCATATGGGGCGGACCGTCTGACGGACCACTGCCGTGCACCGCACCGGCAAGGCCCCGGCACACGGCTTCCGCGCCCGCGTAGCCGCTGTAGGGGCCGCTCTCCCCGAACCAGGTGAGGACGACTTCGATCGGCTCATGGCCGCCGGCCGCGCCTGACCAGACCGGCGTGGCAACGATGCCCGGCCCTGCATCCAGGGCGCGCGCGTCGAGCACCACGTCGCAAGTGCGCGCAAGCTGTGCCAGCCATGCGTTGTCATCGGCGTCTGCCGCATTGGCGGTGACGCTGCGCTTGTTCGTGTTCAGCCATGCAAACAGCGCGCTTTCCGGCTGGGCGGCGCCGGGCACGCTGACCAGCGGCGGCATCTGCCGCCACGCGTCGCCCGCCGGGCTTTCGACCTTGATGACTTCGGCGCCGAAGTCGGAGAACAGCTTGCCCGCGTACGCCAGCGCCGCACCGGTGCCGATTTCGAGTACGCGCAGCCCGCCCAGCGCGAGCTGCGCCGGGTCAGGTCCTTTCATGATCATGGAAACTCCCTGGCTGTGATGGACGGATACCGTGATGCCGCAGCCATCGCGCTTACCACGCGTCGACGAACCCGCGGCGTTCGCGGCGGCTGCGCACCTCGGCCGACGCAATGCCCTGCGCGATCCACTTGCGCGTCTGGGCCGGGTCGATCACGGCATCGATCTCCACCGCCGCGGCCGTGTTGATCGCGTGGCCGCGTTCATACGACTGCGCGACCAGTTGCTCGAACAGCGCCTTGCGCTCGGGGCCGTCGGGCACCGCTTCCAGCTCCTTCTTGAAGCCGAGGCGGACCGCGCCTTCCAGACCCATCGGGCCAAACTCGCCAGTGGGCCACGACACGGTGAAGTTCGCCGAGCGGAAGCCGCCGCCGGCCATGGCCATCGCGCCCAGGCCATAGCCCTTGCGCAAGGTCACCGCCAGCAGCGCGACGCGCAGCTTGGCCGCCGTCAGGAACATGCGCGATACATGGCGCACCTGCGCACGCGCCTCGCACTCGGGGCCGACCATGAATCCCGGCGTGTCGATCAGCGAGACGATCGGCAGCCCGTGCGCGTCGCACAGCTGCATGAAGCGCGACGCCTTGTCGGCCGCATCGGCATCGATGGCGCCGCCAAGGTGATAGGGGTTGTTGGCCATGATGCCCACGGGCCGCCCTTCCACGCGCGCCAGCGCCGTGTGGATGCCGGCGCCAAAGCCGCCGCGCAGCATCAGCACGCTGCCCGCGTCGGCAATGCCTTCGATGGCCTTGCGGGTGTCGTACACGCGCAGGCGGTTCTCGGGCACGACATGGCGCAACGCCAGCGGGTCCGGCGCGCTCCAGTGTTCGACGCGTCCCTGGAACATCGACAGGTAATGCCTGGCGACCTGCACGGCTTCGGCCTCGTTCTCGACCAGCACGTCGATCACGCCATTGGCAAACTGCACGGGCGCGGGGCCTACCTCTTCGGGACGGAAGATGCCGAGACCGCCGCCTTCGATCATCGCTGGCCCGGCCATGCCGATGTTCGCGGACTTGTCGGCGATGATGACATCGCAGCAGCCGAGGAATGCGGCATTGCCCGCGAAGCACCGTCCCGACACGATGCCGACCACCGGCACCTCGCCGCTCAACTCCGCGAACGCGGCGAACGACGGCTGGTAGAGGCCGGACACCGAGGGAAAATCCACGTCGCCGGGCCGGCCGCCACCGCCTTCGGCAAACAGCACGAGCGGCAGTTCATCGCGCAGCGCGACCTCGACAATGCGGTCGGTCTTGATGTGATTGCGCTTGCCCTGCGTGCCGGCGAGCACTGTCGCGTCGTAGGCCATCACCGCGCTGCGCGCGCGGTCCGTGCCGACGAGGCTTCCGTTGATGTTGCCAATGCCGGTGATCAGGCCGTCAGCGGGCGTGTTGGCGATCAGGTCCTCTCTGGTGCGGCGCGACGATTGCGCCGCGAGTGCCAGCGCGCCGTATTCCACGAAGGAATCCGCATCGCACAGGTCGGCCACGTTCTCGCGGGCGGTGCGCTGGCCGCGCGAGCGGCGCCGGGCGACAGCGTCGGGCCGCGCCGCGTCTTCGAGGATGGCATGCCGGTCCAGCACGCGCTGCAGGTCCGCGCGGATCGCGAGCGGATCGACCTTCTGAGCCGCTACAACCGATACGCCATCGGCTTCGACCTGCTCCAGCACGATCAGGATCTGGGCTTCCGACGCCAGCGCGCCTTTCTCCAGCCGCAGGTCGACCACGCGCCCGCCGCACTCGGCCGCAATCGCGTGCTCCATCTTCATGGCATCGAGCACCGCCACGGTCTGGCCGGGCTTGACGATCTCATCGATTGCGACGGAGATCTCCACCACGCGGCCGGTCAACGGCGCGCGGATCGCGACCAGCCCATCTTCCAGTTCTTCCTCGGGCTCCGATGCGCGGGGCGTGTGCGACGATGGGCGCGCTGCGCCGCCAAGCATCGCCTCCTGCGCACGCCCGGCGTCCGCGATGGCCGCGGCCGATGCCGCCAGTTCCGGCAAGATCGCTTCGAAGTGCCGCGTATGCACGTCTTGCGCAAGGAAATCATCGCGCTGCACCAGTGCGCGTAGCAAGTCGATATTGGTCGGCACGCCGACGATCCGGAACTCTGCGAGGCTGCGCTGCAGGCGTCGTACTGCGGCATCGAACTTCGGGGCCGCACTGGTCACGATCAGCTTGGCCAGCAGGGTATCGAAGTTGGGCGACGGTTCGTAGCCCGTGTAGCCATGCGAATCGACGCGCACGTCGGGACCGGAAGGCGGGTCGAAGCGTTCCAGCCGGCCATACGCTGGCCGCGCCAGGCCCTGTGCATCGGTGATTTCCGCATTGACGCGGACCTGGATTGCATAGCCCTTCGGCTGAGGTGGCGCAGCGGCGTCGAGGCCAAGCTCGCCGAGCGTGCGCCCCGCAGCCAGCCCGATCTGCAGCGCGACGAGATCCACGCCAGTGACCTGCTCGGTGATCGTGTGCTCGACTTGCAGGCGCGGATTGGCCTCGATGAAGACAAAGTCCTTCTGCTCGCCCGCTGCGGTTTCCTCGACCAGGAACTCGAAGGTGCCAAGGCTGCGGTAGTTCACGCGGCGCGCGAGCCGCAGCGCGGCCTTGATGATGGCCTCGCGCAACTGCGGCCGGAGGACAGGGCTTGGCGCGATTTCCACGAGCTTCTGGAAGCGGCGCTGCAAGGTACAGTCGCGCTCGCCCAGCGCAATGACATGGGCACCGTCGCCGGCAATCTGCACTTCGATGTGGCGCGCGCGGCTGACCAGCCGCTCGGCATAGAGCGCATCGATACCGAACGCGGAGGCCGCCTCGGACCGGCAGCGTGCATAGGCTTCGGCCAGGTCCTCGCGCCGCCGCACCACGCGCATGCCGCGGCCACCGCCGCCGCCGACCGCCTTGATGACCACGCCGGCGTCGCCCTGCGCGTCAAAGAAGCTGGTGATCTCGTCGAGCGATGCACTGCCGCGCGTTGCCGGCATGACCGGGACGTCGCTGTCCATCGCCAGTTCGAGTGCCCGGCCCTTGTCGCCGAACAGGGCAAGCTGCTCGATGGTCGGCCCGACAAAGGTGATGCCAGCGTCGATGCATGCCTGCGCGAAATCCGCGCGCTCGCTGAGGAAGCCGTAGCCCGGATGGATCGCGTCGCTACCGGAAGCCTTCGCCGCGGCGATGATGCCCGCAATGTCGATGTACGCGGCCGGCCCCGAGCCGTCGAGGGCAATCGCCTCGTCGGCCAGCATGCGGTGCCGCGCGCTGGCATCGTCCTGCGAATACACCGCGACGGTGGCGATCTCCAGGTCACGTGCGGCGCGCAGGACGCGCAGTGCAATCTCGCCCCGGTTGGCGATCAACAGCTTTTTCAATTCAGTCTCCTCGTGCAGATTGCGGCCTGGCTTCCGTGGCCAGTCCAACGGTGTGTGTGGATCTCGTTCAGGGCCGGATGCCGAACCGGCTGATGCCGGCTTCGCGCAGCGGCGCTGCCAGGTTGGCGAACTCGCACAGCAGCGTGCGGGTCTCGCGCGGGTCGATGATGTCCTCGATGACGAAGGCCTCCGCGCTGCGGAATGGCGAGGTCAGGCTGCGCACGCGCTGCTCGATCTCGGCGCGCTTCTGCACCGGGTCGTCGGCGCCTTCGATCTCGGCCTTGTAGGCGACTTCAAGGCCGCCTTCGATCGGCATCGCGCCCCAGTTGGCCGAAGGCCAGGCGTAGCGGCAGTTGAAGCGCCCCATATGCTGGTGCGCGGCGGCCGACATGCCATACGCCCTGCGCAAAATCACCGAGCACCACGGCACGGTCGCCTGGTACACCGCGGCCAGCGCGCGCACGCCATGGCGCATGGTCCCGGCCTGCTCCGCTTCCAGGCCGATCTGGAAGCCGGCGGTATCGACCAGGTTGACCACGGGAAGGTGGAAGGTCTGCGCCAGATCGACGAAGCGCGTGAATTTCTCGGCGCTGGCGCTGTCCCAGCCACCGCCGTGGAAGTACGGGTCGCTGGCGATCACGGCCACGGGCCAGCCGTCCAGCCGCGCCAGACCGGTCACGATGGCGCAGCCCCACTGCCGGCCGGTCTCGAAAAAGGAGCCGTCGTCCACCAGTGCCTGCACGATGGGGCGGATCTTGTAGACGGCGCGGCCATCGCGCGGAATGGCGGCAAGCAGCCACTCGTCGCGGCGCGCGGGATCATCGGTGGGTGGGGTGCGGGGCGGCAGTTCGTGCACCGATGCGGGCAGGTAGGACAGGAAGCGGCGCGCTTGTGCGAAGGCCTCCTGCTCGGTGGCGACTTCGTCGTCCACCACGCCGTTGCGCGTGTGGATATGGCTGCCACCCAGTTCGCTCTTGGTGAGTTGCTGGCCGATGCGCGCCACCACGGGCGGGCCTTCCGTGAAGACCTGCGAGGTCTCCCTGACCATCACCGAATAATGGCTCGCTGCGACGCGCGCCGCGCCCATGCCCGCAACCGATCCAAGCGCCAGCGACACCACCGGCACTACGGACATGTTTTCCACCACGTGCTGCCACACCTTCATGGTGGGGATCAGCGTATGGCCCTTGATCTCGATATTGCGCACCGAGCCGCCGCCACCGGTGCCGTCCACCAGCCGGATCATCGGCAGGCGCAGGTCGTGCGCCATCTTCTCGGCGTGGATCAGCTTGTCGCCGACCGCGCCGTCATTGGCGCCGCCGCGCACGGTGAAGTCGTCGCCGACCAGCACGACCGGCCGTCCGCCGACCTGCGCGCGGCCCATCACCAGGTTGGAAGGCACCAGATCCACCAACCGGCCGTTGCTGTCATAGCGGCCGCTCCCGCTGAGGCCGCCGACTTCGCGGAAGGATCCTGCATCGGCGATGCCCGCAATGCGCTCGCGCACGGTCAGCTTGCCGGCCTCGCGGTGGCGCGTCACTTTGTCTTCCCCGCCCATGCGCTCGGCAAGGCGCCGCCGGTAGGCCAGTTCGTCGATTTCGGGTTGCCAGGTCACGGCGTGTCTCCGGATGTCGTCGGATGATGTGTCGGATTCAATACCGCACAAGCCGTGCCATGTTGAAGACACTCGGATCCTCTTTGATTTCATTGAGGATTTTTTTCTCACGGTCTATGATGTCCGCCATAACGACAGAGCGTGTCCGCATACAGGACACCAATGGAGACCTGCTGTGTCCTCAACGGCAACACAAACGACCGGTGCAGCCGCCCCGCTCGGCGTCGTGGTTCGCCGATCAGATGGCAAACGCATCGCCGCCGTCGGGGTCTGTGCCGACTCCGCCACGGCCAATGCCGCCGAAGCCGCCTGTGACCAAGCTTCCGACCGCGCTCATGGCCGCCGCCTGTTTCCGGTCGATGCCGGCGAACACCGCTACATCGGCCTGTGCCTGGAGGACGGTGCCCACCAGTTGATCCTGCTGCACCGCGCGGACACGCACGCGGTGCTGTTCGACTTCCTTGGCACGGTGCCTTTCGCCAGCGCGATCCTCGACCACTTCCTGACCGACCCGTACCAGGCCATCACCGTGGCCGACCGGGACGGCCTCGTGCGCTTCATCAGTCCCGTACACGAGAAGTTCCTGGGTCTGGACGCCGGTGAAGGCATCGGGCGCCCCGCCGCCAGCGTCATCCCGAATTCGCGGCTGCCGCAGGTGGTGGCGAGTGGCAAGGCGGAGATCGGGCAGCTGCAGCAGATGAACGGCATCACGCGCGTGGTCAACCGCATTCCGATCCGGCAGGACGGCGAGGTGGTCGGGGCCATCGGCCAGGTCCTGTTCAAGGGTCCGGAGGCCATGGTCCGCATGCACGACGAGTTGTCGGAACTGCGCTCGCAGGTCGCACGCTATCAGCGCGAACTGGATGGCCTGCGCGACACCCAGCCAGCGCTGGGCCTGATTGGCGAAAGCGCGCCGATGCAGCGCCTGCGCCGCGAGATCCAGACCGTGGCACGGCTCGACGTGCCTGTGCTGATCCTCGGCGAAAGCGGCACGGGCAAGGAGTTGGTGGCAAACGCCATCCACGGTGCGGGACGCGAACCGGTGAGCGAACGCCCGCTGGTCAGCCTCAACCTGGCGGCGCTGCCCGCCACGCTGATCGAATCCGAACTGTTCGGCCACGCGCCCGGCGCCTTCACCGGAAGCCATCGCCAGGGACAGGCCGGCAAGCTCGAACTCGCGGCCGGTGGGACTGTTTTCCTCGATGAGGTCGCGGACATCCCGATGGAGATGCAGGTCAAGCTGCTGCGCGTGCTGGAAGACCATATGGTCGAACGGCTAGGCAGCCGCCGCGCGCAGCGGGTGGATTTCCGGCTGATCTCGGCCACCAACCGCGATGTGCCCGCGCTGATCGATGCGGGGCGATTCCGGCTCGATCTCTACTATCGGCTCAGCGGCGTGGTGCTGCGCATTCCCGCATTACGCCAGCGGCGTGAGGACATTCCCGCGTTGCTGCAGCATTTCGTCAGCGCGTTCTGCGCGCGCAACGGCGTGCCTTTGCCGAAGATCGATCTCGATGTGGCGCGGCATCTCGCGGGCCAGCCCTGGCCCGGCAACGTGCGGCAGTTGCGCCAGCGCATCGAGGAAGCGCTGGTGTTCTGCGACGGCCGCACGCTGCGCGTCGTGGATTTTGCGCGCGGCGAAGCGGCGCGCGGGCTGGTGGGTGTGGAGAGCGATGCGGCGGTGCATCCGCTGGCGCGGGCGTATCCGCATGAAGAGTCTGAGTCGGGCAGCGTGCCTGCCTCAGCGGCCGCGTTGCCGGTGAGCGAGACGACTGGGGGAATGAGTGAGCTTGCCTATGCGGCAGTGGTCGATGCGATTGCGCGACATGGCGGCAACAAGAAGCGTGCGGCCGAGCAGCTGCGGATCTCGCGCTCGCATCTGTACAAGATTCTGGAGCGCGGGCCGGGGCGGTGAAGGCTGACGGGTTGCTCCCCTCTCCCACGCAGTGGGAGAGGGGAGCAAACATGCGGGTATTTTAAGGGCGTTGGTAATGACGCCCCCAACACCCCTTACTCGACCGCGATCCCCTTCTCGCGGATCACCTTGCCCCACTTGGCGTAATCCTGGCGGATACGCTGCCCCATCTGCGCCGGATTCTGATAGCTGGCGATGGCGCCAGCCTTCAGCAGCTTGTCCTGGACATCCTTGTCCGCCAGGATCTTGCCGACTTCGGTCGAAACACGGTCGACGATATCCTTCGGCGTTCCGGGAGGCGCCATCAGGCCGCCCCACGACACCGCGTCATAGCCCTTGAAGCCCTGCTCGGCGATCGTCTTGACATCCGGCAGCATGGCCACGCGCTGCGGCGAACCGACGGCGATGGCGCGCAGCTTGCCCGCCTGGATGTGCGGCAGCGCGGCGACGAGGTCGGCGTACATGATGGGGACCTGGCCGCCAATGGTGTCGCTGATCGCAGGCACGCCGCCCTTGTACGGCACGTGCTGCATTTCGAAGCCGCCCATCTGCTTGAGCAGTTCCATGCTCAGGTGACCGAAGCTGCCGGCGCCCGAACTGGTGTAGTTGAGCTTGCCGGGCTGGGCCTTGGCCTGCGCGATCAGCTTCGACAGGTCGGTCACGTTGGGCAGCAGCGTGGGATTCACCACGACCACGATGGGCAGGTCATAGACCGTGGCCACCGGCGTGAAGTCCTTGGTGGTGTCGTAGCCGGCCTTCTTGTACAGGTACGGGGCCAGCAGCGTCGGCGTGGCCAGCATCATGAACGTGTAGCCATCGGCAGCGCTCTTGGCCACCTGCGCGGCCGCGATGGAACCCGATGCGCCGGCGCGGTTCTCCACGATCACGGGCTGCTTGAGCGCCTCGCCCAGCTTCAGGCCGACGATGCGCGACGCGGTGTCCGTCGGGCCGCCCGGCGGGAACGGCACGACGAGCTTGATCGGCTTGGCCGGCCACGCCTGCGCGAACGCGCTGCTGATCAGCAGCGGCGCTGCGGCCAGTGCCAGGATGGCACGGCGGCGGGAATGGACCATACGGGTGAGATGTTGAATGCGCACTTTGTTCTTCCAGTTTGAGTCAGTGCAAGGTCTCCATTGAGCCCCCTTGCCAGGCCTGGCCGCGCCGACGCTCATGACGTCCGCGTGGCCCGAATGATCAGGCATTGCCCGGCGTTTCCGGCAGCGTCAGCACGCCGCGCGCCTGCAGGTCCTGCAGTTGCGCGTCGCTCAGTTGCAGCAGGTTCTGCAGCACGGCGCGCGTGCCTTCGCCCAGCGTGGGCGGCGCGCTGCGGATCGGCAAACGCTGGCCGTCGATGCGGTACGGCGGCGCGAACACATGCGTGCTGCCCGCCACCGGATGCGGCATTTCGCGCAGCAGGCCGCCCTGGCGGGTCCGCTCGCTGGTCAGGGCTTCGTGCAGGCCGGCCACCTTGCCGCACGGGATGCCGCAGGCCGTCATGCGTTCGAGCAGGAGGTCGCGCGCAAAGCTGTGGATCAGGCCGGTGATCAGCGGGGTCAGCGTCTCGCGGTTCTTCGCTCGCTCGACATTGGTCGCATAGCGCGGGTCCTCGACGATGTCCGGGCGATCGATGACCTGGCGGCAGAACTTGTCGAACTGGCTGTTGTTGCCTACGGCGATGATCAGCGGACCATCGGCGGACTCGAACATGCCGTACGGCACGATGGACGGATGGGCATTGCCGTAGCGCGCCGGGTCGCGCCCAAGCAGCATGGCGTCCAGGCCGTAGTAGCCGGTGACCATCAGGCCACAGTCATACAGCGCCATCTCGATGAGCTGGCCCTTGCCCTTGCGCTCGCGGCGGAAGAGTGCCGCCAGCACGGCCTGGGCGGCGTACATGCCGGTCATCAGGTCCACCACGGCCACGCCGAACTTCAGCGGAGGCGTATCGGCTTCTCCGTTGAGCGCCATCAGGCCGGCCTCGCCCTGGATCACCAGGTCGTAGCCGGGGCGCTTGGCCTCGGGGCCGCTGGTGTTGTAGCCGGACACCGCGCAGTAGATCAGCTCGGGCTTGATGGCCTTGAGCTGTTCATAGCCCAGGCCCAGCTTCTCGGCGCCGCCGGTCTTGAAGTTGTGGATGACCACGTCGAACTGCGGCAACAGGTCGTAGACGATCTGCACGCCTTCCTTGCTCTGCAGGTCCAGCGTGACGGACCGCTTGTTGCGGTTCATGCTGTTGTAGTACGTGGTCTCGGTCTTGCCGATGCGCATGCCCCAGTCGCGCGTGTCGTCGCCGCGGCCCGGGTGTTCGACCTTCACTACCTCGGCGCCGAAGTCGGCCAGGACCTGGCCGCACAGCGGCCCCGCGAATACGCGCGACAGGTCCAGCACACGGACCCCTTCAAGCGGGAAGTCGATGCCCTGGGATTGTTCCGTCGTAGTTTGCATTGCTCGTCTCCATGGGCTGCGACGTGGCAAGGTTGGCCGCGTCGCAATGAACTACTGTGGCCAGCGCAGGGCTCAGCGCGCCTTGTTCAGGCTGGCGAAATCCTTGCCGTCCGACACCAGCTTTTCCAGCAGCGGCGCGGGCTTCCAGAACAGCGGGTCTTCCTTGGCGAAGGTCCGGATATCTTCCAGGATCTTCGGCAGGCCGACCATGTCGGCGTACTGCATCGGGCCGCCGCGGAAACGCGGGAAGCCGTAGCCGGACAGGAACGTCACGTCGACGTCGAGCGGACGCAGCGCGATGCCCTCTTCCACCACCTTGGCGCCTTCGTTGACCATCGCTGCCATATAGCGGCGCATGATTTCTTCGGCCGTGAACTTGCGCGGCACGATGCCCTTCTTCTGGCGCTCGGCATCGACGATGGCGAGCACTTCCGGATCGGGCTGGCCGACGCGCGCGCCTTGCGGGTAGAGGTAGAAACCGCGGCCGGTCTTCTGGCCGAACCAGCCGCGCTCGCAGATGCGGTCGGCAACCTCGACATAGCGCGCCTTCGGGTCGCGCGTGGCGGCGCGGCGCTTGCGCGTGGCCCAGCCGATATCGCCGCCGGCCAGGTCGGTCACCTGGAACGGGCCCATCGGATAGCCGAAGCCACGCACGGCCTCGTCAATTTCGTAGGGACTGGCGCCATCTTCCATGATGTAGTCGGCCGCCTGCTTGTAGACCGCCAGGATGCGGTTGCCGATAAAGCCGTCGCACACGCCCGCGCGCACCGGAATCTTCTTCATGCGCCTGGCCAGCTCGAATGCGGTCACCACCACGTCGGGGCTGACCTTGGCCGGCACCACGATCTCCAGCAGCTTCATGATGTTGGCCGGGCTGAAGAAGTGCAGGCCGATCACGTCCTGCGGGCGCGAGATGCTGCCCGCAATCGCGTCGATATCGAGATACGAGGTATTGGTGGCCAGCACAGCGCCCGGCTTGCACACGCGGTCCAGCTCCTGGAACACGGCCTTCTTGACTTCGATGTCCTCGAACACGGCCTCGATCACCAGGTCGACGTCGGCAATCGCTTCATACGACGTGCCGGGCGTGTAGCGCGACAGGATCGCGGCCTTGCCTTCCTCGGTCATGCGGCCCTTGGCGATCAGGCCGTTGTAGACCTTCTCGACATTGGCCTGGCCGCGCGCGATGGACTCCGCATCGCGCTCGATCATCACGACCGGCAGGCCGGCGTCCAGCGCGGCCACGGTGATGCCAGCACCCATGGTGCCGCCGCCGATCACGGCGACGCGGTTGAGCGCGCGCGGCGCGGCGCCGCGCGCTTCGGGTACCTTGGCGGTTTCGCGTTCGGCAAAGAAGGCGTGAACCAGGCCCGCGCGCTGCGGGCTGTTCAGGCATTCGACGAACAGCGCACGCTCGCGCGCCACGCCCTCGTCGAACGGCAGTTCCACGGCGGCGCGCACGCATTCGATGATCTTCAGCGGCGAGAACAGGCCGCGGCTCTTCTTCGCGGTCTCGGCCTGCAGGGCGTCAAGGTCAGCCAGCGCGGCAGCCTTGTCGGCAATGGCCAGGTCGCGCGTGCGGCGCGGCGCGGCGCCCTGCCCGAGAAGTTCGTTGACATAGGCCAGGCCGGCCGCCACGGGATCATCCCCTTCTGCGAGGCGATCGACCAGGCCGGCGGCCTGCGCGGCCTTGGCCGACAGGTGCTTGCCGCCGAGCATCAGTTCGGCGGCGGCCTTGGCGCCCATCAGGCGCGGCGCGCGCTGCGTGCCGCCGGCACCGGGCAACAGGCCCGGGTTGACTTCGGGCAGCCCGAGCTTGGCACCCGGCAGCGCCAGGCGATAGTGCGCCGACATGGCGACTTCCAGCCCGCCGCCGAGCGCCGGGCCATGGATGGCGGCAACCACCAGCTTGCCGCTCGCTTCGATCTGATTGCAAACCTCGGGCAGCGACGGCGGCATCGGCGGCTTGCCGAACTCGCGGATATCAGCCCCGGCGATGAAGGTCTTGCCTTCGCCCACGACCAGCACGGCGCGCACGCCGGCATCGGCCTGCGCCTGCTCGATGGCCTGCTTCAGGCCCTGGCGCACGGCAACGCCCAAGGCATTGACTGGCGGATTGCACAGGCTGATCACCAGCACGTCGCCTTGGCGAACTGCGCGAACGACAGGTGCTTCGTTGGTCATGCTCGTCTCCGGATGAGGTCAACCTAGCATTCTGCCTCGATAAGCTGGCTATACAATCCCAATGGTGATTGACAAAATGTCAAATGCAATTTGACGCCGGGACAATTGCCTATGGCGTGGCGCCCTCGCGTTGCATCGATGACCCGGCCAGAGTTTCAAGGGGCGAAATTTTTCTGCGTCGCAGAATGACGGCCCTTGTGTCTTGGCCTATAACCGCTCCTACAGGTTTCACGTAATGAAAGCCTGACAAGGAGACAACCCCGCGTGACCAATCCCAGCACTTCGCTGCAGAAGGCCTGCCGCCTGCTGCGCGCGCTGACCGATGCCCGTAACAGCCGCCTGACCGACCTTGCCAACGCCGCCGGCGTCGACAAGGCATCGGCATTGCGCCTGCTGGAAACGCTGGTGGCAGAAGGCCTGGTGGAACGCGACCCTGCCACCAAGGTATTCACACCGGGCCCGGAATGGCTGACGATGCATGCCACTACCGTGCAGCGCACCGACCTGCGCCCGCTGGTCCGGCCAGCGCTGATCCGGCTGGCGAACGCATTCCAGGATAGTGCCATCCTGTCCGTGCCCAGCGGCTGCGAGTCGGTCTGCATCGAACTGCGGCTGGGCACGTTCCCGATCCGCGCCAATTACCTGGAGATCGGCAGCCGCCGGCCGCTGGGCATCGGCGCCGGCAGCCTGGCGCTGCTGGCCACCCTGCCCGACGCGGAGGTCGAGGCCGTGCTCGACGGCATCGCGCCGGCCATGCGCCGCTATCCGCGTTTCAGCCGGCCCATGCTGCTCGGCCATATCGAGGCCACGCGCGAACGCGGCTACGCGGTGCTGCTGGACGTGGTGGTCGAGCGCATGGGCGGGATCGCCATCGCGCTGCCCGGCCCCGACGGCTATCCGCTTGGCGCCATCAGCATCGCCGCGCTCAATGAACGCATCACCGACCGCGAAGCCGCCATGGCGCGCGCGCTGCGGCGCGAGGCCGAGGCCATCCAGCAGAACTGGCGCCCGCTCACGAGCGCCGTCCCCGCTACCGAACAACAACGGCCGGGCGCCCGGCCACGCGCCCGACAGGAGGCATGACATGCGCTGGAAGCAACGTCCGCAAGGTTCCAACTGGGGTGATTTCGGGCCCGACGATCAGTTGGGCCGCATCAACCTGATCGGGCCTGAGCAGGTCTTGAAGGGGGCGCGCGAGGTGCAGGCCGGCCGCAGCTTCTGCCTGTCGCTGCCGCTCGACTACCCGGGCGGCAACAAGCTCAACCCGCGCCGCCACGCGCCGGTGCTGCGGCCAACGTTCCGCGACGATATTCCTTATGTGAACTTTCCGCTGGCAAAGGTCGACCCCGCCGCCATCGACGTACTCAGCGACGACCAGGTGCTGATGTGCCTGCAGTACAGCACGCAATGGGATTCGCTCGCGCACGTGGGCGCGCTGTTCGATGCCGATGGCGACGGCAGGCCCGAACGCGTCTACTACAACGGCTACCGCGCCAACGAGCATATCGTCGGCCCGATGGACTATGCCGAGGACGACCACTTCGCGGCCCACCCGTGCGGCCACGGCCACGACCACAGCGCCGCGCAGGCGCTGGGCATCGAGAACTTCGCGGTCAGCGGCATGCAGGGCCGCGGCGTGCTGGTGGACCTGGCGCACATCTTCGGCATGGATTTCCGCAACGTCGGCTACGACGAACTGATGCATGCCATGGACGCCACCAAGGCCGAGGTCGAGCCCGGCGACATGCTGCTGCTGCGCACCGGCTTTGCCGAAATCGTGCTGTCGATGCAGCGCGAGCCCGACGAAGCGGTGCTGCACCACAGCTGCTGCGCGCTGGACGGGCGCGACGAGAAGCTGCTGCAATGGATCACCGATAGCGGCATTGCCGCGCTGGTCGCCGACAACTACGCCGTCGAGCGCTATCCGGCCCGCCCCGCGCCCGATGGCGACAAGCGCCACCCGCTGCTGCCGCTGCACCACCACTGCCTGTTCAAGCTGGGCCTGCCGCTGGGCGAGCTGTGGTACCTGCGCGAACTGGCCGACTGGCTGCGCGCCAACGGCCGCACGCGCTTCCAGCTCACCGCCCCGCCGCTGCGCCTGCCTGGCGCGGTGGGCTCGCCGGTAACGCCCATCGCCACGGTCTGACCGCATCACACGACACCGTACGAAACGCGCGACGCGCACGATGCGCACGACACGCACGAAACGCACGAAACGCACGAAACGCCAGGGAGACCCCATGAAGCAACGCCATTCGATGTTCCGCAAGGCCGCCGGCACGCTCGCCGTGGCCGCCGCGCTTGCCTGCGGCGCCGTGCAGGCCCAGCCAAAGGCCGCGATCTCCGACGACGTGGTCAAGATCGGCATGCTGCTCGACATGAGCGGCCTGTACGCCGATGTCACGGGCCGCGGCAGCGCGACAGCGGCGCAGATGGCAATTGACGACTTCGGCGGCAACGTGCTGGGCAAGAAGATCGAACTGGTGGTGGTCGATCACCAGAACAAGGCCGACATCGCCGCCAACAAGGCACGCGAATGGTTCGACACCGGCCATGTCGATGCCATCCTCGACGTGGCGGCCTCCGCGCCGGCGCTGGCCGTGCTGGATGTGGCCAAGCAGAAGAACCATATCGTGGTGTTCTCCGGCCCGGGCAGCGAGCGCATCACCAACGACCTGTGCACGCCGGTGTCGGTGCATTACGCCTACGACACCTATGCGCTTGCCAACACCACCGCGCGCGCCATGGTGCAGCGTGGCGGCAAGACCTGGTTCTTCCTCACGGCCGACTACGCTTTCGGCCACACGCTGCAGGACTCGGCCACCGCGGTGATCAATGAAACCGGCGGCAAGGTGCTGGGCGCCGCGCGCCACCCCATCGGCGCGAGCGATTTTGCGTCCTACCTGCTGCAGGCGCAGGCCAGCAAGGCCCAGGTGGTAGGCCTGGCCAATGCGGGCGGCGACACCGTCAACGCCATCAAGGCCGCGTCGGAGTTCGGCCTGACCCGCAACGGCGCGCAGCGCATGGCCGGCTTGCTGCTCTACATCAACGATATCCACGCGATCGGCTTGAAGACGGCGGCCGGGCTGGTGCTGACCGAGGCCTTCTACTGGGACATGAACGACGCCACGCGGGCCTGGTCGCGGCGCTACTTCGAGAAAGTGAAGAAGATGCCGAACATGAGCCAGGCCGGCGCCTATTCGTCGGTCATGCACTACCTGAAAGCCGTGCAGGCCGCCGGCACCGACGAAACCGCCGCGGTCATGAAGAAGATGAAGTCCATGCCGATCAACGACTTCTTTGCGAAGAACGGCCGCATCCGCGAAGACGGCCGCATGATCCACGACATGTACCTGTTCGAGGTAAAGAGCCCGGCCGAGTCCAAGTATCCGTGGGACTACTACAAGGTGCTGGCGACGGTGCCGGGCGACCAGGCCTTCATGCCGGTGTCGAAGTCGCAATGCCCGCTGCTCAAGCGTTGATAGGCGCGCAATGACCGGAAAAAGCTACATATGCGGCACCGGCAATACGCGTTTCGGCCGCCTGGAGGGCAGCACTCCACTGACGCTGATGGCGCAGGCCGCCGATGCCGCGCTGGCCGACAGCGGCCTGGCGCGCGCGGACATCGACGGCGTGTTGTGCGGTTACGCCACCACGCTGCCGCACCTGATGCTGGCCGACCGCTTCTGCGAGTACGCCTCGCTCACGCCCGCCTACGCGCACGGCGTGGCCGCGGGCGGCGCCACCGGCGGCGTGATGGCGATGCTCGCGCATGAGCTGGTGCGCGCTGGCCGCTGCCGCCACGTGCTCGTCGTGGCCGGCGAAAACCGCCTCAGCGGCCAGAGCCGCGACCAGTCGATCCAGACGCTGGCGCAGGTCGGCGAACCGCACGTCGAGGTGCCCAACGGCGCTTCGGTGCCGGCCTACTACGCGTTGCTGGCCTCGCGCTACCTGCATGAAGTTGGCATGGATGCCGATGCGCTGTCGGGCTTTGCCGTGCTGATGCGCGAACACGCCGCAAGCCACCCGGATGCGCATTTGCGCGAACCGCTGTCGCTGGCTGACGCCCGTGCAGCGCGCGCGATTGCCACACCGCTGCGCCTGTCGGATTGCTGCCCGATCTCCGACGGCGCGGTCGCCGTGGTCGTGTCCGCCGAGCCTGGAGCCGGCACGCCGGTGCGCATCGCGGGCGCGGGGCAAGCGCACCGGCACCAGCATCTGAGCGCCATCGACGATGTCATGCAGACCGGCGCCGCCGACGCTGCGCGGCGCGCGTTTGCCGGGGCAGGCGGCGGCGTGGAGAGCATCGACTACCTGGCGATCTACGACTCGTTCACCATCACGCTGGTCATGTTGCTGGAAGAACTCGGCCTGGCCGAACGCGGGCAAGCGCAGGCGCGGCTGCGTGCGGGCGATTTCGGACGCGGCGGCCCGCTGGCGCTCAATACGCACGGCGGCTTGCTGGCCTTCGGGCACTCGGGCGTGGCCGGTGGCCTGATGCACCTGGCCGAAGCCGCGCGGCAGCTCGCCGGCCGTGCCGGCGAGCGCCAGGCCGGCACGCGCCGGCGCGCATTGTTCCATGCCGATGGCGGCGTGCTGTCATCCCACGTCAGCCTGGTGCTGGAGGCCATGTCATGACCCATCCCTACACAGCGGGCCTCGATGCCGGCGTGGTGCGCTACCAGTGCTGCGACGACTGCGGCGCATGGCAGCCGCTGGAGCGCCATGCATGCCGTGCCTGCGGCGGGCTGCACCTACGCTGGCGCGATGCCGGGGGACTGGCGACAGTCCACGCCGTGACCGAGATCAGCCGTGCGCCAGACGAAGCGTTCCGTGCGCTAGCGCCTTACACGCTGGTGCTGGCCACGCTCGACGAAGGCCCGCGCGTGATGGGCCACGCGGAGCCCGGCGTAGCGATCGGCGAGCGGGTGCGGGCCGGCTTCCTGCGCTTCGGCGAAGGCACGCTGCTGCGTTTCCGGCGCGAATAGCGACCCAGCGCCGTCTCTGGCGCCTTGCCGGCAGCGCCTGTCCGTCCCGGCCGGCATCCACAACCGGAGTAACCTTTGGCACCGAATCGATCCCGGCGGCACACGCTCGCCCTGATTTCCTGTCTGGCCCTGTCCGCCACGGCCTTGCCGGCCGCGCAGGCACAGTCGTTCCCGAACAAGCCGATCCGGCTGGTGGTGCCCTATCCGCCGGGCGGCCCGACCGATATCGTCGCCCGCGTGGTCGGACAGAAGCTGTCCGAGAAGCTGGGCCAGCCGCTGGTGGTGGAGAACCGCCCCGGCGCCGGCGGCAATATCGGCGCCGAAGCGGTGGCCAAGGCCGCGCCTGACGGCTACACGCTGCTGGTCGCCACGACCGCGCACGCCATCAACATGACGCTATTCAGCAAGCCCGGCTACGACACGCGCAAGGACTTTGCGCCGGTCAGCCTGCTCACGCGGGGCCCGCTGGTGCTGGTGACCGCACCGGCCACCCCCGCCACCAACGTGGCCGAGCTGATCGCGCTGGCCAAAGCCAGGCCGGGCCAGGTCACGTTTGCCAGTTCCGGCAACGGCCAGTCCACCCATCTCGCCGCGGAACTGTTCAACAGCATGGCGGGCATCCACATGACGCACGTGCCGTACAAGGGCAGCGCCCCCGCGCTGACCGACGTGATGGGTGGCCAGGCCACCGTGATGTTCGACACCATGCTTTCGGCCATGCCGTTCGTGCGCGACGGCAAGCTCAAGGCGCTCGCCATCACGGGCGCCACGCGCTCGCCGGCCGCGCCCGACACGCCGACCATCGCGCAGGCCGGCCTGCCCGGCTACGAGGCCAGCGCATGGAACGCGCTGCTGGCCCCGGCCGGCACGCCGCCCGCCGTCCTCGGCACGCTCAACGGCGCGCTCAAGGCCGTCCTGCAGGACCCGGACGTGCGCGCGCGCTTCGCCACGCAGGGCTTCGCCGCCGAATGGACCGATCCCCCGGCCACCGTCCGCTTTATCGGGCAGGAAATCGACAAGTGGGCCAGGGTCGTGAAGACCTCGGGCGCCACCATCGACTGAACTCTCTCCACACCTACGCCTTGCTCATGACTGCCCCACTCCAGTCCCTGCTCTCCCCACGCTCGATTGCCGTGATCGGCGCCTCCGACAATATCCACAAGATCGGCGGCCGGCCCATCCACTACATGAAAACGCACGGCTACGCCGGCACGCTCTATCCCGTCAATCCGCAGCGCGATGCCCTCCAGGGCCTGCGTGCCTACCCCTCGCTCGACGCGCTGCCGGAGGTCCCCGAACTGGCCATCATCATCGTCGCCGGCGAGGCCGCGGTGCAGGCCGTGCGTGACTGCGCGCGGCTCGGCGTGGCGGCGGCCATCGTGATCGCATCCGGCTTCGGCGAGGCCGGCGCCGAAGGCCGCCGCCAGCAGGACGAGATGGTGCGCGCCGCGCGCGCCAGCGGCCTGCGGCTGGTGGGTCCGAACAGCCAGGGGCTGGCCAACTTTGGCAGTGGCGCCATCGCGAGTTTCTCCACCATGTTCATCGAGGTGCCGCCGCGGGACGGGCCGGTGGCGGTGGTCAGCCAGAGCGGCGGCGTGGCGGCCATGGTCTACGGGCTGCTGCGCGGCCAGGGCATCGGCGTGCGCCATATGCACGCCACCGGCAACCAGGCCGACGTCACGGTCAGCGAACTGGCGCTGTCCGTCGCGCATGATCCCGGCGTGCGGCTGGTGCTGCTGTACCTGGAAAGCCTGACCGATCCCGAGGTGCTGGCCGAAGCCGCGCGCGTGGCGCGGGTCCGCAACGTGCCGATCGTGGCGGTCAAGGCCGGCCGCTCGCAGGACGGCCAGCGCGCCGCGGCGTCGCACACGGGCGCCATCGCCAACGAAGACCGCGCCGTCGACGCCTTCCTGGACCGCCACGGCATCTGGCGCGTGAATGATGCGCACGCACTGGCGCGCTGCGCGCCGCTGTACCTGCGTGGCTGGGATGCCGGCGGGCACCGGCTGGTGGTGGTGAGCAACTCGGGCGCGAGCTGCGTCATGGCTGCCGACGCGACGCAGACGTTCGGACTGACGCTGGCACCGCTGTCCGACGCCACTCGGGCCGCGCTCGACGAACGCCTGCCCGGCTTCGCCACCACCACGAACCCGGTCGATGTCACCGCGGCGCTGCTCTCCAACAGCGCGCTGTTCGGCGAGGTGCTGCCCGTGGTGGCAAGCGATCCCGCTGCCGACCTGTTCCTGCTCGACATTCCCGTCTCCGGCATGGGCTACGACGTGCCGCGCTTTGCACGCGACGCCGCCGCGTTTGCCAACACCGCCGGCAAGCCCATTGCGGTCGCGGTCTGGCAGCAGCCCGTGGCCGATGTATTCCGCGAAGCCGGCTTGCCGACCTACGCCAACACCACCGAAGCGCTATCCGCCTTCTCGCAACTGGTATCGCACCAGGATCGCCTTCGCCAAATCGCGGCCGAGGGCGAGCCCGCACCGCCGGCCTCTGTGCCGCAAGCAAGCGTCGAGACTGTGACGACGCTGAGCGAGGCGGCCAGTCTCGCCCGTCTTGCCGCTGCCGGCATGCCGGTGGTCGAACACTACGTCTGCCATGATGTGGATGCCGCGCTCGCAGCCTGGCAACGCATCGGCGCCCCGGTAGCAGTCAAGGCAAGTTCCCCGCAGGTGCCGCACAAGAGCGAGCACGGGCTGGTGGCCCTGCACTGCAACGACCCGGAAGCGGTGGCCAGCGCCTTCACGGTCCAGACTCGCACGCTGCAGGCCATGGGCGCCACCTGCGAGGGCGTGGTGGTCGCGCGCATGTCGCGCGGCCAGCGCGAATGCATGATCGGCGCGCACTGGGACCCGGTATTCGGCGCGGTGCTGGTGGTGGGCGACGGCGGCAAGTACGTCGAGGTGCTGCGCGACACCGCCGTGCTGCTCGCGCCCTGCCAGCAGGCCGACGTGGCCCGGGCGCTGGCTACGCTGCGCATCGCGCCACTGCTGCACGGCGTGCGCGGCGAACCGGCGGTGGATATCGCCGCGCTGTGCCGGTTAGCAGTGCAAGTCGGAGAGCTGGTTCAAAAGGCTGGCGGCGCGATCCGGTCGGTTGACCTCAATCCGGTGATGGTGAACGCCGATGGCGTGGTGGTCGTGGACGCGTTGATCGAGGTGGAACCCTCCGCACTTTAAGGATCGGTGGATCCGGCGTTCCAGGCGGCATACGAACATTCTCCTTGCCTCCATCGGATTACTGTATATATTTACAGTAACTGTATGGATGAACAGTGTCAGGAGGCCCCATGGAACATCTGATCCGCGTCCAGAACGACTATGACCGCCAGGTGCTGGCGTGGCTGCGCGCGCGCATCGGCGATGCCGCGCTCCAGTCCGCGGCGGGCCGGCTGGCAGGCGCCCGCAAGCCTTATCTGTCCACCATCTGCCGCAGCCTCGGCATCCGGCCGCCCTCGCGCCGGGAGTTCGCCCAGGAAGCGGCGCGCACGCACCGCGCGGTCGGCGACCAGTACCTGGCGCGCATTCGCGCCATCCTTGCGGCACCGGCTGGCGCCGCCCGCTGATCCGGCTGTTTGTGGTGGCTCTGCAGTGACTATGATCAATCACGACGCTGCATGCGGCGCGGGCCGCGCAGCCGGGCCATGGCAACCCACCGGACAAGAACATGAGCAAGATCGGCTTTATCGGCCTGGGCGTGATGGGCACGCCCATGGCGCAGCACCTGCTGCAAGGCGGCCACACCCTGTTCGCGCACAGCCGCAGCGGCGTGCCGCAGGCGCTGCAGGATGCGGGCATGCACGCCTGCGCCAATGGCACCGACGTCGCGCGCCAGTCGGAGGTCGTGATCCTGATGCTGCCCGACACGCCCGACGTGGAACGCGTGTTGTTCGGGCAGAACGGCGTGGCTGCCGGCCTGTCCCGCGGTGCGACCGTGGTCGACATGAGTTCGATCTCGCCCATTGCCACGCGCGAATTTGCCAGGAAGGTCGAAGCGCTCGGCGCCGACTATGTCGATGCTCCGGTATCGGGCGGCGAGGTGGGCGCGCGTGCCGCCACGCTGTCGATCATGGCGGGCGGGCGGCAGCACGCCTTCGACCGCGTGCTGCCACTGCTGCAGCTCATGGGCAAGAACATCACGCGGGTTGGCGAGGCGGGCGACGGCCAGGTAGCGAAGGTTGCGAACCAGGTCATCGTCGCGCTGACTATCGAGGCTGTCAGCGAAGCGCTCGTGCTGGCAGCGCGCGCCGGCGCTGACCCGGCGCGCGTGCGCGAGGCGCTGATGGGCGGCTTCGCCAGTTCGCGCATCCTGGAAGTCCACGGCGAACGCATGCTGCAGCGCAAGTTCGAGCCGGGCTTCCGCATCGCCCTGCACCAGAAGGACCTGGCGCTTGCGCTGTCCACGGCGCGCACGCTGGGGGTCGGGCTGCCGTCCACGGCCTCTTGCCAGCAGCTGTTCAATGTCTGCGTCGGCATGGGCGGCGCGGGCTGGGACCATGCCGCGCTGGTGCGGGCGATCGAACATCTCTCCTCGTTCTCGCTGGACGATGCGCATGCAGGCTAAGCCGGTTGCCGCGGCGACCGCCATGCCGCAGGGCCGCGTCGCCCTGCTGACGGTCGTGACCATGCTGGCTTTTGCCGGCAATTCGATCCTGTGCCGACTCGCGCTCAAAGGCACAGCGATCGACGCAGCCAGCTTCACGCTGGTCCGGGTCGTCAGCGCGGCGGCAGCGTTGTGGCTGATCCTGCTGGTCCGCCATGGCCCGGGCCGGCTGGCCCGCGGCGGAAACTGGCCATCGGCGCTGGCGCTGTTCGCCTACGCGGCGGCGTTCTCTTACGCATACCTGCACCTGTCCGCGGGGACGGGCGCCTTGCTGCTGTTCGGGGCCGTGCAGGCGACCATGACCGGCTACGGGCTCTATGTCGGCGAACGGCTGCGCGCGGGGCAATGGCTGGGGCTGGCCCTGGCGCTGGGGGGGTTGGCATGGCTGGTGCTGCCAGGGCTGGCCGCACCGCCGCCGGGCTCTTCGCTGCTGATGATCGTGGCCGGCATCGCCTGGGGCATCTATTCGCTGCGCGGGCGTGGCGCGGCGGATGCCATTGCCACCACCGCCGGCAATTTCTTGCGCGCCGTGCCGCCGGCACTTGCACTGGCGTTGCTGATGCACGCGCAGCGCAGCTTGGATGGCGCCGGGCTGGCGTGTGCGCTGGTGTCGGGCGCCGTGACTTCCGGGTTGGGCTACGTGGTCTGGTATGCAGTCATGCCGCGGTTGAGGGCCGCCACCGCCGCGACCGTCCAGCTCAGCGTGCCGGTGATCGCGGCGGCAGGAGGCCTGGCGCTGCTCGGCGAAACCATGTCGCTGCGGCTCGCGGTCAGCGCCGCCGCCGTGCTCGGCGGCATCGCACTGGTCATCGCGGGCAAGCAGCGTTGAGGCCCGCAAAGCCACCGTCGTGAAAGACCAGGGGCTCACCCCCGTTGATGCGGTAGGACACGATCTCCGCAATGAACAGCACATGGTCGCCGACCTTGCGCGCGCTGCGCGGACGGCACACAAAGCACGCCAGCGCGTTGTCGATCAGCGCCGTGCCGCACGGCCCGGGCGACAGCGCTACACCCTGGAAGCGATCGATGCCGCTGGTGGCAAACCGTTCGCACAAGGCTTGCTGCGTGTGCGCCAGCACGTTGACCGCATAGCAAGGCGCCCCACGGAAAGCGGCCAGGCTGCCCGAGCCCAGGGCCAGACTCCACAACAGCAGCGGCGGCGACAGCGACACCGAGGCCAGGGAATTGATGGTGACGCCAACGGGCCGGCCATCGGACCCGGTTGCCGTCACCACCGCCACGCCGGTGGCGAACTGCCCCAGCGCGCGGCGCAGGGCGCGGCGCACCGAGTGCACCGCGTCCGCCGAGTGCGCGCCGCGCCTGGCATCGTCCTCGCCTTCCTCTCCACTGTCGTTGCTGGCCTCGGTGGCATACGGCAGCGGCGCGAGCGCGGGCATCATTGCGCGGCCGCCCGCACGTCTCCGGGCGGCGCGTCGATATCGAGGCCAAGGGCCATGCGGCCCGCGTACTCGTGTTGCGCGCCCGCCTGCAGCGGGTGGAAGCGCGCGCCCTGGGCATCGCGGAAGCGCCGTTCCAGTCCGGCATCGCGATAGAAGCCCGCGCCACCGGCCAGCTCCATGGCCAGGTCGGCGGTCGCCAGCACAGCGCGCGCCGCCAGCGCGCGTCCGCACATGATCCGGTTCGTGGTCACGGCACCCGGCGCCTGGCTGGCCGCGGCCGCGAACATGTCGTCCAGCGCCAGCCGTGCGACATCCCATTCGTTGCCAATCCGGCCGGCCAGTTCGACCACATGCGGCGAGAGGCGGCGCTGCTTCGCCAACCGCAGCGCGATATCGCGCGCGGCCTCGGCAATGCCGACGTAGACTGCATAGATCAGCGGCAAGGCGATCATCGCCACGGTATGCATCATCGGGTGCCATACGCCTTGCGGGCGCCGCGCGGCAATGGAGCTGTCCGGCACCAGCACGTTTTCGAGCACCACATCATGCGAGCCAGTGCCGCGCATGCCCATGGCGCGCCAGGTGGGCACGATGCGCACGCCCGGCGTCTTCATCGGCAGCGGAAAATGCACCACCGTAGGGCCGGCCTGCGGATCATCATGGACGGCGCAGGTCATGAACAGGTCCGCCACCGGCGCACCGCTGGCGAACACCTTGTGCGCGTCGATGCGGAAGCCGCCGTCCACGCGTGTCGCCGTGCCGCTGCCTTGCAGCCAGTCGGATCCGCCGCTGCCAAGCAGCACGATCTGCTCTGCGCCCACGCGCTTGAGCAGCCCTTCCACCGGCGCTTTCTGGTTGCGCCAGCGCCAGGCCGCGGTGGCTACCGGATGCGTGTGCATGGCGAAGGCCAGTGCAGTCGAGCCGCAATACTTGCCCAGCTCGCGCAGCACCTCTCCCAGTTCCTGATGGGAAAGGCCCGCGCCGCCGAACTCCTGCGGCACCGCCGCGGCCAGGAAACGTTGCGCCCTGAGATCGTCGTAGTTGGCGCTGACGAAGGCGTCTCGGGCATCGATGGCCGGGGCGCGTTCGTCGAAGGTGCGGCCGAGCGAGGCGGCAAGCGCGAGCCAGTCAGACTGCGCACCTGCGCTGGCATCGGGGGCGGTGATCGTTTCCATGGCATAGGTCTCCTGCGGAATTGCCGGGGTACCCGCGCCGTTGTTTGGCGACAGGCACGGTGCTAGTATCGGAGCCCGGCCAGCCCACTTCATTGACCGGGCCTCCGGCTTTCTTGCGCAAAACGCCGGACTTGGCCAGATCTGGCCGGATTTGCGAAAGGAGTGACCGTGGATGCCCTGTCCGATCTCCTGCGCGCGGTGCAACTGAGTGGTGCCGTCTTTCTCAACGGCGATTTCAAGGCGCCGTGGTGCCTGATCTCCGAAGCCGACAACAGCCTGCGTGCCGCCTTCCTGCCTGGCACGGGGCCGGTCGTGTCCTACCATCTCATCACCGAAGGCAGTTGCTGGGCCCGCCTGGCCGACGGCGACGGACAAGGTCTGCGCGTCGATGCCGGCGAACTGCTGGTCGTGCCCCAAGGCGAACCCCATGTGCTCGGCAGCGATCTCCACCTGAGTCCGATCCCGGCCGGGCCCCTGGTTGCCGGGATGATGGAGAGCAATCCCGGCGAGGTCATGCGAGTGAGTTATGGCGGCGCGGGCACCCCCACGCGCATGGTGTGCGGCTTCCTGGCCTTCGACGATATGCTGGGCAACCCGCTGCTCTCGTCCTTGCCCCGCCTGTTCAAGGTGGGGTTGGACGGCGGCGTGGAATCCGCATGGCTGGTCTCGGCGCTGGCGTTCGCCACATCGGAAGCAGCCGAGCCCCGGGCCGGCAGTGCCACGGTCCTGGCGAAATTGTCGGAACTGCTGTTCGTGCAGGCGGTGCGGCGTTGCATCGACGGCATGCCGGAAAGCGAACGCGGCTGGCTGGCGGCGCTGCGCGACCGCTACGTCGGCCGCGCGCTGTCACGCATGCACGCGCGCCCGGCGTATCCGTGGACCGTCGATGAACTGGCGGGCAGCGTGGGACTGTCGCGCTCGGCGCTCGCGCAGCGTTTCACCGACCTGCTCGGCCAGCCGCCGATGCAGTACCTGGCGCACTGGCGCCTGCGTATTGCCGCCACGGCGTTGCGCAATGGCAGCCAGTCGATCGGCGAAGTCGCAGGCATTGCCGGCTATGACTCCGAAGCGGCATTCTGCCGGGCGTTCAAGCGCGAATTTGGCTTGCCGCCGGCAAGCTGGCGCCGCCATCGCATCGACGCTGCGCCGCAAGCGCCGGAAGCCACAACGGCACAGTGACCCGTTCGTCGCTTGCCCAAGCGCGACTCGCAAATAAGCCAGGGGGCCGCAAAGGGCCCCCTGAGGATGGTTGACCGACTGGCCGCGCTACATTTTCTGCTTGGTGTTGTCCGCGGCGCCCTGCACCTTCTCGCCACCGCGTTCGATGTCCTTGCCGGCACCGTGGATGGTATTGCAGCCCGTGATCACCAGCATGCCGGCGAGGGCGAATAGTGCGCACAACTTTCTCATGACGATTCTCCTTGCTTCGTGTGGATGCGGGGATTCCCGCAACGGAATAAAGGGCGCGGACAGCTAAGTTGAGCGTAGCAAGCAGCAAACCGTGCGGGCAGTCCGCATTCGTCCTACAACGGTGTCAGAGGGCAGCGGAAATCGAATGCCGCTGGAACGGCGCGCCGCGGGACAGCACCTGCGCAACAGGTCATTGCGCAAAATGCGTTGAGTCAGGTCAATCGGCCAACGATGGCCTGGCGCGCGGCCCTGTGTGCTGTCCATACTGGAAACAGCAAGGCGAGCGCGCCCGATCCCCCGGGGACAATGGTCAAGGCCGGGCGGCGTCGCAGCCGAACCATCTATCCAATACGACAGACAACACCATGCCCTTCCGCCTCAGGTTCAGCCCGCACGACATCTACCCCGACGCACTTGAAGCGCGCCTGGCGGAACTCCATGAAATCGCCGCCGCAGTGCAGCGCGCCCAGGAGCGCCGCTGGCGCAAGCATGGCACCCTGCTGCCGCAGGGCGCTGCGTCCCAGGACATTCCACCCACCCGTCACTGAGCGCGCGTGTTTTCGGCATGCTGATGGCCTCCACGCGCGCCAGGTCGGCGTGCCGGCCGAGATGGGCGGCAATGATGCCGCCACAGGCGTTGGTGCGCGAGATGCGCGCCCCCCGTGACGAGCCATTGGCGGCTCTGGCCGCCGCGGCCTGAACGTGGCAGCCACGGCGACGATCGTCGCCAGATGCGCGCGCCAATTGTGAACAACTGTGATATGCGATTGGCAAGGCGCTGGGGCTACGGAAGAATGGGTAGCTCGATGCGGCGTGGCCAGCGAAGGATTGGGCCGCGGGGCAAGCTCTTCCGACGTAGCCACCATGAAACGACCAACCCGGGATTGTGTACTTGCGCTGATGGCCTGCCTGCGGGATGCTGGCCCCCTGCGCCGCGACCACCTCGCCAGCGCGTGCCGCCTTTCCGCTTCCGAACTCACACGCGCACTGAAATCTGCCCGGCAGATGGGCATCGTCGAACACCTTCCGGCCGCTGACGACATGGCGCAGGCCGAGCGCCTGTTCAGCCTGACCGGCCGGGCCTTGCCTCCGGCGCGTCGCGTGCCCCCGCGCGGCGCCGAAGGCGGTCCGAGCTTCCAGCCCCTGCTGGACGCCTGGGGCATCGCTCGGCCGAGCCCGCGCCGGGGCAGCCATCCCCCATGATGGCGGATGCAAGGCGTTGAATGGAGTGGCCCGTGCAATCTTGATGCGGTGCCAGGCATGGCCTGCACGTGGTGTACCCCGAGCCGCCCTTGCTGACCTGCAAATAGCCTCCCTCCGTCACCCGCCTCAGCGACGCCTTCCTGCAACTGCCTGCGCCAGGCCGCAGCTTGTGGCGGACGCCGGGCGGACGGCTCAGACCGCCTTGCCGAGCGGCAGCACAGCCGCCACCGCTGGCACGGCCACGCGGATCTCGGCGCCGTGGCAATTCGCGAACTGGTCGCAGCCCGCGCAGGACGGCTCGGGACAAGGACGAAGGTCCAGCCGTTCGCAGACGCGATGGTAGAAGAACTTCTTCCACTTCATGTCCGTGGTGTTGGCAAGAAAGACGGGTTCGAACGTCTGCCGCAGCAGGCGCGATACATCGTCCCTGCCTGAGAGGCCCATGTCCTGCCAGAGATGGGTGCGGCCGAAGCAGCCGCAGGCAAGCGCGTGCGCGGCCCAGCGGACATGGGCGCCATCCGCCCCTTGCGAGCGGCCGTCCCACAGCATTTCCACGATGTCGCCGAACTCGCACGGCAGCATGGCGAGGTCCACCGGCGGCGCGTCGGGCTCCCATCCGGCCGAAGCGGCCCCGGGGAACCAGATATCGAGCATGCCCCGGAACTCGCCGGGCGACAGCCCCAGCCACTGGGCAAAGCGCGGCAAACATCCTGCGGCGGCGCTTTCCAGCACGCCGGACAAGGCCCGCGATACCGGATGGCCCGGATGCACGGCGAAGGCATCCAGCAGAAGCAGGGAATGGTTCATGCAGCGCAATATAGACGCCTATATAACGATAGTCAAACCGAGCCCGGAACCGCCGCTGGCTCTTGTCGGGTTCGCTGACCTCGACTAGCCTGCTATCGATGTCGACTCCTCGCTGTGCGGCGAACCCCATTTGATGCCGGAACCCTCGACCACCCGATATGGCAAGGCGCGACGGCGCCTGCGGCAGGTCTTTTCCCCCTTGAACCTGGGGGCAGCGGCGTGGCTCATTGCAACCTGGGCATTCGTGGCGTTTCAACTCGTCAGCGAGCGGGACCGCTTGCTGCATGACGCCGCACAGCGCACCCAGGCCGAGGCTCAGGCGTTCAGCGCGTACTCGAAATCCGGCATCCTGCGGCTATCCGAGTTTCTCCTCGACCTGCGGGCCAGTTGGCTGGCCGGCCCGAGGGGATTCACCGACATGGTGCGTGAGCGGGAGAACCTGGTGGTGGACCTGTCGTTCCAGGTGGCGGTGATCGACAAGCATGGCCTGCTCGTCTACTCGTCCATCGCCCCGCCCGCGCCCGGCGAGAAGGTCGACCTGAGCGGGCGCGAGCATTTCCGGGTCCATCAGCGGGCGGGCGGGCGCGACATGCTGTTCATCAGCGACCCGGTGAAGGGCAAGGTCTCGCGCAAATGGTCGATCCAGTTCACGCGCCCCATCCTGCGCGAGGGCAGCTTCGACGGCGTGATCGTGGTCTCGGTCAGTCCGGAGCAGTTCGCCAGCTTTGCGCAGACGTTCACGAACCGCGACGGCGAAGTGGCGTCCGTCATCAAGAATTCCGGCCAGGTCATCGCGCGCGTGCCGGCCCTGGAGGGTTCGCTGGCCAGGGCAGTCAGCAACAGGCCGTATCTCGCCAGCGACTCGCCGCTGTCCGGCAGCTATCGGGCGGTATCGGGCTCCGAAGGCATGGAGCGGGTCTTCGGCTATTACCGCATGCCGGAATTCGGGCTCAATTTCGTGGTGGGCGAGTCAGTCGGCCTGGTGCTGGCGCCCTACCAGGTCTATCGCCGCATTGCCCTGGCCGGTGCCATGGCTTCCACCCTGCTGCTGGGCCTGCTGTACTACAGCCTGCGCCGCTCCATGGCCGAGCGACGGCGCCATATGGAAGAGATGCGGCTGGCTTCGCTGGTCTATTCGTCCAGCAGCGAAGCCATGGTGGTGACGTCGCTCGATGGCACCATCATCGACGTGAATCCGGCCTTTGCCGCCGCGACCGGCTATACGGTCGACGAGATCAAGGGACGCTCGGGCTATAGCATCAGCGGCGAAGCCAATGCGGCGGGGCTGGTCGAACGCCTGCGTGCAACCGTGGAGGCCAGGGGCAGATGGAGCGGCGAGCTCTCAATCCGCCGCAAGGACGGCAGCGAGTTTCCTGCCTACCTGACCGTGGATACCTACCTGGCCCATGCGTATGGCGAGCGCCGCCGCGTCGCGCTGATCCATGACATGACCGAGAAGCGCCAGGCGCAGGAAGTCATCCTGCACCAGGCGAATTTCGACGCGCTCACGGATCTGCCCAACCGCCGCCTGTTCTTCCAACGGTTGGAGCAGGAGATCGAGCGTTCGCGCGGCTCGCACGATGTGCTGGCGCTGCTGTTCATCGATCTGGATCGCTTCAAGGAGGTGAACGATACCCTCGGCCACGACCAGGGCGACCTGTTGCTGCTGGAGGCAGCGCGGCGCATTGCGGCATCGGTGCGCGCGTCAGATACCGTGGCGCGGCTGGCTGGCGATGAATTCACCGTGATCCTGCCCGCGGTGGGCGATGCCGGCGTTGCCGAGGGCATTGCCCAGGCGATCCTGGAGCGAATTGCCGCGCCATACCACCTGGCCGGCGAGCTGGTGGTGGTGTCGGCCAGCATCGGGGTGGCCACCTGCCCCAAGGACGCAGACAACGCCGAGGCCCTGCAAGTGTGCGCCGACCAGGCTATGCTCGCCGCCAAGCAAGAGGGGCGCAATCGCTGGAAGGTCTTCACCCCGGCGCTGCTGCAGGCGGAAAAGGAGCGCCTGCGCATCACGCAGGACCTGCGCACAGCGCTGGCGAGCGGGCAGTTCGCGCTGCACTACCAGCCCGTTGTCGAACTGCGCACGGGCAAGGTCTGCAAGGCCGAGGCCCTGATTCGCTGGAACCATCCGACGCGCGGGCCGATCCACCCGGCCGATTTCATTGCCGTTGCGGAGGAATCCGGCCTCATTATCGACATCGGCCGCTGGGTGCTGACCGAAGCGCTGGACCAGCTGGCGCGCTGGCAGCTGCTGCTGGGCAAGGACTTCCAGCTCTCGGTCAACAAATCGCCCATGGAGTTCTGCGCGCCGGCGAACGGGCCCGAGTCCTGGTCCAGCATGATCGAGCGCAGGAACGTGCCGGTGGGCAGCCTGATCATCGAGATCACCGAAGGCTCGCTGATGGAGCAGAACGCCGATGTCATGGACCAGCTCTCGCGCTTCCAGGCGGCCGGCATCGAGATCGCCCTCGACGACTTCGGCACCGGCTACTCGTCCTTGTCGTACCTGCGGCACCTGGACATCGACTACATCAAGATCGACCGGTCCTTTATCCGCTCGCTGACGCGGGGCCCGGACGACGTGGCCTTGTGCCGCGCCATCATCAGCATGGCGCATGCCTTGCGCATCCGCGTGATTGCGGAAGGTATCGAGACCGAGTCCCAGCGCGACATCCTGCTGGCGGCCGGCTGCGACTACGGGCAAGGCCACTTCTTCTGTCCGGCGGTGGACGCCAGCGCGTTCGAGGCCTTCGTAAGCGCCGTGGCTTGAGGGCTTCCCGGTGGTGCAGTACTGTGACTCGGTTCGCCTGGGACAAGGCTTCGCAACTCTATTCGGGCAGGCGGACCTTGGTCACCACGAACCGGTCGCCCGGCGCCCGGATCACGTCGCACTGGATCTTGGCTTTGCGCTGGGCGCCGTCGGTGCCGATGTACTCGACATCGGCTACCACGCTGTAGGCGTCTTCGGCGACCTTGCGATAGGTACTGCCATCCCATTTGAAGTGGTCAGGATTCGGCAGCTTTTCCCGCACCGTTTTCCTGCAGGCCACCGGCGCCCCCGGGGCTTCGTCCTTGCCGCGCGGCCGCGGCATTTCGAGATCGGCTGCCAGCGCCGTGCCGGCAGCCAGCAACAGGCCTGCCGCCAAAAGCGCTGCACGGATTCGGTGGGACAAGACGAAAGTCATGGGGATTTCCTGGACAGGGGGCAGCGCCACATTCTACGCGCCGGCGCCCCGCCCCGCTGCCATCAGGAAAACCATGCCGGCGCGCTCAGAAGCGCGCCGAGTACTGGAGCAGGAAGAAGTTGATGCCCGGGTTGGGCTCCTTGATGCCGGCGTTCGAATAATGCTGCAGGCGCAGCGCCAGCTCCGAGTCCAGCGCGTCGCCAAAGCGGTAGCCGACGGCCACGCGGTCGCCGAACTGGAATGCCGTGGAGAAGACCTTTTCGTCGGAAAGGTGCGTGCGCGACAGGACATGCATGCCCACGCCGGCTTCGACAAAGACGCCACTGGATCCTGCGCCCTGCAGGCGAAGGATCGGCGTCACGCCGAAGTCCCCCAGTGCATGGCCGCTGCCGCCATGCGGATTCCAGACGCCCGCCGACGCTTCCACACCGAGCCGCAAGCGCAACGACTGCGACGACGTGGCCCAGAGGTCTTGCTTCAGGTTCCAGCGGGCTTCCAGCCGCGCCATGGCGGCATCATTGCCAGCCCCGGCGGCCGCGCCCAGCCGCACTGGATCGAACCACGTCCCGGCATGGGACAAGCCGCTCGACAACGCGGCGGTCAGGGCGACGGCAGCCAGCGCGAAACGGCGGCTGGGCAGGCAAGGCGATGCAAGGGGGCTAACCATGGCGGTGTGGCGGGGTTGGGGATCTGCGGCCGCATCGCGGCGAAGCGGATGCAATGGCTGTGACCCGGCATTATGCGGTTTTCACCACGCCCCCAGAAGCTTCGTCGGCTGCACACTGTGTTCCATTTTTGGAACAACGTGCCGGTTTTATGTACCGCCCTGGCCCATGAAGGACGAAAAAAAAGCCCTCGCGAGGAGGGCTGGAAATCGGGGGGTGTAGCAAGATGCCACGCCAGAGATTCTAGGGATCTGCCATCGCTGCAAAGCCTCGAATAGTTGCCGCTGTCCTGCCGTATTTGAGCGATTGTGCCCCGTCAGAAGGTCTGCCAGTCATCGCCATCCTGGACGGCATCTTCGGACCGGGCTGCTCGGGGTGCAGCCGCCCCCTGGCGCGCAAGCGCCGGCGCATGGCTCCGGCTGGCCTCTGCGGCGCCCCTGGCGGAGGCTTGCGGCACGCGCGGCACATGGCCTCCCATGGCCCCGCCCGCCCCGGCCAGCCGGAACACGGAAACGGCATCGGCCATGGCATTGGCCTGCTCTTCCAGCGATTGCGCGGCGGCCGCCGACTGCTCCACCAGCGCGGCGTTCTGCTGGGTACCCGTGTCGATCTGGCTGATGGCCACATGCACCTGCTCCACGCCCTGGCTCTGCTCGCCGGATGCCACGGAAATCTCGCCCATGATGTCCGAGACCTGCTGGATGGCGCGGATCACCTGCCCCACGGTGTGGCCGACCTCTGCGGCCTGCCGCGATCCGTCCTGGACCATGCCGGCAGAGGATTCGATCAGCTCCTTGATCTCCTTGGCCGCGGCCGACGAGCGCTGTGCCAGCGCGCGCACCTCGCCCGCCACCACGGCGAAGCCGCGCCCCTGCTCGCCCGCTCGCGCGGCTTCCACCGCGGCATTCAGCGCCAGGATATTGGTCTGGAACGCGATGCCTTCGATCAGTGTGGTGATGTCCGAGATCCGGTCAGAACTGCCGCTGATGCGGGCCATGGTCTGCACCATGGCCTGCACCGCCGTATTGCCGGCATGGGCCAGGTCCCGGGCATTGCCGGCCAGCGTATTGGCCTGGGCCGCGTTGTCCGCATTCATGCGGACCGTCTGCGAAATTTCCGTCATGCTGGCCGCGGTTTCCTGCAGCGAAGCCGCCTGCTGCTCCGTGCGCGCCGACAGGTCCATATTGCCGCTGGAGATTTCGCGCGAGGCCACGCGCACGGCTTCGCTCGACACCTGGATGCCGCGCACGGTTTGCGCGAGCTGGCGGCTCATGCGCGCCATCGCATCCAGCAACAGTCCGAACTCGTCGCGCGAACGGATCTCGATCCGCTGGTCGAGGTGTCCCGCGGCAATCTCGTCGGCGATTTCCACGGAACGGCGCAGTTGCCGCGTGATCGTTCGCTGGAGCTGGTAGGACGCCGCCACCGTTACCAGCAGGCCGAGCGCGATCAACACGCCCGTGGTCCAAAGCGCCGTATGCGATTGCGCAAGACTGCTGCGGTTATAGTCCGCGGCCTGTTCGAGATTGACCTCCACGCTGCGCGTGATCAGCTCGCCGACCTTGTCGCCGGCCGCGCCGAGTTCGTTGTCCTGCAGCCGGGACGCCGCGGCGGCGTCGCCGCTTTCGCGTAGACGCACCTCCTGCGCGACCAGGTCCGCGAAACGGCCCAGCGCGGCGTCGAGCGCGTCGGCGACGTGTCGCTCGTCCCCGGACGTGACCCGGGCGGGATAGTAATCCTGCCAGCCCTTCTGCATCTTCGCGCGATGCGCCTGGACCGACGCCATGTCTTCGCTGGTGGCGCCCTCGGATGTCGCGCGGATTTTCCACAGCAAGCGGCGGATATGGAGCTGCGCCACGCGTACCTCCGCCAGCTGGCCGATGGCCACGGTGTTCTGCTCGTAGGCGTTGTGCATGTTCCGGTTCAGGCTGGCGATGGTCTGCAGCGCGAACAGCCCGATGCCCAGCATCAGCGCAATACAGACGCCGAACACCAGGAGGATCCTGAACTTGATCGTATGGATAAACTGACTCATGGCGGATACTTGAATTGCCGGCTCGGTTGAACCCCCGATATTCCCGGCCCGCCTGCTTGTGCGGGCACGGTGCGCGCCTTGGCGGACATTGCGCGGCGCGGTCTTTCGGGCCTTAACGGCAGCGGATTGCCCGATGTAATGACTGGCGCCAGGATCGTTGATGCACCGCAAGGGACAACCTTGCCGCCCCGAAGATTCAGTGTCGGCTAGCGAACAGTCTGGCATTGTCGCGGGCATCAAGATTCACGTTACCGTCGTCTGGCGCGCGCCGGGCGTTAGTGGCTCTCACGGAGGCCCGCCATGTTCAGGAAATCCATGCTGACCGGCAAGCTGCAGGCTTGCACGGAAGACGCCGCGGTGCCGACCCACGAGTCAGCCGCGCCGGACGCCGTTCCCGACCAGTTTTCGCGCAGCCTGAAGACCCAGGGCGATGCCATGGTGCAGTACGGCGCGCGTCTGCTGGTGCTGCGCGAGTTCCTGGCCGCACTGTGCGCGGGCATGCCGGCGGAACGCCGCGACGGCGTGGAAAGCGCCTTCCGCAGGCGCGTCGACGACCTGCTGTGCATGACCGACGACCGCCAGTTGCCCGAGACCTTCCACACCACGCTGCTGGCAGAGGTCAACTACTACCTGGGCGAGCTGAAGCGGCGCTGACGGGCAGGGCTCGCCGGATCATCCGGCCCCCCGGATGGTCCGCATCGCGCGAGTCCCGGGTCGTCCCGCGCATCGCCTGGTCCCATCCCCCCTCCGGAACCGTGGCGATTGGCCGCCTGCACGGCGGCCGCATCAGTGCTAACCTGCCGCCCACTACTAGCCGCCTGCATCCAACCCTGGATGTAAAGGTGGCGCCGGCGCCATGTCGAACGGGCGCCGGACACACCAGAACCGGCACCCGCTGCCGCCCAGTTGAAGATCGCCATGACCGTCCAATCCGCCACCGGCGGGGCCACCGCATCGGGCACGCGCCCGATCGGGCCGCCGCAGTCCGCCCCCGCCTGGGTGATACCGCTGCTCGCCGCTGCCTGCGGCATCACCGTCGCCAACCTGTACTTCGCCCAGCCGCTGGTGGGACCGATTGCGGCGGCGCTTCAGCTGTCGCCCGGCTCGGCCGGACTGATCGTCACGCTGGTCCAGGCCGGCTACTGCCTCGGATTGCTGTTGCTGGTGCCGCTGGCCGACCTGGTGGAAAACCGCCGCCTGGTATGCCGGCTGCTGGCCGGCAATGCCGTGGCGCTGGCCGCTGCGGCCTATGCTTCGCATGCGGTCACCTTCCTGCTGGCGGCCTGGCTGATCGGGCTTTGCTCCGTGGCCGTGCAGGTGCTGGTGCCGTTTGCCGCCCACCTTGCGCCCGACCATGCGCGCGGACGCGCGGTGGGCAATGTCACGAGCGGCCTGCTGCTGGGCATCATGCTGGCCCGCCCGATCGCCAGCATCGTGGCCGACCTCTGGGGCTGGCATGCCATCTTTGCCTTGTCGGCCGTGGTCATGGCGCTGTTGTCGTTCATCCTGTCGCGCCGCCTGCCCCGGCGCGCGCCGCCGCCCGGCGTGCACTACACCGAGTTGCTGGCCTCGATGTGGCAACTGTTGCGCACGCAACCGGTCCTGCGCCGGCGCGCCGCGTACCAGGCCAGCATGTTTGGGGCCTTCAGCCTGTTCTGGACCACGGTGCCGCTCTACCTTTCCGGGCCAGCCTTCGGCCTGACGCAGCGCGGCATTGCGCTGTTCGCGCTGGCCGGCGTGGCGGGTGCCATCGCCGCCCCCATCGCCGGGCGGCTGGCGGACCGCGGTCGCGGGCGGCGCATGACGGCCCTTGCCTTGCTGCTTGGCGCGGGATCGTTCCTGCTCGGGCTGGCCGGCACGCCTGGATCGATGTTTGCACTGGCCATGCTGACCGTCGCCGCCATCGTGCTGGATTTCGGTGTCTCGGCCAGCCTGGTGGTCAGCCAGCGGGCGATTTTCTCGCTGAGCGCCGAGCACCGCGGCCGGCTGAACGGCGTGTTCATGGCCATGTTCTTCGTCGGCGGCGCGCTGGGCTCGGCAATTGGCGGCTGGGCGTATGTGCACGGCGGCTGGCCGCTGGCCAGTGGCATCGGTGTCACGTTGCCGATCCTGGCCTTGCTGTACTTCGCCACCGAACGGCCCTGAACCGGCGCCTTCCGGGGAATGACCTGACACAAACTCCGTATTTGCCCGCATCAAAAGTCTGGCGCCGGCCTGCCGTTATTGTTCCTGCCTGACCGTCGTCCCCTTGGCCAGGCAACCACTTCGCGGAAAGCCAGCCATGTCATTTGTCACCAAGAGCGTCGAGATCGAATATCGCCAGAAGGGCCGCAAGCCGGTCATCACCACCACGGAAGCCGTTGCGTTGTCCGAGCGCCATGCCGAGGACCCGAAGGCCATCGTGGCCACGCTGCGGCTGCTGCATCCGCAATGGGAAGACATCAAGGTGATTTCGGTGTCGTAGCACACGGGCAAGCAGCCAAAGAAAAAGGCGCTTCGCATCAGCTGCGAAGCGCCTTTTTTCCGGTCATCGCGACCGCATCACCGCATCACCGCGTCAGACCGGCACATCCCGGGTCGGGTCCGTCTTGCGGTCGTCGAACCAGCGGTACAACGTCGGCACCATCACCAGCGTCAGCAACGTCGACGTGATCAATCCGCCGATCACCACCACCGCCAGCGGGCGCTGCACTTCCGAGCCGGGGCCGCTCGAGAACAGGAACGGCACCAGGCCGAGCATGGCGATGGTCGCCGTCATCATCACCGGCCGGAAACGCTGGGTCGCGCCCTGCACTACTGCTTCATGCACTGACAGCCCCGAATCGCGCAGCGTGCGGATGTACGACACCAGCACCACGCCATTGAGCACGGCCATGCCCCACAGCGCGATAAAGCCCACCGACGCCGGCACCGACAGGTATTCGCCGGTGACGAACAGCCCGATAATGCCGCCGATCGACGCGAACGGCAGCACCGTGATGATCAGCGTGGCAAAGCGCAGCGAGTTGAACAGCAGGAACAGCAGGAAGAAAATCGCCGCGATGGTCACCGGCACGATGATCTTCAGGTGGCCCATGGCGCGTTCCATGTTCTGGAACTGGCCGCCCCACTCGAGGTAATAGCCCTCCGGCAGCTTGACCCTGGCGCCGGTGGCCTGCTGCAGTTCGGCCACGAAGCCGCCGAGGTCGCGATCCTTCACGTTGATCATCACCACCACGCGGCGCTTGGCCATTTCGCGGCTGATCTGCGCGGGGCCGTCGTTGACCTCGATCTTCGCCACGCTCTGCAGCGGCACCTGGATGCCATTGGGCGTCGACACCAGCAACTGGCGGATCGCCTGCACATTGCCACGGAACTCCTCGGGCAGGCGCACGGCCGCGGCAAAGCGGCGTTCGCCTTCGAAGATGTCCGTGGCGCGCTTGCCGCCGATCGAGATCTCGATGATGTCGTGGATGTCCGACACATTGAGCCCGTAGCGCGCAATCGCCTGGCGGTCGATCTCGATCGACAGGTACTGCTGCCCCGACACGCGTTCGATACGGATGTCCTGCGATCCTTGAATGCCGCCGGCGACCCGCGCGATCTCGCCCGCGAGTTCGCGCAGCTTGTCGAGGTCGTCGCCGAACACCTTCACCGCCACGTCCGAACGCACGCCGCTGACCATTTCATCGACGCGGTCCGAAATCGGCTGCGCCATCACGATCTGCACGCCAGGGATGGCCTTGAGCTTGTCGCGAATCGCGTTGGCGATGTCATCCTGCGTCCAGCCATCGGGCCATTCGTCGCGGTCCTTGAGGCTGGCGATCGGCGTCGATTCGTTCTGGCCCTGCGGGTCGGCCGGGCTTTCGCCGCGGCCCACGCCGGACACCACCGACTTCACGCCGGGCACGCTCAGCACCAGCTTGTTGGCCTCTTTCTCCAGCTTGATCGACTCTTCCAGCGAGATGTTCGGCACGCGGTCGATGGCCGGCACGATCGAGCCCTCCTTCATTTCCGGGATGAAGGACGTGCCCAGCAACGGCACGATGGCCAGCGTCATCACGAAAGCCCCCACCGCTGCAATCACGGTCTTGCGGCTGTTGCCCAGCGCCCAGTGCAGCAGGCGCAGATAGTGCCGCTTCATGAAGGCGATGAGCTTCGTGTCATGCTCTGCGCCGCCCCTTAGCAGGTACGAACTCAGCACCGGCGACAACGTCAGCGACAGGAACAGCGAGATCGCCAGCGCGATCGAGATCGTGAACGCCAGCGGCGCGAACATCTTGCCTTCCATGCCCGATAGCGTCATCAGCGGCAGGAACACCAGGATGATGATGCCCACGCCGACGATCACGGGCGTGGCCACTTCCTGCACGGCCTTCACCAGGATCTGGGTCTTGGTCAGTCCCGGTTCCTTGTGGCCCAGCCGCTCGAACGCGTTCTCGACCACCACCACCGAGCCGTCCACCATCAGGCCGATCGCGATCGCCAGACCGCCCAGCGACATCAGGTTGGCCGACAGCCCCATCCGGTTCATGACGATGAAAGTCAGCAATGGCGTCAGCACCAGCGTGGCGAGCACGATGACCGACGAGCGCACGTCCCCGAGGAACAGGAACAGCACGATCACGACCAGCACCACGCCCTCCAGCAGCACCTTGGTGACGGTCCACAGCGCGGCATCGACCAGTTCGCTGCGGTCGTAGTACGGCACGATCTGCAGCTTGCCGGGCAGCATGCCCTTGGCGTTGATCTCGGCGACGCGCGCCTTCACACGGCTGACCACTTCCTTGGCATTGCCGCCGCGCATCATCATGACGATGCCGCCGACCGCCTCGGTCTGTCCGTTCTTCACGAGCGCGCCCTGACGCACCTCATGGCCGATGGTGACAGTGGCCACGTCGCGCAGGTAGACCGGCGTGCCGGCGACTTCCTTCAGCACGATGCTGCCAAGATCGTCCACGCCCTTGGCCAAACCCACGCCGCGGATCAGGTACTGCTCGGCGTAGTGCGGCAGCACGCCGCCACCGGAGTTGGCGTTGTTGCGCGCCAGCGCCTGATACACCTGCTGGATCGAGACATCGTAGTGGCGCATGCGCTCCGGGTTGACCAGTGCCTGGTACTGGCGCACGTAGCCGCCCTGCGAGTTGATCTCGGCCACGCCGGGGATCGAACGCAGCAGCGGTCGCACCACCCAGTCCTGCGCGATGCGGCGCTCGGCCAGTTCTTCCTGCGTCAACTCGCGGTTGCCATCGTCGGACCGGTCCAGTGTGTACTGGTAGACCTCGCCAAGGCCGGTCGAGACCGGACCGAGTACCGGCGTCACACCTTCGGGCATGCGCCCGGACACCTCGATCAGGCGCTCCATGACGAGCTGCCGCGCGAAGTAGACGTCCGTGGCATCGGTAAACACTAGCGTGATCAGCGACAGGCCGGCCTTGTTCAGCGAGCGCATCTCTTCCAGCCCGGGCAGGCCGGTCATGGCCATTTCCACCGGCACGGTGACAAAGCGCTCGACCTCTTCGGGCGAACGCCCGGTGGCCTCGGTGGCGATCTGCACCTGCACATTGGTCACGTCCGGGAACGCATCGACCGACAGCCTGGTGGCCGCGCGCAGGCCGAAGAAGAACAGCACCACGGCCAGCACGCAGACCACCAGGCGCTGCTTGATGGCCGCTTCAACTAGGGATTTCATCATGGTGCTCAGCCCTGTTCGAGACGCTTGCGCTCGTTGTCGAGATGGAATGCGCCATCCACCACGACACGGTCGCCGGCCTTGACGCCATTGAGCACCACGCGCATGCCATCGCTCTCCGCGCCCAGCTTGACGCGCGTCTGGCGGAACTGGCCGTCTGCCATTTCGACGTAGACCAGTTCGTCATTGCCTTCGCGAACTACCGCCGACGCCGGCACCACGAGCTGGTCCGCAGGCTTGCTGGCGATCAGCATGCTGGCGAGCATGGCGGGCTTGAGGCGCCCCTCGCGGTTGTCGAGTTCCGTGCGGACCAGCACCGTGCGCGATTGCGGATTCACCGTGCGGCCCACATAGATCAGCTTGCCTGTAATGGTCTGCGCGCCCTTGCCGTTGGCCAGCGAAGGCACCTCGATTTCCACGCTCTGCCCTTCGGCCACCTGCGCGGCCTGCTGCTCGGGCACTTCGGCCACCACCCACACGCGCGACAGGTCCGCCACGGTGTAGAGCGCATCGGCCGGCTGCACGACCTGGCCCTGCGCCACGTTGCGTTCCACCACCGTGCCGCTGATGCCCGAATACACCGGCGAATGCGAGTTGATGCTGCCGCTCTTGGCGAGCTCGGCAATGGTGGCCGGCGACATGCCCAGCACGCGGAGCTGGTCGCGATAGGCGCGCATCTCGGCCGAGGCAATCGACAGCTCGCTCTGGCGGCGCTGCAGTTCGCCGCGGCCAATCACGTCGGCGGCATACAGTTGCTGCGCGCGCTCGGCATTGCGCGCCTGCAGTTCGTGCTGCGCCTCGCTCTTCAGGAAGGCCATCTGCGCGGCGCCCAGTTCGGTGCTGTGCAGGCGGGCCAGCACCTGTCCGGCCTTGACCTCCTCGCCCAGGGTTGCGTACAGGTCGGTCACGCGCCCCGTCACGCTGGCGCCGACGCGGGACACGCGCTGCTCGTCGAAATCGATGCGGCCGGCCACGCGCAGCATCTCGCTGAACGGGGACGTGGCCAGGGGCGACACCTTCAGCGTCTTCATCAGGTTGGCTTCGGGCTTGACCACGCCAGGCGGCAGCTTGGGCGCTTCGATGGCCTGCACAGGCTCCTTCGAGCAGCCCGCCAGGGCAAGCACCATGACGGCGGCGGCCGTCAGCGAAAGCAGGGAATTGGGACGCATGGTTATCGGTTCTGGATGGTGGAGGACGGCAGGCCCGCGGGCGAGACGGGCGATGTGCCCGGCGCCGTCGACATGAGCTTTTCGATCTGGATGGCAGCGACCTGCAGGTCGAACTGGGCGGCGATCAGGTCATTGCGCGCGCCGCGCAGCACGCGCTGAGCGTCCAGGTAATCCAGGATGCCGCGCTCGCCGAAGCGGTACGCCGACTCGGCCACGTTGAGCGCGGATTCGGCCTCGCGCACGATGCCGGACTCCAGCGCGGTCACCTGCGACTGGGTGATCTCGTACTGGCGGTAAGCGGTTTCCAGTTCCTGGGCTAGTTCGAATTCACGCGCTTCCAGCGCGCTGCGGGCCTGCGTGGCCTGGGCCGTGGCCTCGCCCACCGGACCGCTGCGGCGGTCCCACAGCGGAATGGTCAGCACCAGGCCGATCTGCGAGACATTGTTGTCCGGCTGGCGGTCCGTACTCGCGCGCACGGCCACTTCCGGCCAGCGCAGCGAGCGCTGGTAATCGACGCCCAGCCGCGCGCGCTCGAGTTCCATGCGGCGCTGGTTCAGTTCGGCATTGCTCGCGCTCATCGTGCCGCGCAGTTGCGGCAACGGCGGCACCTCGGGCGCCTGGCCCAGGCTGCCGTCCAGCGCGAACTGAGCGGGCATGGCGCCGCCGACCTGCTGGCGCAGTGCGGCCTTGGCCTGGTTCACGCGCAGCTCGGCGGTCTGCTGGCTCTTCTGTGCCGCCAGCAGTTCGGTCTCGGCCTTGATCAGTTCATAGCGCGGCGCCTCGCCCACCTCCACGCGCAGTCGGGCGCGGGAATGGATCTGACGCGTCATCGCCAGGTCTTCGGAGGCTGCCTGCAGCTCGCTCTCGCGGCGCAGCACTTCGAAGTAGGCCGTCTTCACGCGCGCCGCAAGCTCGGCGCGAAAGCCCTGGCGCAGCGCCTGCGACGCTTCCAGGCCGCGCGTGGCCATGTCTTCGCGCAGGCTGCGCTGGTGCGGATAGTCCAGCTTCTGCGTAATGGCGTAGGTCGGCGCATTGCCGCTGGTAACGCCTGGCTGCTTGCCCTGCAGGCGGCCGTACATGACTTCGACCTGCGGGTTCGGATAGGCGCGCGCGCTGGTGATGGCGGCATTGGCGGCGTCGACATTGGCCTGCGCGGCCTCGACGCCCTTGTTGGTGGATTGCGCCATGCCCAGCAAGTCTTGCAGGCCGTAAGACGGCCCGGCGGGAGCTGCGGAAGGCGCGGGCTGGGTGTTACTGGCGGCAAGGACGACAGCGGCCGGCGGGCGCACGTCGTCGCTGGCCTGCGCCGGCACGGCGGCGAACGCCACCAGCGACAGCGACGCGATCAGGGTCAGCTTGGTGTTTGTCATTGAGTCGGGAAAGCAAGCGATGCGGCTGCCTGCGCCACGCCGCGACCCCGCCCCTCGCGCACGCAACGCGAAAAAAGGCGGACGACCGCAACGGATTCAGCCGGCTAGCGCAAACGCGCGCCGGGAAGTCTGGCCAGGCAATGGGACGCTCCCCGGACGCGGCAATGCCGCGCACCGGGCGCGAAGACGATCAGGCGAGGGAAATCGGCGGCTTGAAGAAAGCCGTGGCGGGTGGCGCGGTGCGCTCGGAAGGCGCCTGCCAGAAATCTTCTGCGGGCAGCACAAGCTTCGCGGTCGGCAGGTCGAACAAGGCGCTGGACTCTTCGATCTCGTCCAGCAGGTCCAGCGGATCGAGCAGGTCCGCCGACCAGATATTGCAGTAGCCGGGCGGCGGGTCGTCGATGGCGTCTTCGTCGTGCAGGCCGTCATCGCCGGGGGCGATCACCCGGCCCATCTCGTCGACGGACGGCAAGGCCGCGACTTCGGTGACCTTGTCGGGCACGGCGGCCGCCTGGACGGCTACCGACGCGATATTCCCCTGCAAATCCGCGTGCGCGTGCGCGGCCGCTCCAAAGGAGAGCAGCGACAAGCACACGGCAGTCAGCAGCAGGAAGAGAAATCGCATGGTTGGGGGCGTTCAGCAGGGCCGGAAACCATACTCTGCAAACGAGTACCAGCCGTGCTGCGGGACAGCAATTGTAACTTAACGATTACGATTGACCCGGAATCGGCAGGTTCGTTCCGTTCAGCAGCGGTTTCAGAATGCCTGGTCAGGCAGCGTATTGAATACATGGGAGCCAGGGCGGTCCGCCGCTTATGAACATAGATGTTCACGAAATAGGCTATCTCGAGAGCATCTATATGCATGCCAAAGCAACGCGCCAGTCCCCTGAAAACGTGCAGGCGAAAGCCGGAAACGCTCCGCATGCATTGCGACTTCGCGCGACATCCCTCGACGTGGCGCTACAAATCAAACCCATAGAGCGCCGCCGCGTTCCGCCAGCGCAGCGACTCGGCCAACTCGCGATCCTCCGATCCGTCACCGCCGGCACCTGGCTCGCACGGCCAGCCGAACAGTGCCGCGCATTCATCGGCGCGGGCAGCGGATTCATGGTTGGTCCATGGCCAGTCACTCCCCAGCAAGAGCCGGTCATGTCCCACCATCCGGCCCCATGCCATGGCGAGCGAACGCCAGTCGGCTCCAGGCGGCAGCCGATACGGAGCACTCAGCTTCACCCATACCTGCCGGCGCGCCAGCACCTGTGCGGCCACATCGAAGACGGCATCGCAAGGACCCTCTTCGCCGGGCCGGCCAAAGTGGTCCAGCACCACGGGAACTGGGCAACCCCCGAGCGCGGCGTCGAGTTCGGCCAGCATAGCGCCGCCCTGCCCGTTCCCGGTGTGCAACTCCACATGCCAGCCCAGCCCGGCAACCCGTGCGAACAGCGCGCGCCATGGCGCCGTGCCGATGCGCGCCCAGTCCGGATCGTCGAACAGATTGAGCCGGATGCCGCGCACGCCCGCCGCATGCATGTCAGCCAGCGCAATGTCCGAGACCGACGGGTCCACCACGGCCACGCCGCGCAGCCGTCCCGGCAGGGCGCGCAGCGCCGCCAGCAGCGCCGAGTTGTCCGTGCCAAGGAAACTGGTCTGGACGACCACGCCGTATGGATCCCCCATCGGTGCCAGCAGTTGCAGCCAGTCCGCGATGCGCGCGGCGTAGGCAGGCCGATAGCGGGCGGACGGCATGCCGGCCCCGGCATCGAACAGGTGAAAGTGGCAATCCACCAGGGGCGTCGCATTACGCTTCATCGTCAGCCATTCCTTGCCTGCGGGTAAGCCCTTATATGGCACCAGGCGACCCGCGGCTAATCTAGTCCTCTAGAGGACACAAATCTAACACGGACTCCAGATGCAAGACAACGACGCGCTGCACAGTGCCGCGACTGCCCCGGGCGTGAGCCGCTATGGCCGGATTGCGGCGCAACTGCAGCGCAAGATCGTTGACGGCGAATGGCAGCCCGGCGCGGCGATCCCGGCGGAAAGCACGCTTGCCGCCGAATTCGGCACGGCGCTGGGCACCATCCGGCAGGCCATTGCCGTGCTGGTGCAGGAAGGGCTGCTGGAACGCGTACAGGGCAAAGGCACCTTCGTGCGCAACGGGCTCACGGGCGCAAGCATGATGCGGTTCTTCCGTTTCCGTGCGGATGCGGGGGTATTGGGCGTGGAAATTCCGCGTTCCGAGATCCTGTCGTGCCGCACGGCGCGGCTGGACAAAAGCATGGCCGCCTTGTTCGGGCTCGATGCCGGCGCGCGTGGGCTGGCGATCTCCCGCCGGCGCTGGCTCGATGACAAGCCGCGCCTGCTCGAATCGATCTGGCTGCCGCTGCCGCGTTGCGAGCCCTTGCAGCGCCTGCCCAAGAGCGAATGGGGCGACCTGCTCTATCCGCTGCTGGGCTCGCAATGCGGTGTCACGATCCATCGCGCCGTGGACGAGGTGACCTTCCGCACGCTGGATACCGAAGAGGCCGGACTGCTGGACTTGCCGCATGGCCATCCGTGCGCGCTGGTAACGCGGCGGGCCTATGACTTGCAAGGCCACTGTGCCGAATACCGGCTGACACGGGGCGATGCCTACGCCTTCCGCTACCAGGCGGACATCCGGTGACCACCCATCAAGACAAAACTTCCATCGAAATGGAGACCAGCTTGACGCTTTCGACGACACGCTTTGCCGGGGCTGTGATCGCAGCCACCGTGCTGCTGACGCCTGCCCTGGCGCAGGCCACCGAATCAGCCGCGCAATGGCCGAGCCGGCCCATCACCATTGTCGTGACCTACCCGCCCGGCGGCGGCGCCGACCTGATGGCACGGCTGATCGCACCCGGGCTCGGCCGGGAACTGGGCCAGTCCGTCATCGTGGAGAACCGGCCCGGGGCCGGCGGGCAGATCGGCGCGTCGTACGTTGCCAAGGCCGCGCCCGACGGCTATACGCTGATGGTCGATGCCTCGTCCTACGCGGTGAATCCGAGCCTCTATCCGCGACTGCCCTATGACCCGGCCAAGGCCTTCACGGCCATTGGCGTGCTGGCGCGCTATCCCAATGTGCTGGTTGCCACGCCGGGGTTCCCCGCGCACTCGGTCAAGGATGTCCTGGCCATCGCGAAGCAGAAGCCGGGCACGGTGGCCTTCGCCTCGTCGGGAAACGGCTCGGCCCAGCACCTGTCCGGCGTGCTGTTCGAGCAGCGCGCCGGCGTGGACCTGCTGCACGTCCCTTACAAGGGTGGCGGCCCGGCCATGACGGATGTCATCGCGGGCCAGGTGCCGCTGTTCTTCGCCAACGTGGCATCGAGCCTGCAGCACATCAAGGCCGGCAAGCTCAGGCCGCTTGCGGTGACCAGCCACACACGCACGCCGGCGTTGCCCTCCGTGCCGACCATGGAGGAAGCCGGCGTGGCCGGCTACGAGGTCTATGAGTGGAATGCCGCCTTCGTCCCGGCCGGCACGCCGCAGCCCATTACCGGCAAGCTGTCCGAGGCCCTGCAGAAAGTCATGAACAGCCCCGACGTGCGCAAGCGCGTCGCAGAGCTGGGCGGCGAGGTCGTGGCCGCGCCGCCCGCGGAAGCAGCCCGCTATATCGACAACCAGACCCGCCTGTGGGGCAAGGTCATCAAGGACGGCAACGTCAAGCCCGAATAAGGTGAGAGCCCATCACCCAATGCACGCCCCGTGCCATCAAGAATCCTCGGAGAAATGTATGACCCAGTTCGACCCCGTCCGCCGCGACATCCTGAAGCTCGCCGCCGCGCTAGGCGCCGGTGCTCTTGCGCCTTCGCTTACCCGAGCGCAGGCGTGGCCCGCCAAGCCCATCCGCCTGGTGGTGCCGTTCGCGCCGGGCGGCAGCTCGGAGATCGTGGCCCGCTCGACCGCCGCTGAACTGACCCGCCTGCTCGGCGTGTCGGTATTCGTGGAGAACAAGCCCGGCGGCGCGGGCAACGTCGCCATGGGAGAAGTGGCGCGCGCCGACGACCAGCACACGCTGATCCTCGGCCATATCGGCACCCTCGCGGTGAATCCCTATATCTTCGCCAAGCTGCCCTATGACCCGAACAAGGATTTCCGTCCGGTGTCGCTGCTGTCCAAGGTGCCGAGCCTGTACGTGATCCATCCGGACGTGCCGGCGAAGAACCTGAAGGAGTTCATCGCGCTGGCCAAGAGCAAGCCCGGCAAGCTCAACTATGGGTCGGCCGGCAATGGCAGCGCGGGGCATCTTGCCTTCGAGTACCTGAAGGCGGCCAGCGGCACCTTCATTACCCATGTGCCGTACCGCGGCAGCGGTCCGCAGATTACCGACCTGCTCTCCGGCAGGCTTGACGCGGCAGCGGTCGGCGCGCCGGCCATCCTGCCGTTCATCAAGGCGGGCAAGCTGCGCTGCATCGCCACGGGCACGACGCAGCGCATTCCACAGCTGCCTGATGTCGGAACCGTCGCGGAGCAGGGTTATCCAGGCTTCGAGATGACGCAGTGGTACGGTCTTCTGGCCCCGGCAAGCCTGCCGCAGCCGGCCACGGACAAGCTCGCCGACGCCGCGGCCAAGGCGGTGAAGAGCCCGGCGTCAATGCAGCGTCTTAGCGCCGATGCCGCGCTGGTGGTGGGCAGCACGCCGCAGGAGTTTGCGCATTTCATCGCGCAGGAACAGCAGCGGTGGAAGCCGATTATTGCGCGGGCGCAGATCAAGCCGGATTGAGTTTGGGCATGGGGGTTACGTTAAGCTGCGCGCTTTAGTGATGACTGGCTCGTCGCTCTTGGCAGGCGCGGCTGTTTCGCAGGCGTAGCCGGCGAGTCACTTTTTGTCCGAGCGACAAAAAGTGACCAAAAACGCGTTTACTTGTCCTAACGGACGAATATTGATCGTAGCGTGCGAAGAATTTCGTACGGGTATGAGCTTCAGAGTCTGCCCGGCTGCCTGCCGCGTGGAGCGCGACCGCAGACAGGCTCTCAGGCAATGATTGAACGAGCCCCGAAACTGTCCGTGGTCCGACACTGCCCGCCATATCGCATCATCGCCTTCGGCTGCTACGCGGCTCACCAGGCAGATTGTCAGAGTCAGCGGCGCCTGCCAGGACGCTGATCTCGACAAACGAAAAAATTCCGTCCCCTGCGGAATAAACCCGCCCCCTCGCGCGTCTACCCGGCATTGGTCCGCTTCCCCGGACCGTCTGAACGACGAGGAACCATGGCACTCCCGCAGCGCTTACCGCGATCCCCCGCCTCTGCCTGGGCCATCCTGGCATTGACCACGGCCTTCCTTCTCCCGGCTGCCGCCAAGGCCCAAAGCACCACCGACCAGCAGAAGTTCGCCGCCGAAAACGAGGCCGCCATGACGCGGATGATGGACGGCATGGCCGTGCCGCCCAGCGGCAATATCGACCAGGATTTTGCCGCCATGATGATCCCGCATCACCAGGGCGCCATCGACATGGCCATGGCCGAGCTGCGCTACGGGCGCAATGAACAGCTGCGCCGCATTGCGCAGGAAATCGTCGTCGAGCAATTGCAGGAGATCGCCGCGATGCGGCTCGCGCTCGGCCAGCCGCTGCCACCCTCCGCCCCCGCGCCGACCCAGCCCGCCAGCGCCGACGCGCCCGAGCCGCAAGCGGCCGGGCACAGCCACGCCACGCACGCCCACTGACAAGAAGACCAAGCCATGAAACGGAACCCCGCCAAGATCGTCAAGACCGCCCTTTCCCTTGCGCTGCTGCTCGGCCTGTCAGGCGTCGCACTGGCCGGCCAGGCCCCCGGCCCGCTGAGCGCGCCCGACGTGCCCGTCAGCCATCGCGACCGCATCTACGCGGCCGAGCAGTTCTCCAACACGGTGTCGGTCACCGACCCGGCCGAAAACAAGCTGCTGGGCGTGATTCGCCTGGGAGATCCGACGCCGGGCAACCTCAGCCCGCTCTACCGCGGCCAGTTGCTCGTCCATGGCCTGGGCTTCTCGCCCGACGGGCGCACGCTGGCGGTGGTGTCGATCGGCTCCAACTCGGTGTCGTTCATCGACACGGCCACCAATGCCGTCAAGCACGTGACCTACGTGGGACGTTCGCCGCATGAGGCCTTCTACACGCCCAATGGCAAGGAAGTTTGGGTGACGGTGCGCGGCGAGAACTACATCTCGGTCATCGACGCCAAAACTTTCGCGGAGAAGACCCGCATCACCGTCGCGGCGGGCCCCGGCATGCAGATCTTCTCGCCGGACGGCAAGTATGGCTACATCTGCTCGTCGTTCAACCCGGAAGTCGCGGTGGTCAGCGTGGCCGATCACAAGGTCGTCGCACGCGTGAAGCAGGACAGCCCGTTCTGCCCGAACATCGCCGCCACGCCGGATGGCAAGCAGGTCTGGTTCACGCTCAAGGATATCGGCAAGACCCAGGTGTTCGATGCCCGCCCGCCATTCAGCCCGCTCAAAACCCTTGAGACCGGCGCGATCACCAACCACGTGAACTTCGCGCATACCAAGGCAGGCACGTTTGCCTACGTCACCATCGGCGGGCTGAACCAGGTGAAGGTCTTCCGCACGGACGACTTCAGCCCGGTCGCGACCATCCCCGTGGGCGCCTTGCCGCATGGCCTGTGGCCGTCCGGCGACGGCACCCGCATCTACGTGGGCCTGGAGAACGCGGACAGCCTCGCGGCCATCGATACGGCCACCAATCAGGTCGTGGCCAACGTGCCCGTTGGCCAGGCCCCGCAGGCCATCGTCTACGTTCCCCGTGCCGTGCCAGAGGGCGCAGGCACCCAAGGGCTGCAGCCGCTTGGCGCGGCGGGCCAGACCACGCAGCTGAAGATGGTCGCGCTGGCCAATGGCAAGCCGGTCGCCGGCGACAGCGCCCCCACCACCGTGACACTGTTCGACCAGGGCCTGCTGCAGGTGCTGCAAGCCTCCGCAACGGGGCTGCAACCGAAGCAGGCGTATGTGCTCGCCCTGGCTGGCCAGGCCGATGGTACCGGGCCGCTGGAACCGCTGGCGAACTTCACGGCGAATCCCGCCGGCGGGGCCATCGTCAACGCGATCGGACCGATCCGGCAGGTCGTGCAGGGCATTGCCGGCACCGACGCGCGGCGCTATCTTGTGATCGCGCCGGCCGTCAATGGCAAGCCTGCGGCACCCGTGCAAGTGCAGGCGATGTAGGCGTGACCACGTTGTCCGCGCTTACCGGAGAGGACTGGCTGTGAAAGACCTGCTGCAGCACGTCGAGCCGATGATTCCGGCGTTGCGGCGCTATGCGCGCGCGCTGATGCGCGAACCGGCTGCCGCCGACGATCTCGTCCAGGACTGCCTGGAGAAGATCATCACGCACTGGGACAGCCGTCGCGGTCAGGGCGACACCCGCAGCTGGGTGTTCGCCATCCTGCATAACCTGGCGATGACGGCACTGCGCCGCCAGGCGGGCTCGCGCAGCCTGCATATCGCCATCGAAGACGTGACGGAGTCGCTGAGCGCGCGCGCCACGCAGGAAGACGGCCTGCACTACCGCGACCTGATGAGCGCGCTCGATACCTTGCCGGCGGACCAGCGCAGCGTGCTGCTGCTGGTGTCGGTCGAAGACATGTCGTACGCGGACGCCGCACGCGTGCTCGACATTCCCATCGGCACCGTGATGTCGCGCCTGTCGCGCGCGCGGGAGCGGTTGCTGAAGGTCATGGATGGCAGTGCTGCGGCAGCATCGGGATCGGCACAGAAGACGGCATTGCGGAGGGTCAAATGAACGAGAACCGGCCCGTGCAGGAAGAAGACCTGCAGGCCTACGTGGACAACGCGCTGGACGAGGCGCGCCGCAAGGAGATCGAAGCCTACCTGCGCGATCACCCGGAAGTCGCGCATCGCGTCGAGGGCTTTATCGCACAACGCCAGCAGCTGCGCGCTGCCTTCGCGCCCGTGGCTGGCGAGCCGATTCCGCCCGAGCTGAACCTGCGCCACATGGTCGCCGCACGCCGCCCACGCGGCACCGCGCCATGGCGCCTGGCCGCGTCGGTCTTTGTCGCGCTGTGCGTGGGGGGCATGGCAGGCTGGATGGGACGCGACGCCACCGAGCCGGCGACGGGAGGCATTGCCGCGCTGGCGCGCGAGGCCACGGCGAGCTACCAGGTCTTTGCCTCCGACCCGAACCGGCCCGTGGAGATCAGCGCGCACGACAGCGCCGATCTCGTCAGGTGGGTGTCGGCACGGCTGCAGCGCCCCGTCGCCGTGCCGGACCTTACGCGCTCCGGCTACCGCTACATGGGCGGACGCCTGGTGGCAACCGAGCACGGGCCGGCCGGGCTCTTCATGTATGACGACGGACACGGCATGCGCGTGGCGATGCTGGTGCGGCCGATGAAAGTGGAACAGAACACGCCGATGAAAGCGCATCGCCAGGCCGGCGTGGCGGGGTATTCCTGGGCGGACCAGGGGCTCGGCTACAGCCTGGTTGCCGCGGATTCGACCAATGACCTGCATCCGCTTGCCGATGAAATGCGGCGGCAGATCGACCAGCGCGTACGCCGGCCCGCGCCGGCATAGCGACGGGCGGCTGGCGCGCTTAGCGCTCGCGCTTGCCGATGAGTCCCTTCACGCGTTCCCAGAGCACGCTAAAGAACAGCGCCACCGGATTGAGCTGCACGGTCTTCATGCGCTCCGCTTCGCTCAGCGTGGGATCCATCCTGCGCGCCACCGACTTGCCGAAGTCGGCGATCATGCGCCGCACGAAATCGCGCACCAGCCCCGAACGCGAGAACTGCGCCAGCGGCCCTTGCAGCGAATACTGCAAATCCACCGCGACTTCCGTCTCGCTGCCAGACCGCGCGGTGAGCTGGTAAGCGATATCGCCGGCGGCCTTGGAGTTGCTCAGCGAATCCTGCCCCGCGCCCTTGAGCACGCCGCGCTTCCGGCTATCGTCGCGCTGCAGGCGTGCCGCGCCTTCGAAACGTGCGGACATCGGGCCGAACTTGATGGCGATGTGTCCCTTGACCTTCTCGCCCTCCACTTCCGTCAGCACGGCACCCGGCAGGCAGCCTGCCACTGCGGGCAGGTCCGCCATGAACGCCCAGACCGCATCGACTGCATAGGGCACAGTGAAGCCGCCTTCGATACGCGACCACCCCTTGCGATCGGCCGCGCGTCCCGCCTCATTGGCCGCGGGGCCAGCTTGCGTGGATTCCGCGCCAAGCGCCTCGTCCGAAACGGCAAAACCAGTGAACGCCCTGGCGATGGCCGGGGCGGCCGCGCGTACCGCACTTCCGTTTGCCGACCGGCGCGCATCCAGCACCGAACGGATCGCGGCAACGATGCCCATATAGCCGGTACAGCGGCACAGGTTGCCCGATAGCTCATGGCGGATGGTCGCCTCATCGGCATCCGGCAGGCGCAGCACGATATCGCGCGCCGTGGCAAGCATGCCCGGCGTGCAGAAGCCACACTGCAAGGCATGATGGCGATTGAAGGCGACACGCAGATCGGCCATCACGGCGTCGTCCTCGTAGCCCTCGACCGTGACGATGTCCGCGCCCTGGCAACCGGCCGCGAAGGTGATGCACGAGCGCACAGGCTTGTCATCGACCAGCACCGTGCACGCGCCGCAGACGCCGTGCTCGCAGCCAAGGTGGGTGCCGGTGAGGCGATGGGTATCGCGCAGGAAGTCGCCCAGGTGGGTACGGTCCGTGCATGCGCCGGATACCTGCCGGCCATTGACGGTGAATGCGATGGTTTGCACGAGGCTCCTCAGTTCAGCATTTGCATGACGCAGCGTGTCACGACGGTACGGCACAGCTTGCGGTCGATCGCGTCCTTGTCCGGCGCGGCCTGGGCAATGGCCGCATCCACGGCCTGCTCGGTCAGTGCCCCGGCACCCTGCGCCGCGACCGCTCGGGTCAGCTCGCGCAGCACCACCGGCGGCCCGTCGAGCGCGCCCAGCACGATGCGCGCGAAACGGCGCCTGGCGTCGAAGTAAGCCGCGCAGCTCGCCTCGGCGAACTCGCCGGTCTTGCGGCACAGCTTCTGGTAGCCCCAGCGCGTATCGTCGCCGGCCGGCGGCACGCGCACCGCGGCGATCAGCTCGCCTTCCTCCAGCACCGTGGTGTAGGCGCCAAGCATGAAGGCATCCATCGGCACCACGCGGGTCCCCGCGGCCGAGGCGATCTCAATCTGCGCGCCCAGCGTCGTCATGGTGACCACCCAGTCCGCCGCAGGGTCGGCATGGGCAAGGCTGCCGCCCACCGTGCCGCGGTTGCGGATCGCGCGATAGGCGATGCCGCCCGCCACGGCCTGAAGCATGGTGCCGCGCAGTGGTTCGAACACGCCGTCCTCGATCTGTGCATGGGTCACGCACGCGCCAATGCGGACGTAGTCGGGCGTGGCTGTGACCTCGCGCAGCTCCGGAAGCCGCGAGACATCGACGACAGCCTCCGGGCGCGTCAGGCGCAGGTTCAGCATCGGGCCGAGCGACTGGCCCCCGCCCATGGTCTTGGCCACATCGGTGCCCGCGCCAAGGCGGGCCAGCGCATCGGCCAGCGAGCCGGGCGCTTGATAGGTAAAGGCAACGGCTTTCATCGGTCAGGCAGCCTTCCTGCTTTGGGATTGGGTCGCGGCGGCGTCCAGCGCCTCCAGCACCTTTCTTGGGGTCAGCGGGGTTTCCTTGAGTTCGACGCCGAAGTCGCGCAGTGCATCGTTCACCGCGTTGAAAATGGCGGCCGGCGGTGCGATGGCGCCGCCCTCGCCCATGCCCTTCGCGCCGAACTCCGTGTGCGGCGACGGCGTCTCGAAATGATGGATGCGGATCGACGGGATCTCGGTCGGCCCCGGCAGCATGTAGTCGGCCAGCGTCGAAGCGAGCGGCTGGCCATTGCCGTCATAGCGCATCTCTTCGAACATGGCCGTGCCGATGCCCTGCGCCACGCCGCCGTAGGTCTGCCCTTCCACCACCATCGGGTTGATCATGGTGCCGCAGTCCTCGACTACGACGTAGTCGAGGATCTCGACGTGCCCGGAATCGATATCGACTTCCACCGCGACCGCATGCGTGGCGTAGGTGAAGCTGCCCGTATCGACCGCCGGCTTGAAGCCCATGGTGGTTTCCAGGCCCTGTGCGTCGACATCGGCCGGCAACAGGTGCGGGTTGATGTACCAGGCATCGGCAATGCGGTCGACGGCGATACTGCCTTCGCCGGCGCGCACGACGCCGGCCTCGAAGCGCGCGGACTCGTCCGGCTGGCCCAGCATGTGCGCGCCGATCTTCAGCAGGCGCGGCAGCAGCGCCTTGCATGCGCGCGAGACCGCACCGCCCGACATCACCAGCGAACGCGATGCATACGTGCCGGTCGAGAACGGCGTCAGGCCGGTATCGCCATGCACGACCTTGATCCGCGCGACGTCGATGCCGAGGATCTCGTTCGCGATCTGTGCGAACGTGGTCTCCATGCCCTGCCCGTGCGAATGCACGCCGACGCGCACCTCCAGCCCGCCGTCCGGCGTGATGCGCACGGTGGCGGAGTCGAAGCCAGGAATCACCGGCGTGCCCCAAGCCGCGAACACCGACGTGCCGTGGGCCGATTGCTCGGTGTAGGTGCCGAAACCCACGCCTACATAACGGCTACCTTCCGGGCCCGCTTTCTGGCGCGCGCGAATCGCCGGCACATTGATCATCTCCATCGCCTTGCGCACGCTGGCCGGATAATCACCGCCGTCGAAGTGCTTGTTGGTCACGTTGACATAGGGCATGGCCTGCGGCGGCACCAGGTTCTCGCTGCGGACTTCCCACGGCTCGCGGCCGACCTCGCGTGCGATGGCGTCCATCAGCAGTTCCATTGCGAAGCACACACCCGTGCGGGCCACGCCGCGGTATGGCACGAAGCCGGGCTTGTTGGTCGCCACGCAGACCGTCTCGCAGCGATAGCCATCGAACGCATACGGTCCCGGCAGGTTGCCTATTGCCTGCCCCGGTTCAAGGCCGATGGTGAACGGCCACACCGAATAGGCGCCGCCGTCGATGGCGATCTTTGCGTCCAGCGCCAGCAGCCTGCCACGCGCATCGGCGTAAGCGGTCAGCTCGTAGTGGTGTTCGCGCGAGTTGGCGCCGGCGGTCAGGTGCTCGCGCCGGTCCTCGATAAAGCGGAACGGCCGCTTGTACGTCATGGCCAGCCACGCGATGCACAACTCCTCCTGCTGCAGCACGCACTTGTAGCCGAACGCCCCGCCCACATCGGGCGAGATCACGCGCACGCGTTCCTGCTCCAGCCCGAGGCAATGGCTCAGGATGGTGCGGATCATGTGCGGCACCTGCGTGGCGCTGTACACGACCAACTGATCGAACTGGTGGTCCCAATAGGCCAGAACGGCCTTGCCTTCCATCGGCACCATGCACTGGCGGGCCAGGTCGATCTTGCGGCTTACAACGACCGTGGCCTCTCGCTGTCGGGCTTCGAAGTTCTTGTCGGCCGTCAGCGTCAGGAAGGTGTTGTCGGCCCAGTGCTCATGCACGCGGACGTCGCCTGCCAATTGGCGCGCCTGCGCGACTTCGGTCAGCGCCGTCAGCTCGTCCAGTTCGAGCGCGACCTGTTCGGCAATGTCCTCGGCCTCGGCGCGGGTCGGCGCGAAGACCATGGCTACCGGCTCGCCGACGAAGCGCACCTTGCCGCTGGCCAGCGGTGGCTGCGCGGAAGGCTTGTATGAAGGAAAGGCCGAGTCGGCGACGATGTCCTTCGCGCCCTGCATGTCCTCGCGCACGATCACGGAGGCGGCCAGCGCCTGCGGCTTGGTGACCGCGAGCAGCCGGGCGTGCGCAACGGGGCTGCGCAGGAATGCCACCTCTTGCAGATCCGGCATGGCGATGTCCGCCACGAAGCGGCCTTTGCCGTGCAGGTGCCGGGCATCTTCCTTGCGCGCCACGCGGGCGCCCACCCCCTGGCCCTGCCCTTCCAACGAATGATTCGGTTCCATCGATATCCTGTCTTCTGGCCGGCGGCCACGGCGGACGATGCGCCCACCGCGGGTCCCGACTTGCTCAGCATGCTGAGCAAAAATGCTAAAGAACCCCGCCACGGCCTGTCAATTGCGGCTTCACCGCATGGCAAGCGGCGCAAACGCCATGCCTGCGCTCATTCCTGCACACCGATCGCGGCCAGCGCGGCCGACCGGGGCATGACGGTGGCGTACTTCTGCTCCATGTCGAACAGGTTGGCCTCATGCGGGCCGAGCGCGCGATCTCCCACGCAATCGGACAGCACCAGCGGACGGAAACCGTACTGCATGGCATCCACGACGCTGGCGCGCACGCAACCGCTGGTCACGGCGCCTGCCACCACCAGCGTTTTCACCGCGCGCTGCGTGAGCCATGCGGCCAGCGAGGTGCCGAAGAACGCCGACGGCACGGTCTTGCGCACCACCAGTTCGCCCGGCGCGGGTGCCAGGTCCTCCACGATGGCACTGTTCCGCTCATGCTCCTTCAGCGTCAGCATGTTCGGCACCTTCATCGAGAAGATGTTGTGGTCCGCGCCATCGTCGGCATAGACAATGCGGCTATGCGCAATGGCCCAGCCTTCGCGGCGCGCCGCCGCGAGCAGCGGCACCGTGGTGGCGATGGCTTCGCGGATATTGCCGCCGCCGAACACCGCCGGATCGGCGAAGCCGTTGACGAAGTCGACGATCAGCAGGCCAAACGGCGGTGCCAGTTCAAGCTGGTTGCCGAAACCCTGGCGCTGGTACGCGCCGATTTCCTTGTGCATGGGCTGCTACTCCTTCGGATACTGGAATCCATCCATGACCTTGCCCTTGTTCACCATGTCCACGCCGTCGAGCCGCACGGTGCAGCGGCGCAGCGGGATATCGATATGGCAGGTGGTGGTGCGCTGCCCGCCGGCCTCGTTGTTCGGGCCGAGCGAGAACAGGAAGTTGCCCTCGAACGCGCGCGCATCCATGCCGATGGTCGCTTCGCGGTCGTACAGGCCCAGCGTCGACCAGTGCGCGCGCGGCTGCAGGCCCCAGCCGACGTGCGAAATCGCATAGGCTTCCGGGTCTTTGAAGGAGGCCATGTATTCGCTCAGCAGTTCCGCATGCAGGCCGCCTTCGATGCGCGTGGCAAAGCCGTTCTCGACCGTAAGCGTGACGGGCTCGGTGACGTAGGCCTTCTGCGGCAGCAGGATATCGCCGCGGTCCAGCACAATGGTGCCGCTCGCGCCGCCCTCGTTCGGCCAGGTCAGCACGAAGCCGCTGGGCCAGTGGTCCCAGCGCCCCGGCTCGTCGACGAAGCCATATTCGCTGATGGCCGGAAACTCGCCCAGCGGGCAGCGCAGGTCGGTGCCAGCAGCCGAAACCACGTGCATTTCCTTTGCGCGGCCCAGCCGCTCGGTAGCCGCCTTGACGCGTTCGCGGTCGGCTTCGGTCGGGACCATGCGCGCCAGCACTTCGGGCGGCTCCACGGCCAAGAGGATCTTCGTCCCGCCGCTCAGGATGTCATGCTGCTCGGGCGAGAACAGCAGCGTCATCAGGTCGAGCACAAGATCGCTCGCCTTCAGCGCCGAGATGGCGGCGCGGTTGCCGGTCAGCGGCGTGGTGCCGAGATAGGCCAGCGCGTCCCGGCTCAGCGCTTTTTCGCCGTTGACGGGCGGCAGGTCCAGCCGGTTCACGATCGCACCCATCGCTTGCGTGGCGATCAGCGCAGTCGAGAGGGTCTGCGGATGCGTGGCGGCACTGGTGAGGATGGTCACCGTCTGCCCTCGTTCGAGCTTTGAGAGCTTGAGCACCTGGGTCCAGGCATCAATCATTTGGTGGTCACTGACGGGCATGTCGGCTCCTTGCGTGACGGGGTTGGTGACAGGCGTTCATAGCGGCAGCCGCGCACCGATGAAATCGCCGAAGGCGCGATAGAAACCGGCCTCGTCGTCCCACGGGATCATGTGGCCGGCATCGGCAACGTGGCTCACCAGCAGGCCCGGCAGCAGCGTGCGGATTTCCTGCTCGTCCTCATCGCGCACCACGTCGCCGCGGCCCGCGCGCATCAGCAGCGTCGGCACCGACACGTGCGGCAGGTCGGCGTGGATATCGTCTTCATGGAAGCCGTTGAAGCTCGCGAGGATCGCGCGCTCGTCGCAGGTGTGCAGCCATTCGGCGCGCAGGCGCAGTTGTTCGTCGGTCCATGTCTGGCAGAAACGGCGCATGCCCTCGGCGTCGATGCCAGCGCGCGCGAGGCGGATGGAATCGATGTACCAGGGCAGTTGCGCGGGATAAGCGCGGCGGCCGGGGCCTGAGACCGGCGGATCGACCATCACCAGGCGCGTCAGGCCCGCCGGGTGCTGGCGCGCAGCGCGAACGCCGATGCGTCCGCCCATCGAATGGCCAACGATGGCATAGCGCTGCAGACCCAGTGCCTGCGCAAACGCGATCACGTCGGCAGCTTGCGCGTCGAGGCTGTAGTCCAGCGTGTCGCTCGCTTCCGACAAGCCACGGCCGCGCACATCCAGCACATAAGTATCGAAGCGCTGGCCGAACTGCTCGCCGACAAAGCCCCAAGTGATGGCCGGGCTCGTGATGCCTGGCACGATGATCACGGAATCGCGCGATGCCCTTTCGCCATCGTTGCCGCCGTAGCGCAGGTAGTGCAGCCGGATGCCGTTGGCCTGGACGTTGCCGCCATAGAGGAAAGTGCTCATGGCGCGGCCCTCAGTAGGCGCCGGACAGCAGCGCGCCCGCGCCCGGCACGACCGGCTCCAGGTCGAGTGCGCGCAGCATCGCGTAGGTGGTGGCGATGGCCGCCGTGATCACCGGCTTGCCGGTCATCGCCTCGACCTTCGCTACCGCCGGCAGCGACGGCATCTGCACGCAGGCGGACAGCACGATGGCATCGACATCGGCAATGTTCATCTGCGCGACGATGGCCGGAAGCTTCGCCGGGTCGTGGCGGCCCACTTCGAGGTTGTCGGGAATTTCCAGCGCGCGGTAGTCGACGACTTCGTAGCCCTCGTTGCGGATGTAATCAACCACCAGCTCGGTCAGCGGCTTCATGTACGGCGCGACCACCGCGATGCGCTTCGCGCCGATTACCTTCAGTGCATCGACCAGCGCACCGGCGCTCGTGATCACCGGCGCATCGCCGCCGTTCTCGACGGTGTGGGCCTTCAGGCGCTGCTCCGACTTGCGGTGGTAACCGTGGCCCATCGCCATGATCGCGACCAGGCAGGCATAGCCGAGCACGTCCACGCGTGCATCGGAAAGCTCCACGGCGCAGCGGTCGGATTCGGCATCCATCGCGGCCAGTTCTTCCTTGACCACCTTCTTCATGCGCATGCGGCTCGAATGGAAGGTGAACCGTTCGGGGCGGATCTGCTGCCGTGCGCTCAGCATGGCCGGGATCTCGGTTTCCATCGTGGTGTTGGAGCTCGGCACGATCTGGCCGATGCGAAAGACTTTTTGCATGGGTGTCCTTGCGTGGTGCAATTGCAGCGATTACAGCTTGAGAAGGCGTTGAGCGTTGCCGTGGCAGACCAGCGCGCGCGTCGCGTCGTCGAGCGGCGCTTCCTCGATGAACTTCGCGGCGACCTCCGTCGATTCATAGGGATAGTCGACCGAGAACATCACGGCCTCGGGCCCCATTTCGGCAATCGCGCCGGACAGCGCGCCGGGCGAGCACACGCCCGACGTGGTGATCACGATATTGCTGCCGATGTATTCCGACGGTGCGCGCGCGAGGCGTACTCCGTGCGAGTACACCGCGAAGCGGCTGTCGAAGCGCCAGCGCTGGAACGGCAACCCTTCGCCCATATGGCCAAGGATGATCTTCAGCCGCGGGAAGCGGTCGAATACGCCGCCGAACAGCAGACGCAGCGCGTGCGATGCCGTTTCCACGCCCCAGCCCCACGCGGCGCCGTCCAGTTCCGGATGTCCGGCCAGCACCTGCGGCTTCACGTAGGCGTCGGTCGGGTGCAGGTACAGCGGCACGTCGAGCGATTGCATCCGCTCCCAAAACGCGTCGTACGCGGGATCGTCGTAGTAGCGGCCGTGCGTGTGGCCGTTCACAAGCGAACCCTTGAAGCCGAGTTCGCGCACGGCGCGTTCCAGTTCCCTGCCCGCCTGTTCGGGATCGTGCATGGGCAGTGCCGCAAAGCCGGCGAAGCGCGTCGGATGGCGCGCGATCTGTTCGGCCAGGAAGTCGTTGCTCCGCTGCGCACGCGCCACGGCCAATTCGGGATCAGCTTCGCCCTGCACGCCGGGACCGGTCTGCGAAAGCACCGTGATATCGATACCCGCGCGATCCATCTCCGCGAGCCGGAGCTCGTCGAAATCGGCAAGGCGGCGACCCAGGTCGGCGAACACCGCCGGGTCGATATATTGCGTGAATGCCTTGGAATAAGCCTGGAACCCTGGCGTCATGAAATGCTCTTCCAGGGCGATCTTCTTCACTCTTGTCATGCTGTGGGGGCTCCTGATGACGGGTTGCAGCGCAGCAGTAGCGTTCGTGCACGAAGGTGCGATGCGATTTGCTCAGTACACTGACTAATTGCGGATTCTAGTCAGCGAAATTCCAAAAGTCCAGACGGCTTCCGGAGGGTTAACACCTATAACGATGGCCCAACACGCTCAGTACACTGCCCCACATGCTCAGTATGCTGACAATATTAGCCAGCTACTTAATAACAGGCATTGCAGGCATTCCGGCTTCCGTGGTCTGGCCCGCATTTTGCTCAGCATACTGCGCTTCTCATCAGCATACTGACTGATGCACCGGTAACAGGCGTAGCGGCATGGCAAGGGGCCATCAGAGCCCCGAAATCGCGCCGACTGCACCCGGGAAGAAAAAAGACAATTGAGACAACCGGCTTCACCATAGGACCCCCGCCATGACGATGAGCCTGACCCGCGATGAAGCGCGCGCCCCCGCTTCCGGCATGACCGCGGAGGAGCGCAAGGTCATCCTTGCCTCCTCCTTCGGCGCGCTGATGGAGTGGTACGACTTTTATATCTACGCCGCCCTGGCGGTCTACTTCGGCGCACTGTTCTTTCCCAAGGGCAATGAAACCGCCGCCTTCCTCGCCAGCCTGGCGACGTTCGGCGCGGGCTTCCTGATCCGGCCCGTCGGCGCGCTGCTGTTCGGACGGCTCGGCGACATCATCGGCCGCAAGTACACCTTCCTGGTCACCATCCTGCTGATGGGGATTGCCACCGTCGGTGTTGGCGTGCTGCCCACGTACGAGCAGATCGGCATTGCCGCCACCGTGCTGCTGGTGCTGCTGCGCCTGCTGCAGGGTCTGGCGCTCGGCGGCGAAGTCGGCGGCGCGGTGACGTACGTGGCCGAGCATTCGCCGGTGCACAAGCGCGGCCTGTACACCAGTTCGCTGCAGACCACGGCGACCCTCGGGCTGCTGTCTTCGCTGCTGGTCGTGTACCTGCTCAAGACCTTCCTGACCGAGGCGGAATTCCGCGCCTGGGGCTGGCGCATCCCGTTCATCGTGTCGTTCGTGATGCTGGTGATCTCGGTGTATATCCGCGGCAAGCTGCACGAGTCGCCGGTGTTCGCGCGCATGAAGGCCAGCAACGCGACCTCGAAGGCGCCGATCCGCGAGAGCTTCACGCAATGGCACAACCTCAAGTCCGTGCTGCTGCTTTTCGTCGTGGCGGCGGGTCTTGGCGCGATCTTCGGCACGGGCCATTTCTACACCATGTTCTTCGTCAACAAGACGCTGCACGTGCCGATCGAAACCGTGCATATGCTGATCGCCATCGCGCTTGTCGTCGCTACGCCTTGCTACCTGTTCTTCGGCTGGCTGTCGGACCGCATCGGCCGCAAGTACATCATGATGGCGGCCTGCCTGCTGGCGGCGCTGACCATCCAGCCCATCTTCAAGGGCCTGACGCATTACGCCAACCCCGCACTTGAGCATTTCCAGCAGCAGGGAACCATCGAAGTGGCGGCGGGCAACTGCAAGGCCCGCCTGTTCGGTGACCCGGTGTCCGACTGCGACAAGATCCGCGGCTACCTGACCGATCTTGGCGTGGGCTACACCTTCGTGCCGGCCGCCGATGCGGCGCAAGCCGTAGTGCGCATCGGCTCGCAAACGCTGCAGGGCTTCGACCGCGACGCCATCAAGCGGGCGCTGGTCACCGCGGGCTGGCCGGAGCGTGCCGACCCCGCGCGGATCAACCTGCCCATGCTGTTCCTGCTGCTGCTCGTGCCTATCCTGTTCCTGGCGATGGTGTATGGGCCGATGGCGGCGTTCATGGTGGAACTGTTCCCCGCCCGGGTGCGCTACACCTCGCTGTCGCTGCCCTTCCACCTAGGCGCCGGCTGGGTCGGCGGCATGCTGTCCTTCGTCGTCACCGCGATGAACGTGTCGAGCGGCGACGTCTACTACGGGCTCTGGTACCCGGTGATCATCGCCGGCGTGGCCGTCGTGATCGGCATGCTGTTCGTGCCGGAGACGCGCGGACGCGACCTGTCGGCCTGAACCGCGCAAGCATAGCGAAGGGCGGAGTGATCCGCCCTCTTTACCGCCCCATCTTCAGCATACTGAATTCATGACGAAGCGCCCCGGTACGGCGATGAGGCCGGAGCGCTGCAGCTACAACCATCGCAATCCAACCAACGATCCGCGAAGACAACCGGGAGCCCCCATGTCCAAACCTCGCACCCTCCGCACCCTTGCCCTGTCGTCGGCCCTGCTGGGCCTTGCCGCCGCCGCGCCCGCCTGGGCGGATGCCAATGGCGTGAAGATCGGCGTCATCACCGATATGTCCGGCTCGTACGCCGACCTCTCAGGCAAGGGCTCGGTGCTTGCCGCGCAGATGGCCGTGGAAGAGTTCGGCGGCAAGGCGCTCGGCAAGCCGGTCACGGTGTTGTCGGCCGACCACCAGAACAAGGCGGATATCGCCTCGTCGCTGGCGCGTCGCTGGTTCGACACCGACGGCGTGGACATGGTGATCGATTTCCCCAACTCGTCGACGGCCCTGGCTGTGCAGGAAGTCGCGAAGCAGAAGCAGAAGATCGACATCGTCTCGACCGGCGGCGCGATGGCGCTGACCAACCAGAACTGCTCGCCCACGGGCTTCCACTGGGCGTGGGACACGTATTCCGTGTCGTATCCGCTGGTCAAGCGCATGATCGACCAGGGCCGCAACAGCTGGTACTACATCACCGTGGACTACGCCTTCGGCCAGTCGCTGGAAGCCGATTTCCGCAAGGCCGTCGACGTCAGCGGCGGCAAGAACGTGGGCAGCACCAGGCACCCGCTCAACGCGAGCGATTTCAGCAGCCCGGTGGTTGCGGCGTCGGCCTCCAAGGCCAAGGTCGTGGTGCTGGCCAATGCGGGCAATGACATGATCAACGGCGTCAAGGCCGCCGGCGAGTTCGGCCTGGTCAAGGCCGGACAGACCGTGATCACGCCGTCCACCTTCATCACCGACATCAAGAGCCTGGGCCTGAACACCGCGCAGGGCCTGACCTACGTCGACCCGTTCCGCCTGGACCTGGACGCGAAGTCGAAGGACTTCGTCGAGCGCTACTACAAGCGCCACAAGGCCTACCCGACGCACGGCCAGATCGGCGTCTACTCGGGCGTACTGCATTACCTGAAGGCCGTCGAAGCCGCCAAGACCGTCGACGGCCCCGCCGTGGCAGACAAGATGCGCGCCCTGCCCGTCAACGACGCCTTCGTACACAACGGCAAGGTACGCGCCGATGGCCGCATGGTGCACGACATGTACCTGGCCCAGGCCAAGACGCCTGCCGAATCCAAGGGGCCGTGGGACCTGGTCAAGTACCTGGGCACCATTCCTGGCGACGAGGCATTCCGCCCGCTGTCGGCGAGCGAGTGCGCGCTGGTGAAGAAGTGAGCGTGCCGATGCCAGACACTGACGTCATCCTGCAGACCCGCGGCCTGACCAAGAGTTTCAAGGGCTTCACGGCCGTGAACGATGTCAGCCTGCGTGTGCGCCGCGGGTCGATCCATGCGCTGATCGGCCCGAACGGCGCGGGCAAGACCACGTGCTTCAACCTGCTGACGAAGTTCCACGCGCCGTCGTCCGGCTCCATTCACTTCAACGGCACCGACATCACCGCCCTGCGGCCCGCGCACGTCGCCCGCATGGGCGTGATCCGGTCGTTCCAGATCTCGGCGGTGTTTCCGCAGCTGAGCGTGCTGGAAAACGTGCGCGTGGCGCTGCAGCGCAAGCTTGGCACCGCCTACCACTTCTGGCGGGGCAGGCAGTCCCTGTCGAAGCTGGATAGCCGCGCCATGGAACTGCTCGATGCGGTCGGCCTGGCAAGCTTTGCGCACCTGCCGACCGCCGAGCTGGCCTACGGCCGCAAGCGCGCGCTGGAGATCGCGACCACGCTGGCGATGGACCCGGAGCTGATGCTGCTGGACGAGCCCACCCAGGGCATGGGCCATGAGGACGTGGAGACAGTCACTGCGCTGATCAAGCGTGTCTCGGCCGGGCGCACCGTGCTGATGGTCGAGCACAACATGAGCGTGGTGTCGTCGATCGTCGACCGCATCACCGTGCTCCAGCGCGGCGCGATCCTGGCCGAAGGCAGCTACGACGAAGTCTCGAACGATCCGCAAGTGAAGGAAGCCTATATGGGGACCACAGACGAGGCCGCTGACCTCCACGCCAGCGCGGAGGCCGCATGACCCAGGCCACTACCCCCGCACTGGAAATCCGCGACTTGCACGCGTGGTATGGCGAATCGCACATCCTGCATGGCGTGAACCTGACGGTGAACCCCGGCGAGGTCGTCACGCTGCTCGGCCGCAACGGCGCCGGGCGCACCACCACGCTGCGCGCGATCATGGGCCTGGTGGGCCAGCGCAAGGGCTCGGTGCGCGTGCATGGCCAGGAAACCATCGCCATGAAAACGCACCGCATCGCGCCGCTCGGCCTGGGCTATTGTCCGGAAGAGCGCGCGATCTTTTCGAGCCTGTCATGCGAGGAGAACCTGCTGCTGCCGCCCGAGTTCCCGCGCGCCCCCGGCGCCGTGGGCCTGCGCGAGCCGATGACGGTCGCCGAGATCTACGAGATGTTCCCCAACCTGCTCGAACGCCGCAAAAGCCAGGGCACGCGCATGTCGGGCGGGGAACAGCAGATGCTGGCGGTGGCGCGCATCCTGCGCACCGGCGCCAGCGTGCTGCTGCTCGACGAGATCTCGGAAGGGCTGGCGCCGGTGATCGTGCAGAAGCTCGCGAAGATGATCACGATGCTGCGCCGGCGCGGCTACACCGTCGTCATGGTGGAGCAGAACTTCCGCTTCGCCGCGCCGCTGGCCGACCGCTTCTACGTCATGGAGCATGGCGCCGTCGTCGAGGCATTTGAATCTTCGGAACTGGAACACAAGATGCCGACGCTCAACGCACTGCTCGGCGTGTAAGGAGAGTTTCCAATGGAATTGTTCGGAGTACCCCTGCCGGCGCTGCTCAGCCAGCTCCTGCTGGGGCTGGTGAACGGGTCGTTCTACGCGATCCTGAGTCTCGGGCTGGCCGTGATCTTCGGCCTGCTCAACGTGATCAACTTTGCCCACGGCGCACTGTTCATGCTTGGCGCGGTGCTGGCCTGGATGGGGCTGAACTACCTGGGCATCAACTACTGGCTGATGCTGCTGCTGGCGCCGCTGGTAACCGGCGCCATCGGCGTGGTGCTCGAACGCACGATGCTGCGCCACCTGTACCGCTTCGACCATCTTTACGGGCTGCTGCTGACGCTTGGCATCTGCCTGCTGCTGGAAGGCCTGCTGCGATCGGCCTATGGGGTCTCCGGTCTGCCCTATCCGACGCCGGAAGCACTCACCGGCGTGACCGGACTTGGTTTCATGGTGCTGCCCAACTACCGCGCCTGGGTGGTGGTGGCGTCGCTGGGCGTCTGCTTTGCCACCTGGTACGTGATCGAGAAGACGCGGCTTGGCGCCTACCTTCGGGCCGGCACCGAAAACCCGCGCATGGTCGAGGCGTTCGGCATCAACGTGCCGCTGCTGGTGACGCTGACCTACGCGTTCGGCGTGGGCCTTGCGGCATTGGCTGGCGTGCTAGCGGCGCCGGTGATGCAGGTGTCGCCGCTGATGGGCCAGAACCTCATCATCACGGTCTTTGCGGTGGTGGTGATCGGCGGCATGGGTTCGATCCTCGGATCGATCTTCACCGGCCTGGGCCTGGGCGTGTTCGAGGGCATGACCAAGGTGTTCTACCCCGAGGCGTCGGCCACGGTTGTGTTCGTGGCCATGGTCTGCGTGCTGCTGGTACGCCCGGCCGGTCTCTTTGGAAAGGAAGCATGATGACGGCACGCGACAACCGCGCTACGTTCGCTTACGGGCTGCTGCTGGCGGTCCTGGCGGCCGCCCCGTTCCTGGGCGCCTATCCGGTGCTGGTGATGAAGCTGCTGTGCTTCGCGCTGTTCGCCTGCGCCTTCAACCTGTTGCTCGGCTTCACCGGCCTGCTGTCGTTCGGCCATGCCGCGTTCTTTGGCGGCGCGGCCTATGCGTGCGGCTATGCGATGAAGTCGCTGCACGTCACACCGGAAGTCGGCCTGCTGTTCGGCACGGCATTCGGCGCGCTGCTGGGCTTGGCCTTTGGCGCGCTGGCGATCCGCAGGCAGGGTATCTACTTCGCCATGATTACGCTGGCGCTCGCGCAGATGTTCTACTTCTTCTGCCTGCAGGCACCGGTCACCGGCGGCGAGGACGGCCTTCAGGCGGTACCGCGCGGCAGCCTCTTCGGCCTGGTCTCGCTGGAACCCGACATGACCATGTACTACCTGGTGCTGGCCATCACCGCGGCGGCGTTCCTGGGCATCATGCGCATCGTCAACTCGCCGTTCGGGCAGATCCTGCGCGCCATCAAGGAGAACGAGCCGCGCGCGGTCTCGCTCGGCTATGACGCCGACCGCTTCAAGCTGCTGGCCTTCGTGCTCTCCTCCGCGCTCGCGGGGCTGGCCGGCGCGCTCAAGACGCTCGTGCTCGGCTTTGCCACGCTGACCGATGTGCACTGGATGATGTCGGGCTCGGTGATCCTGATGACGCTGGTGGGCGGCATGGGCACGCTGTCCGGGCCGATCCTTGGCGCCGTCGTCATCGTCGCGCTGGAGAACAAGCTCGGTGATGCCGGCACGGCCCTGGCCGCGCTGACGGGCATCTCCTGGTTCGACGCGCTCGGCGAGTCCGTCAGCATGGTCACCGGACTCATCTTCGTGGTCTGCGTGCTCACGTTCCGGCGCGGCATCATGGGCGAGATCGAGGCGCGCTGGCGGGTTCGCCCCGTGTCGCGGCCCGTCGCCACGGCCACTGGCGCGGCCCGCACCGGCGCCGCCGGTTCCGGACAGGGTTAACGAGGATAGTTCGTGCAAGAAACATCAGTACACTGACTGTTATAGTCAGTGTACTGACAGATCAGCAACGGAGAGCTTCATGGCATGGATTGAAATCAACGACGCCGGCACGCTGCAGAACGATGAAGTGATGCCGCTCACGCTGGGCGAGCGCCAGCTGGCCGTCTACCGCAGCGACGGCGAATACTTCGTCACCGACAACGTCTGCACGCACCAGTACGCGCTGCTGTCCGACGGCTACCTGGAAGACGGCTGCATCGAATGCCCGCTGCACCAGGCCCGCTTCGACATCCGCACCGGCAAGGCCATGTGCGCGCCGGCCGCCACTGACATCCGCACCTACCCGGTCAAGTTCGAAGACAGCCGGGTCTGGGTCGAGCTGTGACGGAGCCGGGCATGGCACAGCAAGCGCCCATCCTGATCGTCGGTGCCGGCCAGGCCGGCGCAATGGCCGCGGCCGAGCTGCGCAAGCTGGGGCACGCTGATCGCATCGTCATGGTCGGCGGCGAACGGCACGCGCCGTACGAGCGTCCGCCGCTTTCCAAGGCGGTGCTGGCCGATGCCAGCCAGCAAGGCCAGATCGGCGTGCATCCCGCGAGCTTCTACGCGGAACGCGAGATCGACCTGCGCCTTGGCACCACGGTGACCGCGATCGACCCCGCGCGCAGCGTCGCCGCCTGCGCGGACGGCAGCGAGATCCATTTCGGCGCCTGCCTGCTCGCCACGGGTGGCAGCGCACGCACGCTGCCGGCGCTGCCACCCGGCACGCCCCATGTGCACTACCTGCGCACGCTGGACGACGCGGGTGCCCTGCGCGAGGCCATGCAGCGCGCCGACGAGATCCTGGTGATCGGCGGTGGCTTCCTGGGACTGGAAACGGCTTCTACAGCAGTGGATCTCGGCCTCAAGGTCACGGTGCTGGAAAGCGCCGACACACTGCTCGGCCGCGCCGCCCCTGCGGAGCTTGGGGACTGGCTGGCGCAGCGCATCCGCGCGCGCGGCGTGGACCTGAGGCTCGGCTGCCGGATCGCGGCAATCGAACCGCAGTCGCAAGGCGTGCGGGTGCGGCTGGCCGACGGCACCGCCTGGCAGGTACCGGTGCTCGTGGTCGCCATCGGCCTGACCCCGAACACCGAACTCGCCGCGAGCGCCGGGCTTGCGCTGCACCCGGGAAATGGCGGCATCCGGATCGACGAACAGGGCCGCACCAGCGCCCCGAACCTCTACGCCGCCGGGGATTGCGCGAGCCAGTTCCAGCCGCTGTTCGGCACCGAGATGCGTTTGGAATCGTGGCAATCGGCCAATGAACAGGCTCGCATTGCCGCGACATCCATGCTCGGCCTGGAGGCCGCGCCCGCGGCCACGCCGTGGTTCTGGACCGACCAGTTCGGCTGCAACGTGCAGATACTTGGCGCCGCCCATGCCGGCATCCGCTATGCGTGGCGGGAACGCCCGCCCGGCGACGCGGCAAGCCCGAGATTCATGCTGCTCGGCACGCTGGACGGCCACCTGCGCCACGCGATCGCCGTCAATGCGGGCGGCGATCTGCGCCAGTTGCGCGCGCTGTTCGGCCTGCCCGTCGAAGCACACCTGGCCCGCCTGTGCGACACCGCCCTGCCCCTGCGCCGGCTCGTGCGCGATGTGCAGTCGGAAGCGTCAGGCCGGACCGCCAGCCTCACCACACTCTGAAAGGAACACCCATGTACCAGACACAAGCGGTGATCCAGCACAAGCTGGGACGCAAGGACACCGGCCTGGCCGACTGCCGCTGGCCCGAAGACGGCCTGCATTTCATCCCGGACTGGGTGTACACGAACCAGTCCGTCTACGACCTGGAACTCGACAAGATCTTCCGCGGCCGTTCGTGGAACTATGTGGCGCTGGAAGCGGAGATCCCGAACGCGGGCGACTTCAAGCGCTCCTATGTCGGCGCGACGCCCGTGGTGGTTTCGCGCGCGGAAGACGGTTCGATCAACGTCTTCGAAAATCGCTGCGCGCATCGCGGCGCGGAATTCTGCCGCCACAGCCAGGGCAATACCAAGGAGTTCGTCTGTCCCTATCACCAGTGGTCCTATGACCTCAAGGGCAACCTGCAGGGCGTGCCGTTCAAGCGCGGCGTGAACCGCGCGGGCGGCATGCCGAAGGACTTCCGCAACGAAGACCACGGACTGGTGAAGCTGAACGTGGCCACGCGCAACGGCGTGATCTTCGCCTCGTACGCGAACGACATGGAAAGCCTCGAGGCATACATGACGTCGGAGATCCTCAAGGACTTCGACGTGGTGTTCAACGGCAAGCCGCTCAAGGTGCTCGGCTATTACAAGAACGAGCTGCCGTGCAACTGGAAGATGTACCACGAGAACCTGAAGGACCCGTACCACGCCACGCTGCTGCACTCGTTCCTGGTGGTGTTCGGCCTGCTGGTGGCCGGCAACGAATCGGCCATGGTCGCCGACCCCGTGCATGGCCGCCACGGCACCATGGCATCGGCCAAGAAGGAAGACAAGTACGCGGCCGTCAGCGACGAGAACAAGAAGGAAATGCGCTCGTACCACGAAGGCATGCGCCTGGAGGATGAGCGCTTCCTGGAGTACGTGAAGGAATTCGACTCGCCGTGGTCGGTCACCATGCAGACCATCTGGCCGAACCTGATCGTGCAGCGTGAGATGAATACGCTGGGCGTGCGCCATATCGTCCCCAACGGCCCGGACAGCATGCTGATGCTTTGGACCATGTTCGGCTACGAGGACGACACCGAGGAAATGACCCAGCACCGCCTGCGCCAGGGCAACCTGATGGGGCCGGCCGGCTTCCTCGGCCTGGAGGACAACGAGGCCATGAAGTTCGTGCAGGAAGGCGTGCGCCGCTCGACCACCGACGTCAACGTGCTCAAGCTCGATGCCAACCATGTAGGCACGTCGAACTCGCTGATCTCGGAATCGGCGATCCGTGCCATGTACCAGTACTACCGCAACGTGATGGGGTTCTGAACGATGAAACCGATGCACTACGCCGTCTATCGCGAAAGCACGCTGGGCACCGCGCGCGCCATCGAACTGCGCCTGGAGATCGAGAACTTCCACGCGGAATACTGCGCGATCCTCGATGCCGGCCTGGTCGAGCAGTGGCCGCAGTTTTTTACCGACGACGCGCTCTACCGCATCACCGCGCGCGAGAATGCCGAACTGAACCTGCCGGTGGGACTCGTGTATGCCGAGGGCATCGGCATGATGCGCGACCGCGCCGCGGCCATTGCCAACACGCAGATGTTCGCGCCGCGCTATAACCTGCACCTGGTGACCAACACGCGCGTGATCGATGAAGCCGCAGATGGCGGCATCGTCGCGCAGGCCAACTTCCTGCTGCTGCAGACGCTGGTGGAGGGTCCGACCACCATGCATATGGCCGGCACCTACCGCGATCGCTTCCAGCGTTCGGGCGGCCGGTTGCTGCTACGTGAACGCCAGGTGATCTACGACACGACGATCATCGCGAACGACCTGGTTTATCCGGTCTGAGACGGCGGAAAGTTGCCAGCCTGTTGTCTCCCCTGTCCCATAAATGGGAGAGAGGAGACAACATTCGCAGCTTTTGATTTGGCCGGCAGTTTCAAGGCGGGCCTTGCGCACGCCTTATCGAGCTATTGCAACCTTCGTCGCCATTGCGCTTACATACTGCGCAACACCGTACGGCTGTACTGGTTGTTCGCTTCCACCAGCGTGGCCAGCAGTTCCATGAACACTTCACGCTGCGCCGGCTTCAACGGCGCCAGCATGCGCTCCTGCGCGCGCGCCATGTCGGCACGCAGCGCGGTCACCACGCTCTTGCCTTCCTTGGTCAGGTAGACGTGCCGCGTGCGGCGGTCCGCCGGATTGTCCCGGCGCTCCACCAGGCCGCGCTCCTCCAGCCGCCGCACCACGTCCGCCGTGGTGGTGCGGTCCAGTCCCACTTCCTGGCCCAGCGAGGTCTGGTCCAGGCCGGGCAGCACCGACAACACCGTCAGGATCGCGTACTGGACCGGCGTGATGTTGGGCGACTTGCACTCCTCGAAGAACATCGCGACATGAATCTGATGCAGGCGCCGCACCAGGAAGCCCGGCCGCGCCCATAGCAGGTCCTTGGCAGGGTCACTTTCCGCCTCGAGCGCCGGCACCGCACTGTCATCCACGGCCGCACCGCGCTTTGTTCTTGGAGGCATATCACTCACCAGTTTGTTAGCACACTGAAAGTATATAGGAACGCAGGGGGGGAACGGGCTTTGTCCAGACATCTCCTGATTCGGGTCCCCGATTGTTCGTTGGCCGTTGCACGCGGTGGGTTGCATGCCGGGTTTTTCGCACGGCAGGAGTCTTGTAAAACCGCCCTTTTGATGCTCAAGACGCACTTTTAAACGAGTTTGTCTCGTTTTTTTGCTCTAAACATTCCACAAAATAAAACTTTCTATTGACCAAGGGCCGTCTTCCGCCTACATTCCCCCCAACAACAAATTTTCCGGAACGAATAGTTCCACTTTATTACGTCACACAGGAGACACCCATGCGCGACCTCGACACGACCTCGCACCCCGCCGTTTCTGGTGGCTCGGCCACCGAGACCCAGGTGCCGGCCGGCCCCCAGACCATGACGCCGTCCGAAGCGTTCGTGGAAACCATGGTCGCCAATGGCGTGACCGACATGTTCGGCATCATGGGCTCCGCCTTCATGGATGCCATGGACATCTTTGCTCCTGCCGGCATCCGCCTGATCCCTGTGGTGCATGAACAGGGTGCGGGCCACATGGCCGACGGTTTTGCACGTGTGTCGGGTCGCCACGGTGTGGTGATCGGCCAGAACGGGCCGGGCATCTCGAACTGTGTGACGTCGATTGCCGCTGCCTACTGGGCGCACAGCCCGGTCGTGATCGTCACGCCCGAAGCCGGCACCATGGGCATTGGCCTGGGTGGGTTCCAGGAGGCCAACCAGCTGCCGATGTTCCAGGAGTTCACCAAGTACCAGGGCCACGTCACCAACCCGGCCCGCATGGCCGAGTTCACGGCGCGCTGCTTTGACCGCGCCAAGGCCGAGATGGGCCCGACGCAGCTGAACATTCCGCGCGATCACTTCTACGGCAAGATCACCGCCGAGATTCCGAAGCCGCAGAACCTCGATCGCGGCCCCGGCGGCGAGCAAAGCCTGAATGAAGCCGCCGAACTGCTGGCCCAGGCCAAGTTCCCGGTGATCATCTCGGGCGGCGGCGTGGTGATGGCCGATGCGATCGAGGAATGCAAGGCACTGGCCGAGCGCCTGGGCGCGCCGGTGGTCAACAGCTACCTGCACAACGACTCCTTCCCCGCCAGCCACCCGCTGTGGTGCGGCCCGCTGGGCTACCAGGGCTCGAAGGCTGCCATGAAGCTGATCTCGCGCGCCGACGTGGTGATCGCGCTGGGCTCGCGCCTGGGACCGTTCGGCACGCTGCCGCAGCACGGCATGGACTACTGGCCGAAGAACGCCAAGATCATCCAGATCGACGCCGACCACAAGATGCTGGGCCTGGTGAAGAAGATCTCGGTGGGCATCTGCGGCGACGCCAAGGCCGCCGCCATCGCGCTCACGCAGCGCCTGGCCGGCCGCACGCTCGCCTGCGACAGCAGCCGCGACGCCCGCGCCACGGAAATCGCCAGCGAGAAGGCCGCATGGGAAAAGGAACTGGACGAGTGGACGCATGAGCGCGACCCGTACAGCCTGGACATGATCGAAGAGCAGAAGAACGAGCGCACCTTCAACGGCGGCACCTACCTGCACCCGCGCCAGGTCCTGCGCGAGCTGGAAAAGGCCATGCCGGCGGACGTGATGGTGTCCACCGACATCGGCAACATCAACTCGGTCGCCAACAGCTACCTGCGCTTCGAGAAGCCACGCAGCTTCTTCGCGGCGATGAGCTGGGGCAACTGCGGCTACGCGTTCCCGACCATCATCGGCGCCAAGGTGGCGGCACCGCACCGTCCGGCGGTCTCGTACGCCGGTGATGGCGCCTGGGGCATGAGCCTGATGGAAACCATGACCTGCGTGCGCCACAACATCCCGGTGACGGCCGTGGTCTTCCACAACCGCCAGTGGGGCGCGGAGAAGAAGAACCAGGTGGACTTCTACAACCGCCGCTTCGTCGCGGGCGAACTCGACAACCAGAGCTTCGCCGAAATCGCCAAGGCGATGGGCGCGGAAGGGATCGTGGTGGATCGCCTGGAGGACGTGGGCCCGGCACTCAAGCGCGCCATCGACCTGCAGATGAACCACGGCAAGACCACGATCATCGAGGTCCTGTGCACGCGTGAACTCGGCGATCCGTTCCGCCGCGACGCGCTGTCCAAGCCGGTGCGCTACCTGGACAAGTACAAGGACTACGTCTGATTGAAGCTGCGCCCTTTCGCGAGCGATTGGGTGCTCCCTCTCCCGCTTGCGGGAGGGGGGAGAACACCAAGGGCATAGCGTGAAGCGCTGGCCCTTTTTTCAGTCCTACCGAACCCATCCCGCCATGAAACCCATCCTCCGCATCATCGACCGCGCGCGCGCCGCGCCCCGTCGCATCGTCCTGTGCGAGGCCGAAGACCCGCGCATCCTGCAGGCAGCCGGCCGCGCCACGCGCGAGGGCATCGCGCAGGTCATCCTGGTGGGCAATCCCGAGCGGATCACCGCCGCGGCGGATGCGCAAGGGATCGTCCTGGACGGGATCAGCATCGTTGATCCGGTCACCTCCGCCCTGGCGCCCTCTTTCGCACAGGCGCTCTACGCCATGCGCCAGAAGAAGGGCATGACGCTGGACCAGGCCCGGCAGGCCGTGCTCGACCCGCTGTGCTTCGCCAACCTGATGGTGCGGCAGGGCCATGCCGATGGTTCGGTGGCCGGCGCGATTCACACCACGGCCGACGTGGTGCGCCAGGCCATCCAGCTGATCGGGCTGGCACCCGGCTTCCGGCTGGTGTCGAGCTTCTTCCTGATGATGCTGTGCGAGCCGTTCCACGCGCTCAAGGGCGGGCTGATCTTCTCCGACTGCGGGCTCGTGGTGAACCCCGATGCCGAGGAACTGTCGGAGATCGCCATGGCTGCGGCCGACAGCGCGCGCTCGCTGCTGCATGAAGAGCCGCGCGTCGCGATGTTGTCGTTCTCGACCTGCGGCAGCGCAAAACATGCAGCGGTCGACAAGGTGATAGCAGCCACGGAGCGCGTGCGCGCGCAACGCCCGGGCCTGGCCATCGATGGCGATGTCCAGCTCGACGCCGCGATCGTCGCGGAAATTGCCGAGCGCAAGATTCCGCACTCGCAAGTGGGCGGCCACGCCAATGTGCTGGTCTTCCCCAATCTTGAGGCCGGCAATATCGGCTACAAGCTCGCCGAGCGGCTAGGCGGCGCCAAGGCCATCGGGCCGATGCTGCAGGGACTCAAGAAGCCCGCCAACGACCTGTCGCGGGGATGCAGCGAGGAAGACGTGTTCCATGTGATCGCCGTCACCGTCGTGCAGGCGCAGGCCGCTTCGGCGCAGCAGGCAAGTTCCGGAGAGCAGGCCGCAGCATGAAGCCGGAATTGTTGATACCCGTGCTGGGCCTGCAGGCGCTGCTTGGCGCGGGAACGTATTTCCAGACCGTGACAGGCTTTGGCCTGGGCATGATCGTGATGGGCGCCACGAGCGGACTGGGCCTGGCCCCGGTCGCTACGGTCGCGGCCGTGGTGAGCCTGGTGACGCTGGCCAACAGCGCCTGCGCGCTGCCCGGCAAGATGCAGCATATCGATGGGCGCGCGGTGCTGGCCGCAGCCATCGGTATTCTTCCCTCGGTAGTTGCCGGCGTGATGCTGCTCGACTATCTCAGCAGCAGCGCGGCCACGTTGCTGCAGATCCTGCTGGGCGCGGTGATCCTGTACGGCGGCCTGAGCGCGGCGCTGCGGCCCGAGCCGCTGGCGCGGCGTTCCGGCGATGGCAGCTTTCTGGTCAGTGGCATCTTTGGCGGCCTGCTGAGCGGCCTCTTCGGCGTGTCCGGCCCGCCGCTGATTTTCCAGTTCTACCGCCAGCCCATGAAGCCGGTGGAGATCCGCTGCGCGCTGATCCTGGTCTTTACCGTGACCTCCAGCGTGCGCACCCTCTTCTCGGCCTGGCAGGGCCAGCTTGACGCACAGGTGTGGCTGCAAGCCGCCATCGGCGTGCCGGTGGTGGTGCTCGCCACGCTGCTCGGACGCCGCTTTCCGCCGCCGTTCTCCGCGACCACCACGCGGCGCATCGCGTTCGGCGTGCTGATGGGGATCGGCGCGAGCCTGATGGTGCCGGCGCTTGTCAGCCTGTTTGGCTGAGCACCGCGCACCATCCCTCGCAAGACTTCAGGCCGCGCTCCCCGCAGGCTGCGCCAGCGGCGCCGCTTGGGGTTCCTCGCCGCCGCCGGCCTGCCCGAGATCCATGCCGGTGGTTTCAGGCAGCAGCATCGCAGCCACCACCACCATCGCATAGCCGACGCCGGCGACAATCGCGATCGCGATCGGCAACGAGGTGCGTCCTGAACTCAGCCATCCCACCGACAGCGGGAACAGCGACCCGATCACGCGCCCGGCGTTGTATGACACGCCGTAACCCGTCGCGCGGATATCGTTGGGAAAGGACTCCGAGATCGTCGCGCCGATGCCCGCGAACACGCCTTGCATCAGGATCCCGAGCGGGAAGCCGAGGAACAGCATCGATGTGTTCGACACCGGGATCACCATGTAGACCAGCGCCGCCACGAAAGCGCCTGCCGCGAACACGATGTAGGTCAGCCGCCGGCCCCAGCGGTCGGTGGCATAGGCGCCCGCCACATAGCCGATCAGGGATCCGACGATCGTCACGGCCAGGTAGGAACTGGTGCCGAACACCGACAGGCCGCGCTCGGTCTTGAGGAAGGTCGGCAGCCAGGTGGCGATGGCATAGTACGCACCAAGCATCCCGCCCGACAGCAGGCTGCACAGCACCGTCCTGGACAGCAGCGGCCCGCGGAACAGCCGGCCCAGCCCGCCCAGTGCCGTCTGCTGCCGGCCCGCGGCGCGGGTCTTCAGAAAGACCTCGGGCTCCTCGAGATTGCGGCGCAGGTAGATCACCACCAGTGCTGGCAGGATGCCGAGGAAGAAGCAGACGCGCCAGGCGGTCTCCGCCGGCAGCACGCTGAAGGTGAGCGCGTAGACGATGGCCGCCGCGCCCCAGCCAAAGGAATAGCTGCTGGCGGTGAAGCCCGAGTATTTGCCCCGGTGCGCCGGGTTGCGGATCATCTCCGTCACCAGCACCATGCACAGCGACGACTCGCCGCCGAAGCCCAGTCCCTGAATCATGCGGAACAGCATCAGCTGCTCCGGCGACTGCGCCAGCCCGCACAGGAAGCAGGCAATGGCAAACACGATGATGGTCCAGCGCAGCACCCGCACGCGGCCATAGCGGTCGGCCAGGATGCCGGCCCCGATGGCGCCCACCAGCGACGACACCAGCGTCCAGGTGACGATGGCGCCGGCGGTCGACTTGCTCATGCCCCACTGCCCCAGCAGCGTGGAGATAAGGAACGAGTAGATCATGAAGTCGAACACGTCGACCGCATGCCCAAGGAAAGCGCCATAGAAGCCCTTGCGCTCCATGCGCGACAAATCGCGGAACCAGTCAAACATGATCGCTCCCTGTGGTGTAAGTCTGCTTTAGTGTTGGGGGTTCGCCTGCAACATGGAGGGCTGCGGCGGGGGCCGGAAAGCGTAGCCCGCCTCTTCGAGCAGGGCCGCGAAACGCAAGGCGGTGAGATCCTGGTAGCGGCCGGCGACGATCTGCACGCCGACCGGCAAGCCGCTCGGCCCCGGCCCGATCGGCGCGACCGCGGAAGGCAGTCCGCACAACCCGGAATGGCCGGCCCAGAACAGCTGCGTGGTCATGGGCTGCGCATGGCCGTTGACGGTGAGCGTGCGGGTCCATGGTTCGCCCGCTTCATCGAGCGCGAACGCGGTCGTTGTCGCTGCCGGGCACAGCAGCACGTCATGGTCGGTGAAGAAGCGGCGCCACGCGGCCGCGAAACGTTCGCGCGCCGCCTGCAGGCGCAGCCAGTCGCGATGGCTCAGCGTCGCCCCCGTGTATTGGAGCGCCGCGTACGAAGCATCGCCCACGGGAATATCGGCGGCATGGCGCAGCGCATCGGCATAGGCCGCGTCATCCATGTGGACCGCGGTGGTCGCGCGCAGCAGCGTCACATAGGCATGCCACAGTTCGGCCGCATCGAAGTCCGGCCGGGCGTGCCAGTCCACGCGCGCGCCCTGCCGCGCCAGCCAGTGGCCAAGCTGCGTGATCTGCGCGGCGACCTCGCCGTCGGCTTCGGCCTGCGGATGGGTGGGCAGCACGGCGACGCGAAAATCGTCCAGCCGGCGGTGCGGACAAGCGGGCAGTTCAAGCCGGTATGCCAACGCCAGATCCCCGTGCGGGCCGGCGATGGCGCGCAACACGGGTTCGAGGTCGCGCGCGCTGCGGGCCAGCGGGCCCGCCACGTTGATGTCCTGCTCGCCGAAGCGCGCCGCCCCGGTGCCGTGGCCGTCCAGCGGCACCAGCCCATGGCTGGGCTTGAGGGAAAAGATGCCGCAATAGTGGGCCGGATTGCGCAGCGACGAGCCGATATCGGACCCCACATCGAAAGCCGACAACCCGGCGCACACCGCCGCCGCGCTCCCGCCCGATGAGCCGCCCGGCGTGCGCGAAGGGTCGTGCGGATTGCGCGTGGTGCCGTAGATGTCGTTGTAGCTCTGCCAGTCGCGCAGGCCGAGCGGGACGTTGGTCTTGCCTAGCAGGACGGCGCCGGCGTCGCGCAGGCGCTGCACGACCACGGCATCGCGCCGGGCCACGTGGCCGCGCAAGGCCGGGTTGCCACAGGTGGTTGGCCAGCCGGCAACGTCGAACGATTCCTTGATCGAGAACGGAATACCGTCGAGCGCGCCCCTCACCTCGCCGGCGCGGCGGCGTCGGTCGCTTTCCTGCGCGGCGGCGCGGGCAGCGCCGAAATCCGACAGCACCAGCGCGTTGATGGTCCCATGCCACGCGCGCCAGGCGGTCTCGCAGGCGTCCACCAGTTCCACCGCCGAGACGTCCCCGGCGGCCAGCCATTGCGCCATCTTCCACAACGGCGCAGGGCCGGCGAGGTTCCGGTCGGGCAGGTTCACGTCGACTCCTTGTCGTTATCCGTGCGGGCAAAGCACGGTGGGGGCGTTGGGAGAGACTACGGAGGGACTGCGATTTGTTTCGGTATACTATATTCAGTCTTACGATAAGAGCAAGACGATTATGGACGAGCCCGGACACTGCTGTGTCGCGTCGTCAGCAAGGTGAGATCTTTGAAGGGAAGGAAGTCGGCAGGCAGAACACCCGCCAGAGAGGTCGCTGGCTGCCACGCCGGATCGCGGCAGCCGTCGATCAGGCCCGAAAATCAGCAGTGATTGCGGCGCGGGGAGTGTCCAGACAGCGCGCGGAAGAAACGGCCGATATCGCGAAGGTGCAACGGCAACAGCGGCGTCGCATGGCGGACCGCGTCGCGCGCCGCGTAGTAACGCAGCAGTTGCTGGCCAACGGGTTGCGAAAGATAGCGTTGCTCGGGCGACTTCATGGTAAATCCCAATTGATTCAAATTGACTATAGTATACATAAAATTGGTGCAGTGCGCCATGACACGGTGCGCAATGCACTGTTACCGGGCACGCAAAGGCACCCTGACAATGGGATCACACCCATCAGGACGCGGAAGCTGAATCCAATATAGTCCGATTACCAAGTCCTGAACGGACCGGCAACGTTGGCGGCATGCGCCGGCTTTTCCGCGCCGTCGGCGGGATGGGAAATGTGTCGCGGAAGGCGGCGAGCGGCCTTGCCGCTGCCTGCAGACCAGCCTCAGGCGGCCTGGCTTTGTGCCCCGCCCGGCCCTTCCAGCGGCAGTTCGGCCGCCTTGGCGGCACTGTGGACATGGCGCGCCGCCAGCAAGGCGGCAAGATCGGCATCTCCGGCGATCACGGCCTGCAGGATCTGGGCATGCTCGTCCCAGTTCTGGCGCGCGCGCACCACGTTCGCCGGCCCGAACAGCACGGCGGTGCGCTCGCGCAGCGACCGCATCATTTCCTGCAGCACGCTGTTGGCGGCAATGGTGCCGAGCACTTCGTGGAAACGGCTGTTGAGCGCGAGCAACTCGTCGGCGCGGCCCTGCGCGGCGGCGTCCATGCCGTGGCGCAACACCGCCTCCAGCTCGGCGATCAGCGCCGGGTCGCGGCGCTGGGCGGCCAGCTTTGCGTTGAGGCCTTCCAGCGTGGCACGCACCTCTACCATCTCGCGCGCGATCACCGGCGACAGGCTGGCCACCGACGCGCCGCGGCGCGGCTCGATCAGCACCAGGCCTTCGCTGGCCAGGGCGCGCAAGGCCTCGCGCACCGGAATGCGCGACACGCCCAGTTCGGCCGACAGCCGGTTTTCGACCAGCCGCTCGCCCGGCGCGTACTGGCCGTTCAGGATGCCTTCACGCAGCTTGTCGGTGACAAGCGCGAACAGCGGCGAATGGCTGGCACCTAGGCTGAGCGGCTCGGCAGTCGGAGCAGTCGAGGCAGTGGGCGATGTATTGGCCATGGGTTGGCGGATGCGGAAGCGGAAGCGGACGGTGTGGCCGCCATTGTATACCAAGCCTCCGGCTGTATACCGCCATGTCTTATCATTCGCGCTGGAACGTGAAACTGTCCGCGTAGAGATGGTCCGGACTGGCGCCGCGCGCGATGAATGCGGCGCGCGCATCACGGATCATGTTCGGCGACCCGCACAGGTAAATGGCGTGCTCGCTGAGATCGCCCAGGTCGGCCAGCGCCGCGTCGTGCACGTAGCCGCGCCGCCCCTGCCAGCTGTCGCCAGCGCGGGACAGCACCGGCACGTACCGGAAGTCGTACAGCCGCTCGCCCCAGGCCGGGATGTCGGCGTGCAGGTACAGGTCGTCCTGCTCGCGCATGCCCCAGTACAGCGATACCGGCGGGCAGTCGGGATCGTCCATCAGCGATTCGAGGATCGCCTTGATCGGCGCCAGCCCGGTGCCGGTGGCCACCATCAGCAAGGGCCGGTAATCCCGGGCCCGATAGAAAAAGGAGCCGAGCGGCAATTCGACCTCCACGCCGTCGCCGGCCTTCAGCCGCGGCAGCACGCCATCCGTGAATGCACCGCCCGGGATGCGGCGCACATGCAGGTCGACACGCCCCGCGCTCGGCACCGACGCCATGGAGAAGCTGCGCGCCAGCCCTTCGCCATGCAACAGCTTCAGGTACTGGCCAGGACGATAGTCGAGCGCGCCGGCCTCCGGCAACTCCAGCTCGACATGCAGCACGTCCGCCGACAACGGCCGCACCCCGCGCACCACCGCGCGGTGCCGCGCCGGCTCGGCACAGGCATCCTCTTCGCGCGCGGTGCTGATGACGAGGTCGCCCAGCGGCTGCGCCTGGCAGGCCAGCGCGTAGCCGGCCGCGGCCTCGTCCGGCGCCAGGCCGAACGGCTCCTCGTCATAGCGCACCTGCCCGTCGAGCAGCCGGATGCGGCAGGTGCCGCAACCCCCGAGCTGGCAGTCATGCGGCAGGGCGATGCTCGCACGCCCTGCGGCCTGCAGCAGCGTCTCGCCGCGTTCGACAAAGAAGACCTGCTGGGTCTCGGCGATCTGGATGCGGTACGACATGGAACCTCCGCGCAAGGGTGATGGGTGGCGTGGCGCCGTGATCCGCCTACTTCTTGATGTCGGCCTGCACCAGCACCTTCAGGTCCTGCGGGGCCAGCAGTTCCGCCAGCGCCTGCAGCGCCGCGACGCCGGCCTGCGTGTCCTGCTCGCCGTTGCCGCCGGACAGGCCGATGCCGCCGATCACCTCGTCGTTGACCACGATCGGGAAGCCGCCCACGAATGCGGCGAACTTGCCTTCGAAGCTCCACTGGATGCCGAACGCCTCGTTGCCCGGCAGTGCCGGCCCGTTGGGCGGCGTGGTGAACAGATGGGTGGAGCGCTTGTGCCCGGCGGCCGTGAAGGCCTTGTTCCAGGCGATCTGCGGCCCGGTGATGCGGGCGCCGTCCATGCGCTCCAGCACGAGCGGATAGCCGCCCTCGTCGACCACGCAGATCGACTCCAGCACGCCGATTTCCTCGGAACGGCGGATGGCCGCGGCGACCATGTGGCGCGCCTCGCGCAGTTCCAGCTTGATGGCTTTCTTCATGTCTGACTCCTTGCGGCGACGGGGGCTCAGGCGCCCCGGTAGACCGTCTTGATCTGCGTATAGAACTCCAGCCCCGTGCGGCCCGACTCGCGGAACGTCGACGTGCTCGAGCGCTTGAGCCCGCCGAACGGCGCGTTGACCAGGTTGCCGGTGGTGGTGCGGTTGACCTTGACCGTGCCGGCCTCGATGTCGCTGGCGAAGTGGTGGATGTAGCGCGGGTTGCTGGTGACGATGGCCGCCGCCAACCCGTACTCGGTGTCGTTCGCCTTGGCGATGGCATCGGCGTAGTCGCTGAAGCCGAGGATGGCGATCACCGGCCCGAAGATTTCCTCACGCGCGATCCGCATCGACTGCGTCACGTCCGTGAACACGGTCGGCGCGACGTAGAAGCCCTTGTCGAAGTCGCCGCCGGTCAGCCGTTCGCCGCCGCACAGCAAGGTCGCCTCGGACTTGCCGATGTCGATGTAGCGCAGCACGCTTTCGAGCTGCTTTTGCGAAGCGAGCGGGCCCAGGTCCATGCCGGCCGTCATGCCGCTGCCGATCTTGAGGGACGCCACCCTGGCCAGCAGCCGCTCGGTGTACGCGGCCTTGACGGACTCCGCCACCAGCACGCGGCTGGTGCCGGTGCATGCCTGCCCGGACAGCGAGAAGCCGCCCTTGATGGTCAGGTCGACCGCGCGGTCGAGGTCGGCATCCTCCATCACGATCAGCGGGTTCTTGCCGCCGAGCTCCATCTGCGTGCGGGTCGTCAGCGGCACCGCGCGATGGATCTGCTCGCCGGCGCGCGACGAGCCGGTGAACGAGATCGCGCGCACCGGCTGCGCTTCGGTAATGGCCGCGCCGATCTCGGCCGCGCTGCCGGTGATGAAGTTCAGCACGCCCTTGGGCAGCCCCGCCTTGATCAGCGCCTCGGCCAGCCGGTAGCCCGACAGCGGCGCCTCGGACGACGGCTTGAACACGACGGTATTGCCGGTCACGAGTGCCGGAGCGATCTTGCGGGCCGGGATCGACACCGGGAAATTCCACGGCGCGATCACCGTCACCACGCCGAGCGGCTCGCGCTGGCTGTAGACGAGCTGGTCCGGGTCATCGTTCGGGAACACTTCGCCGGTGAAGGTCTGCCCTTCCACGGCGTAGAAGCGCAGCGTCTGGGCCGAGCGCAGGACTTCGTCGCGCGCCAGCGCCAGGGCCTTGCCCTCTTCGCGGGTCAACTCGGCCGCAATGCTGTCGGCGTTGGCTTCGAGATGGTCGGCGGCGCGGTTGAGGACCGCGGCGCGCTTGCCGACCGGGGTCTTCTTCCAGCCGTTGAAGGCCGCGGCCGCGGCAGCGACGGCCGCCTGCGCGTCCACCGCAGACGACGCCTGGAAGCGGCCCACGAGGTCGCCGGTGTCGGCCGGGTTGACGTTGTCGAAGGTCCGGCCCGACTGGCAGGCCGTCCATTCACCGTCGATATGGTTGAGGAATACGTTCATCGTCGGTCCGGTTTGCGCGGCGCGGCTCAGGCAGCCATCTCGAGTTCGGGCAGCGGCAGTTCTTGCGCGACGTAGTCGTGATAGAGCGCCGTCGTGTACAGCAAGCGCATCTGGGCGCCGATTTCGCAGATCTTCAGGCAGCGCTGCTGCAGCTCGGGCGTGTTGGCGTGCTCGAGCACGATCTGGTAGCCGCGCTCGCCGTGGATCTCGTCCGAGACGATATGCAGGTCGAAGAACTCGACCTCCTCGTCGGTGAACTGGTATTTCTCGCGCAGCGTCGGGGTCTGCTTGCGGTAGATCGACGGCACCTGCGATTCAAGCCCGACCACCAGCCCGGCCACTGCCACGATCGGGTCTTCGCGCATGGCCACCGCATAGCACCAGGCCTGCAGGCCGCGCGTGGTCGGCGACATGTTGTCCGGGTCGATCACGCGCTCCCGGGTGGTGCCGCAGGCTTCGGCAAAGCGGATCAGCAGGTCGGTGTGGCGGTCGCCACCAATCTCCTCCTCGTACATGTTGGCGAGCAGGAAGTCCTTGGCCTCGGTGTAGCGGTCCGGCGTGCGGGCATAGATGTAGCCCAGGTAATCCGCGAACGGGCCGACGTAGTGGTAGTGGTTCTCGGCCCAGCGTGCGAGGTGGGCGCGGCTCAGCTTGCCGCTGGCCCAGGCCACGCTGAACGGCGCCTTGTTGGCGCTCTTGCCCTTGATGGCTTCTTCAAGGGCGGCTCGGAATACTTCGCGGTTCATCAGTTCGGCCATGACGGGGGCTCCTGGTTGGCGGATGCAAGGCGATGGATGGGTCGGGATGCCTGGATCGCTTGGGATCGATCACGCCGGCATGTTTGTATACTATATACAGAGTGATACGGACGGCAAGTGCTTCGTTGACGAATCACGCCGGGGTTTACCCGGCGCAAGACCACTCAAAGGGGATTCAGGCGGCGCGAAGTCCCGCCGCGCCAGCTATGCGTGACCACGCAAAGCCCGCCAGCGCCACGTCTTCCAGGCCGACACCGACGGACTTGTAGATGACGATGTCCTCGTCATGCCGCCGCGGCGACACCTTGCCGAGCACGACATCGCCCAGCTCGACGATCTTTTCCGCCGGCAGCGCCTGGGGATCGGCCAGCACGATGTCGCCGGCCTCACGGGTCGACTGCGGGCGCCACTCGACCACCACGGCGGCGGCGCGGCGCAGCGCGGTGTCGTCCAGCTCTCGCGTATGCGGCAGGCTGGACCCGATCGCGGCGACGAACGCCCCCGGCCGCAGCGAAGCGCCGGCGAATAGCGGCGTGGTCGCGCGCGAAGCGGTGACGACGATGTCGGCCTGCGCCACGGCGGCATCCGGCTCGGCCAGCGCCACCGGGATGCCACACAATTCCGCCAGCCGCGCGGGCATGCCGGCATCGGCGTGCGGGTCCGATACGAGGATGCGCTCCAGCCCCAGCGTCGCGCTGAGCTGGCGCGCGTGCTGCATGCCCTGCGTGCCGGCACCGAACAGCGCCAGCGTGCGCGCGCCGGGCCGCGCGAGCCGCTGCGCGGCGAGCGTGGTGCACGCCGCCGTGCGCAGGCGGGTGATGGCGCCGGCATCGAACGAGGCCAGCGGCCTGCCGTCCTCGGCCGAGAAGATCAGGATGACGAACGAGAACTGGCCGTTGATGGTCGTGTAGACCTTGGCGCCTGCCACGCCCTGCTGCGGGATCACCGCGCCAAGCGTGGACAGCTTGACGCCGCCCGCCTCCGTCCGGATGCGCTCCTGCATCGCCGCATCGCCCCGGCCGAAGCTGGCGAAGGCCGCTTCCATGACTTGCCGGGCGTCTTCGGGGCTGACATGGGCGTCGATCATCGCGTCTGTGATGTGCTGCATGGAAACTCCGCTGTTAGGGGTGACTGGAGAACTGGCCTGCAAGCGCGCGAAAGATCCGCGGCCACGTGCAAAACGGTATACAGTCTACATATTGAGTCGTATTCCAGCAAATTCCCCCGCAGTTCGTCGCCACAAGCCGGCTGTACGCCACAATCCCGGCGCTTCTTGCGGCGAAGAGCCGGGCATCAGCAGCCATCGCGTACGCGTAAATCCCGATGAGAATCTGCTTGGCTGCTACGTTGTCTGGAATATAGTATACCAACGTGATTTTCCGCTTCGACGGGAAACCGCCCCCACAACCCCTCCGCCCCCAGGGAGTTTTCATGTCACAACAAGTCGTGATCGGTGCCGCGCACTGGATCTATCTGGCAGGGGTAGCAGTCATCGTGCTGACGATGATCCTGCGCGCCAATGTCGTGGTGCCGTCCATCATCGGCACCGCCCTCGTTGTCTTTGCCCTGACAGGAAGCCCGATCTCGGCCCTGGGTGGCGTGTTTTCCGCCAGCCTGGTTGCCGCCCGGGAGTTGTTCAACATCTTCCTGGTGATTGCATTCATGACGGCGCTGCTGAATGCGCTCAAGACACTGCGCTCTGATATCCGCATGGTCGAGCCCTTCCGCATGGTGATGAAGAACGGGCATTCGGCCTTCTTCATCCTGGCGGGCATCACCTATGTCATCTCCCTGTTCTTCTGGCCCACGCCGGCGGTGCCGCTGGTGTCGGCCATCCTGTTGCCGGCGGCCATCGCAGCGGGGCTGCCGCCGCTGGCGGGGGCGATGGCCATCGCCATCGCGGGCCAGGGCATGGCACTGTCGTCGGACTACGTGATCGGCGTGGCGCCGGGCATCAGCGCCAAGGCCGCCGGCGCGGCGGTAAGCGCCGCCGTGGTGGCCGACCGTGCGCTGGCGCTGTCGATCATCACCGGCTGCATCGCGCTGTGCCTGGGCTACCTGTCGATGCGCAAGCACATCGTGCCGGCCAGCGGCGCCCTGCTCGACCGCTGGCAGGCACGTGCGGGCGGCACCGCGACGCAGGCCGATGGCGGCGGCACGTTCGACAAGGCCGAGATTGCGCGCGGCACGGCCCATGCCGAGCCGCTGGCCACCGACAGCAACATCGAGGCCAGCCTGTCGATGGTGGCCCGGCGCCGCGTGAAATGGTCGAAGTGCTTCGCGATCGTGACGCCGCTCGCCTTCCTCGCGGTGGTGGTCATCATGGTGATGCCCAAGCTCGGCACCAGCGTGCAGGACCTCAAGGGCGGCGACGCGGCCGCGCTGGTCGGCGGCGTGGCGGCCGTGCTGATGATGTTCGCGACGCTGGCCGCCGAAGGCCCGCGCCGCATGCTCGACGTGTGTCCGGAACACATTACCGACGGCTTCGTCTTTGCCTTCAAGGCGATGGGCTCGGTGCTGCCGATCGCGGGCTTCTTCTTCGTCGGTGCCGGCGAAACCGCGGCACAGATCCTCGGCCTGCCGCCCGGCAAGGCGCCGAGCCTGCTGTTCGAGCTGATCCAGGCCTACCAGCACACCATCCCGGACAACCACGTGCTGGTCGCGTTCGGCGTGCTGCTGGTCGGCATGATCACCGGCATCGACGGCTCGGGCTTCGCGGGCCTGCCGCTGACCGGCACGCTGGCCGGTGCGCTCGGCCCGGTAGTGGGCTTCGATCCGGCCACGCTGGCCGCGGTCGGCCAGATGGGCGCGGTCTGGACCGGCGGCGGCACGCTGGTGGCGTGGTCGTCGCTGATCGCGGTGGCCGGCTTTGCCCGGGTGCCGGTGCTCGAAGCGGTGCGCGCGCTGCTGATGCCGGTCCTGATCGGGCTGGCCTGCTCGACCGTGGCTGCGATGTTGTTGTGGTCGTAGCAGACCCAGGCAACAACGCACCGAAGATTCCCTTACGTCTCTGAATCCAGCCGGACGCCGCCCTCGCGGCAGGCTTCCGGCCAGCACGCTCCATACCATGCCGACCGTTACCTTCCACAAGCAGGGCCAGACCTTTACCGACGAGGTCAAGCCGCAGACCAACCTGGTGGTCCGCGCGGGCATCCGCCAGTTCCCCTACCCCAACCTGCGCTACGAGTGCGGCATGGGCAAGTGCTCCAAGTGCGCCTGCCGCGTGATCGCCGGGGCCGAACACCTGCCGCCGCCCAACTGGAAGGAGAAAAAGCAGCTCGGCGAGCGGCTGGAACAGGGCTATCGCCTGGCCTGCCAGCTGTGGATCGAGCACGACATCGAACTGGCCCAGGACGACCTGCCCGCTACGGCCCCGGCTGCCACCGGCACCGTGGCCGCGACCACGATGGCCGCCATGGCGACCGACAGCGTGGACGCCTGACATGTTCGTCCTGCTCACGAGCCGCCCCGGCCAGTTCCGCACCGAGCCCGCCGACGGCATGACAGCGGTAGAGGCCTACGACTACCTGTTCTACGGCAAGCCCACGGCGCGCTTCGTCATTGCCGAACTCGCCGCCGACACCAAGGTGCGCGTGCTGGAGGAAACGCCGCCCGGCATCGTCAACCTGGTGTCGACCAAGTTCCTCGACAAGTACGCCACGCTGGAGGCCGCCCGCGCCGCGCTGCGCGAGCTGGCCCGCTTCGGCACCATGGACATCACGCTGGTGCCCACGCCCGTCGCCACGGGCGGACTGTCCTGATCCCCCTCATTTGCCGCGCCACCCCTCATCGCCATGATCCAGATCACCTTCCTCACCAACCAGGGCAAGACGGTCAGCGCACCGCCGGACAGCAACCTGCTGCGCGTATCGCTGCGCGAACAGGGCGGCATTCCCTTCAAGTGCGGCGGCGGGCTGTGCGGCACCTGCAAGTGCCGCATCGAAACCGGCCACGAGCATACGGACGCCATCAAGCCCAAGGAAAAGAAGCTGCTGACCGCAGCGGAACTGGCAAGCGGCCACCGGCTGGCCTGCCAGACGTTTATCCGCGGCGATATCGCCGTGTCGTGGCAACCGCGCAGCGCGGCCCGTGCGGCAGCGGACAGCGCCGCCCCGCAGGGCGAGTGTTCGCCGAGCGCCTGAGCTACCGGCGCCGCGCCGCGAGCAGGTCCGCCACCTCGTCGAGCATCGCCGTATCCACCGGCTGCGACAGGTCCAGTGCCAGCGCATGCCGGTAATAGGGGCTGAGGTCGAGCCCGACCCCAAGCCCGAGCACCTCGACGTCGCGCAGCGCCGCGTGCCGCGCGACCACTGCCTTCAGGTGGTTGTCGAGGTAGCAGGCGTCGTTGGCCTGGCCGGTAGCCGTATCCATCGGGCTCCCATCCGACACCACCAGCAGGATGCGGCGTGCCTTGCCGGTGGCATGCAGGCGGGCGCAGGCCCACTCCACGGCTTCGCCGTCGATGCCCTCGCGGAACAGGTCGGGCTTGAGCAAGGCGGTGATGTCGGTGCGGGCGCGGCGCCAGCTTCGCGTGGCGTCCTTGAACACCATGTGGCAGGTTTCATTGAGGCGGCCCGGATGCGCGGGGCGGCCGCGCGCCAGCCAGTCGGCCCGGGCACGCCCGCCGTTCCAGGCGCCCGTCGTGAAGCCGAGTACTTCCGTGGCGACGCCGGCCTCGTCAAGCGCGCGGGCCAGCAGGTCGAGCAGCAGGGTCAGCGGCTCGGCGCGCGCTTTCATCGACCCTGAGCAGTCCACCAGGAAACCCACCACGCAATCGGCATGGCTCCGGTACGCGTCCTGGCGGAACAGGCGGCGCTCGGCGGGCGAGCTGACCAGCTGCGACAGCCGGCGGCCATCGAGTCGGCCGCTCTCCTCGCCAAAGGACCACCCATCCACGCGCGGTTGCGCCAGGGCGGCACGCAACCGGCGCGCCAGGCGCGCCACGTTCACACCCGCGCGCGCGATGCGGGCATCAAGCTGCGTGCGGTACTCGTCGAGCAAGGCGCGCCGCACCAGCGTCGCGGCAGGCACCTCGCGGTCGTAGCGCGTGGTGAAGACGCGGTAGCCGTCGCGGGCCTCGGCCAGCACGCGGCTGTGGCCGCTGTCGGCGACGGCGAATGCCTCCACGCGCTCCTCTTCGAAATCGAGCCACAGCGCAAACCCGGCACGTGCGGCGGATGCGGCGTTGTCGTCGTCCTCGCCCGCATTGGGCGCTTCGCTGCGGATCATCTGCGCGACGGCGCGGGCCAGTGCCAGCGCGTGCACGGCAAACGCAGCCTGGTCATGGCGATGCGCCTTCAGTCCCGCCAGCGACGTGCCCAGCACGGGCACGATGGCCGCGCGCGTGGCCTCGATCAGGTCTTCGGTTTCATCGAGCACCGGCTCGCCGCTCAGGCGCGACCAGGCGATTTGAGCCACGGTGTAGAGCAGGATGCCGAGCTGGCCCTCGGTCAGGCCCGAGCGATGAAATGCGCGCGACCAGGCCTGGAAGCGATGGCGCAGGTTGGCGGCCATGCCGACCATGCCGCGCGGCACGCAGGTCTCGCAGCGCAGTTGCTCCAGCAGTTCGAACAGCAGCCGCTCGACCGCGTCAGCCGGACAATGGCTGCGGTGCAGTGCGGGATCGGAATGCGCGAGGCGCAGCGCGGCGCCATCCACGGCGCCGCGCAGGCAAGCCGCGCTGTCGGTGTCCGGATCGGTACGCAGGTGCGGCGCATGCTGCGGCACGGGCCGCATCGCACGCCAGAGCCGGCCATCGCGAAAGTGCAGCGCGGCGTCGCCGGTGAGCGCGCGCACGGCGGCACCGGACAACGCATCCTGGCGCTGGCGACGGCGCAGCCGCTGCGCGGCCGCCGCCGCACTCATTGCGCCGGCTCCGACTGGGCAGTCTGTCCCGGCGCTTCCCCGGGCAGCGCGCCGAAGCAGCGCTGGTAATACTCGGCCACCACGGGACGCTCCGCCTCGTCGCACTTGTTCAGGAAGGTCAGGCGAAAGGCCAGCGCCGGATCGCGGAAGATCAGGCAGTTCTCGGCCCAGCTGATCACCGTGCGCGGCGACATCAGCGCGGAGACATCGCCCGCGGCAAACCCGCGGCGCGTCAGCGAGGCCAGTGCCACCATGGCATCGACCTGCGCGCGGCCGTCGGGCTGGTCCAGCTCCGGCACGCGCGCCAGCACGATGCCGGCCTCTTCCGCATGCGGCAGGTAGTCGAGCGTGGCCACCACGTTCCAGCGGTCGATCTGCGCATGGTTGAGCAGCTGCGTGCCGTGGTACAGCCCATTGAGGTTGCCAAGGCCCACCGTGTTCGATGTCGCGAACAGGCGGAACGACGGATGGGGATGGATGACGCGGTTCTGGTCCAGCAGCGTGAACTTGCCGTCGCGTTCCAGGATGCGCTGGATCACGAACATCACGTCGGGCCGGCCCGCGTCGTACTCGTCGAAGATCAGCGCCACGGGCCGCTGCAGCGCCCATGGAACGATGCCCTCCTGGAAGGCGGTGACCTGCTGGCCGTCGCGGACGACGATGGCGTCCTTGCCCACCAGGTCGAGCCGGCTGATGTGACCGTCCAGGTTCACGCGCACGCACGGCCAGTTCAGGCGCGCGGCCACCTGCTCGATATGGGTCGATTTGCCGGTGCCATGGAGCCCCTGCACCATCACGCGCCGGTCGCGCATAAAGCCCGACAGGATGGCCAGCGTCACCTCGGGCTGGAACCGGTAGGCCGGGTCGATCTCCGGCACATGGTCATCGCGTTCGCTGAACGCCGGCACCATCAGGCCGGAATCGATGCCGAACAGGCTGCGCACCGGGACCATGCGGTCCGGCCGGCCAAACTCCTTCTGCGTCACGTCGTGCTCCTCTTCTCTTGCCTTGCTTGTCCTGGCTTGCGCGGACAACAGGACAGGCCGGGAGCCGGCGTCGCCCGCTTGCCCTACTCGTCCTCGTCCGCGCCGCCCCATTCCGTGCCGCTTTCGGCTTCGATGGCCGCCAGCGCGCTGGCCGCCCGCTGCAGGGCGGGCAGCATCTGCAATGCCTTCTCGTGCGCCAGGCGCATCACCGGGGCCTGCAACGCCAGCCCCAGGTTCGATTTCCCGCCGTCCGCCGCCGGCACCAGCACGCCTATGCACAGCAGGCCGGGCAGGAATTCCTCGTCATCCATCGCGTAGCCGTCGCGCTTCACGCGTTCGATTTCCGCTTCCAGCGCCGCGTGGTCGGTCAGCGTGTTGGCCGTGTAGCGTTCCAGCTCCGCGTGCGCCAGCAGGCGCTGCCGCTGCGCCGGCGCCAGCTGCGCCAGGAACAGCTTGCCCGTGGCCGAGCAGTGCGCCGGCACGCGCGAGCCCGGGTGCAGGTAGAACCGCAACGGCGCCGCCGTCTCCACGCGGTCCAGGTACAACACCTCGCCGCTCGAAAACGCGGTCAGGTTGCAACTCTCGCCGACCTCTTCCACCAGCTTGCGCAGCACCATGTGGCGCGCGCCGTGCGAGGTGTTGTTCAGCAGCAGGTTTTCCGCCAGCCGCCTCAGGCGCAGCCCAGTGCCATAGTGGCGGCCGTCGCCGTTGCGCTGGACCATGCCGGCCGCCTCGAGCTGCTGCAGCATGCGGTGCAGCGTGGGCTTGGGCAGTCCGGTTTCTTCCACCAGCGCTTGCAGGTTGAAGGCGTGATCCTTGGTGGCAATGACTTCCAGCAGGCCAAAGAGACGCAGCGCCGGCGTGTCGCCGTCAGGCTTGCTGTCGCTCTTGGCAAGACGCATATCGTTCATGCCTGGCTCCCATCATAGTCAAGTTTCAGTTTCAGATACAAATCATATCAATTCTTGAAATTTACGGTTGACCTTCCACGGAGGAAGACCTACATTCCGAGTACAAAAACATTTATCGGAACAATCTGTTCCGTTTTACAACGGTAAACCCGGAGACACAAATCCATGCACAGATGATTTACACCGCCCTTGCGCACTAAATGGGGTGACCGACCACGGCAACCGGCCTGCAATTCCGCGCAGCGCCGACTATTACAGACAGAAAGGCGCCGTGGCGGCTGACAGACAGCAGTCAGCAGTACAGGAGACACAACATGACCCAAACACCGCAGCCCTCTTCGGGGCTATCGCACGGCCTCAAGCAGCGGCACATGACCATGATCGCCCTTGGCGGCGTCATCGGCGCCGGCCTCTTCGTTGGCAGTGGCGTCGTCATCAAATCCGCCGGTCCCGCCGCGGTCCTTTCCTTCCTGATCACCGGCCTGCTCGTGGTGCTGGTGATGCGCATGCTCGGCGAACTGGCCTGCGCCATGCCCGGCGGCGGCTCGTTCTATGAATATGCCCGCGAGGCCTGGAGCGACCGCCCCGCCGTCGGCAGCCTGGCCAGCTTCCTGACCGGGTGGATGTACTGGTACTTCTGGGTCATCGTCGTGGCGCTCGAAGCCGTGGCCGGCGCCGACCTGGTGCGCTACTGGCTGCCCGACGTGCCTAACTGGACCATCAGCCTGGTGCTGCTGATCATGCTCACGCTGACCAACCTCATCTCGGTCAAGTCCTTTGGCGAGTTCGAGTTCTGGTTCGCGTCGATCAAGGTAGCCGCGATCATGGTGTTCCTGTTCGTGGCGGGCGTCTATGTGCTGGGCCTGGCGCCCGGCGCCCATGGCATGAACGTGGCCAACCTGACGGCGAACGGCGGCTTCATGCCGAATGGCATCGTGCCGGTTCTGACCGGCGCCGTCGCGGCGACGGGCTTCTACTTCGGCGCGGAGATCGTCACCATCGCCGCGGCCGAAACCGCGGAGCCGCAGAAGGCCGTGGCCAAGGCGACCAACTCCGTCATCACGCGCGTGCTGGTGTTCTACGTCGGTTCCGTGCTGCTGGTGGTGTGCCTGGTACCGTGGAATGCCACTGGCATCGCCACGCCGTACGTCAGCGCGCTCAACGTCATGGGGATTCCGGCCGCCGCGCAGATCATGAACGCGATCGTGCTGACCGCGGTGCTGTCGGCGCTGAACTCGGGCCTGTACGCATCGTCGCGCATGCTGTTCGCGCTGACGCGCCGCGGCGATGCACCGCGCGCCCTGGCCCGCGTGAGCCGCAACGGCGTGCCCACGCGTGCCATCCTGGTCGCCACGCTGTTCGGCTACGGGGCGGTGATCATGTCGTATGTCTCGCCGGACAAGGTCTTCGCCTTCCTGGTCAACTCGTATGGCACGGTCGCCATCTTCGTCTACATCCTGATCGCGGTGTCGCAACTGCGGCTGCGCGCCCGCCTGGAGCGTGAAGCGCCCCACCTGCTCAAGGTCCGGATGTGGTGCTACCCGTACCTGACCTGGTTTGCGATCTTCGGCATGCTGGCGATCGTGGTGGCCATGGCGTTCATTCCCGATCAGCGCACGCCGCTGGCGTTGGGTGTGGCCAGCCTTGGGCTGCTGGTGTCTGCCTATATCGTGCGACATCTGTTTCGTCGAGGCGTGCCGCAGGTCGCCCCGCTAGCCGAAATGCCCCGGCCGGATCTGCATGAGTATTGACCGGGCCTGAAGTGGAGATGGGCATGGGCGCGGGGATGGGATACTCTGTCCTCCGCGCCTTTGCTCTTTTTGGGCGGTTGGCAATCCACAAACAAGACGTCCCCTTATGACCAACAAGCTGACCCCTCCCATGTGGGACCAGCTCTTCCAGCAGCACGCCCACTCCGGCCTGAGCCTGCAAGGCAAGATCCGCCAGATGCTGGTATCGGCGATCCTGGACGAACAGCTCCCGCTGGGCATTCCGCTGCCGAGCAGCCGCGAGATGTCCGCGCAGCTGCGCGTGGCGCGCAATACCGTGGTGCTGGCCTACCAGCAGCTCGTGGACGAAGGCTATCTGATCTCGCGCGAACGCAGCGGCTATTTCGTCAACCCTGAAATCCTGGGCGCGCGCGTAAGCGGCGTCGCGTCGCTGCGCGGCGCGCCCGCCCCCGACACCCATGGCAGCGCGCGGCCCGACTGGGATCGCCGCTTCGTCTTCCGCCCGACCCACCAGCGCAATATCGTCAAGCGCCATAACTGGCGCGATTACCCTTACCCATTCATCTACGGCCAGTACGACCCGGTGCTGTTCCCGACCGCCGACTGGCGCGAGTGCTGCCTGAAGGCGCTGAGCGTGCTCGATATCCATGAGTGGGCGCAGGACATGATCGTGCGCGACGACGAGTCGCTGGTGCAGCAGATCCGCACGCGCGTGCTGCCGCGCCGCGGCGTGTGGGCCGGCGCCGACGAGATCGTGATCACCGTGGGCGCGCAGCAGGCCCTCTACCTGCTGTCCGACCTGTTGGCCAGCGCCGATACCCCAGTGGGCATCGAAGAGCCAGGCTACCCCGACGCGCGCAATATCTTCGGCCGCCATACCTCGAAGCTGATCCCGCTGCCCATCGATGCCGAAGGCGTCATCCCGTCCGATGCGCTGCGCGCCTGCGACTACGTCTATGTCACGCCCAGCCACCAGTGCCCCACCACGGTCACCATGCCGCTGGCGCGCCGGCAGGCGCTGCTGCGCCAGGCGGAAGACGCGGACTTCGTGCTGATCGAGGACGACTACGAAAGCGAGAGCCGCTTCGAAGGCGACCCCACGCCCACGCTGAAGAGCCTGGACCGCAACAACCGCGTGATCTACGTGGGCAGCCTGTCCAAGAGCCTGGCGCCGGGGCTGCGCATCGGATACATCGTCGGCCCCGCCGAGCTGATTGCCGAACTGCGCGGCGTGCGGCGGCTGATGCTGCGGCACCCGTCCGCCTACATCCAGCGCGCGTTCTCGCTGTTCCTGTCGCTGGGGCACTATGACGCGCACCTGCGGCGCCTGTCCGCCGCCCACCGCGCACGTGCCGAAACGGTACTGTCGGCGCTGGCCGCCCACATGCCCGAGTTCCGCCCGGTGCCCATTGCCGGGGGCGCCTCGTGCTGGATCGAAGGGCCGCCATGGCTCGATGCCGATGCGCTGGCTCGCCTGGCCGAGTTGCAAGGCGTGCTGATCGAGCCGGGCAGCGTGTTCTTCATGGGCGAACCGGCGCCGCGCAATGGCTTCCGGCTCGGCTATTCGTCGATCGCACCGGAACGCATCGAACCCGGTATCCGGGTGCTGGCCAGCGTGGCGCGCGAACTGCACGCCAGCCTTCCCACGCGGGGCGCATCGGCCGCCTGAGCCGCCTGACGCCGGGAAAAAAGGGCGACTGCCCGGCCACGCGCCGGGCAGTCGCCCTTTCTGCATTTCCGTGCCCTGGCCCGCGCCGGCGATCGCTGGCCCAAGCGATTCCCGCCAACTGGTCCTACAGCGCGACGCGCGCTCTCCCTATGCTCAAGTCATGGCCGATGCGTGGCCCCCGCCGCCGCATCGTCGCGCGATACCAAGGAGACGCAAATGAACAAGCCCAGCAACAACCCGGTCGGCACCGACCTCCTGCAAGCCTTCAACGACGCCTGGAACCGGCACGACATCGACGCGTTGATGGGCTTCATGGCCGACGACTGCGCCTTCCACGGCGTGGCCGGCGGCGAAGTGCTCGGGCGCAGCTTTATCGGCCGCGACGCCGTGCGCGACGGCTTCGTGCTGGCCTGGCAGACCTTTCCCGATGCCTCGTGGACCGAGGGCGAGCACTTCGTCTCCGGCGACCGCGGCGTAAGCGAATCGACTTTCCGCGGCACGCGTGCAGACGGCATGCGCATCGAGGCCCGCATGGTCGACGTATTCACGTTCCGCGACGGCAAGATCGCCGTAAAGAACGCCTACCGCAAGGATCGCCCGCCGGTCAGCAACGCTGCCTGAGCACCGGAGACGCGCCATGGAAGCTGTAGCCACTCGCAACATCCTCACCGGCGACAATAGCGGCGACAACACCGGCGGCAATGCCACCGCGCCGTCGCGGCCGTACGACCCGGCCTACGATCCGCTGCACACGCCCACGCCGGGCCAGGGCCGCGAATACGCGCCGACCTACTGGATCGGCACCGCCGGCGAGCCGCCTGCCGACGATGGCCCGATCACGCACGATATCGACGTGGACGTCGCCATCATCGGCTCGGGCTTCACCGGGCTGACCAGCGCCATCTTCCTGGCGCAGGAACACGGCATCAAGGCTGTCGTGCTTGAAGCCAACCGCGTGAGCTGGGGCTGCAGCACGCGCAACGGCGGCCAGGCGCAATGTGCCTCGGGCCGCCTCAAGCGCTCGCAGTGGATTCAGCGCTACGGCCTGGACACGGCGCTGCAACTGCATGAAGAAGTCTGCGCCGGCATGCAGACCTTCAAGGACCTGATCCGCGATATCGACTGCGATCCGCAGCCCGGTGGCCACCTGTATATCGCCCATCGCGACAAGGCCATGCCCGCGCTCGAAAAGGAAGCGAAGATCCTGCGCGACGTCTTCAAGTACGACGCGCGCATTTTCGACGCCGACACCGTGCGGCGCGAGTATGTCGACGACAAGGAAGCCGCGGGCGCGATGCATGAACCCGAGGGCATCGGCATCCATGCCGGCAAGCTGGCCTTCGGCTACCTGCGCCGCGCGCGCGCGCTGGGCGTCAAGGTGCATCCGTCGAGTCCGGTGACCGGCTGGGAAACCCGCAATGGCGTGCATTACCTGCGCACGCCCGGCGGCATCGTGCGCGCCCGTGCGGTGGGCGTCGCCACGGGCGGCTACACCTCGCAGTCACTGCATCCGCAGCTGAAGAACCGGCTGTTCCCGATCCTGTCGAACTCCATCGTCACGCGCGTGCTGACGCCGGACGAGATCGCGGCGTGCAATTTCCGCACGACCCAGGTCATCACCGACACCCGTATCCTGCGCCACTACTACCGCCTGATGCCCGATGGCCGCCTGCAGATCGGCAGCCGCAGCGCGATCACCGGCAGCGATGCACCGCAAGACCAGTACCGCCAGAAGCTGATCAACGACATGTACCGCAAGTTTCCGGCGCTGCGCGGCATCCAGATCGACTACTCATGGTGGGGTTGGGTCGACGTGAGCCACGACATGATGCCCCGCATCACGCAGCCGGATCCCGCGCAGTCGATCTACTACGCGATGGGCTATGGCGGCAATGGCGTGATGTATTCCGCGCAGGCCGGCAAGCGGCTGGCGGCGCTGATCGCCGGGAAAGGCGCATCGCTGCCGCCGCTGCCGATCTTCGGCTCGGCGCTGCCGTTCCCCAATGTGCGCGAGATGGTGGAGTCCCAGGCGTTTGCCCCGTTCCGCCGCATGGGCCAGCGCTTCCTGTACCACTGGTATCACCTGAAGGACGAAGTCATCTGAGCGGTGCCGCAACGGCCGGACCGGCGGGATATGCTGCAACGCAGCGTCCGGCTGGTCCGGATTCCGTGTGACGGACGAGAAACACTTTTGTCTGTTGCCACCCGTTCGCCGTCCGCGCGCATATGGTGCTTCCAGCAATTTTCGCCAATAATGGCCTGACTGCCATTGCCGGACGAGAGCTGCCATGCACTATAGTCCCGACGCAATTCGTACCATCGCCCTGCTCGGCCATGCAGGGTGCGGCAAGACCTCGCTGGCCGAAGCGCTGCTGCACCGGGGAGGCGCCCTGCATGCCCCCGGCAGTGTCGAGCGGGGCTCCACGGTCAGCGACTTCGATCCGCTCGAACGCAAGTTCCACCACTCCCTCACCTCCGCAGTCCTGCACGTCGATTTCCGCAACACCCGCATCTACCTGCTCGACACTCCGGGCTACCCCGATTTTTCCGGCCAGGCCATCAGCGCCTTGCCCGCGGTGGAAACCGCGGCCATCGTCATCAATGCCCAGACCGGCCTCGAGATGACTACGCGGCGCGCCATGGCCTGGGCCCAGGCGCGCAAGCTGTGTCGGATGATCATCATCAACGGCATCGACGGCGAGAAGGTCGACCTGCCCGCGCTGCTGGCCGACATCCAGGAAGCGTTCGGCAAGGAATGCCTGCCCATCAACCTGCCGGCCGCAGGCGGCAGCCAGGTGGTGGACTGCTTCTTCAACCCCGCGGGGGAATCCGACTTCCTGAGCGTGCCGGCGGCGCATGACGCGCTGGTGGACCAGGTGATCGAGATCGATCCCGAACTGATGGAGCTTTACCTGGAGCAAGGCGAAGCCATCCAGCCCGAGCAGTTGCACGCGCCGTTCGAGCGCGCGCTGCGCGAAGGCCACCTGGTGCCGATCTGCTTCACCTCCGCGGCCACCGGCGCTGGCGTGCCCGAGTTGCTGGACGCCTTCGTGCGGCTGCTGCCGAACCCCACCGAAGGCAACCCGCCGATGTTCTACCGCAGCGTCGGCGAAGGCAGCGACGGCGTCGAGCGCAAGAAGGAAGTGCGTGCCGAACCGGTGCCCGACAAGCACGTGCTGGCGCACGTCTTCAAGATCGTGATGGATCCCTACGTCGGCAAGATGGCCGTGTTCCGCATCCATCAGGGCACGGTCACCCGCGACAGCCAGCTCTATATCGGCGATGCGCGCCAGCCGTTCAAGGTCGCGCACCTGCTGCTGCTGCAAGGCAAGGAACACGAGGAAGTGCCGCGCGCCGGACCGGGCGATATCTGCGCGGTGGCCAAGGTCGACGAGATCGGCTTCGATGCGGTGCTGCATGACGCCACCGAAGACGGCAACATCCACCTGATCCCGCTGGAGTTCCCGACGCCGATCTACGGCCTGGCGATCGAGCCCGCACGCCGCGGCAATGAACAACGCATGGCCGAAGTCCTGCACAAGCTGGCCGCCGAAGACCCATGCCTGCGCATCGAGCACCCGGCCGGCACCAACGAGACCGTGCTGCTGGGACTGGGCGAATTCCACCTGCGCTGCGTGCTGGAGCGGCTGACCGAACAGTACAAGCTGGAGGTGGTCACGCGGCCGCCGCGCATCGCGTATCGCGAAACCATCGGCGGCTCGGCCGAAGGCCATCATCGCCACAAGAAGCAGACCGGCGGCGCCGGCCAGTTCGGCGAGGTGATGCTGCGCGTAGACCCGCTGCCGCGCGGCGAAGGCTTCGAGTTCGTCGACGCGGTCAAGGGCGGCGCCATTCCCGGACAGTTCATTCCGGCCGTGGAAAAGGGCATCCGCCAGGCGCTGGATTGCGGGCCGCTGGCCGGCTTTCCGATGCAGGATGTACGCGTGACCGTGCTCGACGGCAAAAGCCATCCCGTCGATTCCAAGGAGGTGGCTTTCGCCGCCGCCGGACGCAAGGCGTTTATCGACGCCGTGCTCAAGGCCCGGCCCAGCGTGCTGGAACCGGTGGTCGACATCGAGGTCATGATGCCGGACAGCTCCATGGGCGACGTGATCGGCGACCTCTCGTCCAAGCGTGGCCAGGTGCATGGCACGCGCACCGGCGCGGCCAATACGGTGATCGTGGCCGGCAAGGTGCCGCTGTCGGAACTCAACGACTACCAGTCGCGCCTGAACAGCCTGACCGGCGGCCATGGCAGCTACACCATCCAGTTCAGCCACTACGAGGGCGTGCCGCCCGGGCAGCAGGACAAGATGGCGGCGAAGCACAAGGCCCAGGCTGACAACGCGGGCTGACGGGGGCGACATCCGTTGCATTGCGGCTGCGGCACCCCCGCAGCCGCCGCCTCTGCGCTCGACCGCCGGCTCGGACTGACGCCGGCAATACCCTCTCCTTCCGTTCCCCTCCCGCAGGACGACGCTTTCCCACAGGCCACCCCGCTTTGCCGGCATGTCTGGGCGCCGGCCAATGGTGTCTCGTCGCCCAATAATCTTAGACATCGAATTTTGTTGACAGCCGACGTACAAATGCTAGGATTGCGCCATGTACTTCGATATCTAAGATAATTCGGGTACGACAACCGACCACTCAGGAGCGACACATGTACGACATTTTCTCCACTGACAAGCTGATCGACCTCTGGCTGACCGAGGACATCGGCATCTGCGACCTGACGGTCCAGACCATGATCGAGCCGGGCGAGACGGGCACGTTCTGCATGAATGCGCGCGAGCCGATGATCATCGCGGGCATCGACGTGGCCGCGCGCATCTTCGCGCGCTACGACCCGACCCTTTCCATCGACGTGCGCGTGGCCGATGGCGACAAGGTCGGCAAGGGCGCGGTGCTGCTGAACGTCAGCGGCAATGCGCGCAGCGTGCTGACCGCCGAGCGCACGGCGCTCAATATCATGCAGCGGCTGTGCGGCATCGCCAACCTGACGTCACGGTATGTCGAGGAAATCGCGCACACCAAGGCACGCCTGATCGATAGCCGCAAGACCACGCCGGGCCTGCGCGCGCTGGAAAAGCACGCCGTCACCTGTGGCGGCGGGCTGAACCACCGCCTGAGCCTGGACAACGGCGTGATGGTCAAGGACAACCATATCGCCGTGTGCGGCAGCATTGCCGCCGCCGTGGAGCGCGTGCGCCGCAAGCTCCCGGTACTAACCAAGCTCGAGGTCGAGTGCGATCGTCTTGAGCAGGTGCGCGAGGCACTGGACGCGGGCGTGGATGTGATCATGCTCGACAACATGTCATTGCCCGACATGAAGGAAGCCGTGCAGATCGTCAACGGCCGGACCAAGGTCGAGGCTTCGGGCGGCATCCGCCTGGAAACGATTCGCGCGGTGGCGGAAACCGGCGTGGATTACATTTCGACCAGCAAGATCACGCAATCGGCGCCCGCCGTCGATATCGGCCTCGACGACGCCTGATTGCCGCATTGAAAGGCCCGGATATCGCCTGATACGCTCCTCGTCTACCCGAGGGCACTTCTTCCCTTGCCGGCCCGGTCCGGCAAGGGACTTTTTGCATGGCGGCCTCAGAGATCGGCCAGCAGCCGCCCCACTTCCTGCGTCGAAGGCATCCTGCGACCGCTTTCCGCCAGCGCCGCCTCGTCGGCCACCAGCTTCTCGGCAATCGAGATCAGCACGCGGCGCGTGGTCAGCACATCCTCTTCCGTCACGCCATCGACGCTGATCGCATTGACTTCCTCGGCCAGCGGCTCCAGCTTGCGCCGCAGCGCGCGGCCCGCCTTGCTCAGGAACACGTGCACCTTCTTCTTGTTCCCCGGCAGGTGCATGCGCTCCACATAACCGAGCGCTTCCAGCGCCTTGACGGCAGAGAAGGTGGTGGGCTCGGTCACGCCCGCGCGCTCGCTCAGTTCGCGCTGCGACATGCCGTCATGGCGCCACAGGATCCGCAGGATCGTCCAGTGTCCATACGACACGGAATGCTGGGCTAGCCGCAGCTGCAACGAGCGGATATAGGCGCGCGCAGCGTCCTTGACCAGGTGCGCAAGGCGCTCTTCGTCGACTTCATCGGGCGGCGTGATCGTGACCGGGGATTCCTGCTTTTTCGTGGCCATAGCGGTGACATAGGGAAGCGCTGCGAGCCGCCCCTGCCGCAAGCGCCAGGAGCGGGACGGTGCACATGATAGCGCTTCCCGCCATCGTCCACCCGGTTCGCGCGCGGCTTCGTCGCGTTCTCGCCGTTCAGCAATCACTACATCAGTGCGCCGTGCGCGACGGCGATGCATGCCGCACTGCCACCGCGCATACCGATCCCGGTGTTTTCCCCTAGAAGGCCGCAAATACCGCGTACACACTCGGTTTGCGGGAGCTGGCCCGTTGCTTGCATTAACTTAGACATCGAACTTATCTTGACAGCCTCCGGTCCGGTGCTAGCATACGAAAACATCTTCGACGTCTAAGGTAATCATGAAAGAGACCGGCACGTTCTTCCTTGTAGTGGGCCCCAGCGGCGCAGGCAAGGATTCCCTCATCGATGGTGCGCGCGCCGCGCTCGACCACAGCGAGTACGTGTTTGCGCGGCGCGTCATCACGCGTCCGAGCGGATCGCCCGGTGAAGACCATGAAGGCGTGGCCGAGGCCGAGTTCAGCGAACGCGAACGCAACGGCGAATTCCTGGTGACCTGGAACGCGCACGGACTGCGCTACGGGCTGCCGCAGTGGCTGGTCGGACTGCTGGAGGCCGGCAAGCATGTCGTCGCCAACGGCTCGCGCGGCGTGATCGCCATGCTGGCGCGGCAGCTGCCCCGCTTCGTCGTGGTCAACGTGACCGCGCCGCACGAGGTGCTGGCGCAGCGGATCGCCGCGCGCGGGCGCGAATCGGGCGATGACGTGCTGCGTCGCGTGTCGCGCCAGGCGCCGCCGATGCCCGATGGCGTCCGCTGCGTCACGGTCTCGAACGACAGCACGCTGGATCTCGGCGTGGCGCGCTTCACCGATGCCCTGAAGCACGGCATCCATGCCGATGCCGCCGCGCATCCTGCAAGCCGGCGCCACCTGGCCGCCAAGCTGGACGGCCGGCCGCTGGATGAAGGCGCCTACGAGGCCATCCTGCGCGATGCCATTGCAGGCCGCTACACCGAGCAGGAACTCACGGAATTCCTGACCGCCGCCACGCGCGCTCTCGACGACAGCGAGGTGGTCGCGCTGGCCCGCGCGCGCACCCGCTTTACCCCGCGCATCGAATGGGACGAGCCGATCGTCGTGGACAAGCATTCCATGGGCGGCGTGCCGGGCAGCCGCATCACGCTGATCGTGGTGCCGATCGTCGCCGCCTACGGGCTGGCGATGCCGAAGACTTCCTCGCGCGCGATCACGTCGGCGGCCGGCACGGCCGATGCCATGGAGACCATCGCGCGCGTGGACCTGACCCATGACGACGTGCGCCGCTGCGTGGCCGAAGCGCGCGCGTGCATCGCATGGAACGGTCGCATGAACCATTCGGTCATCGACGACGTGATGAATGCCATCACGCGGCCGCTCGGGCTCGATTCGCGCCGCTGGGCCGTGGCGTCCATCCTGTCGAAGAAGGCCACCGCCGGCGCCACCCACGTGATCGTCGATATTCCCTATGGTCCCCAGACCAAGCTGTCCACGCGCGCCGATGCCGAGGCGCTCGCGTCACTGTTCGATGAAGTCGGCAAGGGGCTGGGCCTGCACGTCCGCGCGTGCGTCACGGACGGCAGCCGGCCGATCGGCCGCGGCATCGGGCCTGCGCTGGAAGTCCGCGACGTCCGGCTGGTCCTCGATAACCACCCCGACGCACCCGCCGACCTGCGCGAAAAGGCCCTGCGCTTCGCGGGCGAGATCATCGCCTTCGATCCGCGAGTGGAGTCGCCGGCGCAAGGCATGCGTATTGCCACGGCGCTGCTCGACGACGGCAATGCCAGGGCCGCGTTCGACCGGATTGCCGCCGCGCAGGGCATCCGCCCCGATCCGGTGGCGCCGGGTTCGCATACCCATCTCGCCATCGCCCCGGCATCCGGCCGTGTCGGCGCCATCAACGGCTGGCAGATCGCGGGCATTGCGCGGGCGGCGGGCGCGCCGCGTCGCGCGGGCGCGGGCATCGACCTGCTGTGCACGATCGGCGAGTCCGTCGCGGCGGGCGAACCGCTGTACCGCATCCATGCAGAGAGCGCCGAAGCGCTCGCCGCGGCCGTCGCCCTGACGCGGCCCGCCGGCGAATGCCCGGGCGCAGTGCGTGTTGATCCCGATTGACCTGGCCTTCCCTTTCCCCCACCCTAGCCGACGAGGCATACATACCAATGAGACCCCTATCCGTCGTCCGTAGTCTGGCATCGCTGCTGTTTGTCGCGGGCAGCCTGGGCACCCTGCCCGGGCGGGCCGAAGCCAATATCGCCAGCACGTTTCCGCAGAAGCCGATCCGCATGGTCGTCACATTCCCGGCCGGCGGCGGCACGGATGCGCTGGCGCGGCTGATCGGCAACGACCTCAGCAAGACCCTGGGACAGCCCGTTGTCGTCGACAACCGGCCCGGCGCCAGCGGCAACATCGGCGCCGAGTTCGTCGCCAAGAGCCCGGCCGATGGCTATACGCTGCTGATCGTCAACAGCAGCTTTGCCATCAACCCCGGTGTCTTCAAGAAGCTGCAGTTCGACCCGAAGAACGACTTCAGCGCGGTCATCACCTTTGCGTCGGTCCCGTCGGTTATCTCCGTCCCGCAGAATTCCAGCATCCACACCTTCAAGGACCTGCTGGCCGCCGGCAAGAGCGCCACGCCGCCAAGCTACGCGTCATGCGGCAACGGCACGCCGCAGCACCTGGCTGGCGAGCTGCTCAAGATGTCGTCGAAGATCGACATGCTGCACGTGCCCTACAAGGGTTGCGCGCCGGCCATCGCCGACGTGCTGGGCGGACAGGCGCAGGTCAGCATCAACACGCTGCCCAACACCGTTCCCTATCTCAAGAGCAACAAGCTGCGCGCGCTCGCCGTCACGTCGAAGGTCCGCTCGCCGCTGCTGCCTGACGTGCCCACGGTCAGCGAACTTGGCGTGGCCGGCTATGACGTGGACCAGTGGTTCGGCATCCTCGCGCCCGCGAACACGCCGCCGGAAGTCGTGCAGAAGCTGAACGCGGAGATCGCGCGCGCCGTGGCCAAGCCCGAAATCAAGGCATCGCTGGCGCAGCTCGGCTTCGCGGCCACGACCAGCACCCCGGCCGAATTCCAGAAGCTGGTGAACAGCGACATCGATCGCTGGCAAAAACTGGTGTCGAAGATCAACCTGAACCTCGACTGACACCGCCTGGGGCGTCGACCCGACGCCATCAGGCCACTCCCCTCCCGAATACCTTCGTTGCCGCACGGGCGCCCGCCAGCCCTCGTGGGAATGCGTTCGCCCTGCCGCCTGCGCGGCAGCGGCAAACCGAAGCCCACTGCGCAGCGGCCGCTCGCACTGCCTTCGGCAATCAGGCGGCCGTGATCCTGCAGATCTTCGAAAGCATGTAGCCGACACCGGCAATCCGGTGCTCGTGCCGCGGCGCAAAGGCTTTCAGGTGCGCGTCGAGGCAGCGGTCAATCGCCTTGCAAGCCCCGTCATCCTGAAAGCCGGGAAGGAATGAAATCGAAACGTCCGGCATCGGATAGTCGAGCAGCCGCGCTTCCGCCATCCGCGTGTAGACGTTGCCATCACGGAATTCCGCGGGGATATCCGTCCACTGCGGCAGGAGTTTCGTGGTGCTGCGATCCAGTTCCGAATCGGTGATGGTGTCCAGGTCGGCACGGGAAATCGAATAGGTCATGGGGGCGTCCTCCGTCTGAATCGGTTTGCCGCGCCGTGGGCACAGGCAAATTGGCCGCCGCCCTGACTTGCCGCGGCCAGTCTCCAGTGACAAGACTATCGCGTGCAGCATTCCCGGCCATGCAAAGCGCGCCATCCACTTTGCAATTCGTGCCAGCGTTGCTGGCACGTGCGTACGCCCCTTCCCGCTTAATGTTGTGACGCCCCCGCCGCGCCAATCCCCGTCATCGACCGCACAAACTGCGCACCGAAGCGACGGCGTTCCGCCGCAGCCTGCGCCGACTTGTCCAGCACCGACACCAGCCATGCGCAGGCAAATGCCAGCGTCATGGAGAACAACGCAGGGTTGGCATATGGGAAGACCGGCTTGTCATGGTGCAGCAGGCCCACCCACACCGTGGGCCCCAGCACCAGCAGTGCCACCGCAGACGCCAGCCCTGCGAGACTGCCCGCCACTGCGCCCTTGGTAGTCAGTCCTTTCCAGAACATCGACAGGAACAGCACCGGGAAGTTGACCGATGCGGCGATCGCCAGCACCAGCCCGGACAGGAACGCGATGTTCTGCTTCTCGAACAGCACGCCCAGCACCATCGCCAGGAGCCCGATCACGACGGTGGCTGCCTTCGAGACACGGATCTCGTCCTTCTCGTTGGCACGCCCTTGCCGGAACACATTGGCGTAGAGGTCGTGCGACACCGCCGACGCGCCCGACAGCGCCAGGCCTGCCACCACGGCGAGAATGGTTGCGAACGCCACGGCCGAGATAAAGCCGAGGAACCAGTCTCCGCCGATGGCATGGGCGAGATGCACCGCCACCATGTTGCTGCCGCCAATCAGCTTGCCCGCCGCATCGCGGTACGCCGGATCGCCACCGACCATGACGATGGCACCAAAGCCAACTACCAGGATCAGCACGTAGAAGTAGCCGATGAAGCCGGTCGCATACAGGACGGACTTGCGCGCTTCCCGCGCATCCGCCACGGTGAAGAAGCGCATCAGGATGTGTGGCAGGCCTGCCGTGCCGAACATCATGCCGACGCCAAGCGAAATGGCATCGATCGGGTTGGACACCAGACCGCCCGGCGACAGGATGGCCAGGCCCTTCTCATGCACCTTCGCGGCCCCCGCGAACATCGCTTCCGGGCTGTAGCCAAAATGGGACAGCACCATGACCGCCATGAACGTGACCCCGCCCAGTAGCAGCACGGCCTTGATGATCTGGACCCATGTGGTCGCCAGCATGCCGCCGAACAGCACGTACAGCACCATCAGCAGGCCGACGATGACCACGGCCGATTCATAGCTGGTGCCGAACAGCAGTTCGATCAGCTTGCCGGCGCCGACCATCTGCGCGACCAGGTACATGATCACGACGGTCAGCGTGCCGAATGCGGCCGTGATGCGCACCGGCTTCTGCGACAGCCGGTAGGACACCACGTCGGCGAAGGTATAGCGGCCCAGGTTGCGCAGCCGCTCGGCAACGATGAACAGGATGATCGGCCAGCCGGCGACCACGCCGAGCGCATAGATCAGCCCGTCGTAGCCCTTGTCGAACATCATCGCCGAGATGCCGAGAAACGATGCGGCCGAGACCATGTCGCCGGCAATCGCCAGGCCGTTCTGGAAGCCGGTCAGGCCACCACCGGCCGCATAGAAGTCCGATGCCGAACGCGTGCGGCGCGCCGCCCAGCGCGTGATGCCGAGCGTGAACAGCACGAACAGCGTGAACATCGCGATGGCGCTCCAGTTCAGTGGCCGGCGCGTGACTTCGCCCTGGATGGCCGGAGCGGCCAGCGCTGCGCCGCTGGCCAGGCCCATGGCGACCATGGACAGATTGCGGAGAATCGGCTTCATGCTTCGCACTCCTTGCGCAGGCGTTCGTTGATCGGGTCGAGTTCGGTGTTGGCCTTGCGGACATAGACCGCGGTGAGCACGATGGCCGCGACGATGATGCCCACGCCGACCGGGATGCCGAGCGTCATGACGCCGCCGCCAAACGGGGTGCCGAGCGTTGCCGGCACGAAGGCCAGCACCAGGATGAAGCCGAAGTAGATGGCCAGCATCACCACGGTGAGCGACCAGCCCAGTCGAGCCCGCCTGCTGGCCAGCCGGATAAAGTCGGGGTGCTGCTGGAGGGTCTCCAGTCGTTGCGCGTCCATGCGGTCTCCTTTGGCGCGAGGGTCGGCGTGGCGCCTCTTGGCGGGCGCCATCGTCGTAGTGAAATCTGTGGTGCGCGGGTTGCTCCCCTCTCCCGCAAGCAGGAGAGGGAGCAAACCATTGCGTGGTTGATGTGGTCGGGCCTGTCAGATCGCCCCGACCGGCTGCTCATGCGTGACCTTCGGCCGCATGTCCAGCACGCGCCGCGCCTTGCCCGTACTGGTGCGCTCGATGCCCTCGGCATCCACCACCTGCACGCGCGTGGTCACGCCCACGTAGGTCTTGATCTGGTCCTTGAGTTCGCGCTCCAGCGTTGCGCGGTCATCGCTGCCGAGGCCGCCGGCCTGCGGGCGCGCTTCAACACGCACTTCGAGCTTGTCGAGATGGCCGTCACGCGTCACCACCAGCTGGTACTGCGGCGCCAGTGCCGGCGCCTTCAGGATCAGTTCCTCGATCTGCGACGGGAACACGTTCACGCCACGGATGATCAGCATGTCGTCCGAACGCCCCGTGATCTTGCCGATGCGGCGCATCGAGCGCGACGTCGGCGGCAGCAGGCGCGTCAGGTCGCGCGTGCGGTAGCGGATGACCGGCAGCGCTTCCTTGGTCAGCGAGGTGAACACCAGCTCGCCCTCCTCGCCGTCGGGCAGCACCTCACCGGTAACCGGGTCGATGATCTCCGCGTAGAAATGGTCTTCCCAGATGACCGGGCCATCCTTGCTTTCGATGCATTCGCACGCCACGCCCGGACCCATGACTTCGGACAAGCCGTAGATATCCACCGCATCGATGCCGGCGCGCGCCTCGATCTCCGCGCGCATCGCATCGGTCCACGGCTCGGCGCCGAAGATGCCGATCTTCAGCGAGCTTTCGGCCGGGTCCATGCCCTGTCGCATCATCTCCTCGATCAGGTTCAGCATGTACGACGGCGTGACCATGATGATGTTCGGCTGGAACTCGCGGATCAGCTGTACCTGTTTTTCGGTCTGTCCGCCGGACATAGGAATCACCGTGCAGCCGGCCTTCTCGGCGCCGTAGTGCGCGCCCAGCCCGCCCGTAAACAGGCCATAGCCATAGCTCACGTGCACCAGGTCGCCCGCGCGCCCGCCCGCCGCACGGATGGAACGCGCCACAACGCTGGCCCAGGTGTCGATGTCGCGCGCGGTGTAGCCCACCACGGTCGGCTTGCCGGTCGTCCCGCTGGATGCATGCACGCGCGCCACCTTCTCGCGCGGCACGGCGAACATGCCGAACGGGTAGTTGTCGCGCAAATCCTGCTTGCCCAGAAACGGGAACTTCGACAGGTCCGACAGCTGCTTCAGGTCGTCCGGATGCACGCCCGCCGCATCGAATGCCTTGCGGTAGTGCGGCACGTTGTCATAGGCATGCCGCACGCTCCATTTCAGCCGTTCCAGTTGCAGCGCCTGCAGTTCATCGCGGCTGGCGCGCTCGATCGGCTCCAGCTCGTCGGGGTGGGGGGTGCGTTGAACCATTGTCTACTCCATCGTTATCGTGGCGCCGCATGCATGGGGGCAGGCGCGAGGAACTACGGTACGTCGTGCAGGGATCAGATATGCGAGCGGCTCTGCACCACCCGGAAGCGGTTGGCCACGAACGCCGCGTCCGACAGCGACGCGTTGGCGGCCGGGTTGGCGCCGGTGGCGTGGAAATCGCTGAACGCCGCCGACTGGTTGACGAACACGCCGCCGGTCAGGTTGAGCGACAGCGCCACGCCGGCATCTTCGGCCGCCTCGCGGATGGCATCGGCTACGTTATCGTCGGTGGTGTACGCGGACAGCGTCAGCGCGCCATGCTCCTTCGCGCCGCGGCGCGCCACGTCAATGCTGTGCGCGGTGTCGTTGGTGGCGACTATGAAAGAGATCGGGCCGAACAGTTCTTGCATGATCTTGCCTTCATCGCTGGCATCGACCTTCAGCACCAGCGGCGTATGGATGCGGGCGCCAGGGAACTCCGGATGCTGCAGCGCGCGGCTGTCGATGACGATTTCGCCCAGCGTGCGCGACGCCTCGATACGTTGCACCACGCCGTCATTCTGGATCGCGCCCAGCAGTTCCACCGCCCTGGCGGCGTCGCCCGTGAGCTTGCCCACGGCGTCGCCGATGGCGCTGGCCACCTGGTCGAAGCTCAGGCGCCCTTCCGGCGTATCGATGCCATCCTTCGGCACATAGATATTCTGCGGCGCCGTGCACATCTGGCCCGAGTACAGCGCCAGCGAGAACGCGATATTGCGCACCATGCCCTTGAAGTCGCTGGTCGAGTCGATGACGATCTGGTTCACGCCCGCCTTCTCGGTGTACACCTGCGCCTGGTGCGCATTGCGCTCCAGCCAGTCGCCGTTGGCGGTGCTGCCGGTAAAGTCGATCAGGCGGACTTCCGGGCGCAGCGCCAGCGTCGACGCCATGCGCTCGGTCGGGTCGTTGGCCACCAGCGTGACGAGGTTCGGATCGAAGCCGGCTTCCTGCAGCACTTCACGCGCCACTTCCACGGTGATCGCCAGCGGCAGGATGGCGCCCGGATGCGGCTTGACCACCACGGCATTGCCGGTAGCCAGGCTGGCGAACAGGCCGGGATAGCCGTTCCAGGTCGGGAACGTGCAGCAGCCGATCACCAGGCCCACGCCGCGCGGCACCACGGTGTACTGCTTCACCATGCGCAGCGGCTCGTTCTTGCCCTGCGGCTTTTCCCACACGGCACGTTTGGGGATACGGCGCATCTCGTCCCACACATAGGCCACGGCTTCCAGGCCGCGGTCCTGCGCGTGCGGGCCGCCAGCCTGGAACGCCATCATGAAGGCCTGCCCGGTGGTGTGCATGACCGAGTACGCAATCTCGAAGCTGCGGCGGTTCAGGCGATGCAGGATCTCCAGCGACACGCCGGCCCACGCCTCGGGTCCGGCCTTTCGCCACGCCGGCATGCCTTCCGCCACGCCCGCGAAAAGCTGGTCGAGGTCGGGCTTGGGATAGGTGACCCCGAGTTCCGGGCCGTACGGCGAGACTTCCTTGCCGGCCTGTCCGACCGTGCCCGGCTGCGTCAGCGCGAACAGCTTGTTCAGTCGCGCCTCGAAGGCGGCCTTGCCGTCAGCGTTGGCGGTTTCGCCATACGCCTTCGGGCTGGGCGATTCGGAAAACGGGCTCCAGTAGCCGCGCTCGGCAATCGCCTGGGTGGCTTGGTCCAGCAGGGCCTGGTGACGCGTGAAAAACGGATGGGACACGGCTTGCTCCGGAAAACAGGTTCTTGAATGGCTTGAGTGGGGACCGGGAAACGCTTCAGGTGCTTCAGGTGCTTCAGGTGCTTCAGGCGCTTCAGGTTTCCTGGTCGAAATCGATGACCAGCTTGTCGGTGACGGCGTAGCTCTGGCAGCTCAGGATGAAGCCGCGCGCGACTTCGTAGTCCTCCAGCGCGAAATTGACATCCATGTCGACCTCGCCCTCGATGCGCTTGCAGCGGCAGGTCGAGCAGACGCCGCCCTTGCACGAGTACGGCAGCTCGATGCCCTGCGCCAGCGCGGCGTCGAGGATGGTCTCCTTGTTTTTCTCCAGCGTGAACTGGCGCGTGCGACCGTCCTGGATCACCGTGACCTCGCACTGCTGCTGGCCCACCTGCTTGTGCGCATGGGCCGCCGGACGCGCGGCGGGAATGCTGGTGGCGAACAGCTCGCGCTTGATGCGCGCCTTGTCCACGCCGCTTTCCTGCAGCGCCAGCGAGACCTCTTCCATCATCGCGTGCGGGCCGCAGATAAAGGCCACGTCGATGTCGTGCGGGCGCACCCAGTGGCGCAGCAGCGCACGCACCTTGTCGCCGTCGATGCGGCCGTTGAACAGGTCGATTTCGAGCTGCTCGCGGCTCAGTACGAAGACCAGGTTGAAGCGCTCCAGGTAGCTGTCCTTCAGGTCTTCGAGTTCTTCCTTGAACAGCACCGAGGACGATGCCCGGTTGCCGTAGAACAGCGTGAAGCGGCTGTCCGGCTCCGTCATCAGCGTGGTCTTGATGATCGACAGCATCGGCGTGATGCCGCTGCCCGCGGCGAAGGCCACGTAGTGCTTGCTGTGCGTGGCCGACAGCGGCACGTGGAAATGCCCGGACGGCGGCATGACTTCGAGCGTCATGCCGGGTTGCAGCGCATCGTTGGCCCAATTGGAGAACATGCCGCCCTCCACGCGCTTGATGGCCACGCGCAGGCGCCGGTCCTGCACCGCGGAGCAGATCGAGTACGAGCGGCGCACGTCCTCGCCACCGATGCCGGCGCGCAGCGTCAGGTGCTGGCCCTGCACGTAGCGGTAGGTATCGGCCAGATCGTCCGGCACGGCGAAAGTCACCGCCACGGCATCGCGCGTTTCGCGCGACACGCTGGCGACGGTCAGTTCATGGAATTTGCTCATTTCGGGCTCCTGGCTCAATGCGGCTCAATGGGCCTTGAAGTAGTCGAACGGTTCCTTGCAATCGCCGCAGCGGTACAGGGCCTTGCAGGCGGTCGAGCCGAACTGGCTGACCAGGCGCGTGTGGCGCGAGCCGCAGTGCGGGCACGCCACCACCAGCGACGGCGACGCCTTGCGGCTGATGCCGCTGATGTCGACCACCTGCTGCGCAGGCGGCGCAATGCCGTAGCCGGACAGGCTGGCCTTGCCGCGCGCGCTCATCCAGTCGGTGGTCCAGGCCGGCGCCAGGCGCGTCTGCACGCGAACGTGGCCAACGCCTTGTGCGGCCAGCACGCGCTCGATATCGTCGCGGATCACCGTCATGGCCGGACAACCCGAGTAAGTCGGCGTGATGGTGATCACGCAGGTCTCTTCCATCCACGCCACGTCGCGGACGATGCCCAGGTCCACCACGGAGATCACGGGGATCTCCGGGTCCGGCACCTGCTCGATCCAGGCCCAGACCTGCGCTACGCTGGCGCGTTCCAGCACTTGCGCGGTCATGGCGCTCACCATTGCGCGCCGGGATAGGCGCGCTGCAGGAATTGCATTTCAGCCAGCAGGTAGCCGAGGTGTTCGGTATGGCGCCCCTGGCGGCCACCGGTCTGCGACCATCCGCCCGCCGGGAGGCGCAGCGTGGCGTCTTCCAGCACCTCGCTCACGTGGCGCAGCCACGGCTCGACCAGCGTGCCAGGGTCCACCGCAACGCCCTGTGCGACCAGTTCTGAATCCACTGCGTCCGACTCGAACAGCTCGCCGGTGAACATCCACAGGTCGTTGATGGCGTCCTGCATGCGGCGGTGGCTGTCTTCGGTGCCGTCGCCCAGGCGCACCACCAGGTCGGCGCTGCGGCGCACGTGGTAGGTCACTTCCTTCAGCGACTTGGCGGCGATCTCGGCAATGCGTGCATCGGTCGAATACTGCAGCCGCTCCAGCAGGAAGTAGTGCCACGTGTCGAACAGGAACTGGCGCGCCAGCGTATCGGCGTAGCTGCCGTTGGGCTGCTCGACCAGCAGCAGGTTACGGAACTGGTGGGCGTCGCGCAGGTAGGCAAGCTGGTCGGCGCTGCGGCCCGCGCCTTCCGCTTCGGCGGCGTAGCCGAGCCACAGGCGGGTCTGCCCGATCAGGTCCAGCGCCACGTTGGTGAGCGCGATGTCTTCTTCCAGCGCGGGGCCGCGGCCGCACCATTCCGACAGGCGCTGGCCGAGCACCAGCGTGGTATCGCCCAGGCGCTGCAGGTATTCGAACTTGTGTGGGTCCATGGTGATGCGTCCTCGCGCCTGGAAATCAGATGTGCTTGACCTCTTCCGGCATCGGGAAGAAGGTGGGGTGACGGTAGACCTTGCTGTTGGCGGGCTCGAACAACGGGCCCTTGTCGCCGGGGCTGCTGGCGACCACGTCGGCGGCCTTCACCACCCAGACGCTCACGCCTTCGTTGCGGCGCGTGTAGACGTCACGCGCATGGTTGATCGCCATTTCGCCGTCCGGCGCGTGCAGGCTGCCCACGTGCTTGTGGGCCAGGCCGTGCTGGCTGCGGATAAAGATCTCCCAAAGCGGCCACTCTTTCATGGCAACTCTCCTGTCAGGTTTGCGGGGGGGTTATCAATTCGCGGCGCGTGGCGCCGGAATGCTCAGGCGGCGGCGCGCTCTTGCTTGTCGGCGTGCGCTACCAGCGCTTCGCGGAACCAGGCGCCGTCGTCCCACGCCTTGACGCGCGTGCGCAGGCGGTCGCGGTTGCACGGGCCGTTGCCGCGCACGACGTTGTAGAACTCGTCCCAGTCGATCGTGCCGAAATCGTAGTGGCCGCGTTCCTCGTTCCACTTCAGGTCCGGATCGGGAACGGTCAGGCCCAGGTGCTCGGCCTGCGGCACGGTCTGGTCCACCATCTTCTGGCGCAGCTCGTCATTGGAGAACAGCTTGATGCGCCATTGCATCGATTGCGCGCTGTTGGGCGAATCCGCATCGGATGGGCCGAACATCATCAGCGCGGGCCACCACCAGCGGTTCAGCGCGTCCTGCGCCATCTGCTTCTGCTCGGGCGTGCCCTGGCACAGCTTGAGCAGGATGTCGTAGCCCTGGCGCTGGTGGAACGACTCTTCCTTGCACACGCGCACCATGGCGCGGGCATAGGGGCCGAACGAGCAGCGGCACAGCGGCACCTGGTTGATGATGGCCGAGCCATCGACCAGCCAGCCGATGGCGCCGATATCCGCCCAGCTCAGCGTCGGGTAGTTGAAGATGCTCGAATACTTCGCCTTGCCGGAATGCAGGTCGCCCAGCAGTTCGTCGCGGGAGACGCCCAGCGTTTCTGCGGCGCTGTACAGGTAGAGGCCATGGCCCGCTTCGTCCTGGATCTTGGCCAGCAGCACGGCCTTGCGTTCCAGCGTCGGCGCACGCGTGACCCAGTTGCCTTCCGGCAGCTGCCCGACGATCTCGGAATGCGCGTGCTGCGAGATCTGGCGGATCAGGGTCTTGCGGTAAGCCTCGGGCATCCAGTCCTTGGCTTCGATCTTGATGCCGGCGTCCACGCGCGCCTGGAACTCGCGTTCCTGCGGGTCCATCTCTTCCATCGCGCGGAGCCTGGTTGCCCCGGTTTCCACCAACTGTGCGTACATGCCGTACTCCGATCTGTAGGGTCTTGACCTGCGTCAAATCATTCGGTTGCAGTGGATCATAGTGATACAATTTGATTCAAACAATCGACGTTTGTGTATCACTTCAAGGTGCGCGCATGACCACCCGACCGGAGATGGATCCCGTTTCGCCGCAAGTTGCGCGGCTCGCGCGTGGCCTCAAGCTTGGCGCCAATTCCATGCTCGTGACGCTGTTCGGCGACGTAGTGGCGCCGCGGCCGCAAGCGTTATGGCTGGGCAGCCTGATCCGCCTGGCCGCGCCATTCGGCATCAATGACCGCCTGGTGCGCACGGCGACGTTCCGGCTGACGGCCGATGACTGGCTCGATGCCACGCGCATCGGGCGGCGCAGCTACTACGGCTTGTCTGAGGCCGGCTTGCAGCGCTGCGTTCATGCCGGCAAGCGCATCTATGCCGGCGACGCGCCCGACTGGGACGGCCGCTGGACGCTGGCATTGGTGCGCGGCGACGCGCGCGCGACGATCCGCCAGCGGCTCAAGCGCGAACTGCTGTGGGAGGGCTTCGGCGCGATTGCGCCTGGCGTGTATGCGCATCCGAATGCCGATGCGGGCTCGCTGCGCGAGATCATCCGTGCCGCGCAGGCGCAGGACTTCGTTGCCGTCATGGAAGCCGCCAGCATCGAGGCGTTCTCGATTCGTCCGCTGCAGACGCTGATGCACCAGACTTTCAAGCTTGGCGACGTGGCGTCCGCGTGGCAGGCGCTGCTGCGCCGCTTCTCGCCGGTGCTGGCCGACGCACACAGCATGGCGCCGGCGGACGCGTTTTTCGTGCGCACGCTGCTGCTGCACGAATACCGCCGCGTGCTGCTGCGCGACCCGAACCTGCCGGAGCAGCTGCTGCCCGCGGACTGGCCGGGCCGCACCGCGCGCGACCTGTGCCGCGCTATGTACGCGGCCCTGCTCGATGCCAGCGAAGACTACCTGCGCGATGTGGTCGAAGTGTCCGAAGGCCACCTCGCCAACGCGAATCGCCCCCTGCGCAAGCGCTTTGGCGCGGGCAGCCATGCCGAGGCCGCCCGCTAGTGGCAGGCTTGCGCGTCACTGGCTGGCGCGATCCCTTCACGGTCGCGGGCCGTAACCGGGGTGCCGGAGGCTAGGCATCCCCGGGATTCCGACCTACCGTGGAATCAGGCGCAGTGGTTCAGCCTGACCCGGCAACCTCGAAAAGGATCGTTCCATGAAAGCAAAACCATTACTGTTTTCGGTCTCGGCGGCACTCTGTCTGGCGTACGCATCGATCGCCAGCGCAGCACCGATGACCGTGTCATCGAGCGCATTCTCCGAAAACGCCGTCATTCCCCCGGCACATGGTGGCGGCCAGCCAGACTGCGGCGGCCAGGGCGTATCGCCCCCGATCGCGTGGTCCGGATTGCCGCCAGGCACGCGCTCCGTGGCGATCTTCATGTTCGACCCCGATGGCGCGATGGGCCTGGGGGTCTCGCACTGGGTCGCCTACAACATCGCGGCAGACCGCGGCCACCTCCAGCAGGGCGAGGGGCAGAAAGATGGCCCGGGCATCACCGTCGGCAAGAACATTGCCGGCGAGGCCGCATACCGGGGACCTTGCCCGCCCCCTGGCGATGTCCCGCACCATTACATCGTGACGGTGGTCGCGACCGATCTGAAGCCAGGTGCGCTGCCCGCGGGCCTGACGCGCGACGAACTCATGGCAGCACTGAAGGGGCATGCGCGCGGCGGCGCCAGCGTGGTGGGCCGCTACGGCGGGAAATAGAAGCAGAACGGTCGGACACCAGAGGCGGCGGCATCACAAATTTGTCAAACTCGACGGCCAGAATGGGCGCTTTTGCCAGTGCGGCGGGTGCCGCGCTGAACGACAAGTCCGGCAAGGAGCCCGCCCAATGTTCCGTCAAACCGCCCTGGCCAGCGCCATCACGCTGGCCTGCCTTGCGCTGTCGCCGTCGCTGCAGGCGCAGACCGCCTACCCCGCCACGCTCGCCGGCCATGCTGTGCTGCCAGCCCAGAGCTACCTGCCTGTGCCGAAAGACGCGCCGGCCGACCTGCAGCTCAGCGGCAAGTTCACCACCGCACAGCGCGCCGATGCCCCCGGCACCGTAGAGGGCAAGTCGAACGGCCGGCCGACCGGCGTGTCGCTGCCGTTCCGCGGCCAGCCTGCGCAGGGCCACTCCGGCATCAAGCGCATGGCCGACGGCACCTTCTGGGTGCTGACCGACAACGGCGCGGGCGCCAAGGCCAACTCGCCGGACTTCATGCTGTACCTGAACCACTACAAGGTCGATTTCGCGAGCGGCAGGTTTCAGCGCCTGAAGACCGTGTTCCTGCACGACCCGGACAAGAAGGTGCCGTTCCGCATCGTGCATGAGGGCACCAGGGCACGCTACCTGACCGGTGGGGATTTCGACACCGAGAGCTTCCAGTTCGCCGGCGGCTCGCTGTGGATCGGTGACGAGTTCGGCCCGTTCCTGATCGAGGCCGACCTGAATGGCAAGGTGCTGGCGGTGTTCGACACGCGGGTGGATGGCAAGGTCGTACGCTCCCCCGACCATCCGGCCCTGACCACGCCGGGCGCGCCCGACGGCACGGTGAAGTTCGAGGTACGCCGCTCGAAGGGCTTCGAAGGCATGGCGTCATCGCCGGATGGCAGCAAGCTGTACGCGCTGCTTGAAGGCGCGCTGTGGAACGAAGCCAGCCGCGGCTATGAAACCGAAGACGGCAAGCCCTATCTGCGCGTGCTGGAATTCGACGTGAAGCAACGCGCCTGGACCGGACGCCACTGGAAATACGTGCTGGAAGCCGGCCATCATGCGATCGGCGACTTCAACATGATCGACGCCACCACCGGCCTCGTCATCGAGCGCGACAACGGCGAAGGCACGCCCGACAAGGCCTGCCCCGCGGGCCAGAAGCGCACCGACTGCTTTGATGACGTGGCGAAGTTCAAGCGCGTCTACAAGATCGAGCTGACCGACGCCAACGCCGGCGCGCCAGTGCGCAAGATCGGCTATATCGACCTGCTGCGCATGGCCGACCCGAACCACCTGGCGCGCAAGCCGCTGACCGATGGCGTGCTGGCGTTCCCGTTCTTCACGATCGAGAACGTGGATGTCGTGGATGCCACCCACATCGTCGTGGGCAATGACAACAACCTGCCGTTCTCCAGCAGCCGTGAACCGAATCGTGCGGATGATAACGAGCTGGTGGTGCTGGAGGTGGGCGAGTTTTTGAAGGCGCGGTAAGTGGTGGGCTCGGTATTGCCGGCCCTGGTTGCCGAAGAAGCGGACACGCCTGTGTGATTGCTCCCCGCTCCCATAAATGGGAGCGGGGAGCAATCAATCCGGCCGCCTCAGGCCGCAATACGGAACGTAGCCACCGCCTGCTTCAGCCGCTGTGCCTGCTCTTCCAGCGAGCCGGCCGCCGCAGCAGCCTGTTCCACCAGCGCGGCGTTCTGCTGCGTGACCGAATCCATCTGCGTCACGGCCTGGTTGACCTGCTCGATGCCGGCGCTCTGCTCGGCCGACGCGGCGCTGATCTCGCCCATAATGTCGGTCACGCGCTTGACCGCCTCGACGATCTCCAGCATGGTCTGGCCCGACTGCGCCACCAGCGCCGAGCCCTTTTCCACGCGATCCACCGAATCGCCGATCAGCGACTTGATCTCCTTGGCGGCGGTGGCGCTGCGCTGGGCCAGGCTGCGCACCTCGCCCGCCACCACGGCAAAGCCGCGGCCCTGCTCGCCGGCGCGCGCGGCTTCCACCGCGGCGTTCAGCGCCAGGATATTGGTCTGGAACGCAATGCCCTCGATCACCGCGATGATGTCGACCACCTTCCTCGACGCGCCGTTGATCTCTTCCATGGTCTCGGCCACCTTGTCGGCCACATCGCCGCCCTTGGCCGCGATCTCCGAGGCGTTCACCGCCAGCGAGCTGGCCTGCCTGGCGTTGTCCGCGTTCTGGCGCACGATGCTGGTCAGCTCTTCCATGCTGGCCGCGGTCTGCTGCAGCGAGGACGCTTGCTCTTCGGTACGCTGCGACAGGTCCGTGTTGCCCACTGCGATCTGGCTGGTGCCCGAGGCAATGGCTTCGGTGCCGGTGCGCACATCACGCACGATGCGCAGGATATTGGTGTTCATCTCGCCCAGCGCGTTGAGCAACTGGCCGGTCTCGTCCTGGCTGTCCACGCGGATGCGGCTGGTCAGGTCGCCCGACGCCACCGTGCGCGCGATATCGACCGCATGGCCGAGCGGCCGGATGATGCCGCGCGTGAGCCACACCGCGAACGCGATGCCGATGGCCAGCACCAGCACGGCCAGTACGACAAGGCTGTTGCGGGCGTTGGTGTAGATCGTGTTGATCTCGGCAGCCGTGGCGTCGATGCTGGTGCGCTGGATGTCGAGCAGCTTCTGGATCTCGGCCAGGTAGGCATCGCCTGCCGGCACGAACTCTTTTTCCAGCACTTCGTTGGCGCCCTCGGTATCGCCGTCCTGCTTGAGTTTGGTGATCTTGTCGCGCGAGACGTTGTACGGTTCGCGCACTTCCAGGATCTTCCGGAACGCGGCTTTCTCGGCCTCGGACGTCAGCATCGGCTGCATCTTGTCGCGCAGCGCCGCGATGCCTTCGAGCGATGCCTTGGTTTCCCTGGCGAAGAACGCGCCGAGCGACGGATCGGCGCTCTTGGCCACCGCCGTGGTGCGGCGCACGCTGGTATGCATCAGGCGGTACCAGTCGCTGACCAGCCGCTCCTTGGTCAGCGGCTGCTGCATCATGTCATGCGTGCGCTCCGCCACCTGCTGCAGGCGCAGGATGCCAAAGGCGGACATCAACGCGCAAAGCACCAGCACCACGCCAAAACCTACGCCAAGGCGTACCCCGATTCCGAAATTCTTCATTGTTCGCTTCTACCTGATCTGGACTTCTGGACTTCGATAAGGCGAAGTGCGGGCGCGCGAACGCCGCCTTTCGCTCTCGTGACCCGCCATGTCATGGCGGGCTATGGACGGGAACGGCAGCGGCAGGCCCAAACTTTAGGGTTTTCTCGAATACCCGGCGACGGAGGGGTGCACCTGAAAACCACGCGAATGGCCGGTGCGGCCCCTTCCCGCTCCTTGCGGGCCGCCCCCTCCACCACCTAGAGTAATCACAGACAGGCCGCATGAACCACCTCCGATTTCCCCCCGATGACAAGGAGTGACCGAATGAATACCCCTCCCAACCCCTTCGCGGATTTCACCAGGATGCTCGAGCAGTTCCAGCTTCCCGGCATGGACATGGGCGCCGTGATGGAAGCACGGCGCAAGGACATCGAGGCCCTTGGCGAGGCCAACAAGCTCGCTTATGAAGGCATGCAGGCGATGATGCAGAAGCAGGCCGAGATCTTCGGCCAGGCCATGCAGCAGATCCAGTCGGCCGCGCAGCAGATGAACACCGGCGGCAATCCTGCCGAAGCCATGAGCCGCCAGAACGAGTTCGTGCAGCAGGCCCTGCATCAGGCGCTGGAAAACATGCGCGAACTGGCCGAGATGGCGCGCAAGTCCCAGGCCGACGCCATGGCCGTGATCGGCAACCGCGCGCAGCAGAACCTGCAGGAAGCCGGTAGCCTGCTCAAGCCGAAGTCGACCTGAGCGCGGACCCTTCGCGACGGCCATGGTCGATGGGCATGGTGGTGATGGCGGCGGCCATGCTGTCGCTGGTGTTCGTGGTGCGCGGCGCGCTGCATGTGCCCATCGACGGCTCGATGCTGCTGTTCATGGCGGGCGTGGCGCTGCACCTGTTCGCCACCACGGCAATGGGCATCTTCCTGGCGACCGTGGCGCGTTGAATCGGTTTCGGAAGACGATTGGGCAGATGGCTTGAAAGGCGGAGGGGTGCCGGGGTGTCTGGCATGCCCCCCTTCCCCATTCGCGCAAGAAGCGGTCAGACCAGGCCGGTCATGTAGTAGACCAGGATGACGAAAAACACCGCCAGCGTCTTGATCATGGTGACGGCGAAGATGTCGCGGTAGGACTCGCGGTGCGTCAGGCCTGTCACGGCCAGCAGCGTGATCACCGCGCCGTTGTGCGGCAACGTATCCATGCCGCCGCTGGCCATCGACACCACGCGGTGCAGCACCTCCAGTGGAATGCCCGCTGCCTGCGCGCTCTGGATGAAGGTGTCGCCCATGGCGGCCAACGCAATGCTCATGCCGCCCGACGCCGAACCGGTGATGCCGGCCAACGCACTCACCGACACCGCCGCGTTGACCAGCGGATTCGGAATCGCGCGCAGCGCGTCGCCCACCACCAGGAAGCCCGGCAGCGCCGCGATCACGCCGCCGAAGCCGTATTCCGATGCGGTGTTCATGGCCGCCAGCAGCGCGCCGCCCACGGCGGTCTTGCTGCCTTCGGCAAAGCGCTGGCGCACGGTGCCGAACGCGGTCACCACCACCAGCAGGATGCCCAGCAGCAACGCGCCTTCCACGGCCCAGATCGCGACCACGGAGGCAGTCGTGATGCTCACGGGCTTGGCCAGCCCCGGCAGCTCCAGCGAGCTGGTCGCGCCGTACCACTGCGGGATCATCCGCGTCAGCACGAAGTTGGCCACGCCCACCAGCACCAGCGGCGCCAGCGCCAGCAGCGGGTTGGGCAACTGTGCCGTTTCCACCGGTTCCGGCTCGTTCAGCAGCGCCGTGCCATAGCCCTCGCCCTTGGCCATCGCGGCGCGGCGGCGCCATTCGAGGTAGCTCAGGCCCACCACGATGATGAACAGCGCACCAGCCACGCCCAGCACCGGCGCCGCCCAGGCGGTGGTCTTGAAGAAGGTGGTCGGGATGATGTTCTGGATCTGCGGCGTACCGGGCAGCGAATCCATCGTGAACGAGAACGCGCCCAGCGCGATCGCGCCCGGCATCAGCCGCTTGGGGATATTGCTCTGCCGGTACAGCTCGGCCGCGAACGGATAGACCGCGAACACGACCACGAACAGCGACACGCCGCCATAGGTCAGCAGCGCGCAGACGGCGACGATGACCGCGTTCGCGCGCGAGCTGCCGATGTAGCGGATGGCGGCCGCGACGATCGAGCGCGAGTAGCCGGACAGCTCGATTACCTTGCCGAACACGGCGCCGAGCAGGAACACGGGGAAGTACAGCTTCACGAAGCCGACCATCTTCTCCATGAAGATGCCGGTAAAGGCCGGCGCCACCGCCGACGGCTCGGTCAGCAGCACGGCGCCAAGCGCCGCCAGCGGGGCAAACAGGATGACGCTGTAGCCGCGGTAGGCGGCAAGCATCAGGAAGGCTAAAGCAGCAACGACGATCACAAAGGACATGAAGTCTCCGCGAGTTTGTTCTTGGTCTGGGGAAATATAGGCTCCGGCACCCGACGGCGCCCAGTCACTTACATCTGTGGCAGGCAACGCGGCACGGGTCCGCGCATCCGGGACGGCTTGACATTGCAGGGAACATGCCAAGGAAACAAAGTGGATAAAAATTATCTTTTACGTCATTTTGATGGCAATTAGAACCTCGCCAGTCTTGATTTGGAGACAAAGCAGAAATGCCGGACGAAAAATGCTCCATTGTGAGACTATTCGTCTCCAAATCGAGAAGAAGAAATGGAAACACTGAGCGAAGCCGGAGACAACGTACTGGGCAACTACGATTCCGTGGCTCGCCGCGCGATGGAATCGCTGTTCCGCACGTTCGAGAATTTCAGCGAGGGCACGATCGTGGTTGATGTGCAGGGCCGCGTGGTGTGGATCAACAAGCGTTATGCGGCGCGCTTTGGCTTTGCCGATCCGCGGGACGCGATCGGGCTCGACTGCGAGCGGGTCATTCCCAACAGCCTGCTGCGCGAGGTGGCGGCCACGGGCAAGCCGATCCTGCTCGACATCATGGAGGCCGCGCGCGAGCCGATGATCGTGATGCGCCTGCCGATCAAGGACGACGAAGGCAACACCGTGGGCGCGGTGGGCTTCGCCCTGTTCGACGAACTCAAGGCCCTGACGCCGCTGCTGTCGCACTACACGCGCGCCCGCGACGAACTGGCCGCCACGCGGCGCACGCTGGAGCAGACCCGCCGCGCCAAGTACACCTTCGCGAGCTTCGTCGGCAATTCGCCCGCCACGCTGGAGCTCAAGCGCCTGGCACGCCGCGCGGCGCAGGTCGATGCGCCGGTCTTGCTGCTTGGAGAAACCGGCACGGGCAAGGAACTGCTGGCCCACGCCATTCATGCCGGGTCGCTGCGCGCCGACCGCCCACTGGTCACCGTCAACGTCGCGGCGATTCCGGACGCGCTGCTGGAAGTGGAATTCTTCGGCGCCGCGCCCGGCGCCTATACCGGCGCGGAGCGCAAGGGACGTGTCGGCAAGTTCGAGCTGGCCGATGGCGGCACGCTGTTCCTCGACGAGATCGGCGACATGCCGCTCTCTCTGCAGGGCAAGCTGCTGCGCGCGCTGCAGGACAAGGAGATCGAACCGATCGGCTCGAACCGCATCATCCGCTCGGACGTGCGCATCATTGCCGCGACATCGGCCGACCTGTCCGCGCTGGTCGAGGCGGGCAAGTTCCGGGCGGATCTCTATTACCGGCTCAATGTCGTGCCGATCTGCCTGCCGCCGCTGCGCCTGCGCCAGGCGGACCTGCTGCCGCTGGCCTACGCGATCCTGGAAGAAATCTGCCGGCGCACCGAACGCGATGCGCCGGTGCTGTCCGACTCCGCGCTCGCGCTGATGGGCGAGCACGACTGGCCGGGCAATGTCCGTGAACTGCGCAACACGCTGGAACGGCTGGTGATGATGCACGACGGCGGCGAGGTCGATGCATCGATGCTGGCGCCGCTGCTTGGCCGGCGCGCGGTCACGGCACCGGCTCCGGCGCCCGCCAGGCAGCCGGTGGTGACGGACACGGCAGCGCCGTTGCTGCCGCCGGCGCCGCAGGGCTACGCCGATGCCATGGCGCAGTACGAGGCCGCATTCCTGACACAGGCGCTGGCTGCCAGCCGCGGCAACGCGCCGCGCGCGGCCGCGGCCATCGGCATCAGCCGCGCGGCGTTCTACAAGAAGCTGGTGGCGCACCGCGCGGCCGGGCGCATGGCGCCGGGCGGCGTGGCTGGGGACTGAGTAACCGTCCCTGGAGTCAAGCGGTACCGCGCCCTTGGTTGCATCTCAATTGAGATGCATAATGGAAGTCACGAAACAGGAGATGGCTATGGCGCATACCTCGATGCTGCACATCCGAGTGGATGATGAACTCAAGGCGCAAGCGACGCAAAACCTCGCCAGCGTTGGCTTGACGCTGTCTGATGCGGTTCGCATTCTGCTGACCCGCATCGCCAAGGAAGGCGGTTTGCCAGCCGGCCTGACCACCGATCCGGCAACCTACGACGCCTGGTTCCGCGCCAAGGTGCAGCAAGCGCTGGCCGATGCGGGCCCTGCGATCGCGCACGGTCAGGTGATGGACGATGTGCAGACGCTCATCGACCGGAAACGCCGTGCACGCGGTTGAATGGACGGGGTGGGCCAAGGCTGCCGGTCGCGTGGAGGGCTAGCGGTGGTGCAGCGCCGGGCCGAGCGCGGCGAAGCGGCTGGCGCGGCCCCGCCGCTCGGATAACGGCAACAAAGACTGAGCGCGCTCAGTGCACCGGATGGCTCGCGGCGATGGTCTGGCCGATCATCGCGGCCGTGGCGGCGGAGAGCGTCCAGCCCAGATGCCCGTGTCCCGTGTTGTAGAACACGCGCGTGGCGCGGCCGCGCGCGACCCGCGGCATCATGTCGGGCATCATCGGCCGCAGGCCCGCCCACGGCACGGAACGCGAAGTCTCGATATCGAAATTGCGCCGCACCCATGACACCAGTGGTGCGATGCGGTCCGCCCGGATATCGCGGTTGTCGCCGTTGAACTCGGCGGTGCCGGCCACGCGGAAACGGTCCGCGCCCAGCCGGCTGGTCACGATCTTGGCGCTCTCGTCGAGCAGGCTGACATACGGAGCGTTGTTCACGCTACGCGCGTCATCGAGATGCACGGTGATCGAATAGCCCTTGACCGGATAGACGTTGAGGCGGTCGCCCAGCATCGCGGCGATATGGCGGCTGCCCACGCCGGCGCAGACCACCACGGCGGTTCCCTTGATTTCGCGTTCGCCGCCATCCTGCCCCGAAGCGATGGCGGCTTCCGATGCGCCCAGGCGCATCGTGACGCCGTCGGAACGCAGGTCCACGGCCTTCACGTCGACGCCCTGCAGAAACGTCACGCCAAGCCGTTCGCATGCGCGCGCCAGGCCGCGCGTGAACTTGTGGATGTCGCCGGTGGAATCGGATGGCGTGAAGTAGCCGCCGTAGTAATGGCCCTGCAGCGTCGGCTCGATCGAGCGGATCTCTTCCGGCGTGACGGCGTAGCGCTCCAGGCCGCCTTGCACCAGCATCTGGTTGGTGCGGCCCGCGGCCTCGAAGCTGGGGCGATCGTGATAGAAGTGCAGGATGCCGCGGCGCTCCAGGTTGAAATCGATCTGCTCGCGCTCGGCCATGTCGAACAGGTGCTGGCGCGCGGCGATGGCCAGGCGCGTGGTCGCGATGGTATTGGCGCGGTAGTTGCGGAGGTTGCCGACGAATTCACCGAGCCACGAATACTTGTGCCACGACGGACGCGGATTGAGCAGCAGCGGCGCGTCGCGCCGCATCATCCATTTGAAGCCCTTGAGCAGCGTGCCGGCGTTGTTCCAGACCTCCGCGTTGCAGGCGGAAAGCTGGCCGCCGTTGGCGAACGAGGTTTCCATCGCAGGATAGTGGTGACGGTCCAGCACGGTGACGCGATAGCCCTGTTTCGCGAGGGTATAGGCGGTCGTGACGCCGGTAATGCCGGCGCCGATGACGAGCATGTGAGACATGACAGATTGTCCTGAAGCAAGGATGAATTCGACCGTTGCCGGTCCCCTGCCCCATCTGTCCGTGGTACCTGAGAGCTTGGACATGGCCGATGACCATGCCGTCCCCTTCGGTGGGCGCCGTAGCGCCTCTCTCCAGATCTGTACTTGCGACGCCACAGTCCTCGGTGCCTGAGAGTTTCCGGGGCGGTTGCTCCGTCGGCGCCGGACCCGCCTTGGCGGCGAGCCGGTCTCTCCTGCGATGTCGCACGGCGTCGGAGGGTAGTCCGGAGCCGCTTGTTTTTTGACAGGCGCGGGCCTGTCGAGGGGGATGATAGCTTGAAGGGGTGGGGAGTGGTGAGTCGGGTTATCCCCCAGCGAATCCGGATTACCAGGCGGCTCCCTCCTAACCACGCCATCGGAAGGATGCCTACGGCTGCGGCGCACTCAGTGAAAACCGAGGGAAGGAAAGGAAAAGAAAGGGAAGAGAAGAAACGGAAGCACCGGCACTGGCGCCGATGATGCCCCCGACCAACCGACTACTGAGCCGCGCAGCAGCCGAAGGCGATGATGCGACAGCGCGGGCAGTGTCGGGCCACGGACAGGTTCGGGGCTCGTTCAGTCATTGCCCGAGAGCCTGCAGACGGACGCGCACCACGCGGCAGGCAGCCGGGCAGTCTCTGAAGCGAATACCCGTACGAAATTCTTCGCACGCTACGATCAATATTCGCCCGTTAGGGCAAGTAAACGCGTTTCTTTGCCTACTTTCTTGTCGCTCGGACAAGAAAGTAGGTCGCCGGCTACGCCGGCGAAACAGCAGCGCATGCCAAGAGCGACAAACCATCCATTGCCAAGGATGGAGCCCCAGCCGGCGACGCCACAAAAAAATGCGGCGCCCGCCAGGAACGCCAAGCTCAAATCACCCCTTGCGCCAGCATCGCATCCGCAACCTTCACAAACCCCGCGATATTCGCGCCTTCCACGTAGTTCACATAGCCTCCGTCCTTCTGGCCATGGTGAATACAGTTCTGGTGGATATCCTTCATGATCGCGTGCAGCTTCTCGTCGACCTCCGCGTGGTGCCACGACAGCCGCATGGCGTTCTGCGACATTTCCAGACCCGACGTGGCCACGCCGCCGGCGTTGCTGGCCTTGCCCGGCGCGTAGAGGATCTTCGCGTCGACGAAGCGATCCACGGCCTCCAGCGTGGAAGGCATGTTCGCGCCTTCCGCCACGCAAATCACGCCATTGCCGAGCAGCGTTTCAGCGTCGTTGCCGTCGAGTTCGTTCTGCGTCGCGCACGGCAGCGCCACATCGGCGGGCACATGCCACGGCGTGCGGCCTGCCTCGAACGTCAGGCCGTGGCGCGCGGCGAAGTCGGACAAGCGCCCGCGCTCTTCGTTCTTGAACGCCATGACTTCGGCGAGCTGTTCGGTGGTCATGCCCTGCGGGTAATGCAGCACGCCGCCGGAGTCCGACAGCGTCAGCACCTTCGCACCCAGTTCGATGGCCTTTTCAGCGCCGTACTGCGCAACGTTGCCCGAGCCGGAAATCAGCACGCGCAGGCCGTCGAAGCCCATGCCGCGGCGGTGAAGCATTTCCTGCGCGAAGTACACCGTGCCGTAGCCGGTGGCTTCCGGGCGCATCAGGCTGCCGCCGTACGCCAGGCCCTTGCCCGTGAACACGCAGGCAGACTGGTTCGACAACTTCTTCATCATGCCGGCCATGAAGCCGACTTCGCGCGCACCCACGCCGATGTCGCCGGCAGGGATGTCAGTGTCCGGACCCAGGTGGCGGAACAGCTCGGTCACCAGAGCCTGGCAGAAGCGCATCACCTCGGCGTCCGACTTGCCCTTCGGGTCGAAGTCCGAACCGCCCTTGCCACCGCCCATCGGCAACGTGGTCAGCGCGTTCTTGAAGGTCTGCTCGAAGCCGAGGAACTTCAGCACCGACAGGTTCACCGTCGGGTGAAAGCGCATGCCGCCCTTGAACGGACCGATGGCCGAGCTGTGCTGCACGCGGAACGCGCGATTGACCTGCACGCGGTTCTGGTCGTCGGTCCACGCCACGCGGAACTGGATCACACGCTCGGGTTCGACCAGGCGCTCGAGCAGCGCCTGGTCGGCATAGCGCGGGTGACGCTCGACAAACGGCCAAAGCGTCACCATGACTTCTTTCACGGCCTGCAGAAATTCGGGTTGGCCGGGGTCGCGCCGGGCTACGCCGGCCAGGAATGCGTCGAGGGAGGGAGAATTCACGGGATGTCTCTGCTGTGCTGGAAAGAGCGGCCGCGCCGGATGCGTGCCCGGCTTGCGTGCCGTAAGAATTGCGCGATCCGTGGAACAACCCCGACCAACGCAATTGTTAATACATTGCAGAACTGCGATGAATGTATCAACGGGGCAACACTTTACCACCGTGCAGGAATTTCCCGACAGTGAAAACTGCTGTGACCGTCACGCATGCGGCCCGAAAATCACCCCGGTGCGCGGCGCGCGCTATCGCCGCAACTGCGAGACGCTGGTGAAGGGCATGGCTTCGCTGGGCTTCCGGCCGTTCCTGTCGCCGGACGTGCAGGCGCCGATCATCGTCACGTTCCACGCCCCGGCCGACGCGCGCTATGACTTCAGGACGTTCTACGAGAAGGTGCGTGCGCGCGGCTACGTCCTCTATCCGGGCAAGCTGACCGAGGTCGAGACGTTCCGCGTGGGATGCATCGGCGCGATCGACGACAACGAAATGCGCAATGTGGTGACGGCGATCGGCGAGACGCTGCGTGAAATGGGCATCGCCGCGCAGCCGGCGGACATGGCAAGGGCGGCCTGACGGCCGCCCCGGAAACTGCCAGGAGCCAGGTTGCTCCCATCTCCCAGGCATGGGAGAGGGGAGCAACCAAGCGTTCCTTGTTGGTCCAACTCAATCCATCGTGATCTTGCCCTGCTCGATCACCGTCTTCCAGCGCTTGAGCTCCTGGCTCTCGAACTGCGCGAACTGCTCCGGCGTGTTGGCCACCACCTCGAAGCCGCTTTCGGCCAGCTTCTCGCGCATCTTCGGCTCGTTGAGCGCGCCGACCAGCGCGCCGTGCAGGCGGTTCTTCACCTCGGGCGACAGGCCGCGCGGTGCGGCGACACCCTGCCACGAATAGACCTCGACGTCCTTCACGCCGCCTTCGGCCATGGTCGGCACATTGGGCAACACCGCGGCACGCTTGTCCGACGTCACCGCCAGCGCGCGCAGCTTGCCGGTACGGATATGCTGCAGCACGGCGTTGATGTTCTGGAACGACACGTCGACCTGTCCGGCCAGCAGATCGGAGATGGCCGGCGCGCCGCCCTTGTACGGAACGTGCAGACCCTCGGTGGCGCTCTTCTGCCAGAACAGCGCGGCGGTCAGGTGGTCGGACGAACCCGCACCCGATGTCGCGAAGGCGACTTTGCCCGGGTTCTTCTTCATGTAGCTGACCAGTTCCTGCAGATTCTTGGCCGGGAAACTCGGTGTGGCGACCAGCACGTTGGGCGCCCGCACCGCCACGGTGAGCAGGTCGAAATCCTTGGCCGGATCGTAGCCCAGGTTTTTCTGCAGGAACGGATTCACCGCGAACACGCCGATCGACGCCACCAGCATGGTGTAGCCGTCCGCCGGCGCGCGCTTGACGAACGTCGCACCGATCGCGCCCGTGGCGCCGGGACGGTTATCGATGACGAAAGGCTGGCCCAGCTTCTCGTTGAGCGGCGGCGCGAGCATGCGCGCGATGGTGTCTGTCGAGCCGCCCGCCGGGAACGGCACCACCACCGAAACCGGCTTTTGCGGCCAGGCCTGGCTGGCCGCCATGGCCGCGCCGCTTGCCACGGATGCGGCCGCCGCAGCGGCCAGAACCATGCCCGCGCCGGCAATGCGGCGCAGCGTGGAAAAATCGATCATTGTTGTCTCCTCCTGGTATTTGTATGGCACTGGCCGGTACGAGATCGCGACCCACGCATTCCTAGTGTCCTGTTTCAGAAATTCGTTGAATAAGTCAGCCGATAAGTCGCGCGATGCGTCGTCGCCAATGCTCGCAAGGCTTCAGCCTTGCTGCGCTTGGCTCCTAGCCTCGCACGCCTTCTCGGCAGACTTATTTCTTCAACGAATTTCTGACTCAGGACACTAGCGGACCATGCAGGGCGCCTTGTTGTTGAACTTCCAGTTCGGGATCAGGAACTGCATGGCGATGGCGTCGTCGCGCGCGCCCAGTCCCTTCTCCTGGTAGAGGCGGTTGGCACGCGCCAGCGCGTCCATGTCCAGCTCCACGCCAAGCCCCGGCGTCCTGGGCACCTGCACCAGGCCGCCTTCGATCTTCAGCGGCTCGCGCGTCAGGTGCTCGCCGTCCTGCCAGATCCAGTGCGTGTCGATCGCGGTGACACGGCCCGGCGCGGCGGCGGCCACGTGGGTGAACATCGCCAGCGAGATATCGAAGTGGTTGTTCGAATGCGACCCCCAGGTCAGGCCCCACTCGGCGCACATCTGCGCCACGCGCACCGAACCCTGCATGGTCCAGAAGTGCGGGTCGGCCAGCGGGATGTCCACCGACTGCAGCCGTACCGCGTGGCCCATCTGGCGCCAGTCGGTGGCGACCATGTTGGTGGCGGTAGGCAGCCCGGTCGCGGCGCGGAACTCGGCCATGATCTCGCGCCCGGAGTAGCCCTCCTCGGCGCCGCACGGGTCTTCCGCGTAGGCCAGGATGCCGTGCTTGTCGCGGCACAGGCGAATGGCGTCCTTCAGCAGCCAGCCGCCGTTCGGATCGAGCGTCACGCGCGCCTTCGGGAAACGCTCGTGCAGCGCGATGATCGCCTCCATCTCCTCGTCGCCGCGGAGCACGCCGCCCTTGAGCTTGAAGTCGTTGAAGCCATAGCGTTCGTAGGCGGCCTCGGCCAGGCGCACCACGCCCTTGGCGTCCATCGCGACTTCGTTGCGCACGCGGAACCATGCGTTGCCGGCGTCGGGCTCGGTGCGGTAGTCGAGCGAGGTCTTCTTGCGGTCGCCAACGTAGAACAGGTAGCCCAGCATCTCCACGGCATCGCGCTGCTGGCCTTCGCCCAGCAGCGCGGCCACCGGCACCTGCAGATGCTTGCCCAGCAGGTCGAGCAGTGCGGCTTCGAGTGCGGTCACGGCGTGGATCGTGATGCGCAGGTCGAACGTCTGCAAGCCGCGGCCGCCCGCGTCGCGGCTGGCGAACGTGGCGCGGACCTTGTTGAGGATCGCCTGATACTGGCCGATGCCCTGCCCCACCACCAGCGGGCGCGCGTCCTCGAGCGTCTGGCGGATGCCCTCGCCGCCCGGCACCTCGCCAACCCCGGTGTTGCCGGCGCTGTCCTTGAGGATCACGATGTTGCGGGTGAAGTACGGACCATGCGCGCCCGACAGGTTCATCAACATGCTGTCGTGGCCGGCAACCGGCACGACGGTCAGTTCAGTCACCACCGGCGTAGCGGCCTGGTTGCCGTGGATGGCGGCTTGCGATGCGTTCATGCGGGCTGTCTCCGGAATCTGATTGGCTTTCGGTGCCGCAGCGGCGTCGGCTGCGGCATCCCTATATCGGCAGATCGCGGACTGCGGATCCTTTTATCGCAGTCCGTTATCAGTCGTCGTATAACTTATGACCGAGTATAATGACCACATTCCGGCCCGGTCAAGGCCGCAATTTCCCTACGCCTGCCCACGCTCATGTCCGACGCCCAGATCTCGACTCCCGCCCCCCTGCGCCGCCGCGGCCGTACGCTGGCCGAGGAAGTGGTGAGCGGCCTCACCGAGCGCATCCGCGAGGGGCAACTCAAGCCCGGCGACAAGCTGCCGACCGAGTCCGAGGTCATGACGAGCTTCGGCGTGAGCCGCACCGTGGTACGTGAAGCGCTGTCGCGCCTGCAGGCCAGCGGGTTCGTGGAAACGCGCCATGGCATCGGCACCTTCGTGCTGGCACGCCCGGCCGAGACGGCCTCGCCGTTCCGCATCGACCTGGCGACCATGGGCACCGCCATGGATGTGCTGGCCATGCTCGAATTCCGCGTCAGCCTGGAGGCCGAGGCCGCCGGCCTGGCCGCCACGCGCCGCAGCGACGAGCAGCTTGCCAGCATGCGCCGCGCGCTCGACGCCATGAAACGCAGCGCCACCGAGGGCAGCGATGCCGTCAGCGCGGATTTCGACTTCCACCTGTCCATTGCCCGCGCCACCGGCAACCGCTATTTCACGGACATCATGGGCCACCTGGGCACCATGCTGATCCCGCGCAGCCGCTTGCAGGTGAACAGCCAGGAACGCGCGCAGTACCTGGAGCGCGTGCATATCGAGCACGAGAATATCTACGACGCCATCGAGCGCCACGATCCGGAAGCTGCCAAGGCCGCCATGCGCATGCACCTGACCAACAGCCGCGAGCGGCTGCGCAAGGCTTCCGCCGCCGCCTGAGCCGGCCGCTGCCCGCATGGTTGCGGCCAACCATCTCATGTCATATGATGTCTTACGAGATGACACCAAGCGGCGTCACCAACGGACCGGACCGGCCTGTTTGACCGCGGCCCCCGCACCTCTCTTCCCTTTGCAGGAAATCCAGACATGACCATTACCGGCGAAATGCTGATCGGCGCGAGCGCCGTGCGCGGCACTGACGAACCCTTCCACGCCGTCAACCCGGCCACCGGCGAGACCCTGGAACCGGTCTTCCACGGCTCCCGCAGCGCCGACGTGGCGCGTGCCTGCGAGCTGGCCGAAGCGGCGTTCGATATCTTTCGCGCCACTTCGCCCGAGCAGCGCGCGGCTTTCCTCGAGGCGATTGCCACCCAGATCGAAGCCCTTGGCGATGCGCTGATCGAGCGCGCCCATGCCGAGAGCGCGCTGCCGATCGGCCGCCTGCAAGGCGAGCGCGGTCGCACCACGGGCCAGCTGCGCCTCTTCGCCACGGTGCTGCGCGCCGGCCGCTGGCAGGAAGCCACGCTCGACAGCGCGCTGCCCGAGCGCACCCCGCCGCGGCCGGACCTGCGCATGCAGAAGATCGCCATCGGACCGGTTGCCGTGTTCGGCGCCAGCAACTTCCCGCTGGCCTTCTCCGTGGCCGGCGGCGATACTGCCTCGGCCCTGGCGGCTGGCTGCCCGGTGGTGGCCAAGGCGCATCCCGCACACCCGGGCACCTCCGAACTGGTCGGCCGCGCGATCCGCCAGGCGGTGGCCGATGCCGGCCTGCCGGAAGGCGTGTTCTCGCTGCTGACCGGCGCGGGCCACACCGTAGGTACCGAACTGGTGGCCCACCCGGCCATTCAGGCCGTAGGCTTCACGGGCTCGCGCGCCGGCGGACTGGCGCTGATGCAGGTTGCCAGCAACCGGGCCCAGCCGATCCCGGTTTATGCCGAGATGAGCAGCATCAACCCGGTCTTCCTGCTGCCCGCAGCCCTGGCGGCGCGCGGTGAAGCGATTGCGCGCGACCTGGCCGATTCGCTGGTGCTCGGCGTGGGCCAGTTTTGCACCAACCCCGGCCTGCTGCTGGCCCTGGAAGGCCCGGCGCTAGATGCCTTCCGCGCCACGGCCGGCTCCGCCGTGACGGCCAAGCCGGCCGGCACCATGCTGACGCCGGGCATCCAGCGCGCGTTCGAACAAGGCATCGGCAAGCTGGCGAACATCGATGGCCTCGCGCGTACCGCCAGCGGCCAGGCCAGCACCGGCCCGAACCAGGCCCGCGCGGCAGTGTTCGAGACCACGGCGCAGCGCTTTGTCGCCGATCCGCGCATGCACGCCGAAGTGTTCGGCCCGTCCACCGTGCTGGTGACTTGCCGCGATGTCGAGGACATGCTCGCCGTCACGCGCGAACTGGAAGGCCAGCTGACTGCCACCGTGCAGGCTGACCAGGGCGACTACGCGCTGGCAGCCCGGCTGCTGCCGGTGCTGGAGCGCAAGGTCGGCCGCGTGCTCTTCAACGGCTTCCCGACCGGCGTGGAAGTGTCGTACGCCATGGTTCACGGCGGCCCCTTCCCGGCCACTTCCGATACGCGCACGACTTCGGTCGGCACCACGGCGATGGAGCGATTCCTGCGGCCGGTGTGCTATCAGAACGTGCCGGCGGAACTGCTTCCCGCCGCGCTGCAGGACGGCAATCCGCTCGATCTGTGGCGCCTGAAGGACGGCCAGCCCGCACGGGGCTGACGGTCTTCAGAACCGGTGCCGCAAGCCGACGCTCACGGACCGGGCATCGTCGCCGCTGCCCGGATCGATCGCGATGCTGTTGTTGGTCACGCTGCCACCGGGGCTGTTGTGCACGAGCACTGCGCGCAGGTAAGCCGTGGTGCGCTTGCTCAGGTCATGGTCCCAGCCCAGCGTCACTGCCAGCGGCCGTTGGCCCCCGCCCAGGATCTGCCGCTTGACTGCGGCAGCCTTGAACGTGTCCTGATGCGTCACCGTCCAGCTCAGCGTCACGCCATAGTGCCGGGCCGAACGGGTATCGGGTCGGTTGCTGCTTGCCGCATTGAACAGCAAGCCGACCTCGACCGGCGCGAACCTGTAGGAGCCGCCGACGAAATGGTTCGACGTCAGCGACGGATCGACCGGCACGTTGGCGCCCGTGTACATGCCCTGGTAGCTGTAGAACGCGTAGGCGTTCCCTGCCTCGTAAGTGGCGTTCATGCCGAAGTTCAGGCCCGAGAGCGATGCGCCGGGCACCTCGCCCGGCGCCACGGCGGCGGTGAAGGAAAAGCCGCCCCAGTTTGGCGAGAAATACTGCACCGCGTTGTCGAAGCGCGCGCCATAGGCCACTTGCCCGGTGCCCTGCGATGCCGTGGCGCTGAGCAGGTTGAACGGCGACACCGCGCCATTGAGCAGGAACGGGTCGAGCCGCAGCAGGGCATAGAACGATGGCGTGTACTGGCGGCCGAGCCGGAACTCGCCCCAGCCATCCGACAGGCCCATGTAGGCCTGCCGCCCGAACAGCCGGTTGTTGCCGAAGAACTCGGTACCGGTGTCGATATTGAAGCCCGATTCGACCAGGAAGTTCGCCTTCAGCCCGCCACCCAGGTCTTCGATCCCGCGGATGCCCCAGCGCGACGCAGCCTGCTGGCCTTCACGCATCCGCACCACGCTTTCCGATCCCTTCGCGTATTCGATCGAGGCATCCACCACGCCGAACAGCTGCATCGTGCCCGCCGCCGCATTGCCGGCGGCCAGCGCCGCGCCCGTCATCCCCATCCCGATTGCCACCCACTGTCTGGCCTTCACGCTCGAACTCTCCCGTTCTCGTTGCTGGTTGTCTTGCAGTGCGCTCACTGCGCCTCCAGTCCGGCCACCTTCACCACCTCGCCCCATGCGGCCAGGTCGGCGCTGACCAGCGTGGCCAGTTCCGACGCGCTCGTCGGCGTGGCCGGCTTCAGGTTCATCGCGGTAAAGCGTGCACGGTCTTGCGGCGACTGCAGGATGCGGTTGACCTCGGCGTTGAGCCGCGTCACGATCGGTGCCGGCAGGCCCCTGGGCCCGAACAGCGCCACCCAGCTCGCCTGCTGGAACGGCACGCCCTGCTCCGTCATGGTCGGTACGTCAGGCGTAGGCAGCAGCCGCTCCGGGCCCGAGACCGCGATGCCACGGATACGGCCGGACTTCAGGAGCGGGATGGAGGAGATCGAATCCGTGATGCCGATGGTCACGTGGCCGGCCGCCAGGTCGTTGCTGCATTGGGTGGCGGTCTTGTACGGGATATGGCGCAGGCGGAGGCCGGTTTTGGCCTTCAGGTACTCCATCGCCAGATGGCCGCCCGAGCCCACGCCCCATGAGCAGTACGCGAGTTCGGTCTTGCTGGCCTTCACGTAGGCCAGGAACTCCTGCAGGTTGCGCGCCGGCACGCTGGCGCTGACCGCCAGCAGGTTGCCGCCGGGCGCGCTGGGACGCGCGATCGGCGTGAAGTCCTTGAGCGGGTCATACGGCAGCGCCGGCGTCGTCCACGGATTCACCGTCAGCGTTGCCGAGTACGTGAACAGCAACGTGTAGCCGTCGGGCGCTGCACGCGCCACGGTCTCGCTGGCGATGATGCCGTTGGCGCCGGGGCGGTTGTCGATCACCACGGGTTGCTTGAGCGCCGTGCTCAGGCGCTCGGCAATCAGCCGCGCGGTCTGGTCCGTCACGGTGCCCGCGCCCGATGGCAGGACCATGCGGATCGGCCGGTTGGGATACGGCGCCTCGGCGTGCGCAGCGGCGGCGCTGGCCAGGGCCAGCGGCACGGCGAGCGCCGCGCCGGCCCAGCGGGTACCGGTGTGATGGCTGAACATGATAGGGTCTCCACTGCGGCGCATTGGCCGCCCAAGCCGGTGCGTTGCCGGCGTGTCGTCAGAGGGCGCGCAGCGCCCAGGCAAAGCGACTCAGGCGGCAAGCGCCTGCGTCGCGTGATCGAGGGCTGAAAGCCGTTCGTAGTGCCAGTCGGCGTCGCCGAACAGGTTGGCCAGCGCGGCCAGCCGCTTGTAGCAATGACCGATTTCCATCTCGTCGGTCATGCCGACCGCACCGTGCAATTGCACCGCGTCTTCGCCGAGTGCGCGCCCCGCGACCGAGACGAAGGCCTTGGCAAGCGAGACCGCGCGCATCCGCGCGGGCGGACTGTCGTGCAGCGCGGCAGCAGCCGCCTCGGTGATGGCGCGCGCCTGCTCGACGCTGACATAGAGGTCCACCAGCCGGTGGCGGATCACCTGGTTCGCCGACAGCGGACGTCCGAACTGCTCGCGCGTGGCGAGGTAATCGCGGGTCAGCGCAAACGCGCGCGCCATGGTGCCCACGGCTTCGGCGCAAGCCATGGTGGTGGCGCGATCGATCGCCGCGTCTACCGCTGGCCACGCGCCGCCCACGGCGCCGATGCGCGCGCTGTCGGCAACGCTCACGCGACTGAGCGTGACATGAGCGGTCTGTCGGCCGTCATACGTCGGCAGTGGCTCGATGGCGACGCCACGCGAGCCGGCCGGCACGGCGAACAGCGTCAGGCCGTCGCGCTCGCGGCGCTGGCCGCTGGTGCGCGCCAGTACCAGCAGGATGTCCGCGCTGCCGCCGCCGAGGACCAGCGTCTTGCGGCCATCCAGCGTCCAGCCGGCCGGGCCGGCACCATCGCCCGGCGGCCGGGCGGTGGTGTCGACGTCGAACGCGTCATAGCGACCCTGCGGCTCCCACGCGGCCAGCGCCAGCATGGTGCGTCCGTCCGCCATCGCCGCGGCGGTGGCGGCATGGGCGGGGTCGCCGCACCCGGCCAGCAGCGGCCCGCACAACGCGGCATTGGCCAGCCACGGCTCGGCGGGTTGCGCGCTGCCAAGCGCCTGCGCCAGCGCGGCCTGGTCCGCGGCATCGCCGAATCCGCCGCAGCTTTCGGGCAGGCCCAGCGCGAGCCAGCCGAAGCCGGCAAACGCTTGCCAGTGCCGGCGCGAGAATCCGCCGGGCTCGGCCAGCGCCGCGCGCCGCTGTTCAAAGCCGTAGTCACGTTCGACATAGCGCTGCACACTTTCCTGCAGCATGCGGCGGTCGTCGGGGTCGTGATCGTGGTCGTGATCGTGGGAATCGCTCATGGTCCGTTTCTTTCGCAAACTGAGGGTGGCCGGGGGGGCTATAGCCCGAGCACCTGCTTGGCCAGCAATTCGTGCTGGATCTCGCTGGAGCCGCCGGCAATGGTGTAGCCGCGCGTCACGAAACGCCTGGCCGAAGCGGCTGCCGCATACGCGGATTGCCCGGGGCGTGGCGCCGCCGGTTCGAAATGCGCGGCACGATCGTAGGCCAGGGTGTCCGGACCCAGCGCGTCGACCGCCAGGTTCTCGATGTCCTGGATCAGGCGGCTGCCGAGCAGCTTGAGCATGCCGGTCTCGGGCCCGAGCCGCTCCCCCGCGCGAGCCCGCCGGCGAAAGCGCAGCACGGTCGCGGCCAGCGCTTCGAGCCGCACGTCCAGTTCGCGGAACCGGCGCGCAAACCACGGCCGCTCCGTCAATGGCTGCCCACCCTCTTCAAGCGCCGTGGCAATGGCACGTACCTTGGCCAGGCGGCGCCGGTTCTCGGCCACGCGGGCGAGGTTCAGGCGCTCATGTTCAAGCAGCGACTTGGCAATCGACCAGCCCGCGTTCTCGTCGCCGACGCGGTTGTCCACCGGCACTTCGACATCGTCGAAGAACACCTGGTTGAACAGGTGCCAGCCGTGGATGCCCACCAGCGGGCGCACGCTGATGCCGGGGCTGCGCATGTCGATCAGCAGGAAGCTGATGCCCTGCTGCGCGCGCGCCGCGCTGTCGGTACGCACCAGGCAGAAGATCCAGTCCGCGTACTGCGCGTAGGACGTCCAGATCTTGCTGCCGTTGACGACATAGACCTCGGTGCCGTCCGCGCGCGTCTTGCGCACCGCATGCGTCTTCAGCGAGGCGAGGTCGGAGCCGGCGTTGGGCTCCGAATACCCCTGGCACCACCAGTGCTCCAGGCTGAGGATGCGCGGCAGGAAATACTGCTGCTGCGCCGGCGTGCCATAGCGGATCAGTATCGGCCCGATCATCTCGATGGAGATACCGCCAGTCTCGGGCGCGTGGGCGAGCACCAGTTCCTCCTGGAACACGGCGCGCCGCTCGGCGCTCCAGCCCAGCCCGTGCCAGTCGCGCGGCCAGTGCGGTGCAAGCCAGCCGCGTTCTGCCAGCCGGCGCTGCCAGTCGATCATCTCGTCCTTGCTGACTTCCAGGCCCAGGCGCACCTTCTCACGCACGGCGTGCGGCAATGCCTGGACGACAAAGGCGCGCACCTCACGACGGAACTCGTGCAGCGCGGCTTCGCTGTCATGGATGGTGGATTCGCTCATGCAGGATCTCGCTTCAGTCATGGGTATCGCGGCACGCGCCGAGCCACTGCGGCAGCGACATGCGCGTGCTGGCGGTGCGCATGCCGCGCTTGATCGCGGCCACGCCGTCTGCGGGGAATGCGGCAATGGTCGCTGCCATGCCGCACGCGCGCTCGAGTACTTGCGCGTCGGCGGTGACTTCCGTTGCGATGCCGAGCCGCAACAACTCCGCAGCGGGCACCCTGTCGCCCAGCAGGCACAACCGCGCCGCCACCGCTTCGGAGTGCCGCAGCGCGAGCCATGCCGCATTGCGCGGCGCGGCCATGCCAAGGCGGATCTCGCCGATCTGCAGGAAGGCGCCGGCGCCGCAGACCATCAGGTCGCCGGCCAGTGCCAGCGCCGCGCCGCCGTTGATTGCATGGCGCTCAAGCGCCACGATCCATGCCTTGCGGCTTTGCAGCAGCGACAGGTGGACGCGCTCCCAGACCTGCGCGAACTTCGCCATCCCGTCCGGCTCGGCCTGCAGCGCCGGCAGGTCGAGGCCCGAGCAGAATGCGCCATCGGCACCGCGCAGCACGACCGCACGGGTGGACGCGTCGGCATCGACAATGTCGATCGCCGCAGCCAATGCGCACGCCAGCGCGCCATCCACGGCATTGCGGCGCGCGGGCCGATTCAGCACGATCTCGGTCCAGCCGGCATGGCGCTCCAGCAGCACCGGCGCCGGGGTTTCGGTTGCGCTCATGCGAGCTCTCCTTGCGCGCTGCCGATGCCGATGGCGCCGGCGCGCACCAGCGCGTCGACCTCGACGGCATCGTAGCCAAGCTCGGTCAGCACTTCGGTGGTGTGCTGGCCCAGCTTCGGCACAACGCGAATGTCGTCCTCCGGCAGGCTCGCCATCGTGAACGGCAACCCCGGCAGTTCGAGCCAGCCACCCTCGCCGGTGCCAACCCTGCGCAGGATGCCGCTGGCGCGCACGTCGGCGCTGGCGCCGACCTGGTGGTAATCGCGCACCACGCCGACGACAACCTGGTGGCGTTCGAGCAAGGCGCGCGCGGCGTCGCCGCTCAGGTGGCGCAGCGCATCGTGCAGCACCGCCAGCAGCGCCGCGCGGTTCTGTACGCGCAACGCATTGCTGGCGAAGCGCGGATCCTGCACGAGCGCGGGACTGCCGATCGCTTCGCACAGCCGTGCCCAGTGCTCGTCCAGATACGCGGACAGCACCACATGCCCGTCGGCTACCGCGATGACATCGGCCGCAGGCGCCGCCTTGGGCTGGCTGTTGCCGCTACGTACTGGCAGCGCGCCGGAACACTGGTACTCCGCCCAGAGCTGCGCCTGCAGTTGCACGCCAACCTGCAGCAGCGACGTCTCGATGGTTTCGCCCATGCCGGTGCGCAGGCGGCGGAACAGTGCGGCGAGAATGGCGTTCCCGGCGGCAAGCGCCGTGGCTGCGTCGATCATTGCAAAGCCGGCTTTCAACGGCTGCCCGCCCGCTTCGCCGGTCACGGACATCATGCCGCTTTCGGCTTGCGCGGCAATGTCGAGCCCGGGCCGCGAGCGCGACGGCCCGCGCGTGCCGAAGCCGCTGATGGACGCATGGATCAGGTCGGGCCTGGCGGCGCGCAGCGTGCCGGCATCCAGCCCCAGCGCTTCCATCACGCCGTGGCGCGTGTTGTGCAACACAACGTCGCTGGCCAGCGCGAGCCGCCGCGCCGCTTCCACGCCGCCGCGGCTGCGCAGGTCCAGCGCGATGCCGCGCTTGCCGCGGTTGTACGCCAGGAACATCGGGCTCTGCGCGCTGGTGCCGTCGAAGCGCCGCGCACTGTCGCCGCGCAGCGCTTCCACCTTGACCACGTCCGCCCCGAGGTCGGCCAGCATCATGGCGGCGCCTGGCGCCGCGATGAACTGCCCGAACTCCGCTATCCGAATGCCTGCCAGCGGCAGGTCTTGACGGCTTGCCATGCGATCCACTCCATGCCGGCGCGGCCGGCGTTGCGATGATGCGAAAAGATCATGCGGCAAACACATGGATCGGGGCAGCTGTCAGGTTCGCGCTGGCGTAAACCTGCGGTTAGCACCCCACGGCCCTCCGGCCCTTGCTGCTGCCATAGCGCAGCGGGCGCCGGCTGGGAACTGCCGCGCAACGCCGGCTGCCAACCAGCGGTTCACACGGCGCCGCGGTGAACGGCTGCCATCCCCCGCCAGCGCTGGGCTGGCGAGCGACGGCGAGGTGCGGCGCGGAGTTTCCCCAATCGCCATGCGCCGTCGCCTCGACTGAAATTACCGCTGGAGGAAACCGCCACAGCAAGGCACGAGGGGTGCCGCAAACCCAGTTTTCGCTAAGGAGTCACGCATGCAGGATCTCGAGGAAAAGGCCGTCGCACTGGTGACCGGCACCGGCATCGAAGCCGTCGACGATGGTGTCTGGCTGCTGCACGGCCAGGGACAGAGCTTTGTTGCGGACGTCGGTGGTGGCCTGCTGGTGATCGACAGCGGCCCGGGCGGCCGCGTCACCGCCGGCATGATCGACGCGCTGCGCACGCAGACCAGCCTGCCGGTGCTGGCGATCTGCTACAGCCACGGGCATATGGGCTACAACGCCGGCGTGCGGCAGTGGCAAGAGCACGCCGCGGCGCGCGGCGATGCCACGCCGCGTTTGCTCGCCCACGTGAACGTGCTGGCGCGCCAGGCGCGCTACCGCGAAACCGGCCGCATGCAGGAACGCATGGCCGAGATCCAGTTCCGCCGGCCCGCCGGTGCGCTGGCGGGCAAGCTGGGCCATACCGCGCCGACCGAGACCTTTGCCGATGGCCTGACGCTGGGCCACGGCGATGCCCGCGCGGAGATCCGGTGGGCACCGTCGGAGACCGACGATGCCGTCGCGGTATGGCTGCCGGGACGCCGGCTGCTGTACGGCGGCCCGGCCGTCATCGATTCCATTCCCAACATCGGCACACCGTTCCGCACGCTGCGCGACACCGTGCGCTGGGCCGAGACGCTGGAGCGCATGGCCGCGCTGCAGCCGCGCACCGTCGTGCGCGAATTCGGGCCCACGCTGCGCGGTGCGGACGAATGCGAGCGCGTGCTGACCCACACGGCGCGCGCGCTGCGCTGGCTGCGCGCCGAGGTCGTCCGGCTGATGAATGATGGCTGCAACGAGCGCCAGATGCTCGCCGCGCTCAAGCCGCCGCCGGAGCTGTTCGACACGCCATGGATGCGGCCCACGTATGGCGATCCCAGCTATATCGCGCGCGATATCTATCGCTCCGAGAACGGCTGGTGGGACCGCAACGCGACCACGCTGCACCCGGCAGCGCCGCAAGATTGCGCAGCGGAAATTGCCGCCGCCGTGGCCGACCACGGCGCGCTGATCCGCCATGCGCAGTCACTCGCGGCACGCGGCGACACCCAGCTCGCGCTGCACGTGATCGACGTGCTGGCGCTGGCGCCGGGCGATGCGCCCACGCTGGCCGAAGCGCGCCGGCTCAAGGCCGCATGGCTGCGGCAGCGCGCCGGCCAGGTCAGGAGCTATGTCTCGCGCAGCCTGTACGGCGCCGCCGCGGACATGCTGGAGACCGGCGAGACCGATACCTTTGGCCTTCACTGAGCCACGCCGCGCAGCCCGCGCCCAGGGGCGCGGCTATCCTATTCCAGCACCACGCCGCTGCTCTTGATGACGGCGCTCCACTTGCTGACCTCCGCATCGATGAAGCGCGCAAACGTGGCACTGTCGCCCGGCTCGGCTTGCAAGCCGAGCGCGGCCAGCTTGTTGCGCACGTCGCTGTCCGCCAGCACGGCGCTGGCATCGCGGTTGAGCTGCTGAACGATGGCGGCGGGCGTGCGCGCCGGCGCCATCAGGCCGAACCAGCCATAGCCGACCACACCGGGAAAGCCCTGTTCGGCAAAGGTGGGCGCATCCGGATAGACCGGCGTGCGCTGTTCCGATGCCACCGCCAGCACGCGCAACTGGCCCGCCTTGATGAACGGAAGCGCCGATGTGATGGCAGTCAGCGTGGCATCCACGCGCCCGGCCAGCAGTTCGGTGTAGGCAGTCGCGTCGCCGCGGTAGTGGACGTTCAGCGCCTTGAACTTCGCCTGGGCCGCGAACAGCTCCGCCGTCAGGTGCGGCCCCGAGCCAGCCCCGGGCGACGCAAAGGTGGCGCCGCCAGGTTTTGCGCGCGCCATCCGCACGAAGTCCGCGACCGAGCGCAGCGGTGAATCCGCCTTGACGATCAGGAAGATGGGGCCGATCACACGGGGGCCCACCGCGGTGAAATCCTTGTGGATGTCGTATTGCTGCGGCAGGCCCGCCGCCGTGTTGATGGCGAACGGCGCGGCCGCCCACAGCAGCGTGTAGCCGTCTGGCGCGGCGCGTGCCAGCGTCTCGTTGGCCACGCGGGTGCCGGCGCCAGGCTTGTTCTCGACCACGAACTGCTGGCCGTACTTGCGGCTCAACGCTTCGGCCAGCAGCCGGGCCGACGTATCGTTGGACCCGCCGGGGCCGTACGGGGAGATCAGCCGCACCGTCCGTGCAGGATACCCCTGCGCCAGCGCTGCCAACGGTGCCAGTGCCGGCGCCGCGCCCAGAAGCAACAGGTCCCGCACGCGTGCCAGCATGGCGCGGCGCGATAATCGCGCTATCGAGTCAGTGTTCATCGTCCCTCGCTCATCAGGAAATGCGGCGTACAGCCGGGATGCGGTACTGGCCATCGATGAAGGCCGGTGCCGGGTGATAAAGACGCAGGATCAGGTAGAACGGGCCTGCAGGCGCCGGCAGCCAGTTGTCGGCATGGCCCGGCCGCTTGTGCGAGATGGGAATGGCCAGGCTGCCGTCGGGCTCCATGCGCAGGCCGGGCGTGCGATCGCCAACCGCGTAGCGGCCAATCTCGTTGGCGCTGAAGAAGCGGTCCTCGCCGTACAGCGAGACCGACCAGAAGGCCTGCGCGGGCGGCAGCATGCCGGGCGCAAAGCGCAACTCGTATGTGTGTTCCCCGTGCAATCGCTCACCGTCCGCGTCGAAGTCGGCCATCGCGTAGATCGCCTCGTCGGCCCGCAGCGCGCCGAGGCCTTTCATGGCGGTGCAGGCGCGCTGCAGCCAGTCATCGCCATAGACACCCAGCTTCAGGCTGTAGCCCCAGCTCTTGCGCCCCTGGCTGCGCGTATGCGCCTCGACCAGCTGCATGGCCTGGCGGTACGCGTTTTCCAGGCCCGCACGGACTTCAGCGCGTAGCGCGGCGATGTCCAACTCGTCCTCTGCTTTCAGGCCTGCCTTGCGCAGCAGCGTCAGCACGCCCTGCTCCCGTTCGGCCGGCGGGATCTCGCGCAGCGCGTTGAACAGGTTCTGGAAAAAATCGAGCGCCTCATTGCCGGTATCGCTCCAGGCGCGCACGCAGTGGGGCAACGCCTTGCCCGGCGCGTCGAGCGCAAAGCCGCACTCGAAGGCATGGGCGGCAGCGAGGTCGCCGGGGCCTTGCACCAGCACGCGGCCCAGCAGCCAGACCAGCGAAGTCGGACAGGCCACGACATGGCTGCCTGTTGCCGTCTGGCCGGGCCCGACCAGCGTGACGGTGGCGCCTTCGGCCGGTACATTGCGCGGGCCCAGGTTCTCGAAGTTGTTGGTCCAGGCGTCCAGCAGCTCCACCACGTAATACCGCTCTCGCTCCGGCAGCGGCGGCACGCGCAGCGTGACCGGGCCGTCGGCCAGGTTGATCCAGCCGCAGAAATAAAGCAGGTCATTGGCGGGCGTGACGACGTCGCGGTCTTCATGCGTCCACTGGCGCTCGCTGGCGGACAGCGCGTTGACCGGCGCGCGGCCATAGCCGGTGGCTGTGCTGACGGCGGTCTGCACGCGGCAGGTGCGCAAGGTCTCGATCAGCGGATAGCCGTAGATCACGACCGGCAAGGCAGCCGCGGCGACCAGCGCTTCCTGGCTGGACCCGTAGACGGGGGTGGAGAAGAACTGTGGCACGGGATGGTTCATGCGGGACTCCGGAAAATGTGAATCGGGAACGGGTGCGGGCAGCGTTTCATTCCTGCGCGGCACCGCTCGACTTGACCAGCGCCGCCCAGGCCGTCACATCGCTGCGCATCTGCGCGGCGAAGGCGCTGCGTGGCTGCGGCGCGTAGCGCATGCCCAATGCATCGGCCTGTGCCCTGATGGCGGGATTGGCCATGGCGGCTACCGTGGCGCGCTCCAGCTTGTCGACGATGCCGGACGGCGTGCGCGCCGGTGCGAACAAGGCGAACCAGCTATCGACGCCGAACGCGACGCCGGCTTCGGTAAAGGTCGGCACGTCCGGCAACGCGGGCGAGCGCTCGGAGCCAGTGACGGCCAGCGCCCTCACCTTGCCGCCGCGGATCAGCGGCAGCGTGCCGGCAAGGTCGGACATGGCCACGGGCAGCGTGCCGCCGATCACATCGGTCAGCATCGGGTTGACGCCCTTGTACGGGATGTGGCGCAGGTGGATGCCGCTCAGTACGTTGAGGCTCTCGCCAGCCAGGTGGCCGCCCGAGCCAGTGCCCCACGAGCCATAGGTGAGGTCTGCGCCCGGGCGCTTCGCCGCGGCGATCAGCGCGGGCAGATCGCGGCCGGTGAAGCCGGGGCCGGCGATCAGCACATTGCCGCCGTAGAACAGCCGGCTGACCGGCACGAAATCGCGCAGCGGGTCATACGGCAGCTTCGGGAAGATGGCCGGCGCAATCGCATGCGTGGCGGAGATACCGAGTACCAGCGTGTAGCCGTCCGGCGCGGAACGCGCGACCTGCGCCGAGCCGATGGTGCCGGTGGCACCCGCCACGTTCTCCACCACCACCGTCTGCCCGAGTTCCTTCGACAGTCCCGCCGCCAGCAGCCGGCCCACCACATCGGTCCCGCCCCCCGGGGGAAACGGCACGACCAGCCGGATCGGCTTGTCGGGATAGGGGCCCGCATGCGCGCCGGGTGCCACCCCGCAGATTGCGGTCACGGCGAGCGCGCCCAGTCCGCGCAGCACCATGTGCCGTGCCGGCAAGTGCGTCTGCAAATGCATGCTTGTCTCCTTTGATGTTTTGAGGGTACTGCCGCGGAGCAGGCGCCCGTCTGTGCGGGCATCCTTGCCACCGCATCGTGTTGCGATGCGCTCCCTGTGTCGCTATGGAGCGGCGGGACTGCCCTGGCGAAGCGTCACGACGGCGTCGGCGGCTACCAGACCCCGCGCCGTGACGATGAACGGATTGATCTCGATCGTATCGAGCCGCTCGCCCAGTTCTGCAGCGAGCCTGGACACGCTGGCCAGTACCTGTGCGGCGGCATCCAGGTCGATTTGCGGATGACCCCGGTGTCCTTCGCATAACGCCGCGGCCTTGCTCTGGCGCAGCATGTCGCGCGCTTGCGCAGGCGACAGCGGCGCCAGGCCGCAGGCGGTCTGGCGGAAAATCTCGACAGCCGTGCCGCCGATGCCCGCCAGCGCGACCAGCCCGAATACCGGATCGCGCCGCACGCCCACCATCACCTCGCCCCAGCCGCGCACCATGCGCGCCACCAGCACGCCTTCGAACGGGACTTGCGCGCCGCTGTGCGCGCGCACGCCGGCGACGGCCTGCGCCATGCGGCCAAAGGCGTCGCGCACGGCTTGCGCATCGGCGAGATTCAGTGCCACGCCGCCCACATCGCTCTTGTGCAGGATGTCGCGCGAACACAGCTTCACCACCACGGGGTAGCCCAGGCGTGCGGCAATGCGCACGGCTTCTTCAGCATCGCGCGCCAGGTCATGCGGGGCCACCGGCACCCCGGCACCAGCAAGCAGTTGCATGGCCTCGTACTCGGACAGCGCCCTAGCCGTGGGCGGTACATCGCGCAACAGACCGGCGTGCGATGCGGGTTGCGGAGGTTGATCGGCCGCGCCGCGCTCCCCTTCCATGGCCGCTGCACGCGCCAGCGTGGCCACCGCCTCCACCGCGTGGCCGGGCTCGCGGAAAACAAGGCAGCCGCGGGCTTCCAGCCACGCGCGCTTGTCGTCGTCGACGATGCCGGCCAGCAGCAGTGGCGCCGCGCCAGGGTCTTCGGCGAGCGCGCCGATGGTCTGCTGCAGCTCCGGCCACAGCCGCGGGGCATTGGCGCCACCGGCCAGGAATGCGGTCACGCAACCGTAGGCCCCGCTGCGTGCCACGCTGGCCATGGCATCCATGAAGACACGCGGTTGCGCCACCACCTGCCCCGTTACGTCGATCGGGTTGGCCGTGCTGGCGAACGGAATGGCGGAACACAGGGCCGCTGCCGCCGCGTCCGGCATCGGTGGCAGCGGCAGGCCCAGCTGTTCGGCGCGGTCGGCCATCATGATGCCCACGCCGCCCGACACGGTGACGATCGCCAGCGGCGTGGCGGCACCGGCCTTGCGCCCGTCCGGGCGCTGCCAGGATGACGGCCGCCGGCCTCGCGACAGCACGTAGCCAAGCCGGAAAAACTCTTCCAGCGTATGCGCGCGGTGTACGCCGTACGCGTCGAACACCGCCTGGTACACCGCGTCTTCGCCGGTCAGGCTGGCCGTGTGCGATTGCGCGGAGCGCGCGCCGGCCGCGGTGGTGCCGACCTTTGTGATCACTACGGGCTTGCCGGCCGCACGCGCGGCGGCAAGTGCCCGCCGCAGGCGCGTGCCGTCGCGGCAGCCTTCGATGTAGGCCAGGATCACGCGCGTATTCGGATCATCGGCCAGCCAGGCGATCACATCGGCCACCTGCAGCCCCGCCTCGTTGCCGGTCGTGACCCAATGGCTCAGGCCCAGGCCCGCTTCGCGCGCGAGCGCATACGCATAGGCGCCGAACGCGCCGCTCTGGCTCACCAGGCCGACTTCGCCGACCGGCGGCGTGCCGCTCAGCGCGATCGGCGAAAACGTGGCGAACATGCGCTCGCGCAGGTTCATTGCGCCCAGGCAGTTGGGACCGAGCAGCGTTACGCCGGCCTCGCGCGCGCTGCTTGCGAGCCGGGCCTGCCTCTGCACGCCGGCTTCGCCTGCCTCGGCGAAGCCCGAGGTGAAGACCACCGCGGCGCGCGTGCCGTTGCCGGCAAGCTGCGCCATGACATCCTCGCTGGCAACCGCCGGCACCGCGACGATGGCCAGGTCCACCGCCTCGCCGATATCGGACAGCGAACCATACGCCCGCAGGCCTTGCACTTCGGCCGCGGACGGGTTGACCGGATAGATGCGACCCGCATAGCCCAGTTCGCGCAGCAGCCGGATCGGCATGCCTCCCACCTTGTCCGGCTGGGTGGACGCACCGACCACCGCGATCGAACGCGGGTACAGCAGGGAATTCAGGTCAACCATACGGAAGTCTCCAGGTCTTGTGGTCAGGGGGCGGCTGCTACGGGTGCAGGCCGCTGGCGGCCTCGATGGATCGGACCATCTCCCTCAGCAGCGGCGCCACTTTCTTTTCCATCATCCCGCGCTTCACCTGCGAGCCGGGTACGGCACAGTTGAACAGCAGCGGACGGTTCAGGTAGCGGATGCGCGAGTAGACGCCCACGCCGTGCACGCCGATCCCCGCATCCCCTTCATTGATCGCGAAACCGCGCTTCGGGTAGTGGGCGACGTTGTGGCACAGCGTGTCGTAGAAGGCCGCGTATTCGTCGGGCCGCTCCTCGCTCGCGGCCGTCATCAGCGTTTCGAACTCCGCCTTTGACAAGGTGCACAGGTAGGCGCGGCCCATGGCGGTGCTCAGCACCGAGCGCACGGCGCCAGTGCCGGGGCGGGCCGGCGTGCCTTCGTTGTGGGTGCAGGACTGCAGGTAGGTCACGTCGAGCCGGTGCGCCACGCCCATCGACACGGCGCCCTCGATGCGGTCGGCCAGTTCCTGCATCAGCGGTCGGGCCACGTGGCGCACGGGCAGCCCGGTCAGGTAGGGGTAGCCGAGCGCCAGCACCTGCGCGCTGACGAAGTACTTGTCGAGCTTGGGATCCCAATCAAGATAGCCCAGCTCGAACAGCGTGCGGCAAATGCGCGACACCGTGGCGCGCGGCAGTTGCAGGCGCTGCGCGAGTTCGCCATTGCCAAGCGGGCGCGGCTCGTCGATAAAGCAGCGCAGCAAGGCAAAACCCTTGGCCAGCAAGCCCCCAAAGGACGGATCCTCGCGGCGGCGCTCGGCAATGAATTGTTCGACGGGCAGGTTCATGGCGTTTCCTCTTTAACCAGTCTGGACAGCGCGCCGCCCAGTGTCAAAAAGTGGAATCTATTTCCACATGTTGGAAATATAAGCCATGACCTTGCCCCTTTTACGGGTACGCCATAAGGTACAGCCGACACTGATTCGAAACCGGATTGCCCGCATGCGACTCAGCCAGATCCAGGATTTCATCGCGGTGGCGGAAGGCGGCAGCATCCGCGCCGCCGCGCGGTCGCGCGACGTGTCGGCGCCGGCGCTTACCAAGAGCATTCGCCAGCTGGAAGAGGAACTGCACGTGCCGTTGCTCACGCGGACGACGCGCGGGGCCGTGCTGTCGCACTATGGCGAGGCCTTTCTGCGCCGTGCGCGGCTGATAGCCGCCGAGGCGCGTCGAGCCACGGAAGAGATGACGCAGATGCTCGGAGCGCGGACCGGCACGGTGCGCATCGGCGTCACCGGTGGTCCTGCGCACCTGCTGCTGCCCGCCGCGTTGAACCGTTTCCGCCGCCAGCATCCGGAAGTCCAGGTGAACATCGACAGCGGCCGCTATGCGGTGCATTTGCAGGATCTGCGCGCGGGCCTGATCGACGTGGCGGTGAGCCCCATTCCCGACGAAGGCATCGAGCATGACTTCATCTGCGAGCCGCTCTACAACAACGACTCCGTCGTGGTCGCGCACCCGGACCATCCGCTGCGCCATGCGCGCACGCTGCGTGAACTGGTCGGTTCCGAGTGGATACTGACCACCTGCCGCATGCACGGGCCCGGAGCGGCCATCATGGACGCCTTCCGCGCGCAGGACCTGCCGTTGCCGCGCGTGGCCGTGCGCTGCGACACCTTCGGCATCATCCAGGCCCTGCTGCAGGACCGCAGGCTGCTGTGCATGGTGGCGCGCCAGCTCATGCAGGGCCGGCTGGCCGGCACGAACGGGCTGGCTGTCCTGCCGATCGAAGACCCGCTACCGAGCCACACCGTCTGCCTGGTCTACCGTGCCGATTCCCCGATGCCGCCAGTGGTGGCGAGCTTCGCCGCGCAACTGCGGCGCGAGGCGCATTACCTGATCAACATGCCGGACAGTCCGCTGCGGCGCCCCGGCGCGCAGCCGCCATTGCCGTCGCCGTTGCAGGACAGTGCAGCGACGCTGGCCTGCGCTATCGCGCGCCAGGCGGGCGCAATCGATCCGCTCATGACATAGGCGCGCCGGCATCGGCATGCGCAAACAGCACGGACCGATTGCGCCCGCCCGATTTCGCCAGGTACAAGGCCTTGTCCGCCTGGTCGATCAGAAGCTCCGGGCTCATCGCCTTGTCCGAGGTACCCGCAACCCCGATCGACAGTGTCACGACCACGCCATCCGTTTCGATGACCGATCCCGGCACGCAGGCCTTCTGCCGGTACCACTCTGCCCGGCCCATGGCAGCCCCGGCGTCCATGCCGGGCAGCAGCACCAGGAATTCCTCGCCACCGTAGCGGCACACCACATCGTTGGCGCGCGCTTGCTGTTGCAGCAGCGTGGCCACGTGCCGGATCACCTGGTCCCCGGCCGAGTGGCCAAAGCGGTCGTTGATCTGCTTGAAATGATCGATATCGACCAGCAGCACCGCCGCGGACTGGCCGGCGCCCGCGCCAAACTCACGCCTGAGCGAATCGTTGAGGTAGCGCCGGTTGTACAGGCCGGTGAGCGGGTCGCGGTTGGCCTGCTCGGTAAGCCGGGCCTGCAACGCCTGCACGGCCTCCAGCTGGCCCTGCAGCGCCTGTTCGCTGAGCCGCAGCTTGTGGCGCGTTTCGCTCAGGCTCAGCGCCCGGAAATAGGCACCGCGGGCAAACAGCAGCAGATAGACCGTCAGGCAAGCCATGCTCAGGGCCGTGACCGGCATCGTCGTGTCGGGCTCGAACTTCAGGCCGAACGCCGCCACCGATACGGCCGCCCCCGCAGCCGACAATGCCGCCGCCTGCAGCGCCCCGCGAAACCCGCGGAACGCCGCCAGGTTGATGCAGCCGCATATGACCAGCAGGAAGGTAATCCATAGCGGAAAGCCCAGCCATGCGGTCCAGAGGCCGAAGCAAAAGTCATCCAGGCGCAGGTTGTTGAGCTCGGCTTCCAGCGGATCGCTCGCATACCTGGCGACCAGGTAAACCGCGTGCGGATAGACCAGGAACTGGAGCGCCATCAGCGCCCACGCCACCGTGCCCTGTCCCGTGGCATGGAAATGCACGGCAAAAATCAGGAAGACGATCCACCACGACGCGGTGCGATTGCGGTGGTTCATCTTCACCACCCAATGCACTGCGCCGGGCTTGCCCTGGTTCGTATTGTCGACGGTCTGCAAATCCCTTCCCCCTGTCTCTCTCCTTCCGGCAGCACAGGAGAGTCGTATCGCGAGGATAACAGGGCGTGAGTCGCCTGCATCACCCCGCAGGCGGCGGGCCATCGACCGAGCAGCAATACTGGCCGCGCTTGCCATGGGAAAACCCTAGGTTGCGGTATCCATATTTCCGACCCAGCTTCTTCAGCAACAGCATGGGCGCCTACCTGATCTTCTGTGAAGGCTTGCTCAATCTGGCGGCGACAAAGCTTGGCAAACGATCGCTACGCGCGCTGGCGCGCCGCGAGCAGATGATCTCGGCGCTGAATATCGAGACGGAGTAGGACGCGAGGCCTCCCCTCACGCCGCCGCCGGCCTCGGACAGGACAATCTGATATCGTATGGCGCCCCAAGCCTTGCGACACAGAAGCAAACCTGACAAGAGAGCCAAGCAATGCCCAGGCCCAACCCAGCGCTCCGACGCAGCCAGAAGGCGCCCATGACACCGATGCGCCGGCGCCTTGTCGTCACCGCCGCCATCGTGCTGGTCGCCGCACTGAGCTGGGGCGTGGCGGTCGTCGTTGAACCCGCCATCCAGCGCACCGTCGTGATCACGACCGGTGCGGACAAGGGCATCTACCGCGGATTCGCGGATCGCTATGCCCCACTGCTCAAACGTGATGGCATCACGCTGGATATCCGCAGTTCAGCCGGGTCGGTCGAAAATTATTCCAGGCTGACCGATCCCAACAGCGAATACGACGTCGGCTTTATCCAGTCGGGCACCACTACCCCGCAGGAAACCGACCACTTGCAGACCATCGCCGCCGTTTCCTACGAGCCGATCTGGGTGTTCTATCGTGGCAAGGCCACGATCGACCGGCTCGCACAGCTCAGTGGCAAGCGGATCTCGATCGGCGTGCCCGGCAGCGGCCTGCTGAATGTCTCGCGCGTATTGCTTAACCATAGTGATGTCAACGCGAGCAACAGCACGCTGCTGGAAATGGACGCCGGCCAGGCCTATCAAAGCCTGCGCAATGGCGAACTCGACGCCGCCTTCTTCATCGGCAGGCCGGATGCCGAGATGCAGCAGAAGCTGCTGAATAGCGACCTGAAGCTGATGAACTTCGCCCAGGCCGACGCCCTGGTGCAGAGATTCCCCGCTCTCTCCAAGCTCACGTTCCCGCGCGCATCGACCAGCATCGCCAAGGATCTTCCGCAGGCGGACGTCACGCTGCTGGCCGCCACGGCCCTGCTGGTCTCGAAGGACACCCTGCACCCCGCCCTGGTCTACCTGCTGCTGGAGGCCGCTCGGTCCGTGCATGGCGGCGAGGACTACTTCACACGGCTGGGTACGTTTCCCAACCTGAATACGAGCGAGTTTCCGATTTCGGACGAAAGCACGCGCTACTTCAAGTCCGGACGCCCCTTCCTGCAGCGCTACCTGCCTTTCTGGCTTGCCAGCTTCATCGAACGGCGCCTGCTGATTCTGCTGCCCTTCATGGCTTTGCTGCTCGGTTTGCTGCAAGCATTGCCGCGCATGATCGAGGCGCGGTACAAGAACCGGCTCGTAGTCTGGTACCACGAGATCAAGGCGCTGGAAGATGAAATCTGGAGAAGCGAAAAGCCGACCGCGGAACAGGTCGCGCAATGGCGCGAAGAGATCGAGAACATCGATGCGCACGCCAGCCAGATACAGCTGCCGCAGCGCTACTTCCAGGATGTCTACGCACTCAAGCAGGCGATCGGCGTCGTTAGGGACCGGATTTCCCACGCCGTCGCGAGGGCAAGGAAACCCGTCGAAGACCGAGCCACGAACCGATCGTGAAAGGCATCCTTGAAGGTAGACGCCGACGTCTCGCCCGTCCCAGTCAGGTATTCGCCCTCGACGTAGTAGTCCGAACTTGCCGATGGTGACACTTCCCTCTAACCCGGCAATTGGACCGTGGGCGCCACCGGTAACGAAGCCAAGGATCGGCGTTACCTGTGGACGATATGATTACCAGTAGTCATCGTTGCCCCGCAACAGCACCGGATTCACCACCCGGATGCTTCGAAACGCAATCTCGATCAACCCGCGCCTCTCTAGTTTCTTCAAAAGCTCATTCAACGTCTGGCGCGACACGCCGACTATTGCAGCCAGGTCCACTTGGGACACCTTGACGGTGACAGGACCAACTTGTCCATTGCCAGGGCTCTGTAGCTGCAGCAATTCCGCCAGCTTTGAACAAACACGCTCTTCCGGTGAAATCAGCTTTGAATCCGAGATGTAGCGCAGCATGCTGGCATAGCGCTGCGCAATGAACAGTGCGAGATAGCGGTAGAAGATCGGATCTTCCATTGCGATTCGCTCGAATTGCGCCTTGGAAAGCAAGAATATCCGGACGTCCGTGTCAGCTATCACTGCCACGGTGGTCCTCGCATTGGTAATCAGTGCCAATGGGCCAAACCAGAAGCCGGGATCCCCTACGTGATAGAGGTTCTCCTCGCCGCCAACCAGCACGCGCGTAACGCGGACGTGGCCCTCCAGCACAGCGCCCATCGCCTTAGGCGTACTTCCCTGCGCGGAAATCACCGCCCTCTTGGTGAAGGTGCGCACTGTCCCGCGGGAAATGAGCTTGTCCTGCAAGGCTGTGGGCAGATTCGCAAACCACGCATTGCTTACAAGGATGCGTCGGAGTTCTTGATCAGTGAAGTCACCAGGGGTGGGCATGGACAAGAAACGAGATGAGTTGTCGCCTGGGCGACAAGTGGCAGGGCCCTTCAAATGTAGCATGCCCTCCAGTCTGGCCATGCTGGCCGGAACGCCTGACAACAGCAAGGAGACGAGTCGTGAAACAGCATTCTGGTTCGAGATCGGTCAATTCGGCCGCATGCCATCAAGTCCGCCGCCGAATCGCCATGGCACTGGCGTTTGCCGCTGCCTGCGGCGCAGTTGGCACGGTAGCCGCGCAATCGCGGCCGTCGAGGTCCGATGGGGCTGCGGTCGCCGATGTTGCCAAAAATGTGGCTCCCGGCCCGCGCAGTTGCTTCTGGTCGCGTGGTCCGGTCAGTGCCGATCCGTACATTAATATCGCATACCCTGATGCCGCCACGTTTTACTGGAGCGCGACGTTCTCAATTCCCGAGGGCGCCAGGCTTTCCATTGAAGGCAACTTTCCGCACTCGCGGTATATGTCGCTGATCAGCTATGACGGCGCCGGCGTTCCTGTCGAATCGATTGCCGACTATCTAATCAGGCCCGCAGCGGGTGCGGTGAATCCCTTCCTGCCCGGGGCAAATCGCAATGCTGAAGCACGAGGATATTCGCTGACGGTAGTTGACGCAGCGCCTCCGGCCGACCAGCCTGTGGGCATGAACCTGCTCGGGCAGCAGCGCACAACATTGCACGCCCCGAAGTATGGATCCGGTCAACAGCAACTCCTCTATCGCATCTATGCGCGAGACAAGCAAATGGACGAGACTGGAGGCGTCGGACTGCCCATTCCCGTGCTGACACTCGCGGACGGCCGGGTGCTGAGGGGTGATGCGGCGTGTCCTGCCTTGCGCGCCCAGCAGCCGATGCAGATCGATCCGGCAGCGCTCGCGGTCCCGAGGGAGAAATACCGCGAACTTGTTGCCATCGCCAGGGAGGTAGGCAGGGAGAAGAATCAGCCTGCGTATCCGGCAACCAACCCGCCCACCTGGTATATCCAGTACGACCGAGAATATCTCTACAGCCTGTACACCGGGAAACCGCTGGCTAGCCCAAAGAAGAGTACTGGGGGCTTCTATCCGAACCTCGACAACCAGTACATCCGCACCATCGTCAACCGCAAGCTGGGCAAGGTGTTCGTCATTCGCGGCAAGGCGCCAACTGCGCCGCGCACCGCCAACGGGGATGCGGTGATGGGCACGGGCGAACTCAGGTACTGGTCCATGTGCTCGAACCAGGGCTTTGCCAATACACGGGTAAATGGCTGCGTCTATGATGAGCAGGTGCCGGTTGGTCCGGATGGCTTCTACACTATCGTGGTGAGCCGCAAGGAAGACCGTCCGAGCAATGCAATCGCACAATGCGGCATTGCCTGGCTGCCAATGGCAGATGACGGGGATGGCGCTGGCGACGCCGATGTCTCGGTGGTGCAACTGCGGCACATGCTTGGGACGAAGGACTTTCCCCATGCGGTACAGGCCATCTCAAAGCCGGGCGATGAGCGCGAGGTGATGGGCGACTATTACCCGGCGGGCCGCTACATGTCGACGTCAGCCTTCGAGACCGCGGTGCCATGCATGCAGGGCAGGCACTGATTCGCCGCAGCGCCGGCGAACTTCTCTCGGAGCGGTCGGCCGCTGGCGACATCGCAGAGCCACCGCTCCGCTTTGGTACCCGACGGGTCGGGACCTGCTCCCGCCATCGAAGGCTGGGCCTGCAGGCGCGGAGCGAGCTGCTCCAGCCTTTCGCAGTTCGCTCGCTCCGCGCCAACTGGTTGCCTCGAATAGGCCTGCAACGGCGGGCCAAGGGCGGCCGCCCGAGTGGTCGCAATGGAAAATGCGTGAAGGGCCGCTCCTGGCCCGGCTACGGCCAACGCCTTCCCTTGGTCGAACGGCAGCAAATCGGCCATTGCAGCCGTCCACCCCAGCGGGCGTATCGCCCGGCCGGCGCCCCAAGTCAGGTCACCGGAGCCGGATTAAACAACGCCAACGCGTTATACAACTTGTGGTGCTCCGCCCACGTCTTCTTGCGGCCGCTGGCCACGTCGATCATCAGGTGGAACAGTTCCCAGCCCACATCCTCGATGGTGGCTTCGCCGGTGGCGATGCGGCCGGCATTCACGTCCATCAGGTCATGCCAGCGCCGCGCCAGGTCGCTGCGCGTGGCGACTTTGATGACAGGCACTTCGGCCAGGCCATAAGGCGTGCCGCGGCCGGTCGTGAACACGTGCAGGTTCATGCCGGCGGCCAGCTGCAGCGTGCCGCAGATGAAATCGCTCGCGGGGGTGGCCGCATAGATCAGCCCCTTCTGCTTGAGTTTCTCACCCGGCGACAGCACGCCAGTGATCGGCGCACTGCCCGACTTGATGATCGAGCCCATAGCCTTTTCCACGATGTTCGACAGGCCGCCCTTCTTGTTGCCAGGCGTGGTGTTGGCGCTGCGGTCCACGCGGCCGCGTTCGAGGTAGCGGTCATACCAGGCCATCTCGCGGATCATCGCCTCGGCCACTTCAGGCGTGGCGGCGCGAGCGGTGAGCTGGTCGATGCCGTCGCGCACTTCGGTGACCTCTGAGAACATCACGCTGGCGCCGGCGCGCACCAGCAGGTCCGTGGCAAACCCCACCGCCGGATTGGCCGTCACGCCGGAGAACGCATCGCTGCCGCCGCACTGCACGCCGACCACCAGTTCCGACACCGGGCACGTTTCGCGCCGGCGCGCATTCAGGCGCTCCAGGTGCGCCTCGGCCATCGTCATGATCGACGCGATCATCGATGCAAAGCCGACGTGCTGCTCGTCCTGCAGGCACACCACGCCGACCTGCACTTCGCCCGCGCCGGTCTGGATCGGGATGGTGCCCGCCGGCATCAGGCGGTCCGGCTGCAGCTTCTCGCAGCCGAGGCTGACCATCATCGCGGTGCCGCCGAAGTTGGGATTGAGCGCGATATTGCGCAGGGTGCGGATCGGGATGACGGCATCGGGCGCGTCGATGGCCACGCCGCAGCCGTAGGTGTGCTCCAGCCCGATCACGTCATCGACATTGGGATAGCGCGGCAGCAACTCTTCGCGAATACGCCGCACGGCATGCTCGACCACGCCCGACACACACTGCACGGTCGTGGTGATGGCCAGGATATTGCGCGTGCCGACCGACCCATCCGGATTGCGGAAGCCCTCGAAGGTATAGCCTTCCAGCGGCGGCAGCGGCGCCGGCAGGCGCGTGCCGACCGGCAGGTCGGTGAGGCCCGGCGCCACCGGCATCTCGATCACGCGTTCGTTGACCCAGCTGCCGCGCGGCAGGTCCTTCAGTGCGTAGCCGATCACCACGTTGTAGCGCATCACCGCAGCGCCCTGCTTCAGGTCCGACAGCGCGACCTTGTGCCCCTGGGGCACGGCCTCTTGCAGGACCAGCCCGCACGGGAACTCGGCGCCTGCCGGCAGGCCGCCGTCGTTGGCCACGATGGCCACATTGTCTGCCGGATGGATGCGGATATAGAGCGGCGCCTGGACCGGCTGGGCGGCCGGGCCGCGCGAATCATGTTCGGACATGCTGTGTTTCCTGCGGTTATTGCGGGTGCCTGAGTTCCACGCGGCGAATGTCCTTGACGATCACCAGGTAGCTCAGCACCGTGACCAGTGCGTGGACCCCGACGAACACCAGCGCGCCGTTGAACGAGCCGGTGACGCTCAGGATATAGCCGATCGCGATCGGCGTGACGATGCCGGCGATATTGCCGAACGTATTGAAGATGCTGCCCGCCAGGCCGATGACTTCCTTGGGCGCGGTGTCCGCCACCACGGCCCAGCCCAGCGCGCCAATGCCCTTGCCGAAGAAGGCCAGTGCCATGAAGCCGACCACCAGCCATTCGGCATCGACATAATTGCAGGCGATCATGCTGACCGACAGCAGCATGCCGGCCACGATGGGCACCTTGCGGGCAATGGTCAGCGAATGCCCGCGGCGCAGCAGTGCGTCCGAAATCATGCCGCCCAGCACGCCGCCGAGGAAACCGCAGATCGCCGGCAGCGACGCCACGAAGCCTGCCTTGAGGATGGACATGCCGCGCGCCTGCACCAGGTACACGGGGAACCAGGTCAGGAAGAAGTACGTGAGCACGTTGATGCAGTACTGGCCGAGATACACACCCGCCAGCATGCGGTTGCTCAGCAGCTGGCGCGCATAGAACCAGCCCGCCGGCGCGGCGGCCTTGCCGGTGGCGCGCCCTGCCCCTTCATTCATGTGGATCAGGCCGCCGCCCTGCTCGATATGCTCGAGTTCCGCGCGATTGACCGCCGGATGATCGGCCGGGCTGCGCATGACCTTGAGCCACAGCACGGCCAGCGCCATGCCGAACACGCCCATCCACATATAGACGTGGTGCCAGCCCCAGCTGTGCGTCACCCATGCCATCAGCGGCGTGAACACCACCGCCGCGAAGTACTGCGCGGCGTTGAAGATGGCTGAAGCCGTGCCGCGCTCGGCCGTAGGGAACCAGCTCGCCACGACCTTGGCATTGGCCGGAAAGGCCGGCGATTCGGCCAGGCCCACGGCAAAGCGCAGCATGAACAGCGCCGTCATCACCGCGCCCATCGAGGCGAACACGCCCACCCAGACCTGCAGCAGCGTGAATACCGACCACAGGCAGATGCTGACCGCATAGATGCGGCGCGCGCCAAAGCGGTCAAGCAACCAGCCGCCGGGGATCTGCGCCATGACATAGGCCCAGCTGAAGGCGGAAAAGATATAGCCCATCTGCACGGCACTGAAGCCGAAGGCTTCGCGCATCGCGGGGCCGGTGATCGACAGCGTGGCACGGTCGGCATAGTTGACCGTGGTGACGATGAAGATCATCGCCAGGATCCAGTAGCGGACATTGGTGCGGCGCGCGGCGGCTGCACTGCCGGCAGCGGCCGTCGTGGCAGTGGGAGTATGGCTTGCGTTCATCGGGTCTCCTGTGGCCATATGCCAGCAAACCCGTCAAAGGCCAACTGAGATATGTCGTCATATGACTTGAATTATAAGGAGACGACCCGTAGATCGTAGTGCGCGTTTACCCTGAAATCGCCGCATTTCTTTCATTACCGCCTTTCGAATTTCCTTACAAGCCATGGGATTCCCGGCAATCTTCATAGCCGCGCAGGTAGGCTGCAGCGTGTCCACACACGGGGTTTTCCCCAGCATCGTGACGTTCCCTCTTGTCTTCTTCGATCTCTAGTTGTACGATGACGTACATTGATAACACCACTGCAGGACTGCGGAACACCGCCCTGCCCTATCCATCATCAAATTGCCGGCCTCGGCCCAGGATGAGAGACATGACGACACCGCAAGAACTGAAGCAGATCATTTCCGAAGGCCTGCTGTCCTTCCCAGTCACCGACTTCGACGCGCAAGGCAACTTCCGCCCCGAGACCTACGTCAAGCGCCTGGAATGGCTGGCACCCTACGGTGCATCGGCGCTGTTCGCCGCGGGCGGCACTGGCGAGTTCTTTTCGCTGACGCCGGACGACTACTCCAATGTGATCCGGACCGCGGTGGAAACCTGCGCCGGCAAGGTGCCTATCCTGGCCGGCGCCGGCGGCCCGACCCGCATGGCCATCGCCTATGCGCAGGAAGCGCAGCGCCTGGGCGCCAAGGGTGTGCTGCTGATGCCGCACTACCTGACCGAAGCGTGCGAGGAAGGCATTGCCAACCACATCGAAGAAGTCTGCAAGGCGGTCAACATCGGCGTGATCGTCTACAACCGCGCCAACTCGCGCATCGGCGCCGACCTGCTGGAACGCGTGGTAGACCGCTGCCCCAACCTGATCGGCTTCAAGGACGGCGTCGGCGAGATCGAAGCCATGGTGCGCGTACGCCGCAAGCTGGGCGACCGCCTGGCTTACCTGGGCGGCCTGCCGACCGCGGAAGTCTATGCCGCGGCCTACAAGGCGCTGGGCGTGCCGGTGTACTCGTCGGCCGTGTTCAATTTCATCCCGCGCACCGCGATGGATTTCTACCGCGCTGTTGCAGCAGATGACCATGCCACCATCGGCCGCCTGATCGACGACTTCTTCCTGCCCTATCTGGACATCCGCAACCGCCGCCAGGGCTATGCGGTGAGCATCGTCAAGGCCGGCGCCCGCCTGGTCGGCCACGACGCAGGCCCGGTGCGCGCACCGCTGACGGACCTGAACGAAGAGGAAATGGCGCAGCTCGACGCGCTGATCCGCAAGCTCGGCCCGCAGTAAGCCTGCCCCCTCCCGGGAAGCCGAGTCACGAACTGATACCCCGCCATGTGCGGGGTATTTTGTTTATGGAACACAATGGCGGCGCAGGGGCGGATTCCGGAATGTTGGCGACTATGCTTGAATCGGGTATCCGCCGAAAAACACCACCATTCGGCAATGGAGAATGGCCATGGCCTATCGCGTAGCCAGTTGGGTGGCATGCACCGCGCTCGCGCTGTCCGCCTGTGCGTCCCTGCAACCGATCCAGACCGCGCAGAAAATGGTCGGTAGCCCCGAAAGCTCCGTGCGCGAGACATTCGGCGAACCCACGGAGGTCTACAAGCTCGCCGACGGCAGCGTGCGCTGGATCTATTCGCACCAGCCGCTCGGGTTCGAGGTCTACGCCGCCGATTTTGATGGTAACGGCAGGCTCGCCAGTTTCCGCCAGATGTTGACCGAGAAAGAAATCTACGAAGCCAGGCCCGGCGTATGGACCAAGCGCGACATCGCCGAACGCTTCGGCATGCCGCGCGAGCCGGTCCAGTACTACCCGCTGATGAAGCGAGAGGCATGGTCGTACCGGCTCTATGCAAGCGGATACCAGCCCGCGCACTTCAGTGTCTACTTCGACGACCAGGGAGTGCTGGACCGCACGATGATCATCGTGGATACGTATGGGGGCGACCGGCGGCGCAGGTGAGGTGCGCAATCTTGTTACCGTTACCTGACAGTCACCTGACGCGCAGTCCGCTCGCTGACGAAAACACTCATCTAGCCGCACCAGCGCCGAAGCGATACACCAACAGATGATCCGTGCCGGATTCCGCCGCCCAGGCCTCGCCCGGACGCCCCAGCATCTGGCGCACATTGGCATCCGGTCTCGGACTGGCGAAGGTCTCGAACCGGCCAGTCTGCGGGTCGAAGCGCAGGACGGCGTTCTTGCCCCAGTCGCTGAGCCATACCTTGTCCTGCTCATCCACATACATCGCGTAGGCATGGGGGCTGGCGCCAGGCAGCGTCCATTCCCGCCAGCGCCCCGTGCCGGGATCGTAGGCGCCAAGCTTGCCCGCGGTCCATTCGCTGACCCATAGCACGCCCTTCGAGTCCGACCAGATGCGGCGTGGCCCGGACCGTGGCGAAGGCGGCATCATGACGTGCGCGGCACCGGAGGCCGTATCGATGCGGGCAATGTAGTCACCGGCCAGCGAAGCAAAGTAGATATCGCCTCGCGGCGTGACGGCGATGCCGTACGGACCCCGCCCGCGGGGCGCGTCGAACATGCGCATGCGGCCGCTGGCCGGATCGAGTTCGCCATAGACCCCATTCTGCCCGGTGAACCACAGATGTCCCCGCGTATCGAACACCGCGGTGTTCAGGTTGGCATTGGCCTGTCCCGACGGAAGCGGGAAACGCTTGACGCCATGGTTCCCGGGATCGACCCGGAGAATCGAATTCTGACCGCCATCCGTGACCCATGCAGCGCCATCGGGTCCAATGATCACGCCATGCGGCGCGGACGCTTCGCCGAGGGCAATATGGATGGTCTTGCCCGTTGCGGGGTCCAGCCGCCCAAGCTCGCCCGTGCTCTGGGCCGTGTACCACACCGCGCCATCGGGCGCAGGCGCAACGTCGTGCGGATGCGCGCCGGCCGGCACTGGATAGCTCTGGACGCGTGGCGGCACTGTGCCCTGGGCACACACTGTGGTGACCGACATGGCCAGAATGCCGGCAGCCAGTACGGCACGCAGCAAGCGCAGGGACATCGCCATCTCCTGATCAGTCGAAGAATCTTCGATCCAAGCATAGGCCAGCCGACGGCCAGACGGAGACAGGCGTGCCCGTATACTGCGCGATTGATCATCGAGTCCCAGTCCCGCGACTACCCAGTGCGGCACCTGGCCCGAGACCACGCTGCCGCATGAAAACCATCGCGCTCTACCTGCTCACCGCCATTGCCGAAATCGTTGGCTGCTACCTGCCCTACCTGTGGCTGCGCCAGGGCGCGAGCGCCTGGGTATTGCTGCCGGGCGCGCTGTCGCTGGCATTGTTCGCATGGCTGCTGTCCCTGCATCCCGATGCCTCGGGGCGCGTGTATGCGGCCTACGGCGGCGTGTATATCGGCGTGGCCGTGCTTTGGCTATGGCTGGTCGATGGCTTGCGTCCCAGCGCATGGGACCTTGCGGGCGTCGGCGTTGCGTTCCTCGGCATGGCCATCCTCGTGTTCCAGCCGCGCTGACGCAGCCGCGAGACCACTGTTCCGTTTTGGAACAGCTGCGCCAGCGTGGCACAGCAGTCCCGCCACACTGGCACAGCTGACGCCACAGCGCCGGCACCAGACACCTCCAAACCCTCGCATCCACGCCAGTTTCGCCGCCGATCCCGGCTCCGGCACACCTCTTGCGATATCTGCCTCGCGCGCGGCGCATCGCCGTGCCCCAACGATTTCACAAGACGGAGCGAGACATGAACATGGCCGAGATCGCCCAGCTGGGCGTCAGCAACCCCTATAAGCAGCAGTACGAGAACTATATCGGCGGCGCCTGGGTGCCACCGGCAGGCGGCGAGTACTTCGAAGCCATCACGCCGATCACCGGCAAGCCGTTCACGCGCGTGCCGCGCTCGAAGCAGGAAGATGTCGATGCCGCGCTCGACGCCGCGCACGCCGCCAAGGCGGCCTGGGGCCGCACCTCGACCACCGAGCGCGCCAATATCCTGAACCGTATCGCCGACCGCATCGAGGCCAGCCTGACATTGCTGGCCGTGGCCGAAACCATCGACAACGGCAAGCCGGTCCGCGAGACCATGGCCGCGGACCTGCCGCTGGCCGTCGACCACTTCCGCTACTTTGCCGGCTGCATCCGCGCGCAGGAAGGCGGCATCTCGGAGATCGACGCCGAGACCATCGCCTACCATTTCCACGAACCGCTCGGCGTGGTCGGGCAGATCATCCCGTGGAACTTCCCGCTGCTGATGGCCACGTGGAAGCTCGCGCCGGCACTGGCCGCGGGCAACTGCGTGGTGCTCAAGCCCGCCGAGCAGACGCCTGCGTCCATCCTCGTGCTGATGGAGGTGATCGGCGACCTGCTGCCCCCGGGCGTACTCAACGTCATCAACGGCTTTGGCCTGGAAGCGGGCAAGCCGCTGGCCTCGAGCCCGCGCATCAGCAAGGTCGCGTTCACCGGCGAGACCACCACGGGCCGGCTGATCATGCAGTACGCATCGCAGAACCTGATCCCCGTCACGCTGGAGCTGGGCGGCAAGTCGCCCAACATCTTCTTCGAGGATGTGCTGGCCGCCGACGACGCCTACTTCGACAAGGCGCTCGAAGGCTTTGCCATGTTCGCGCTGAACCAGGGCGAGGTCTGCACTTGCCCGTCGCGCGCGCTGATCCAGGAATCGATCTACGACCGCTTCATGGAACGCGCGCTCAAGCGCGTGGCGGCGATCCGCCAGGGGCATCCGCTCGACAAGGGCACCATGATCGGCGCGCAGGCGTCGGCCGAGCAGCTCGAGAAGATCCTGTCCTACATCGACCTGGGCCGCCAGGAAGGCGCGCAATGCCTGGCGGGCGGGGAACGCAACCAGTTCGACGGCGACCTGGCGGGCGGCTACTACGTGAAGCCCACCGTGTTCAGGGGCCACAACAAGATGCGCATCTTCCAGGAGGAAATCTTCGGGCCGGTGGTGTCGGTCACCACCTTCAAGGATGAAGAGGAAGCGCTGGCCATTGCCAACGACACGCTCTATGGCCTCGGCGCGGGCGTCTGGACGCGCGATGGCGCGCGCGCGTTCCGCATGGGCCGCGGCATCCAGGCCGGCCGCGTGTGGACCAACTGCTACCACGCGTATCCCGCGCATGCCGCATTCGGGGGATACAAGCAGTCCGGCATTGGCCGCGAGAACCATCGCATGATGCTCGACCACTACCAGCAGACCAAGAACCTGCTGGTCAGCTACAGCCCGAACGCCCTCGGCTTCTTCTGACGATGGGCAAGGCATCGCGTTTTGGCGGAAAAATTGCATTCCCGGTCCGCCAGACGCGTGCCATGATCGCGTCGGTGCCCGCCTCTGCGGGCACCGCATCCAACCAGGAGTCGATATGCCAGCGATGATGAAAGCTGCGGTGGTGCGCGCCTTCGGCGCCCCGCTCACGATCGATGAAGTGCCCGTGCCGCAACCCGGCCCCGGTCAGGTCCAGGTAAAGATCGAGGCCTCCGGTGTCTGCCATACCGACCTGCACGCCGCCGACGGCGACTGGCCGGTCAAACCCACCCTGCCCTTTATCCCCGGCCATGAAGGCGTCGGCTACGTATCCGCCGTGGGCAGCGGCGTCAGCCGCGTGAAGGAAGGCGACCGCGTCGGCATTCCGTGGCTGTACAGCGCCTGCGGCTATTGCGAGCACTGCCTGCAAGGCTGGGAAACCCTGTGCGAGAAACAGCAGAACACCGGCTACTCGGTCAACGGCGGCTATGGTGAGTACGTCGTGGCCGATCCCAACTACGTGGGCCTGCTGCCTGACAAGGTCGGCTTTGTCGAGATCGCGCCGATCCTGTGCGCCGGCGTCACCGTGTACAAGGGCCTGAAGGTCACCGACACGCGTCCGGGCCAGTGGGTGGTGATCTCCGGCATCGGCGGGCTGGGCCATGTGGCCGTGCAGTATGCACGGGCCATGGGCCTGCGCGTGGCCGCGGTCGACATCGACGACGCCAAGCTCGACCTGGCGCGGCGGCTCGGCGCCGAGGTGGCGGTCAATGCGCGCGACACGGACCCCGCCGCGTGGCTGCAGAAGGAAATCGGCGGCGCGCATGGCGTGCTGGTCACCGCGGTCTCGCCCAAGGCGTTCTCGCAAGCGATCGGCATGGTGCGGCGTGGCGGCACCATCGCGCTCAACGGGCTGCCGCCCGGCGATTTCGGCACGCCGATCTTTGACGTCGTGCTCAAGGGCATCACCATCCGCGGTTCGATCGTCGGCACGCGCAGCGACCTGCAGGAATCGCTCGACTTCGCCGCGCACGGCGACGTGAAGGCCACGGTGTCGACCGCAAAGCTGGAAGACGTCAACGATGTGCTCGGCCGCCTGCGTGACGGCAAGGTCGAGGGCCGCGTGGTGCTCGATTTCTCGCGCTGAGGGAGCGACCATGCCGCAAGCCCACGCTGAAACCGGCAGTCCCGTGCCACGCGTCGTCGCCACGCCCGCCGCGCTGGCGCTGATCGGCGCGCTGCGCGCGCGGCATGGTCCGCTGATGTTCCACCAGTCCGGCGGCTGCTGCGACGGCAGTGCGCCGATGTGCTTCGCCGCCGGCGACCTGATCGTCGGCGATGCCGACGTCCGCCTCGGCGAGATCGGTGGCGTGCCGTTCTACATGACGCGCGCGCAGTTCGAGTACTGGCAGCACACGCGGCTGGTGATCGATGTCGTGGCCGGTGCGGGCGGCATGTTCTCGCTGGAGAGCGGAAGCGGCCAGCGTTTCCTGACGCGCTCGGAACTGTTCAGCGACGAAGAGGCCGCGCTGCTGGCCATGCAGCCTGCGCTGTAGGAGCGCACCGCAGTACTGCCCCGTAGTCCCGCGCCACGATGCGCCGCGCAGGCGCCGGTAGATCGTATTGCGCGACACCCCCAGCTCGCGCGCTACCGGGCTGATGTTGCCGCGATGGCGCTCCAGCGCCTGGCGGATCCGGCCCGCCTCCCAGTCACGCACGCGACCTCGGCGGGAGTCCGCGACAACGACGCTGCCCGGGGATTGCGCCTTCACGACGCGCGACTACCGCTCCTCGTCAAGCAGGTCGTTCAGGATTTCATCGAAGGTCGCCTGGGCGTCTTCCAGCGCCTGCAGCGCGGCGTCGAATGTCTGCAGCGCCATCTTGGACGGCTTGCCGCTGCCCTCCGGGGGATACTGGGACTGCAGGGCGGCAAAGGCGACCTGCACCTGACGGGTCGCATCGACCACACGCTGCATAGCCTGCGCCTCCTCGGCGCGCAATTGTTCGTGCTTCTGTTCACTCATGCCTTGGGCTCCTGCCGGCGCTCTGGGGTGGCGCGGCGTTATGAGCCGTATCGTACAAGAACTGAACGGGCTGGCAGGGGAACGCGCCTCGACTTGCGCAAAAATCGGTTAGGCTCCACGTGGGGCGCCCCCGAGCGCCACGGATTCGGGACCCAGACATGTCATCCCTCATGCGCCGCGCGCTGGCCGCCACCCTGGTGACCGCGGGCGGTTTTGCCTGCTACTGGACCTACCTCACGGTCAACCAGGCGCGCCTGCTATTCGACGCGCGCCGCCGTCCGCCGCGCGACTTGCCCGACGGCATCGTCGGCTATTCGCACCTGGTGCCGGGCGGCGTACTGCGCGGCTACATCTACCATGCACCGGGCGACACGGTGCGGGACCTCCTGTTCTACCTGCCGGGCCGCGGCGAGGATGTGCTCGACACCCTGCAATTTGCGCGCTGGATCCCGCTAGGCATGGGCTTCGCCACATTCGATTACCGCGGCCTCGGGCATTCCGACGGCCAGCCTTCCGAAGCCGCTGCCGTCGCGGACGCCAGCCAGTTCCTGCTGCACCTGCGCCGCGTCTTTCCCGGCACGCGGGCCCACGTCGTGGGCCGCAGCCTGGGCACGGGCGTGGCCATCCAGCTCGCCGACCTGCAGGATTTCGAAAGCCTGCAGCTCATCACGCCCTATGACTCGATGCTGGAGTTGGTGCGCCAGCGCTTCCCCTTCGTGCCGCTGCGGCAGCTGATGCGCCACCATTTCGATTCCATTTCACATTGCAAAAAAGTGGTGCAGAGCACCAAGGTGCTGCTGGCCGAGGCCGATGACGTGGTGCCGCATGCCTGCTCCGAACGGCTTGTCGCGGCGTGGCCCGGACCCGTGACGCTGCAGACGATGCACGGCACGGATCACTTCAGCATCGTCGAGCGCCAGGAAACCTGGCTGACACTTTGCGACTTTGCGCGCCAGGTGCAGCATGCCCCGCTCCCGGATACCCCGCGCGCAGCGCCGCCAGACCACGACGAGACCGGTGTGCCGCTTCCGCTTGCCCGGTTCCGCTAGAATGCGCGCATGAAAAAATTTGCAGTCAAGGCAGGTGGCGCCGCGTTGGCGCTGGCTGCAGCCGGCGTGCTGCTCGCCGGTTTCGCCGCGGTGGTCAGCCTGCGGCAACTCCCGCCCGTCGATGCCCTGCGCGAGTACCGCCCCGACGTACCGCTGCGGATCTTCACCAGCGACAACGTGCAGATCGGCGAATTCGGCAGCGAGCACCGCGAATTCATCCCGTTCGAAAAGATGCCGCGCCAGATGACGCAGGCGCTGCTGGCCGCCGAGGATGACCAGTTCTACGAGCACGACGGCATCGATATCCCGGGCATCTTCCGCGCGGCGCTGGCCAACCTGGGACGCGGCTATGCGCAGGGCGCCTCCACCATCACCATGCAGGTGGCGCGCAATTTCTACCTGTCGCGCGAGAAGACGCTTTCGCGCAAGTGGTACGAAATCCTGCTCGCCTGGAAGATCGACCATACGCTCTCCAAGGACCGCATCCTGGAGGTGTACATGAACCAGGTCTACCTGGGCGAGCATGCCTACGGCTTCGGCAGCGCGGCCCACGCGTATTTCGGCAAGCCGCTGGACGGGCTTTCGCTGGCCGAAACCGCCATGCTGGCGGGGCTGCCCAAGGCGCCATCCACCATGAACCCGGTGGCGAACTTCACGCGCGCCAAGCGCCGGCAGGAGTACGTGCTCGGACGGATGCTGGCGCTGGGCATGATCAGCCAGGACCAGTACCGCGAAGCGCGTTCCGCCCGGCTTGATATTGCCCCCGACAGTGCCGGCCAGTTCGCCGGACACGCCGAATATGTCGCCGAACTCGCGCGCCAGCTCGCACGCGACCGGTTCGGCGATGAAGCCTACACGCGCGGCCTCAATGTCTACACCACGGTGTCGTCCGTGCGGCAGACCATGGCGTACGACGCCGTGCGGCGCGGGCTGGACGGCTACGGGCAGCGGCATCGCATCGCCGGTCCGGACAGCGCCCCGCAGGCAGCGCTGGTTTCGCTGGAAGGCGACACGGGGGCGATCGAGGCCCTGGTCGGCGGCGCCGATTTCGGCGCGAACCGCTTCAACCATGCGACCCAGGCGCTGCGCCAGCCGGGCTCGACCTTCAAGCCGTTCATCTATGCGGCGGCGCTGGAGCGCGGCATGTCGCCGGGCACGCTCATCAATGACGCGCCGCTGGACAACGGCTCGCGCTGGCAGCCGTCCAATGACGACGGCCGCTTCCTGGGCGCGGTCACGGTGCGCCAGGCGCTGGCGGACTCGCGCAACCTGCCGGCCATCCGCACGCTGCAGGCCATCGGCATTCCGTACGCGGTGGAGTTCGCCAGCCGCTTCGGCTTTTCGCCCAGGCGGCTGCCGCGCTTCCTGCCGCTTGCGCTGGGCGCCGGCACGACATCGCCGCTGCGGCTCGCGGCCGCCTATTCGGTATTCGCCAACCATGGCCATCGGGTCGAGCCGTACCTGATCTCGCGCATTACCGACAGTGACGGCAAGGTGCTGTTCGCCGCGGATACCGAAGCGCAGCCGCCGCGCGTCATCAGCGAGCGCAATGCCTTCGTGATGGACAGCCTGCTGCGCAGCGTGGTGGACGACGGCACCGGCGCCGGCGTGCGCCGCTACCTGCACCGCGGGGACATCGCGGGCAAGACCGGCACGACCAACGACGCCGCCGACGGCTGGTTCGCCGGCTACGCCGGCAATGTGGTCACGGTGGCATGGATGGGCTTTGACGACAACCACAGCCTGGGCGCCCACGAATTCGGTGCCACCACCGCGTTGCCGATGTGGGCGTCGTATATGGAAGGCCGCCTCGCAGGCATCCCGATGGCCGACGCCGCGCCCCCGTCCGGCGTGGTGCGCAGCACGGGCGACTGGATGTATGCCGAATACGCCGAAGGCAAGGGGATCGCCTCGCTCGGCTTCCCCGCGCCGCCAGTCGCGTCCGATTCGGCACAGGATGCTTCCGCCGCCCCCGTGAACAGCGAAGCCGTGGGCCTGCCCGGCCAGCCCGCCCCGCGCGGCGACAACCGGACGAGCCTTTAGTCCCCGCCCCTTCCAACCCTCCAACAACAAGAACCACAATGTCTAGCGTCAGCGCGGTATGGATCTGGTCGATCGCCGCCCTCACTACGGCTGGCGTGCTGATGCGCCCGCTGCGCCTGCCCGAGGCCTTCTGGGCCGTTGCGGGCGCCCTGATCCTTTGCCTGAGCGGCTTGCTGGCCGTGCCCGACGCATGGGCCGCCGTCGCGCGTGGCCTGGATGTCTACCTGTTCCTGGCCGGCATGATGGTGATCTCCGAACTGGCGCGCAAGACCGGACTGTTCGACCACGTGGCCGCACTGGCCGTGCGGCGCGCGCGCGGCTCGTCGCGCAGGCTGTTCCTGCTGGTCTACGGCTTCGGCACGCTGGTCACCGCGTTCATGTCCAACGATGCCACCGCCGTGGTGCTGACACCGGCGGTGCTGGCCGCCACGCGCGCGGCCAGGGTCAGGAATCCGCTGCCGCACCTGTTCGCCTGCGCGTTTATCGCCAACGCGGCCAGCTTCGTGCTGCCGATTTCCAATCCGGCCAACCTCGTGATCTTCGGCACGCGCATGCCGCCGCTGGCCGGCTGGCTGGCCCACTTTGCCTTGCCATCGCTGGTGGCCGTGGTGGCCACGCTGGCGGCGCTGTACTGGACACAGCGCACGGCGCTGGCCGAACGGATCGACGCCGACGTGCCGGTGCCGCCGCTTAGCCTGCAGGCATGGCTGACCGCGCTTGGCATCGTGCTGACCGGGCTGGCGCTGCTGGTGGCCTCGCTGCGCGGCAGCGACCTGGGCTGGCCCACGTGCGCGGCCGGCGTGGCCACGCTGCTGGTGGTGTGCGCGACGCGGCGCGACCTGCTGGGGCCGGCCTTGCGGGAAATCTCGTGGGGCGTGCTGCCGATGGTGGCTGGCCTGTTCGTGATGGTGGCGGCGCTGGAGCATACCGGCGTCATCCACTGGCTTGCCGGGGTCATCCAGGCGGCGTCGCAGCGCGACAGCCTCGGCGGATTGCTGGGGATCGGCGGTGCCGTGGCGCTGGTGGGCAATGTCGCCAACAACCTCCCGGCCGGGCTGATCGCCTCATCGGCCCTGGCGGCCGGTCATGCGTCCGATGCCGTGACCGGCGCGGTGCTGGTGGGTATCGATCTCGGACCGAACCTGTCGGCGACCGGCTCCCTGGCCACGCTGCTCTGGCTGACCGCCTTGCGCCGCGACGGCCATATGGTCAGTGCCAGCCAGTTCCTGCGGCTCGGCGCCATTGTCATGCCGGCAGCCATGGTGCCGACGCTGGCGGTACTCGCGCTGGCACGCTGAGCGCCGCCGGCCGCCTGGCGCGGCTTCAGTCGTGGGGGCCGAACCGGACCGGGTTGGCGCGCTGGGACAGCGCTGCCTCCCAGCGCAGGCGCGGCGCACTGACGCGCACGGCGCGGCTGTGATGCTCCACCACCCCCGCTTCCATCGTCGGCTGGGGCAGCGGCACCGTGGCGACATGAAGCAACATCAGGCTGCTGCACGGAAACGCAATCGGCAAGATCACTCGGTGGTCCCTGGAAGATACCCCGTCGGGCGGAAGAACCGCTGCCGGTCAGGCGCCGCGGTTCGGGCATTATGTGCGCTTGTCGGCGGCTTGCGTGCCGCACTTTAGCGTTGTCATCAACAATTCACGGAGGCCTTGCGCGGTGTGCACCGGGCATCGCTTGCCGGCTCTGCCTCAGGTTGTGGGGGCCGGACATCTGCCATATAGTGAAGCACGGTGCACCACGCTGGCCGGCTCGGGGCGGGCAGCACCCATCCGCCCTTTTCCTACACTGAAGCGGCTCTCCATGACAGACAAGGACGCGGCGCATCACGGCGCGAAGAAGACCTCTGGCGGCGCCAGTCCGGCGCGCGGCGAGTCCGGCTTATCGTCCGCCATTTCGGATCGCATCCGCTCGCGCCTGCTGGCCGCGCGGGAACGCTTCCATGCCAACGACAACATCGCCCGCTATATCGAGCCGGGCGAGCTCGACGCGCTCCAGGAAGAAGTACAGGCACGCCTGGAAGAGGTGCTGCGCGCGCTGGTGATCGACGTGGACCAGGACCACAACACGCGCGAAACCGCGCGCCGCGTCGCCAAGATGTACCTGAAGGAAATCTTCGCGGGGCGCTACGCCAAGCCGCCCCCGGTGACCGAGTTTCCGAATGTGGAGCAGCTCAGCGAACTGATGATCGTCGGGCCGATCCGCGTGCGCAGCGCGTGTTCGCACCACCTGTGCCCGATCATCGGCAAGCTGTGGGTCGGCGTGATGCCGAACCAGCATTCCAACCTGATCGGCCTGTCCAAGTACGCGCGCCTGGCCGAGTGGATCATGTGCCGGCCGCAGATCCAGGAAGAAGCCGTGGCCCAGGTGGCCGACCTGCTGCAGGAGAAGATGAACCCGGACGGCCTGGCCATCGTGATGGAGGCCGAGCATTTCTGCATGCACTGGCGCGGCGTGCGCGATACCGACGCCAAGATGACCAACAGCGTGATGCGCGGCTCCTTCCTGAAGGACGGCAGCCTGCGCCGGGAGTTCCTCGCGCTGCTCAACCGCAACGGCAAATAGCGCCACCATCCGGAGCCGCCGCATGCTCGTCCGCCTGCTCTATGCCAGCCGCGCCCGCCAGGCAATCGACGCCGCCATGCTCGACGCCATCCTGGCCACCGCCCTGGAACGCAACCCGCGCCATGGCATCACCGGCGTGCTGTGCCATGGCAATGGCGTCTTCCTGCAAGCGCTGGAGGGCGAACGCCAGGAGGTGTCCCACCTGTTCCAGGCGATCACGCGCGATCCGCGCCACCATGACATCGTGCTGCTGCACTTCGAAGACATCTGCCAGCGCGATTTCGCCGGCTGGGCCATGGGCCATGTCAACGCCGCCCGCATCAACACCGCCACCCTGCTCAAATTCTCGGCGCGCTCGGAGCTGGACCCGTTCTGCACCGCCGGCCAGGCATCGCTTGCGCTGCTCAAGGAACTGAGCGCCGGTGCGTCGGTGGTGGCGCGCGCCGCCGATCGCGGCCGGTCCTGAGTTCCAGCTTTGTCCCAATCTGTTCGCGAATTGACGGTCCTGCGGCCAATACGGGTCTTGCGCCGCAGATTCCAACCTTCCATGCAAACCTGAAAACACTTGCACACGCCTGCGTTCCCCGCTAAAGTTCGCGGCCGATTGTATGCAAAAAATGAACACAAAATCAGGAGACACGCGACATGGATTTCGCCCCGCAAATCGTTCCCAATCTGCTCAACGGACTTGAATGGTCAGGCTGCGCCCTGGCCATGAGCGGGTCGCTGCTGGTGGCCTTGCACAACCGCGCGTCGCGCTGGGGGTGGATCGCGTACCTGTGCTCGAACCTGGTCTGGAGCGTCTTTGCGCTGGTGACGGGCACCTATGGCCTGTTCGTGCAGCAGCTCGGCTTCACGGCAACCAGCTGCTATGGCCTGTACCGCCACACCATGTATCACCGCGATCTCGACCGCAAGGCGGCGGGCGCCGCCGCCTGAGCGCCGGCGCGTTCCGCTATCCGCTACACGGTCACCCGGCCAAACAGGCCGCATTCGAGATCGCTCTCGAATTCCTCGACCCATTCGCCACCCGCGCCGGCTTCATAGGCACTGCCAGCGTCCGTGCTCAGCCGGCGCACGCTGATGCGGCGCAGCGCATCGCCATTCCTTTCGTCGGTGATGTCGAAGTCGTCCGGGACCATGCCCATCTGCCTGCATACCTGCGCGAACTGTTGCTGTTCCTCCGGGGAAAAATCGGAAAACGGTCTCGTAGCCATGGCATCCTCCGTCAGGTCATGAGATCGCCGCATGCGCGCAGCGGGAGCGTGCGTCACGCAGGGCGCGCGACACAAAAAAAACGGATGGCATGCCGGTGGCATGCATCGACTCGCCGTGAGTTGTTGGTTCGGGGGTTCAGCGCTTGCGCCCGGTCTTCGCCATGAAGGGCGTGGGGGCATGCACCGCCGGGCGGCACACACGTGCCGGCAGGCATCCTTCGTGTTGCCGAATTCATTCTAGGCGTACGCGGCAAGGTGGCAAGGCCGATACCGCGCCCGCGCCTGCCACGCCACATCAGGATTGCGCTGCCTCAGCATTCGTGCACGCCAGCATCGGGCGACCCTTAAAGCGCGAAATAAACTAGCCGAAATACGATTCAACGGCGCATATAAGATAGCCAGAATCTCGGGGATTGTAGGGATGCAATAGCTCGTCTCAATCGGCCATTGCCGGTTGGCGTCCACAATTACCGAGGTCATCGTCAAATGTTTCTTGACTGTAGGCATCGGCCGGGGTCTTCCCGCCGGCCGCAACGCAGCACCCCTTACCCCTGCTCCGCCCTCCCCCCTGCCAGAAACCGCGCGCGTCGCCATGATCCGCGCGCCGGTGCCGGAGGCCTGCCATGAACGAACCGCTCATACGCGTCGCCGTTGCCGACGACCACCCGCTGGTCGTCACCGCGCTGCGTGATTGCCTGCAGCGATCCGCACGCTTCGAGGTCGCCTGCGCCTGCACGAGCGGCTCCGAACTGGTGCAGGCGCTCGACAGGCAGCCGGCCGACATCGCGATTACCGACTTCTGCATGGGCCACGGCAATGCCACGCTGGACGGCTTCAACCTGCTCCACCGGCTGGCGCGGCGCCATCGCGGCACGCGCATCGTCGTGGTCAGCGCGCAGTCGAATGCGGCGATCATCCGGCGCGCCATCAGGCTGGGGGCGCGCGCCTTTGTCAGCAAGGAAGACGAGCTCGATGAGACCTTGCGCGCCTGCGCCCATGTCATGAGCAGCGACAGCTGCTACTACTCGCCATCCATACGCGCGATCCTCGACAACGCGGCGATGGTGGATGCCCCCGCCACCGATCTCACGATGCGTGAACTGGAAGTGATCAGGCTCTATGCGCAGGGCATGCAGCTCAACGTCATCGCCGCCAAGCTCGGGCGTTCGGTCAGCACCATCTCCAGCCAGAAGACAGTCGCCATGCGCAAGCTCGGCGTGCACACCAATACCGACCTGATCCGTTACGCCTACGAGAACGGTCTGATCTGAGCGCCCATGCAGCAGCTTCTGGACAGTACCCGCGTGTCGCTGGAGAGCGCCTTCGACGCGCTCGCCGACAAGGCCCGCCGGCAACAGCATCTTTACTCGGCGACCATTGCCGTGCTGATCGCGCTGGTGGGATTCACCGGCATCGTGCTGGCGGCGCTGGAAACTGACAAGCACCTGAGCCGTCAGCAAAGCCAGGTTACCCGTTATGCCGCCACCCTCTCGGAGCGCCTGGAAAGCGAGGCGGCCTTCGTGAAGCGCAGCATCCTGAGCGTGCGCCGCTATCGTGAATCGAGTCCTGCGCAGATGCCGGATCCGGCCGCGATAGCGTCCGTCCGCGCGACCGGCGTTGCCCGCGTTGCCGACGCGCTGGCGGAGCACGGCTTGGGGCACGACTACTACCTGCTCGCGACGGCCGCCACGCGGCACACCTGGGGGCCATCGCTACCCGCGCGGCTTGCACGCCTGCAGCAGATTGCGCTCGGTACGCTGGCCACGCAGCAGGCCTTCGGGCTGGACCACCCGGTCTATGTCCTGTCGCTGGAGGACGACAGCGCCGCCGTCCTCGCGCGCCAGCGCCCTGCCGCACAAGCCGCGATGCCGATCCGGCCCGCGCTGATCGACACCCTGCGCGACACCATCACGCAGGCCATGCTGGACCGCACGGGCCATGCGATGCCGCCTGCCGACGGGCAGGTCTGGGCCGGCCCGATCCGGGATCCGCTCACAGGTGCCATGGTCATGCTGAGCGTCGGCGCGGCTTATTCGGGCGAAACACCAACCGTCCTGCTCGCGGCATGCGTGCCGGTCGGAGACTTCCTGGCGCAGCTCGACCGGCGCGGAGACACCGCGCTGCTGGCCCTGCTCGATCCGGCCGACGAGGTCATCGACGTCGCCGCCCCGGCCCTGCCCGTCGAAGCACCGGTGATCCGCGACGCCATGTCGCTAGCGCGACGACCACCACGCAACCTGTCGCACTACACCCGACGCGGCGTGCTGATGGTGCAGCCGCTGAAGCCCGCGTTCGGCACGCTGGTCTGCTTCGTGCCGTACGGCTTGCTGGTGCCGGCGCTCGCCCCGGAACTGGCGGTGATCCTCGGCGTGGGGCTGCTGCTGACCGGCGCCATCGTCCTGAGTGCGCGCTACTGGGACCGCCAGCTGTTGCGCCGGACCCATTCGGAGGCAGCGCGCGCGCTGGAAAACGAGATCCTGAACCAGATCCTCGTCAGCGCGACGCCTGTCGGCCTGTGCATCGTCCGGCAACGCGACTACCTCGTGCTGACATCGAACCAGCTGGCCCAGTCACTGCTGCGGCTGAATCACCGCGACACCTTGCCCGCATCCGTGACAGAGGGCTTCGAACGCCAGCCACCGGCCACCGAAGCCGGCCAGCCTGCACCGATCGCGCGCTTCACAGTGTCCGCGCCAGACGACGGTGACGACACCGTGCAGCGCTACCTGCAGATCACCTGTGCGCCCGCGCGCTACCGCGACGACAAGGTCCTGTTCTGTGCCGTGCAGGATGTCACGACCCAGCAGGCGCTGGAACAGCAACTGCGTTCGGCACAGCACTCTACCGAGGCCATGATGCGCGCGCGCTCGCGCTTCTTCGCCGCCATGAGCCACGAGATTCGCACGCCGCTCAATGCCCTGATCGGCAACCTGGAACTGCTCGCGCGCAGCCCCGGACTCGAAAGCCACGCGCCACGGCTGCAGGCGCTGGGCACCGCCGCGGAAGGGCTGCGGCGCATCGTCAACGACATCCTCGATTTCTCGAAGATCGATGCCGGCAAGCTGCAACTGTTCAGCAAGCCCTTCCGGCTGACCGATGCACTTGAAGGCCTGGCGCTGACATACGCGCCGATGGCCACCGAACGCGGTATCCGGCTCAGCCTGCAACTGGAACCGCAACTGGATCGCGAAGTGTGCGGGGACCGCATGCGCCTGACGCAGGTCGTCAATAACCTGCTGAACAACGCCTTCAAGTTCACTACGAGCGGCCGCATCACGCTCGGCGGCAGCTACGGCCCGGACGCGCTGGGCCGCCCCATGCTGACCTGCCGCGTCAGCGATTCGGGAATCGGCATGCCGCCCGCACTGACCGAACGCGTCTTCCAGCCGTTCGTGCAAGGCGATGCCGTCGCCACCAGCCGCCACGGTGGCACCGGCCTGGGCCTGTCGATCTGCGCGCGGCTGTGCGAACTCATGGGCGGGAGCATTGGCGTGCAGAGCGTGCAGGACGTGGGCAGCGCCTTCACCATTGCCGTGCCCTTGCCGCCCGCCGACGACGACGCGGCGACGGCCAACGGACCGGATGCCGCGCCCGCACGGCGCGGCAGCGTGATGGTGCTGTCCCCTGACACCAGGACCGGTGAATGCCTGGAAGCCTGGCTGGCCACGGTGGGCTGGCGAACCCACTTGCTGGCATCGCTGGCCGCCGCGCGCGAGCACCTGGAGAGCCACCATCCGCAAGTCATCGTCGCCACGGAGGAATACCATCCGGAGGCCTTCGCTGCGCTGCAGGCGCTGAGTGCCGCGCCCGTGGTCTGGCTGACGCCGGACGGTCCCCATCGGCCCCGGCAACGTGCGCCCGGCATCTTCGAGGTAACGAGCTTCAGCCACGACGCCCTGCTCGCCAGCGTGGCATTCGCCGCCGCGGGCCCGCAGGATGGCCCCGCGCCGTCACCCGCCGCGGGTGACCCCGGCCAGCCCGTCGCGCCGGCGTGGCGACCATTGCCAGACATCACCGGGCTGGACATTCTCGTTGCCGAGGACAATCCGCTGAACCAGACGGTGATCGGCGAGCAGCTCCGCGCGCTGGGCTGCCGTCCCATCATCACCGACAACGGCAAGCAGGCGCTGGCGGTCGCGGAGTCGACCCATGTGGATGCCGTCCTGACCGACATCCATATGCCGCTGATGAACGGCTACGCCCTGCTGGATGCCCTGCGCGCCCTGCATCCCGACCTGCCGGTGCTGGCGTTCAGCGCGCTGGCCCAGCAGGAGCAGGCCGAGGACTGGCAGCAGCGCGGCTTCAGCGGCTACATCACCAAACCCGCGTCATTGCGAGAGCTGGGCGACGCGCTGCAAGCCCTGCGCGAATTGCACGCGCGCAAGCTGCCGGACGCCTGTGCCGACCAGGAGCGCTATACGCGCCTGCTGCGCGAGCAGCTGCAAACCGACTTGCCCGAGCTTGCGCAGATCCTGGCCGCCAGGGACCTGCACGCACTCCAGGCCTGGACGCACCGCGCCGCGAGCGGTTTCAGGATCGTCCTGCAGACGGCGCTGCATGCCCGCTGCCGCGCCGTCGAGCAGCTCTGTCTTGGCTCCCGCCACTGGAGTCCGGCCATTGCCGAAGCCGGCGAGGCCTTGCAGGCGCTGGCGCTGCGCTACGCCAGCGACGGCCCCGCGGCCGCCGCGCCCGACAGCCCCTGATTCCGGCGGCGGGACCTCTACCACAATCCGCCGATTTGCGGGCAACGCCCCGGGCGCCGATAATGACCGCGCCGCACCCGGCCTCGCGGGCGCGTCCTTGCCGCCATTGTCTTCCCCATGTCGTTACATCAAGGCCTCCCCCAGCCGCAGCGCAGCTGGGCCATCCTCACCGTCTTCTGCGGGCTGATCATGGCCGTGCTGGACGGCTCCATTGCCAATATCGCGCTGCCGTCGATCGCACGCCAGCTGCAGTCCGAGCCGTCGAACACCATCTGGGTGGTGAACGCCTATCAGCTCACGGTCACGGTGTGCCTGCTGCCACTGTCGTCGCTGGGTGACATCCTGGGATACAAGCGTGTGTACCGCGCCGGGCTGGCCACCTTCCTGGTCGGATCGCTGCTGTGCGCGCTGGCAGTCAACCTGCCCATGCTGGTCGCGGCGCGCGTGCTGCAGGGCCTGGGCGGGGCCGGCATCATGAGCGTGAATACGGCGCTGGTGCGCTTCATCTATCCGCCGACACGGCTGGGCCGCGGTATCGGGCTCAATGCGCTGGTGGTAGGCGTAACCACGGCGGTGGGCCCTTCGCTCGGGGCACTGATCCTGTCGCTGGCGAGCTGGCAGTGGCTGTTCGCCGTGAACGTGCCGGTGGCGATCTTCGCGCTGGCGCTCAGCCGCAGCGCGCTGCCGGCAACGGCGCCGCAGCCGCGCGATTTCGACTATCCGAGCGCCGCGCTGTCCGCGCTGGTGTTCGGCCTGTTTATCCTCGGCGTCGATGGTCTCGGCCATGGCGGCCTGCGCTACGCCGGTGCCGCCGCGGTAGGCCTTACCATCGTGCTGGGCTGGATCCTGGTGCGCCGCCAGCACGGCCGCCTGGCACCGCTGGTGCCCGTGGACCTGTTTGCCAGCCGGGCCTTCACGCTGGCGGTCGGCACGTCGTTCTGTTCTTTCATGACGCAGATGCTGGCGTTCGTGGCGCTGCCGTTCTATTTCGAGTACCAGTTGGGCCGCTCGCTGCACGAAACCGGGCTGCTGATCACGCCCTGGCCGTTGACGGTGGCGCTGATGGCGGCGCTGTCGGGCCGGCTCTCGGACCGCTATCCCGCCAGCATCCTGGCGGGCCTAGGGCTGGCGCTGCTTGCTGCCGGCCTGCTTGGCCTGGCATGGCTCGGCCGCGATGCCAGCAGCCTCGATATCGTCTGGCGCATGGCGATGTGCGGGCTTGGCTTCGGCCTGTTCCAGTCGCCCAACAATCGCGCCATGATCGGCGCCACGCCGCCCGAACGCAGCGGCGGCGCGAGCGGAGCGCAGGCCACCACGCGCCTGCTCGGGCAGACCACCGGCACGGCCGTGGTGGCGCTGCTGTTCAGCCTGGACGAGACCGGTGGCGCGCGCTTCGCGCTTTATGTGGCGGTGGCCATGGCTACGCTGGGCGCGGCGATCAGCCTGAGCCGGCTACGCGATGCCGACCCCGCCCAGCGCACCCAGGCCACCCCGGAACCCGACGCCTGACGTCATTGGTCATTGCCTATACTGGAACAAGGGCGCCGGTTATGTCACGTCGGCGCCCGGCACCAGACCGGGGGAGTGCCGCCTTGCTTGACTGGAGGCTGTTATGTTCCAGCACCTGCCGCTCCCTGTTGACGGTCCGCCCGTTCCCCAATCCGCGTTCCGCCAGGGCATCGCCTTCGCCCGCGACGCCGGAGCCCGTGTCACGGCGCTCGGGGTGATCCCCGAATTCCACGCCTGCACCCGGGCCAGGATGCCGGCGTGCACACGCGCCCTGCACAAGCGTGATGCCACGCAGCCACCACCTCACTGAGCAGCCACCAACGCTGTCCGTGTGCAGCCGGACGGCCCCGACGCGCGTGACGTCTTTTCCCCTTGCACGGAGGCAGCCATGAAGAACGAGGCAAGCCTGGCCACAACCCGCTATCTGCGCCGGCCCGCATCCCCCCGCACCTTGCCCAGCCCGGCCCGGCGGCGTGTCCTGCACGCGGCGGCAGCGGCGGCCCTGGCTGCCGAACTTGGCACGCTGGGCACTTCACGTCCCGTGCACGCCGCCGCAAAGCGGACCCTGAAGATCCTGCAGTGGAACCATTTCGTGCCGGGTTACGACACCTGGTTCGACGGCACCTATGTCAAGGAATGGGGGCAGCGCCACGACACCGATGTCATCGTCGACCACGTCGGCATTCCCGCGCTGGCGACGCGCGCCGCGGCCGAAGTCTCGGCCCGGAAAGGGCACGACCTCTTCATGTTCCTGTCGCCGCCGCCGGTGTACGAGGAGCAGGTAATCGACCACCGCGAGATCTACGAGGAATGCCAGCGCAAGCATGGCAAGCCGGTGGAACTGGCGGTCCGCAGCACGCTCAACCCCAAGACGCGCAAGTACTTCGCCTTCTCCGACAGCTTCGTGCCCGATCCGGTCAACTATCGCAAGGACCTCTGGGATGAAGCCGGGCTGAAGGCGCCGGACAGCTGGGAAGACGTGCTGACGGCCGGCCGCCGCATCAAGCAGTCCAAGGGCATCCCGGTCGGCATCGGCCTCTCGGCCGAGCTGGACACCGCCATGGCCATGCGTACGATCCTCTATGCCTATGGCGGCTCGGTGCAGGACGAGCACGGCAACCTGGTGCTGAACTCGCGCAATACGCTCGAAGCCGTCAAGTTCGTGCGCGCGCTTTACCGCGACACCATGACGCCCGAGGTACTTGCCTGGGATCCCTCCTCGAACAACCGCGCCATGCTGGCCGGCAAGATCTCGCTGTGCCTGAACGCCATCTCCATCACGCGCGAGGGCGAAAACAAGAACCTGCCCGTCACGCCCGACATCTGGCTGGCCCAGGCCCTGCGCGGGCCGGCCAGGCGCATCTGCCTGGAGCACGTGATGGACTGCTACGTGGTCTGGAAATTCGCCGAGAACATCGATGGTGCGAAGCAGTTCCTGGTCGACTATATCGACAACTTCCACAAGGGCTTCGTGGCCAGCGAGTTCTACAACTTCCCGTGTTTCACCAGCACCGTGCCGGACCTGAAAGCGCTGATCAACGACGACGCCAAGGCGAAGCCGCGCGACAAGTACCGGGTCCTGGGCACGTTGATGGAGCAGGCCACCAATGTCGGCTATCCCGGCTATGCGAACGCTGCGATCGACGAAATCTTCAACACGTGGGTGATCAACAGCATGTTTGCACGGGCCGCCACCGGCGACGCCTCGCCGGAAGACGCCATCCGCGATGCCGAAGCGGCCTGCAAGCAGATCTTTGCCAAATGGCGATCCCGGGGGCTGGTATGACAGCCGGCTTCACCTCTGCACCGACGCATCATGGCTACGGTCGAAACGCGCTCCCTCACCAAGCGCTTTGATGGCGGCAATGCCGTCGACGACATCGACCTGGCCGTGCGCGAAGGCGAGTTCCTGGTGCTGCTGGGCCCGTCCGGCTCCGGCAAGACCACCCTGCTGCGCATGATCGCCGGCCTGGAGACGCCCACCTCCGGCGACGTGCTGGTCAATGGCAGCGTCGTCACGGGGCTGCCGCCGCGCCAGCACAACATGGCGATGGTGTTCCAGAGCTACGCGCTCTATCCGCACCTCACCGTGGCCAGCAACATCGCCTTTCCGCTCCAGGCACGGCGCACGCCGCGCGCGCAGGTGGACGAAAAGGTCCGATGGGCGGCAGCGCTGTTCGGCATCGACCACCTGCTCGCGCGCAAGCCGCGCCACCTGTCTGGCGGCGAGCGTCAACGCGTGGCGCTGGCCCGGGCCGTGGTGCGCGACCCGGTGGCCTTCCTGCTGGACGAGCCGCTGTCGAACCTCGACGCCAAGCTGCGGACCACGGCGCGCGAGGAGCTGCAGCAGATCCAGCGCAGCCTGGCGACCACCACCATCTACGTCACCCACGACCAGGTCGAAGCGCTTGCGCTGGGCGACCGCATCGCCGTGCTCGATCACGGCCGCATGCACCAGCTCGGCACGCCGGCCGAGGTCTACGCATGGCCGGCCGACCACTTCGTCGCCACGTTTATCGGCTCGCCGCCGATGAACCTGGTGGCCGCCGGCGATGTGGAAACCGGCTTCCGGCCCGAGCATTTCCTGCCGCGCGAGATCTTTGCCGCGGACGAGCCGCTGCAGGATTACCCGCTGAATATCGTGCGCATCGAAAACCTGGGTTCGGATCGCCTGGTGTACGGGCTGCTGGAACCGCCGCAGCCGCCGGTGAAGGTCATCTCGCGGATCCCCTGCACGGTGAACCTGCCGTTGCAGGCCGGCACGCGCCATCCGTTCGCCGTGCGCCGCGCGGATCTGCGCCGCTTCGATGCCGGCTCCGGTGCAAGCCTGGGCGCTGGGGCACCATGACCGCCCGACAGCCCGCCACGCTGGCCTTCGGCCATGGCAGCACCGACCGGGCTGCGCGCGGGGAACGCTGGCTGGGAGCGCTGATGCTGGCGCCCGCGCTTGTGTATGTCGCGCTGCTGCTGGGTTTTCCGTTCCTGCTGTCGATCTGGTACAGCCTGTCCGACGCCAGCGTCGGCAGCCAGACGCTGCATTTCGTCGGGCTGGAGAATTTCCGCCGCGTCGTGCATAGCGCGACGTTCTGGCACGCGCTGCGCAACGCGCTGGTCTTCACGCTGGTGTCGCAGGCACTGGTGGTGGTCCTGGCCAAGATCCTGGCGCTGGCGCTGGCACATGACTTCGGCGGCAAATGGCTGGTGCGCCTGCTGATCCTGCTGCCGTGGGTGGCGCCCATCTCGCTGGGCTCGATCGGCTGGCTGTGGATCTTCGACCCGATCTACAGCGTCATCAACTGGACCTTGCGCGCGCTTGGCGTATTTGGCCCCGGCGTCTGGCCGGTATGGCTGGGGCAGCCCGCGCTGGCCATGGCATCGGTGATCGTGGTCGACGTCTGGCGCCTGCTGCCGCTGGCCACGGTCATCATCCTGGCCGGCATGCAGGGCATCTCGCAAGACCTGCATGACGCGGCTGCCATGGACGGCGCCGGCTTCTGGCGGCGCCTGTTCCGCATCGACCTGCCGCTGCTGATGCCGGTGATGGTGGTGGCGCTGCTGTTCGGCATCGTGTTCACGCTGACCGACATGATCATCATCTATGTGCTCACGCGGGGCGGGCCCTATGACACCACCCAGGTGCTGGCGAGCCTGGCTTTCTTCACCGGCATCCAGGGCGGGGACCTGGCCGGGGGCGCCGCCATCTCGCTGTTCCTGTTTCCGCTGCTGGTGGCCGTGGTGGTCCTGCTGCTGACCGTGGCCCACCGCGCGGAGGTGACCTGACATGGCCGCCGCACGCACCGACATCCGCGCGCCAGGCAGAGCGTTCGGGCCGCACTGGCGCGCGCGCGGCGCCCGCGTGCTCGCCTTCGCGACGCTGGCCGTCTTTGCGGTGTTCTGCGCGTTTCCGTTCTACTGGATGCTGGTGACCACCTTCAAGGATGTGCACGACCTGATCAACACGGCCAACAATCCCTTCCTGTTCAACCAGCCGCCCACGCTGGAAAACCTGCGCGTGCTGTTCCACGATACGCAGTACCTGCGCTGGCTATTCAATACGCTGCTGGTCGGCGTGCTGGTGGTGCTGATCACGCTGGCACTTGCGGTGCCGGCCGGCTACAGCCTGGCGCGCCTGTCGGGCCGGCACGGCCGGCAACTGGCGGTCGCCATCTTCCTGACCTACCTGATTCCGCCGACGATCCTGTTCATCCCGTTCTCGCGCATTGTGGTGGCGCTGGGGCTGCAGGATTCGCTATGGTCGCTGGTCCTGGTGTATCCCGGCTTCACCGTGCCGTTCTGCACGTGGCTGATGATGGGATTCTTCAAGGCCGTCCCGCGCGATATCGAAGAGGCGGCGATGATGGACGGCCTGAGCCGCTTTGGCGCCTTCCTGAAGGTGGTGGTGCCGCTGTCCTCCGCGGGCATCCTGACCGTCGTCATCTTCACGCTGACGCTGGTGATGCAGGAGTTCGTCTATGGGCTCACCTTCATCACCAGTTCTTCTCAATACACGGTCAGCGTGGGCGTGCCGACGTTCCTTGTGCGCGGCGATGTCTACTTCTGGGGCTCGCTGATGGGGGCCTGCCTGATTGTCAGCGTGCCGGTGGCTTTGCTGTACAACCTGTTCCTGGATCGCTTTGTGGCGGGGTTCACTGTGGGGGCGGTTAAATAAGGTTCTTCGGCGAATTGCGGGGCGTCGTTCTTGGCTGGCGCCGCTGTTTCGCCGGCGGAGCCGGCGAGTCACTTCTTGTCCAAGCGACAAGAAGTAACCAAGAAACGCGTTGACTTGCCCTAACGGGCGAATATTGATCGTAGTGTGCGGAGAATCTCGTACGGGTACTCGCTTCAGAGCGTGCGGCGCTGCCTGCCGCGTGGAGCGCGTCCGTATGCAGGCTCTCACACAATGATTGAATCAGCCCCGAAACTGTCCGTGGCCCGACACTGCGAGCGTTATCGCATCATCGCCTTCGGCTGCTACGCGTCTCACTAGCCGGCAGGCGGAACGACATCAACGGCGCAGATGCTGGTGCTACGCCGCAGGTAGTGTGGCTATGCCCTGTACCGTCTTTACCCATTGGGCCGTCCCTTCCCCCACTCACTCCGCCTTGGCCCCCGACTCCTTCACCACCCTCGCCCACTTGCCAATCTCCGCCCGCTGGTAGCTCGCCAGCCGCTCGGGCGTACCAAGGACCGGCTCCAGACCGAGCGTCCGGAGCTTTGCCTGCACGTCGGGCAGCGAATAGATCCGGTTCAGTTCCGCATTGAGCTTCGCAACCACATCCTTGGGCGTATTCGCCGGCGCGAAGATCGCGAACCAGGAGTCCGCCTCGAAGCCAGGAAGGCCCTGCTCGGCCAGCGTGGGAATGTCCGGGGCAGAGGGCGAGCGCTTCGCGCTGGTGATGCCCAGCGCGCGCAGCTTGCCTTCCTTCACCACGGGGAGCGCCGACGGCAGGTTGTCGAACATCATCGTGATGTGGCCGCCAAGCAGGTCGGGGATCGCCATGGCCCGGCCCTTGTAGGGCACGTGCGTGATTTTCACGCCGGCCATCGCGTTGAACATCTCGCCGGCCACGTGCAATGAGGTTCCGACGCCAGGCGTACCGAACGTCAGGCCTCCCGGCTTCGCCTTGGCCATCGCGATCAGTTCGGCCACGTTCTTCGCCGGCACGTCCGGATGCACGACCAGTACATTGGGGGTCGTGGCAACGAGGATCACGGGCGCGAAGTCCTTGACCATGTCATACGGCATCTTGCTGTAGAGCGCGCCGTTGATCGAGTGCGTGCCCACGGTGCCCATCGCCAGCGTGTAGCCGTCGGCCGGCGCATGGGCCACGGCCTCGGCGCCGATATTGCCGCCGGCACCGGGCTTGTTGTCCACCACGACCGGTTGCCCCCACGCGGGCGAGATCTTCTCGGAAACGATGCGCGCCAGCGTGTCGGGCGCGCCGCCGCTGGGAAACCCGACCACCATCCGGATCGGCTTGTTCGGATACGCCTGCGCCTGCGCGGCGGGGGCACTGAACACAGCGGCAGCGGCGAGCGCGGCCACGGCAACGGAACTGACTCGCATCGGTTGTCTCCTGGCTGTCCGGCGCCTGCGTGGGCGCCGGCTGTTCTGTGGAAGAATCCGGGACTACACGGCGCTACCGCCGAACTCCTGCATGACCTGCTCGTGCAGGCGGCGCATGCCGCGCAGCCAGCGGTCGTAGTCCTGTCCCTTGCGGCGATAGTATTCCAGTACCTCGGGGTGCGGCAGGATCAGGAAGCGCTCGTCGGCCATGCCTGCAAGCGTGGCGTCGGCCACATGCTCGGCCGTGACCGAGCCCTGCTGCAGGAAGCCCTTGCGCTCGCCGTTCTCGCCGAACAGCATGTTGGTCTGCACGCCCTGCGGGCAGATGCAGCTCACCTTGATGCCGCGGTCGCCGTAAGTGATCGACAGCCATTCCGCGAAGCCGATGGCCGCATGCTTGGTCACCGCGTACGGCGCCGAACCGATCTGCGACAGCAGCCCCGCGGCCGACACGGTATTGACGAAGTAGCCGTCGCCGCGCTCGAGCATCTGCGGCAGCACCGCCTTGGCCGCGTGGATGTGCGCCATGACGTTGATGTCCCAGATGCGCTGCCATTCCCCGGCGCTGGCGTCGAGCCCCTTGCGCAGGATGATGCCGGCGTTGGAGCAGAACACATCGACCTGGCCGAAGCGGCGCGTCGCCTCGTCCGTCAGCGCCTGCACGGCGCTGGCATCGGCGACATCCACCGCCTGCCCGAACACCTTGCAGTCCGGCGCGGCCGCCTGCACTTCGGCCGCTACCGAGGCAGCGCCGGCGGCGTTGAGATCGGCGATGGCCACGCCGCGCGCCCCGGCCTGCGCGAAGGCCAGGGCCAGCGCACGGCCGATGCCCGTGGCACCGCCCGTCACGACGACGGTCTTGTCTTTGACTTGCATGCGTGTGTCTCCTCGTGTCTGTGTTGTCTTTCAGTTGGCTTCACGCGCGTCGGGTGTTGCCGGCGCGGGTCGTGTCGATCCTTGCTGCCCGGCACCGGCCTGCCACAACCGCGCCTGCAGCGTCTGGGCCAGGTCGCGGATGCGCGGGCCCAGGTTGCCTTCCAGGATTTCGGGTGACAGCCGCGCCGCGGCGCCACCGATATTCAGCGCCAGCACCTCGCCGCTGCCTTCGAGCCGCAGCGGCGCCGCGGCACCGCTGACGGTGCGGTCCCACTCGGCATGGGCCACGCAGAAACCGCGCCGCGCGTGGTCGCGCAGCGAACGCTCGATCTTGCCGCGCACCGGCGCCCAGCGCGTGCCGTAGTGGCGCTCCAGTTCGGCCAGCGCGGCTTCGCGGTGCGCTTCGTCGAGCCCCGCCAGCCATGCACGCCCCATGGCCGAGGTGGCCATCGGCAGGCGCGCGCCGGGCGCCAGCCGGATCACCAGCGCGCCGCGCGGCTGGCACGATTCAAGGTAGACCATCGCGTGGCGGTCGGGCATGGCCAGCGCAACGGTGCAGTCGGTCGCGAACGAAAGCGACTGCATCAGCGGCTGCGCGATGTCGCGAATGCCCGCGCCGGAAATATAGCGATGCCCCAGCACCATCGCGCCCTGCCCCAGCCGGTACTTCTCCATCGACTCGATATAGGCGAGGTAGCCGAGCGAGGCCAGCGTATAGGTCAGGCGCGACACCGTAGGCCGCGGGATTCCCGTGCGGCGCGACAGCTCGGCGTTGCCCAGGTAGTCGTCATGCGGCCCGAACGCGCGCAGCAACTCCATGCCGCGCGCCAGCGCGGTGACGAAGTTGCGGTCTTCAGCGGGCTCCGCCGCACCGCAAGGCATGGCGGGCATGACGTGGGCGGCATCGGGCGGCGGGGCCGGGATGGAGGTGGAGCGCTTCATGCAGGGCTGCGAATGGGCGAGCTTTACTTGATACCAGTTCCGGCACTGCCGAAGCCGGCTATGCAGGGAAAACATAGGCGTCATAGGTGCCATGAAGGGCGGACGGCCGCCGCAAAAGGGGCCCGCTTGCCCTCGCCAGCCAAGGCGATCAGGGATTTCCTCTAGACCGCATGCCTGCCGCAGCCCCGTAAGCGCATCGCTATTTCGCTGTGCGGAATACTGGGCCAGTTTCCTTGACTCCCCTTCGACCCCATGCAAAAGTCGATGAAAACGAACGACCGTGCGGGAATTATCACTTCCACGCAACGGCGTCGCTGGCCACGACCGGCACCGCGGCGCAACAGCGCAGACCGCATCGCATAGGAGACAAACCATGCAACACCCGCAGTACGCATCTGTCCGCGAGCACCACACCCGACTGGCGCAAGGCGCCCACCCGGACCCGGCACCGCTCGCCGGGGCCCAGATCCTCGACTGATCCCCTCTTCCACATGCGCGGCGGCCCACGGGCTGCCGCCATGAACCCACGCGCCCGCTTGCGGCCGGCGCGTGCCCTGTTTCGTGAACTTCACGAGGTGAGCCTGTGGCATTGTTCCTTCAACAGATCCTGAACGGCCTGACGCTGGGCGGCGTGTACAGCCTGGTGGCCCTTGGCCTGACGCTGGTCTACGGCATCCTGCACGTGCCGAACTTCGCGCACGGCGCGTTCTACATGGCCGGCGCCTACGTCTCGTACTACCTGATGACGACGCTCGGCCTGAACTACTGGCTGGCGATGCTCGGCGCGGCCGTGGTGGTGGCGATGCTGTCCATGCTGGCCGACCGGCTGGTGTTCCATCCGCTGCGCAACGCGCCCGAGCTGCACGACATGATCGCGGCCATCGGCATCCTGCTGTTCCTGGAAGCCGGCGCGCAGGCGCTGTGGGGCGCGGATTTCCACCGCATGCCGACGCCCTACGGGCAGGTGGTCGACCTGTTCGGCCTGACCGCGCCGCTGCAGCGCCTGCTGATCATCGCCGCAGCGTTCGCGCTGATGGTGCTGCTGCACCTGTTCCTCACGCGGACCATGACCGGCGCCACCATCATGGCCATGGCGCAGAACCGCGAAGGCGCCGCGCTGGTCGGCATCGACGCCACGCGCGTGACGCTGCTGGTGTTCGCCATCTCGGGCGCGCTGGCCGCCATCGCCGCCACGCTTTACGCACCGATCAACCTGGTCTACCCGAGCATGGGCAACCTGGTCATCACCAAGGCCTTCGTCATCATCATCCTGGGCGGCATGGGCAGCATCCCGGGCGCCATTGCCGGCGGGCTCATCATCGGCATGGCCGAGAGCTTCGGCGGCTTCTATGTTTCGACCGACTACAAGGACATCATCGCCTTCGTGCTGCTGGTGGTGATCCTGTCGATCCGGCCGCAAGGCCTGTTCGCCGGCAAGGCGGCCTGAGGAATACGACCATGAAAGCACTGCAAGGCAAGACCGGCTGGATCCTGCTGCTGGCACTGGCGATCGCGTTCCCGCTGATCACGCCCAACAGCTACTACCTGACCGTGATGACGCTGGCCTTCATCTACGCCATCGCCACGCTCGGGCTGAACCTCATCACCGGCTACACCGGCCAGCTCAACCTCGCGCACGGCGGCTTCATGGCCATCGGCGCCTACACGCTCGGCATCCTGACTGTGGACCACCAGGTGCCGTTCTGGCTGGCCTTCGCGCTGTCGGGGGTAGTGTCGATGGCCGTCGGCTACGTCGTGGGCCTGGTGTCGCTGCGGCTGAAGGGCCATTACTTCTCGATCTTCACAATGTGCATCGGCTACATCATCTACCTGCTGATCGAGAAGTGGGAAAGCCTGACGCACGGCACCGTGGGCCTGATCGGCATTCCGGTGCCGGCGGCGATCGGCCCGGTTACGTTCGACAGCGTGCCGGCGCAGTACTACCTGGTGCTGGCCTTCCTGGTAATCGGTACCTTCCTGATGCACCGCATCGTCACCTCGCTGCTGGGCCGCAGCTTCATGGCCGTGCGCAACAGCGACGCGCTGGCCGAGGCGCTGGGCATCAACCTGATGCGCACCAAGGTGCTGTCGTTCGTGCTGTCGGTCGGCTATGCCGGTTTCGCGGGCGCGCTCTACGCGGGCCAGGTGCGGTTCCTCGGCCCCGATATCGCGCGCACCGACCTGACCTTCGACATGGTGATGGCGATGCTGGTCGGCGGCACCGGCACGCTGTTCGGTCCGCTGCTGGGCGCGGTGCTGGTGCCGTGGGTCACGCAGACGCTGCAGTTCCTGCAGGACTACCGCATGCTGGTATTCGGCCCGGTGCTGGTCCTGCTGATCATCTTCTTCCCGGACGGCATCGTCGGCTCCTGGCTGAAAAAGCAGGCGCGCAAGGCCGCCGCCGCGCGCCGCGGCAAGCGCCAGCCTGCCGCATCCCCTACTGCCGCACCCGTAGCCACCACCGCCGGAGCCGACCGTGCTTGAGATCCGCAACCTGACCAAGAAATTTGGCGGCCTGACCGCGGTCAACGATGTCTCCGTGACCTTCGAGCAGGGCCATATCAACGCCATCATCGGCCCCAACGGCGCTGGAAAGACCACGTTCTTCAACCTGATCGCCGGCACGCACGCGCCAAGTTCCGGGCAGGTCCTGTTCAAGGGGCAGGATGTGGCCGGCCTGCGCGCCGACCAGATCGCGCGGCTCGGCGTGGCGCGCACGTTCCAGGCCACGGCGCTGTTCGACCGCGCCACGGTGCTGGACAACCTGATCGTCGGCCACCGCCTGCGCACGCGCTCGGGCCTTGGCGATGTGCTGTTCAACACGCGCCGCCTGCGTGAAGAAGAGCGCCTGTGCCGCGACAAGGCCGAAGCCGCGCTCGATTTCGTCGGCCTCACGCATCTGGCCCACGAGATCGCCGCCGATATCACGCAGGAAGCGCGCAAGCGTGTGGCCTTTGCGCTGGCGCTGGCCACCGACCCTGAATTGCTGCTGCTCGACGAGCCCGCCGGTGGCGTCAACCCGGAGGAAACCGTGGGCCTGGCCGAGCTGATCCGCAAGATGGTCCGCCACGGCAAGACGGTCTGCCTGATCGAACACAAGATGGACATGATCATGCGCCTGGCCGACAAGATCATGGTACTGAACTACGGCGAGAAGATCGCCGAAGGCACGCCGGCGCAGATCCAGCAGGATCCGCATGTCATCGAGGCCTACCTGGGAGCCGACCATGTTGCAGCTTGAACGCGTCTCGCTGTCGTACGGCAGCTTCCGAGCCCTGGACAACATCACGCTGCATGCCGGCGCCGGCGAGCTGGTGGTGCTGCTCGGCGCCAACGGTGCAGGCAAGAGTTCCATCTTCCTGGCGATGAGCGCGATCCACCGCATCAGCGGCGGCAGCATGCGCTTCGACGGCCGCGAGCTGTCGGGCATGAAGCCGTCGCAGATCGTGCAGGCGGGACTCGTGCATTGCCCGGAAGGCCGCAAGCTGTTCCCGGCCATGAGCGTCGAGAAGAACCTGACGCTGGGCGCCTACGTGCATCGGCGCGATTCGGCCGGCATTCGCAAGACCCTCGAAGAGGTGTACGAGATGTTCCCGATCCTGCGGCAGAAGAAGGACGACCCCGCAGGTTCGCTGTCAGGCGGCCAGCAGCAGATGGTGGCATTGGGCCGCGCGCTGATGAGCCGTCCGCGCGCACTGCTGCTCGACGAGCCGTCGCTGGGCCTGGCGCCGCTGGTGGTCAAGCAGATGTTCGAGATCATCCAGCGCATCAACCGCGCGGGCACCACGGTGCTGCTGGCGGAACAGAACGCGTACGCGGCGCTGGGGATCGCGCATCGCGCGTATGTGATCGAGAGCGGGCGCATCGTGATGGAGGGCGATCGCGATTCGCTGTTGAAGGATGAGGGGATTCGCAAGGCGTATATCGGCGGCTAGGAAGCCGCGCTTCTATCAACCTGGACAAGCGCAGTAAGTATCCATCAAGGAGACAGACATGCAGAGCAACATCATCCGCCGCATCTTCCCGCTGGCCGCCACCGCCGTCGCCGCCATGCTGGCCTCCGGCGCCGCGCTGGCCCAGGAAGTCGTCAAGATCGGCTACACCGGCCCGCTATCAGGCGGCGCGGCGCTGTATGGCAAGAACGTGCTGTCCGGCGTGCAGATGGCCGTGGACGAGATCAACGCCTCGGGCCTGGAGGTCAAGGGCAAGAAGGTGAAGCTCGAAGTCGTGGCGCTCGATGACAAGTACTCGCCCGCCGAGGCCGCCATCAACGCGCGCCGCCTGGTGCAGCAGCACAAGACGCCGGCCGTGTTCGTGCCGCATTCGGGCGGCATCTTCGCGCTGCAGGCCTTCAACGAGCAGGAGAAGTTCCTGGTCATGGCCTATTCGAGCGTGCCGCGCATCACCGACGCCGGCAACAAGCTGACCATCCGCATCCCGCCCGCCTACACCGGCTACATCGAGCCCTTCATCAAGGCGCAGATGAAGCGCTACGGCAAGAACGTGGCGCTGGCGCCGGCCGACCACGACTACGCCAAGGCATGGGTGCAGGCCTTTGTCCCGGCCTGGGAAGGCGCGGGCGGCAAGGTCGTCGGCAACAACCCGATGTCCTATACCAAGGCCACCGACTTCTACAGCGGCGTGTCGCGCGCCATCACCGACAAGCCGGACGTGATGTTCGTCGGCGGGCCGTCCGAGCCGACCGCACTGGTGGTGAAGCAGGCGCGCGAACTGGGCTTCAAGGGCGGCTTCATCATCATGGACCAGGCCAAGATGGACGAGATGGCCAAGGTCACCAACGGCCTGGCCATGCTGGAAGGCTCGATCGGCGTGCTGCCGCTGGTCAACGACGGCCGCCCGGCCGCGCAGACGTTCAATGCCAAGTACAAGAAGCTGCATGACGGGCGCGATGCCACGACAGAAATGTCGCTGAACTACACCATGGTGTATGCGCTGGCCGGCGCGATGAAGCTGGCCGGCACCACCAGCGATGCCGTCGCCATCCGCGCGAAGATGCCGGAAGCCGTCAAGGCGCTGCCGAAGGACGCCAACCCGAACGAGGTGGAAGGCATCGATGCCAAGGGCGGTTCGGTCGCCGATACCGTGGTGGGCTGGGTGCAGAACGGCAAGATCTCGCCGGTGCGCCTGTCGGAACTGGCGAAGTAAGGCGTTGACATAACGATGCGGGCCGTCAGGGTGCAACCCTGACGGCCCGCATTGCCTTGCGCTGTCGCCGTTCCGCTAGCGGCCGTCGTTGCGGGCTTCCTGATGCCCGCGGTCATGTTGAGCGCGCTGCTGCTGGCGCTGCTGTTCCATCTGCTGCTGTTGCTGCTGTTGCTGCTGCCGCTGGCGTTCCTGCATCTGCCGCTGCTGATCCTGCTGCTGGCGCTGCTGCTCCTGCATGGCACGCTGCTGTTGCTGCTGCTGTTGCTGCTGTTGCTGCATCGCGCGCTGCTGCTCCTGCGCGGCGCGTTGCTGCTCCTGTGCCCGCCGCTGCTGCTCCTGCATCTGGCGCTGCTGTTCCATCTGCTGGCGCTGGGCCGCCTGTTGCTGGCGCTGCTGGTCAGCCATCTGCCGCTGCTGCTCCTGCTGGTGGCGCTGTTGCTCCTGCATCTGGCGCTGCTGCTCCATCTGCTGGCGCTGGGCCGCCTGTTGCTGGCGCTGCTGGTCAGCCATCTGCCGTTGCTGCTCCGCCTGCTGGCGCTGGGACTCCATCATGTGCCGCTGCTCTGACTGCTGGCGCTGCTGATCCTGCATCTGCCGCTGTTGCTCCATCTGCTGGCGCTGCACGGCCTGTTGCTGGCGCTGCTGGTCGCCCATCTGCCGTTGCTGCTCCGCCTGCTGGCGCTGCGACTCCATCATGTGCCGCTGCTCTGACTGCTGGCGCTGCTGATCCTGCGTCTGCCGCTGTTGCTCCATCTGCTGGCGCTGCACGGCCTGTTGCTGGCGCTGCTGGTCTGCCTGCTGTCGCTGCGTGTCCATTTGCTGGCGCTGCATGGCTTGTTGCTGCTGACGCTGCATCGCCTGCGCCTGGTCTTGCGCTTCATGGCCCTGGCGCTGCGGTTCCCATTGCTGGCGCTCCTGCGCCTGTTGCTGCTGCCGGCGCAGGTCGGCGCCCTGCCGTTGCTGCTCCTGTTGCTGGCGTTGCTGCTCCATCTGCTGGCGCTGCATCACCTGTTGCTGCTGGCGCTGGAGTTCCTGCCCCTGGCGCTGGGCGTCGGGCATCTGGACCAGCCCCTGCACCTGGTCAGGCCGCGTGGTGAAACCGCGGCCATTGCCACGCCAGGGATCGCCGCCCATCGCCGGGGCGCCGCGTTCGGCACCGGCAGGCGGGCGCCGCCCGGCATCGTCGTCGTGGCGCTGCGGCGGTATGGCGGGCCGGGCGGCCACGGCAGCCTGGCTCATGCGCACGTTCGGCGCGACTTGCTGCGCGTCCCGGCCGCGTGGCCGCGTGTCGCCGCCGCGCCATACCGGGCCGGCGCCCGACACCACGCCGCCTTCGCGGGCGAAGCGCCGGGCCAGTTCGTCATGCGCGGGCTGTCCGGGCGGGCGCGCCGCAATCGCCTGGCGTTCGAACCCCTGGCGCGCCTGCGGCGGAAGCTGCCGGACTGGCGCCGCGCCGAGCAGGCTGCCCTTGACCGGCGCTACCGGCGGCGCGCCGCGGGCCTCGCCCTGCGGCAGGTTGCGCCATTCATTGCCGCGCATATTGCGCGGTACCGGCCGGCCTTCGACGAAATTGCGCGCCGGCATGCCGCGCATCGCGCCCGGGACATCACGGTTCGGGCGCTGCTCGCCGCGGAAGCGGTAGTCGTTGGACAGGTAATTCACGTTCACGCGGTTGATCCGCGTGACATAGGCCGGGCTCGCGCGGTACACGGGGCGGTAGGCGTCGCGCGGGCCAAGCGGATACCAGGCCACGCCCGGGCCGCCGCCCACGCGCACGCTCCAGTTGGGGCCGGCGCCCACAAAGCCGACCAGCGCCGGCGCGTAACACGGCCGCGGCACACGCGGTCCCGGCACCCAGCCCCAGCGGCTGCCGATATAGGCCCAGCGTCCGTAGTGGAACGGCGCAAACCCCCAGGGTGCGTCGTCGATCCAGGTCCAGCCCCACGGCGCGACCCAGGCCCAGTGGCCGGTGCTGTATGGCGCCCAGCCCGTATCCACCGCGCGCGGGAACCATACCGCGCCGTAGCCGGCGTCTTCCTGCCAGTCGCCGTAATCGTCCAGCGCGGCATAGCCGGGCATGTCGCGCGGCACGTAGCGGGCCGTGGGCGACGCGTCTTCGCGCGCATCGCGCGCGGCGGTCCAGCGGTCGAAGTCGTCCTCGGGCGGCAGGTTGCCCGGACCGGCATCGGCCAGGTCGGTCCCGCCAAAGCTCATGCGCTCGCCGCGGCTCATCTCCAGCGAGCGGCTGTCGCCATAGATCACGGCGCGGCCATGGCGCATGGTCACGGTGGTGACACTGCCATCGGGCGACACGTCCAGCCGGTAGTCGCCCGGCTCGCGCGGCACGAAGGCCAGGTTGGGCGTGTCGATCTCCACCGGCTGGTCCTGCGGCAACGCGCGCACCCGCAACTGCAGCGTGCCCTGCGTGAGCTTGACTTGCGTGGCATTGTCGTCCAGGTTTAGCACGCTGACGGCCGTCGCGCTGCCCAGGCGGACGGTCACGGCGCCGGCATGCATCTCGGCACGGCCGCCGTTGTCGACCCACAGGCGGTCGCCGGTGGTGATCGGCCGGTTCAGGCTGGCCGCGGCCCACTCGTCAGAGCCGGCCGGGGCAAAGCTGAGGTTGCCCGCCGCCTCGGTCAGGGTTGCGACGCGCGATGGCGGATCGGTCTGCTCGACCACCGCTCCGGGCTCGCCCAGCGGCGAAGGCTGGGCATGACCCGGCCATGGCGCGAAGGTCAGGACCAGGCCGGCCGTCACGGCCAGCATGGGCAGCCAGGGTGTGACGCTGGCCTTCAGGCGGCGAGGGCCAATGGCGGAATTGCGGTCAGGCGCAGGTGAGCGATACATGGATTCGAGAAGCTGGGAGAACAAGGCCCACGGCGCAAGGCCCACGGCGGCCGGCGGCCGTCCTGATGTCACCATACATGGAGCAACGTCCCCGGGAGTCCGGCGCGGACAAGACTTTGTAAGCGGTTATTTCCTCTGGCCGCGGCATGGCGGAAGGATGCGTGCCGGCGAAGCACGATGGAGGCCGGAACCGGCGGTACGGATGAAGGCGGCAGGGCAAGCGGCCGTCAAAGGTGGAAACAACTCCTTGACTCTCGCCGTGTCCCGGTACCGCCGGCGCCCTGGCAACAACGGCCGCGCGCGAATCCGGTGTCAGTTCCCTGACTGCTCGCGCAAGTGCTCCGTAAGCCGCTCCGCGGGGACGGGCCGGCTGTACAGATAGCCTTGCGCCTCCCAGCAGCCGTTGGCCAGCAGGAAGTCGCGCTGCTCGACCGTTTCGACGCCCTCCGCCACCACGCCGATCTGCAGGCTCTGCCCGACGTTGATGACGGAGCGGACGATGGCGGCATCCACCGGATCCTGCGTCACGTTGCGTACGAAGGACTGGTCGATCTTCAGCCGGTCCACCGGAAACGATTTGAGGAAGCTCAGCGAGGCGTAGCCCGTACCGAAGTCGTCGCAGGTCAGGGTCACGCCGTCGCGGCGCAGCGCCTGGAGCTGGTCGGACACCTCGTCGCCCTGCTGCAGCGCGATGGTCTCGGTGATCTCGATTTCCAGGCTGGACGGCGGCAGTTCCAGCGCGCGCAAGACGTGGCGCACCTCGGTCACCAGCCGGCTTTCGGCCAGTTGCGCGGCGAACAGGTTGATGGCCACGCGCGGGGCCTGGGGCAAGGTCAGCGCCCACGCCCGCGCCTGCGCGCAGGCGGTCTGCAGCAGCCACATGCCCACGTCGCTGGCCATGCTGCTGGCCGCCAGCGCATCGATGAAGCTGGCCGGCGCGAGCAGGCCGCGCGTCGGATGGCGCCAGCGCAGCAGCGCCTCGGCGCCCATGATGCGGCCGTCGCGCAAGTCGACCTGGGGCTGGTAGTGAAGCTCGAACTGGCGCTGCGCGTAAGCCTCGTGCAGCGCCTGGACCAGCGACAGCCGCGTGGTCACGTCCTGGCGCATTTGCGGCTTGAAGAACCGGATGGTGCGCCCGCCATCGTGCTTGGCACGGGCCAGCGCCAGGCTGGCCGCCGCGAGCGCGTCGGAGGCGAGATCGCCGGCGGCGGGCAGCACGCACGCGCCCACGCTGGCAAGGACGTGATGGCGGCGTCCGCTGTATTCGTGCGGCGAGGACAGCATGGAAAGGATTGCGGCGCAGACGTGCCGAACCAGGGTCGGATCCGAAATGGAAGGCAGCAGCACCGAGAACTCGTCGCTGCCGATGCGGGCGATCACGGCATCGCGCGGCGATGCGTCGCGCAGCCGGCGTGCCACGCCTTGCAGGATCAGGTCGCCCTCGGCATGGCCGTGCATATCATTGAAGGCGCGGAAATCGTCAATGCCGATCAACAGCAATGCGCAACGGGGCACCGCCTCGCTTTGCAGGCGTGCCTCCAGCCGCTTTAGAAATCCCCCCCGATTCCCGACCCCGGTCAGCGGATCGGTCTCCCCGTCTGGCGAAGCGCCAGCCGCTTTCGCCCCCGACTTGGCCACCATCCCTGCCTCTTTTGCAATTATCGACATTGTTACCAGATCTGCAATTCAGGGAAGTGTGACGAAAACCATGAAAAAAGCAAGCGCTTCGGGAATTCCGGCGTGCGCGCCAATGCGGCGTAGCAACGCCCGGCTCCTGCCGGGCTCGCGGCGTTGAAACCGCCCCGGGGTTACAGTACCCTACCGCGCATTGCCGCACTGCCGGCCGGGCGCCGCGGCTGCCCTGAAGAAAAACACGGAAAACGGGAACCAAGCCTTGAACCACTGGACCATCCGCAAGCGCATCCTGGCAAGCTTTACCTTCATCCTGCTGGTCATGGCACTGATGGGGGTTGTGGCCTACAACCGGCTCTCGTCGATCGAACGGGAAACCAACCTGATGCTCAGGGACGCCCTGCCGGGCCTCCAATACAGCACCAGCATCCGCGGCGCCTGGGGCGAGATCTATGTGCTGGCCTGGGAAACCGTCAAGGCCACCGGCGACAGCCAGCGCCAGGGCTACCAGCAGCAAGTGGCCGACGTCCGCGCGCGGCTGGAGCGGCTCGAGCAGCAGTACGAGACCACCATCACCCGCGACAACGACCGCGCCACCTTCAGCCAGTACAAGGCGGCCAAGGCCAGGTATGAGCAGGTGGCGCTGCCGCTGTTGCAAGCGACCAGCGGGAAAGGCGTCGATTCCACCGAAGCGCTGCTGCGCGGCGATGCCCACCAGGCCTGGCAGGATGTGCGCAAGCTCGCGCAGGCCATGGTGGACGACAACAATGCCGTGAACGAGCGTTCCGCGCACGGCATCAATGCGGCCGTCAGCTCGGCCAAGATCGGCATCGAGGTGGCGTTGCTGGTCGCGCTGGCGGTGGCGGTCATCTGCGGCTACCTGCTGCTGCGCGCCATTACGGTGCCGATGCGCTCGATCGTCGGCCTGCTGGCCGGCATCCGCGGCGGCGACCTGCGCCTGCGCATGGCACTGAAGCGCGGCGACGAATTCCAGGACGTCGAGGAAGGCTTCAACCAGATGTCGGGCGAGCTGACTTCGCTGGTCGGCCAGGCCCAGCGCTCCGCGATCCAGGTCACCACCTCGGTCAACGAGATTGCCGCGACCGCGCGGCAGCAACAGGCCACCGCCACGGAAACCGCCGCGACCACGACGCAGATCGGCGCCACCTCGCGCGAGATTTCCGCCACCGCGCGCGACCTGGTCCGCACCATCAACGAGGTCTCGAACGCGGCCGAGCAGACCGCCGGGCTCGCCGGCACGGGCCAGGTCGGCCTGTCGCGCATGGAAGCCACCATGCAGCACGTGATGGACGCGGCCGGCTCGGTCAATGCCAAGCTCGCCACGCTCAACGAACGGGCCGGCAATATCAACCAGGTGGTCACCACCATCGCCAAGGTGGCGGACCAGACCAACCTGCTGTCGCTCAATGCCGCGATCGAAGCCGAGAAGGCCGGCGAATACGGCCGCGGCTTCTCGGTGGTGGCCACCGAGATCCGCCGCCTGGCCGACCAGACCGCCGTCGCCACCTACGATATCGAGCAGATGGTGCGCGAGATCCAGTCCGCCGTGGCCGCCGGCGTGATGGGCATGGACAAGTTCTCGGAAGAAGTGCGCCGCGGCATGTCGGACGTAACCCAGGTCGGCGACCAGCTGTCGCAGATCATCGGGCAGGTGCAGTCGCTCGCGCCGCGCGTGCAGATGGTCAACGAAGGCATGCAGGCGCAGGCTGGTGGCGCCGAGCAGATCAACCAGGCGCTGATGCAGTTGTCCGAAGCCGCGCAGCAGACGGTCGAGTCGCTGCGCCAGTCGGGCCAGGCCATCGACGAGCTGACGCTGGTGGCCAACGAGCTGCGCAGCGGCGTTTCACGCTTCAAGGTATAGCGCCGTGGGGCGGGAGGCCACGCGCCGATGAAATTGTTCCTGCTGTTCCGGCTTGGCCATGACCACTATGCGATCGATGCCACCGAGGTCGCCGAGGTGCTGCCTCTGACCGCGCTCAAGCAGATTCCCGGCAGCCCTGCCTGGGTGGCCGGCGTGCTGTCGCGGCGCGGGCAGGCGGTGCCTGTGATCGACCTGTGCGCGCTGGCCACGGGCGTGGCGTCGGCGCAGCGCACCAGCACGCGCACCGTGCTGGTCCATTACCGCCGCCGCGAAGGCGATGCGCCGCGCCTGCTCGGGCTGCGCCTGGAGCAGGCCACCGAGACGCTGCGCTGCGCGCCGGAATCGTTCATCGAAACGGGCATCGACACCGGCACGGCTCGCTACCTGGGGCCGGTGCGCGACGATGAACAGCGCGGCCTGGTGCAATGGGTGCGGGTCCACGCGCTGCTGCCCGACGATGTCCACGCCATGCTGTTCGACGCGGCGCAGGACGCGTGCCTGCCATGAGCACTGCCACCCATATCGAGGCCTTGCTGAAGGCGCGCATCGGGCTGGATGCGCGCTCGATCGGCCCCGGCGCGCTCGAACGCGCGCTGCGCGAGCGCCAGGCCGCGTTGCAGGCGCATGATGTGGCAGCTTACTGGAACCTGCTGCACAGCCACCCCGACGAGTTCCAGGCGCTGATTGAAGCCGTGGTGGTTCCCGAGACCTGGTTCTTCCGGCACCGCGAGGCCCTGGTGGCGCTTGGGCGCTTTGCGGCCGAGCGCGTATTCGGCGACCCCACGCGGCAGATTCGCGTGCTGAGCCTGCCCTGCGCAAGCGGCGAAGAGCCCTACTCCATCGCCATGGCCCTGCTCGACGCCGGCATTGCACCCGCGCGTTTCCGCATCGACGCGCTGGATATCAGCGCACGCGCCCTGGCGCGCGCACGTGCCGGCCTCTACGGCGACAATGCCTTCCGCGGCGCCGTGCTGGATTTCCGCGACCGCTACTTCAAGCCCTGCCCGGGCGGCTTCGCGCTGGACGCGCGTGTGCGCGAACTGGTGCAGCCGCGCCTGGGCAACATTGTCGACCCCGACCTGCTGGCCGGCGAGGCGCCCTACGACTTCGTCTTCTGCCGCAACCTGCTGATCTATTTCGATGCCGACGTGCAGCGGCGAGCCGTCCAGACCCTGGCCCGGCTGACCGCGAGCGACGGCATGATCTTCGTGGGCCCGGCCGAAGCCAGCCTGCTCAGCGCACAAGGGCTGCAGTCCGCCGGTGTGCCGCTCGCCTTCGCGTTCCGCCAGTCGCGCACGGAGGAAGCACGGACCGTGCGTCCGATCCAGGGCAGCACCGCGCCGGCGGCCGCGCCTGCACGCATGCCGCCGAGGCCGGCCAAGGTTCATGCGCGCCCCACGCCGCCCCGGCGCGCACCCGCACCGCCTCGCGCCGCCGAGCCGGCTGACGCGCTCGCCAGCATCTCGGCGCTGGCCGATCGCGGCGAACTGGATGCCGCCACCACGGCCTGCGAAGCGCTGATCGCCAGCCAGGGCCCGAGCGCGGATGCCTGCTGCCTGCTGGGCGTGCTCCATGACGCTGCCGGCCGCACGCCGAGCGCGCGCGACGCCTATCGCCGCGCGATCTATCTCGACCCGGGCCACCAGGAGGCCCTCTATCACCTGGCCGCGCGGCTCGAAGCCGAGGGCGACCCCGCCGGCGCCGCGCGCCTGCGCCAGCGCGCCCAGCGCCATACCCGTACCGGCTAGCCATGGCTGACGACCTGACTCTTTCCGCCAACACGCCTGTCGACGACTGCTGGCGCCGCATCGGCGTGCGGGGCGACGGCAGTTGCACGCTGCTGGCCACGCACATCCATTGCCGCAACTGCCCGACCTATTCCCGCGCGGCCACCGTCCTGCTCGATTCACACGCCATGACCGGGCTGCCCGAGGCACCGGCCGACCGCGAACCGGATGCGGCGTCGTCCGGCACCGGCCTGTCCTGCCTGGTGTTCCGCGTCGGCGAGGAATGGCTGGCCCTGCCCACCGAGGCCATTGGCGAAGTCACCGCGCCGTGCTCCGTGCATTCGCTCCCGCATCGCCGCGACGCCGCGGTGCTGGGGCTGGCCAGCGTGCGCGGCAGCCTGCTGGCCTGCCTGTCGCTGGCCCGGTTGTTCGGCATGAGCGAGGCACCCGATGCCCCGGCGAACGCGCGGCATGGACAGCGCTTCCTGGTGCTCGGCCAGGGCCGCGGCGCCATCGCCCTGCCGGTGGCCGAAGTCAGCGGCGTGCGCCGCGTGCCCGGCAGTGCGCTGCGGCCGCTGCCGGCTACGCTGGCGCGGGCTTCCACGCGCTACAGCCAGGCCTTGTTTGAAGAACAGGGCCGTAGCGTCGGCCTGCTGGATGCCGCGCTGGTGCGCCAGGCACTGACCCGGAGCCTGGCATGAATCCCGACCAGTTGCGCGACGCTTCGCTGCTCGAACTGTTCGCGCTTGAAGCCGAATCCCAGGCGGAGGTGCTCAATGCGGGCCTGCTCGCGCTGGAACGCGATCCGGCCGCCGCCAGCCAGCTCGACGCGTGCATGCGCGCGGCGCATTCGATCAAGGGGGCGGCGCGCATTGTCGGGCTCGATGGCGGGGTGCACCTGGCGCATGCCATGGAAGACTGCCTGGTGGCAGCACAAGGCGGCATGGCACTGAGCGCCGCGCATATCGACGCGCTGCTGCAAGGCACCGACCTGCTGCAGCGGATCGGCCAGCCACCTGATGGCGACCCGGCCTGGGCCGACCGCCAGGGCCGCGCCGAGATCCTGGCCGTGGTGCAACGCTTGCAGGCGCTGCCCGGCGGAGAAGGCGCATCAGCACCGGTTGCGACGGAGCCGCCGGTTGCGTCGACCGGCGCCGAGCCAGCCGAGCCCGCCGAGCCCACCCCCGCCGCGCCGCCCCAGCCAACCGTGCCACCGGGCGCCGCCCCGGAATCGCACGAGCGCATGCTGCGCGTCGGCGCCGAGTCGCTCGACCAGTTGCTGGCGCTGTCGGGAGAGGCCATGGTGGAATCGCACTGGCTGCGCCCGTTCGGCCGGGCCATGCTGCAGGCGCGCCGGCAACAGGCGCGTGCGCTGCAGGCCCTGGACACGCTGCGCGACGCGCTGGCAGACAGCGGCGCCGATGCCAGCGCCATGGCCGCCCTGTCCGATGCGCGGCAACTGCTGGAAGACGGCGCGCAAGACCTGTCGCAGCGGCAGGAAGAGCTGGACCAGTACGAGCACCGCACCGCGCGGCTGGCGCGGCGTCTCTACGACACCGCGCTGGCCTGCCGCATGCGCCCGCTGTCCGACGGGCTGGCAGGTTACGCGCGCATGGTGCGCGACCTTGCGCGCTCTCTCGGCAAGGCGGCGCATCTGGAACTGGTCGGCGCCGGCACGCAGGTGGACCGCGACATCCTCGAGGCCCTGGACGCGCCGCTGGCGCACTTGCTGCGCAATGCCGTGGATCACGGCATCGAGCCGCCCGCGGTGCGCGTGGCCGCCGGCAAGCCCGCCGAAGGGCGCATCCTGCTGCAGGCGCGGCACAATGCCGGCCGGCTCGTGATCGAGATCGGCGACGACGGCGCGGGTGTGGATCTCGAAGCGCTGCGCGACGCGATCGTGCGGCGGCGCCTGGCGAGCGAGGACACCGCCGCGCGGCTGTCGCAGGCCGAGCTGCTCGAGTTCCTGCTGCTGCCGGGCTTCAGCCTGCGCGAGACCGTTTCCGAAGTCTCGGGCCGCGGCGTCGGCCTGGACGCGGTGCAGGAGATGGTGCGCCGCGTACGCGGCAGTCTGCGCCTGGCGCAGCCGCCCGGGGGCGGCCTGCAGTTCCATCTCGAGCTGCCGCTGACGCTGTCGGTGGTGCGCGCGCTGCTGGTGGAGGTGGCCGGCGAAGCCTATGCGTTCCCGCTGGGCCATGTCCTGCGCGCCGCCACGGTGGCCCGGCAGGACGTGGCGCAGACCGAGAGCCACCAGCATTTCCAGCACGCGGGCCGCGCAGTCGGGCTGGTCGGTGCCGCGCAGGTCCTGCAGCGCCCGGAACGCGCGCTCGACGGCGACGAGATTCCCGTCGTCATCCTCGGCGAACAGGACCGCGTGTACGGCATTGCCGTCGACCGCATGCTGGGCGAACGCCTGCTGGTGGTGCAGCCGCTCGCGCCGGCGCTGGGCAAGATCAAGGACATTGCCGCGGGCGCCCTGACCGATGACGGCACGCCGGTCCTGATCTTCGACGTGGACGACCTGCTGCGCTCGGTCGAGAAACTCGTCAGCGACGGACGCATCGAGCCTGTACGCCAGGCCGGTACGGCCGCCACGCAGGCGCGGCGCAAACGCGTGCTGGTGGTCGACGATTCGCTCACCGTGCGCGAGCTGGAGCGCAAGCTGCTGGCCGGGCGCGGCTACGATGTCGTGGTCGCCGTGGATGGCATGGACGGCTGGAACGTGCTGCGCGCCGAGCCCTTCGACCTGGTCATCACCGATATCGACATGCCGCGCATGGACGGGATCGAACTGGTCACGCTGATCCGCAAGGAGCCGCGCCTGCAGCAGTTGCCGGTGATGGTGGTGTCGTACAAGGACCGCGAGCAGGATCGCCAGCGTGGCCTGGAGGCCGGCGCGGATTACTATCTGGCAAAAGGCAGTTTCCATGACGCTGCGCTGCTCGATGCGGTGCACGACCTGATCGGCGAGGCAAGTCCATGAAAGTCGGCATCGTCAATGACTCGGCCCTGGCCGTGGCCGCGCTGCGCCGCGCCATCGCGCTGGATCCCGCTTTCGAGATTGCATGGGTCGCCGGGGACGGCGAACAGGCGATCGAGCTCGCGGCTTCGCACCCCCCCGACCTGATCCTGATGGACCTGCTGATGCCGGTCATGGACGGCGTGGAGGCCACGCGCCGCATCATGGCGGCCACGCCGTGCCCGATCGTGGTGGTCACCACGGACCTCGGCCGCAATGCCAACCAGGTGTTCGACGCCATGGGGCATGGCGCCATCGACGCCGTGGACACACCAACGCTGACCGAATCCGATGCCAGGCTGACCGCCGGCCCGCTGCTGCGCAAGATGCGCAATGTCGGGCGGCTGGTGACGGGACGCGTGGCACCGCGTCCCGCCGTGGCCGAAGCGACAGGCCGGCCGGCGGCGGCGCGCCTGGTGGCGATCGGCGCCTCGGCCGGCGGCCCGGCGGCGCTGGCCACGCTGCTGTCCGCCCTGCCCGCGGATTTCTGCGCGGCCGTCGTGGCCGTGCAGCATGTCGACGAAGCCTTCGCAGCCGGCATGGCGGAATGGCTCGATGGACAGTGCGCGCTGCCGGTGCGCGTAGCCGCCGCCGGCGAAGTGCCGCAGGCCGGCACGGTCCTGATCGCCGGCACCAACAACCATCTGCGGCTGCTGGGGTCAAACCGCATGGCCTATACCGAGCAGCCCAGCGATTATCTCTACCGGCCGTCCATCGACGTGTTCTTTGAAAGCGTGGTGGAGCATTGGCGCGGACAAGCCATCGGCGTGCTGCTCACCGGCATGGGCCGCGACGGCGCCAGCGGGTTGAAGGCCATGCGCGACCAGGGTTGCCTGACGATTGCGCAGGACCAGGCCACCAGCGCCGTCTACGGCATGCCGAAGGCGGCGGCGGCCATCGGCGCCGCCAGCGAGATCCTGCCGCTCGCGGCCGTTGCGCCGCGCCTGGTGCAGGCCTGCAGCCGCCTGTGGCCGGCACCGTAGCGAAGACAACAGACAAGACGACAGAAGATCGCCGATGCCTCATCCAGGAATATTTTGGGGTCGAGCCATCCAGGAAGCCAGCATGCAAGAACTCGAGAACCACGCCATCACCGACACTACCCCAGCGCACAGCTATCCCGTCATGGTGCTGCTGGTGGACGACCAGGCCATGATCGGCGAAGCCGTGCGCCGCGCCCTGGCCTCCGAGCCCGACATCGATTTCCACTACTGCGCGACGCCGGATGACGCCGTGGCCGTGGCCGAGCGCACCCGCCCCACCGTGATCCTGCAGGACCTGGTCATGCCCGGCGTGGATGGCCTGACGCTGGTGCGCCGCTATCGCGACTACGCCGCCACGCGCGATATCCCGATCATCGTGCTGTCCACCAAGGAAGAGGCGGCGACGAAGAGCGCGGCCTTCGCCGCGGGCGCCAACGATTACCTCGTGAAGCTGCCGGACAGCATCGAGCTGATCGCGCGCATCCGCTATCACTCGCGCTCGTACCTGAACCTGCTGCAGCGCGACGAGGCCTACCGCGCGCTGCGGCAAAGCCAGCAGCAACTGCTCGAGACCAACCTCGAACTGCAGCGGCTCACCAACTCGGACGGCCTCACGGGGTTGTCCAATCGCCGCTACTTCGACGAATACCTGAACGCCGAGTGGAAGCGGGCCCAGCGTGACAAGAGCCAGCTCGCCCTGCTGATGATCGACGTCGATGCGTTCAAGGCCTACAACGACACGTACGGGCACGTCGCCGGCGACGAGGTCTTGCGGCGCGTCGCCGCCGTACTGCGCGACAACTGCTCGCGGCCCGCGGACCTGCCCGCGCGTTTCGGCGGTGAAGAGTTCTCGATGATTCTTCCTTCGACTTCGCCCGGCGGCGCGCGGCTGCTCGCGGAAAAGGCGCGGCGTGCGGTTGAAGCGCTCGGCATCGCCCACAACGGGCTGGGCGCGGGCGGCCGCCTGACTGTCAGCATCGGCGCGGCGGTGCTGGTGCCGGAAGAGGACCAGCCCAGCAGCCGGCTGGTCGAAGTGGCCGATGCGGGGCTGTACGAGGCCAAGAGAAATGGCAGGAACCAGGTGGTGATGGCCTGGCCCAGGAACTAGCCCCAATCTCGGGATACGTTGTCGTGCGCGCCAGTCACGACAGCGCCGCGCATACCGTCCCATCCCCTTCTCCTGTGGGAATCCTCCGACACCGGTTTCGGATACCTGCGGGTGCCTCCGCTGAAAGTTCCTTTCTATCGTTGCAATAAGGCCACCTGACTCGCGAAACGGCGTCAACGGCCTGAAGGGCATCCCCTGCCCTATGCAGCCGCCGCAACGCCGCGGCCGTCCTGGCACTCGCCCCAAACCAACGCAATGGAGAGAGGTGATCTTATGTTCCGCTCAAGAAAAACCAGTCTTATCCTTGGCCTCGCGATCGCAAGTGCGGCCGTCCTGTCTGCTTGCGGCGGAGGCGGTGACGACGGCATTGCCGCCCGCGTCGGCCTCAGCAAGCCAACGGTCCGCCTGATTCATGCCATACCGGGCGGCCCGAACGTCGACATCTTGCAGAACGGCGTGAAAACCAATCTGCTGAACGAGCCCTACAAGTTCGTGTCGACCTATCGCACGGTCGACGAAGGCAACCAGCTCTTCGCCTTCAACGTGGCCGGCACCAATACGGAGCTGGGGCATACGACCGTGAACACCCATACGGGCCACAAGTACACGGCAGTAGCCATGCCAGGCAGCGATACCGCGGCGGACGTGATCCAGATCGACGACCCGTTCGAAGTGGGCCTGTTCTCGGACAAGGCGCGTGTCAGGGCACTGAACGCATCGTTCAACGCGCAGAACGTGGACATCTACGTGACCGTGCCGGCCGTTGACCTGAACTCCGTCGGCCCGACGTTCTCCGCCGTGGCATTCAAGTCCGCGGTACCTGCATCGGGCCAGGACTCGATCAACCTGAACGGCGGCACCTACCGGCTGCGCATCACCACGGCTGGCAGCAAGACCGTGATCTTCGATTCGGGCACGCTGACGCTGGCCAACAATGCCGACTGGCTGATCACCACGATTCCGGTGGACGGCATCAAGGCTACGCTGCCGAACCGCATCAAGGTGCTGGTCGCGCGCGGCGATGACGAATCGCAGGCTGGCCTGGAACTGGTGACCCAACCGAGCCAGTAATCCTTCAACGCCAGGCTGCAAATGCAATGGGCCCGCGAAAGCGGGCCCATTTTTCTTGTGTGGACGTAGCCGTCTCAGCCGTCGGCACCGCCATCCCGCTTGAGGATGTCGAGATGGGACAGGTAGCGATCCAGTTCGTCGCGGCCGCTGTCGGTGATGCAGTACACCCGGCCGCTGCCCTCGACCAGTTCGGCCGTGATCGCACGCGCGATCATCAGGCTGCGCAGGATCGGGCGCAGCGAGCGGATGTTCAGTTCGATGCCGTACTCGCGCAGCCGGTCGACCAGGTTCATGACGGTCGACGGACTTGCGTGGACGAGCTTGAGGATGAAAATCCGGGAAAGGACCCGGTCAAGGGAAAACGGTTTCATGAGCGCCGGCGAAGCTCCCACCCCACGACACCGGATGCCGGGATCCGGTGAAGGGCCGGAGCGGAGTTCCTGTTCATCTTGCGCGGCCCATGACTGCTGCCGCAGTCGGGCACTCTCTACTTCAGCGAACTTGGCGCAGCCAGGCTGCGCCGCAAGAAAATACGGGGTGCACGAAGGCACCCCGAATACTTGCTTGATGCACGCCGCAGCGAGACGGCGTGGTTCCGGAGCGCCGGGGCTACTCTTCCTGGAACGCTTCTTCGCGCTTGGCCTTGATCGACGGCAGGGCCACCACCGCGACCAGCGCCGCAGCGGCGATCAGCAGGCCCATCGACAGCGGACGGGTCACGAACACGCTGAAGTCACCACGCGAGAGCAGCAGCGAGCGGCGGAAGTTCTCTTCCATCATCGGTCCCAGCACGAAGCCGAGCAGCAGCGGCGCCGGTTCGCACTTGAGCTTCAGGAACAGGTAGCCGAGCACGCCGAAGCCAGCCGCCATGAAGACGTCGAAGGTCTGGTTGTTGACCGAGTACACGCCAATGCCGCAGAACACCAGGATGGCCGGGTACAGGAAGCGGTACGGCACGGTCAGCAGCTTCACCCAGATACCGATCATCGGCAGGTTCAGGATGATGAGCATCAGGTTGCCGATCCACATCGAGGCGATCAGGCCCCAGAACAGCGCCGGGTTGCTGGTCATGACCTGCGGACCGGGCTGGATGTTGTGGATGGTCATTGCACCGACCATCAGCGCCATCACCGCGTTGGGCGGAATGCCCAGCGTCAGCAGCGGGATGAACGAGGTCTGTGCCGCGGCGTTGTTGGCCGATTCCGGACCCGCCACGCCTTCGATGGCGCCCTTGCCGAACTCGTGCGAGTACTTCGAGGTCTTCTTCTCCAGCGAGTACGCCGCGAACGAAGCCAGCGCCGCACCACCGCCCGGCAGGATGCCCAGCGCCGAACCGAGCATCGTGCCGCGCAGCACGGCGGGCGCCATGCGCTTGAAGTCTTCCTTGGTCGGCCAGAGATTGGTAACCGCGTCGGTGAAGGTTTCGCGCGATTCCTTCTGTTCCAGGTTCGCGATGATTTCCGCGAAACCGAACATGCCCATGGCCAGCGCGACGAAGTCGATGCCGTCGGTCAGTTCCGGCACATCGAACGAGAAGCGCGCAGCGCCCGAGTTCACGTCGGTACCGATCAGGCCCATCAGCAGGCCCAGCACGATCATGGCCACGGCCTTCGGCAGCGAACCCGACGCCAGCACCACGGCACCGATCAGGCCCAGCACCATCAGCGAGAAGTACTCGGCGGGGCCGAACTTGAATGCCAGCTCCGACAGCGGCGTGGCAAACGCGGCCAGGATCAGCGTAGCCACGCAGCCGGCGAAGAACGAGCCCAGGCCCGAAGTCGCCAACGCCACGCCCGCGCGTCCTCGCCGTGCCATCTGGTAGCCGTCGATGGTGGTCACCACCGACGACGATTCACCGGGCAGGTTCACCAGAATGGCCGTGGTCGAGCCGCCGTACTGCGCGCCGTAGTAAATACCGGCCAGCATGATCAGCGCGGCCACCGGGGGCAGCGTGTAGGTCACCGGCAGCAGCATGGCGATGGTGGCCAGCGGCCCCAGGCCCGGCAGCACGCCGATCAGCGTACCGAGCACGCAGCCCAGGAACGCGTAGGCGAGATTCTGCAGCGACAGCGCCGTCGAGAATCCCAGTGAAAGGTGTTCAATCAGTTCCATCTCGGCGCTCCCCTTAACCGGTGATGAATGCAGGCCACACCGGCATCTGCAGGTTGATGCCGTACACGAAGGCGCCCAGGCTGATCAGCACCAGCACGATGCTGTTGAGCAATGCGCCCTTCCAGCTGAACTCGTGGCTGGCCATCGACGACACCAGCACCAGCACGAACACGGACAGCACCATGCCGAGCGGCTTCAGCAGCAGGCCGAACAGCACCACGGAACCGAGGATCCACAGCAGGGTCTTCAGGTCCCAGCGTGCGAGATGGTCTTGCTCGCCCTTGCTCGACAGCGACGAGATCAGCACCAGCGCGCCGAGCACGGCGAGCACCAGCCCGAGCAGGAACGGAAAGTATCCGGGGCCCATTTTCGCGGCGGTTCCCATGGAATAGCCGCGTGCGACCCAGGAAAAGCCCAGACCGACCAGAATAAACATCAGGCCGGAGGCAAAGTCCTTTTGGCTACGTATGCGCAAAACGATTCTCCTCAAAGTTCACGAATGCTGCCGGTGTCGCGCGCTGGCTCTGCTGCGCGAATTGCTGCATGCAAGCGCATGCCCCGACGGTGACCGGAACCTTAAAGACGCGATCTTTCAGCCGCCTTTCAGTTGTCTTCAATTAGGGGTATTCACCAATGCGCTACGCATCAGACAGGCATGTCCATGCGAATGGGCATGCCTGTCTGATGCATCACGACATGATGTATTGGTGCCAGGCTGGAAGGCGTGAAAGGGAGAACTACGACAGCCGGACGCGCGCCATTGCCATGCGGCATCGACGCGGATTGAGGAAGGCATTCTGGCGCGCGCGGACAGGGTCCGCGAGCATGCGGACGAACGCGCCCGTTACCGCAAAAGCCGGCAACGGGCGCAACGATGCCATGCCGAACTTTCGATTGCCTTTCAACGCACGGTTTCCACGGTACGGGGCGGCGCTTCGTCCGCATCGGATACCGGGCCCGCGTCTTCGCACGGCGTGCCCATGCTGGTGTCGGGGGCCTGCCCCACCGCTTCGGGTGCATGGGCCGACACCGGCAGCATATGGCTGGTACGCCAGTTGCCGAAGCGGTAGTAGCCCACCGCCAGCACGACCGACACCACCGATCCCAGCGGAAAGCTCCACCAGATGGCGTCCGCCCCCCAGCTCTTGCCCAGCGCCCACGCGAACGGCAGGCGGATCACCCACATCGACAGGAACAGGATGACCAGCGGCGCCATCACGGCGCCGGTCGCACGCACCGTGCCGAAGATCACGATGGTGAAGCCGAACAGGATGAACGACCACAGCACCACGACGTTGATCTGCTGCGCGATGCCGATGGCCACGTTGTCGGTGCCGAGGAAAAGTCCCAGCGAATTGCGGTCGAACAGGTAGACCAGCCCGACCAGCGCGCCGGTCATCGCCAGGTTGAACAGCATGCCCATGCGCGTGATGCGGGTGACGCGGTGCCAGAGCCCCGCACCGACGTTCTGCGCCACCATGGACGACACACTCGCACCGACCGCCAGCGCCGGCATCTGCACGTAGGTCCAGAGCTGCGATGCCACGCCGTAGGCCGCGGTGGTCTGCGAACCGTATGCATTCACCAGCGACATCATCACGATCGCCGACGACGAGATCACCACCATCTGCAGGCCCATCGGCAGGCCCTTGGCCACCAGCGAGCGGATGATGGCCGGGTCCGGCCACAGCAACGCCAGTTGCTCGCGATGCAGCAGCAGGAAATGGCGGCGGCGATAGAGCAGCGCGATCATCGCGGCAAGGCTCGTGAGCTGCGCGATCAGCGTGGCCAGTGCCGAGCCCGCAATGCCGAGCGCTGGCACCGGGCCGACGCCAAAGATCAGCACCGGGTTGAGCACCACGTCGAGCACCGCGGACAACAGCATGAAATAGAACGGCGTGCGCGAATCGCCGGCGCCGCGCAGCGTCATCATCACGAAGTTGTAGAAGTACATGAACGGCAGCGCGATAAAGATGATGCGCAGGTACGTCACCGCCAGCGGCGCGGCGTCGTGCGGCGTCTGCATGGCCGCCAGGATGTCCGGCGTAAAGATGTAGCCGAACACCGACGCCGCCACCGACAGCAGCACGAAGAACGTGGTGCTGGTGCCGACGATCTTGCGCGCCTCGTCCAGGTCGCGCCCGCCGACGGCCTGCCCGATCATGATGGTGTTGGCCATGCTGATGCCGAACACCACGCCGAGCAGGAAGAACAGGATGATGTTGGCGTTCGACGTCGCGGTCAGCGCCGCCTCGCCAAGGTAGCGCCCGACCCAGACCGAGTTGATCGAGGCATTGAGCGACTGGAGGATGTTGCTGCCGAGCACCGGCAGCGAAAACAGCAGCAGCGTGCGGCCGATGGGGCCGGTGGTCAGTCTGGCGTCAGGCTTCATGTCGTCCTTGTGTCGCGTCCTTGTGTCGCGTCCATGCTCGCGTCCATGCTCGCGTCCATGCTCGCGTCCATCGTCAACCCTGCTCGAGGCGGTCAGCCTGCCAGCATACGCGATCCCGACGCCGCGCGTTGCCGCCTTGCCAAAGGCCCGGATCGCGCGTCTAATGGATCGGAGCCGGAATGCGCCGGAATGCGCCGGGCCACGGCGCGCAGGAGGCGATATGCGCTGCACAAATTGCGGGTTCGAGAACCTCGCAAAGGCCAACTTCTGCGAGGAGTGCGGCGCCGTGCTGGCACGTGCCTGTCCCCAATGCGGCGAGCCGGCCGGCCCGATGACAAAGTTCTGCCGCGGCTGCGGCGCCTCGCTGGCCGATGCTCCGGCCGGGCGGCCGTCCGCGCCGGCGCCGGCCACCCCGCCTGTCCAGTACACGCCACCGCACCTGGCCCAGCGCATCCTTGCCGAACGCGCGGCCATGGAGGCGCGCGGCGATGCCGAGGGCGAGCGCAAGACCATCACCGCGCTGTTCGCCGACATGGCCGGCTCGACCGCGCTGACGCAGGACCTGGACCCCGAGGAAGCGCGGCGCCTGATCGACCCCGTCGCCACGCTGATGATGGAGGCCGTGCACCACTACGAAGGCTATGTCGCCAAGTTCCTGGGCGACGGCATCCTGGCCCTGTTCGGCGCGCCCATCGCGCACGAAGACCACGCGCTGCGCGCGCTGTACGCGGCACTGCGCATGCAGGAGGCGATGCGCCGCCACAGCGACCGCGTCCGCCTGGAACTGGGCATTCCGCTGCAGATCCGCGTCGGCATCCACACCGGCGAGGTCCTGGTGCGCTCGATCCGCAAGGACGACCTGCACACGGACTATGACCCGGTCGGGCACACCATCCACATCGCCTCGCGCATGGAAGGCGTGGCGACGCCGGCGTCGATCCTGATCAGCGAGTCGACCCACAAGCTCACCGAAGGCTACTTCGAGTTCAAGCCGCTCGGCACCACGCATGTCAAGGGCGTGCGCGAGCCGCTGGCCGTCTACGAGGTGCTCGGCCTCGGGGCGCTGCGCACGCGCCTGCAGGTCGCGGCGCACCGCGGGCTGGCCCGCTTCGTCGGCCGCCAGACCGAACTGGAGCAGCTGCACGCGGCGCTGGAGCGGGCCAGGGCCGGCAACGGGCAGATCGTCGGCGTGGTCGGCGAGGCCGGCGTGGGCAAGTCCCGCCTGTTCCACGAATTCAAGGCCAGGTCGCGGCAGGGCTGCCTGGTGCTGGAGACCTTCTCGGTCTCGCACGGCAAGGCCTTTGCCTACCTGCCGCTGATCGAACTGCTGAAGAACTACTTCCAGGTCACGGCGCAGGACAACGACCGGGGCTGCCGCGAAAAGGTCACCGGCAGGCTGCTGACGCTGGATCGCTCGCTGGAGGTGCACCTGCCCTACCTGCTTTACCTGCTCGGCAGCAGTGACCCGGATTCGGCGCTGCCGACCATGGACGCCACGATCCGGCGCCAGCGGACCTTCGAAGCCATCGCCCAGCTGCTGGTGCGCGAGAGCCAGAACCAGCCGCTCGCGCTGATCTTCGAGGACCTGCAGTGGCTCGACAGCGAGACCGAGGCCTTTCTCGACATCCTGGTCGACCATGTGCCCGCGGCCAGCATCCTGCTGCAGGTGAACTACCGGCCCGAGTATGCGCACGACTGGCATGCGCGCGGCGCCTACACGCAGCTCCATCTGGAGCCGCTGGGCCCGGCCGAGGCCCAGGGCCTGCTCACCGCGCTGCTGGGCGACGATCGCAGCCTGGTCCCGATGAAGCGGCTGATCCTCGACAAGACCGAAGGCAACCCGTTCTTCATGGAGGAAGTGGTCCAGACGCTGAGCGAGGAAGGTGTGCTGCTGGGGCTGCCCGGCGACTTCCGCATCGAACACGCGCCGGCCCTGCTGCACATTCCGACTACCGTGCAAGGCGTGCTGGCCGCGCGTATCGACCGGCTGCCCGTGGCGCAGAAGGAACTGCTGCAGACGCTGGCGGTGATCGGCAAGGAATTCCCGCTGGGCCTCATCCGCCGCGTCACGCAGCAGGACGACGAGGCGCTGCGCCCACTGCTGGCCGCACTGCAGGCCGCCGACTTCATCTACGAGCAACCGGCTTTTCCGGACGTGGAGTACGCCTTCAAGCACGCGCTGACCCAGGAGGTCGCCGGCCACAGCCTGCTGACCGAGCGGCGCAGCGCACTGCATGAACGTACCGCGCTGGCGATCGAGTCGCTGTTCCAGGGCCGGCTGAAGGACTACTGCGGCGAGCTCGCCCACCACTACAGCCTCAGCGGCAACGTGCCGAAGGCGATCGAATACCTGCAAGGCGCGGGCCAGCAAGCCGTGCAACGCTCCGCCCTGCCCGAGGCGATCGGCCACCTGAAGCAGGCCCTTGCGCTGCTCAAGCGGCTGCCCGACACGCCTGAACGCGTGCGGCAGGAGCTGTCCCTGCTGCTGACGCTGGGGCCCGCGCTGATCGCCACGCGCGGCCAGGCCGCCGACGAAGTGGAAGCCAACTACCGGCGCGCGCTCGCGCTGTGCGAACAGGGCGAACAAGGCGGAGAAGGCCAAGAGGGCCAAGAGGGCCAAGAGGGCGAACCCACGTCGCAGGTCTTTTCCGCGCAGCTCGGGCTATGGGCGTTCTACCAGTTGCGCGCGCAATACAACGTGTCGCTGCCGCTCGGCGAGCGGCTGCTTGGCATGGCCGAGCGCTCGCACAAACCCGACCAGCTCGCCGAGGGCCATCGCGTGCAGGGGTCCACCACATTCCGCCTGGGCCAGATCAGCGTCGCCCGCGACCACATGGAGCAAGTGCTGGCGGTGCAGCCGGCCGACCAGTCGTCCTATGATTTCCTGCTTGGCTACGGGCGCGACCCCACCGTTCACGCCATGGCCACGCTGGGCTGGATCCTCTGGTACCAGGGCTTGCCGGACCGGGCGCGGGCGCGCTCGCTCGAAGCGCTGGCGCTGGCCCGCCAGCGTCCCGACGCCTTCAATCTGGCGCTGTGCCTGGTCTTCGCGGCGGAGGTGCACCTGTGCCGGCGTGAAGTGCAGAAGGTCGGCGAGTTTGCCGAAGCCGCCATTGCCATCTCCGGCGAACAAGGCTTTCCGATCTACCTGGCCTGGGGCACGGTGCTGCAGGGCTGGGCCGCGGCCGAGCGTGGCGACCACCAGGCGGGCATCGCGCAGATGCGCCAGGGTCTCGACGCCTATGCCGCGACCGGCGCATCGCTGGCAAGGCCGAGCCTGCTGGGGCTGCTCGCCGATGCGCACGGCATGGCGGGCGAATACCGCGCCGGCCTGGCGCTGCTCGACGAAGCCATGCCGCTTGCCGAGCACACCGGCGAACGGCTGGACGCGTCCACGCTGCTGCGCCTGAAGGGCGAACTGCTCCTTGCCGGCTCCGACCATGGCCCGCTGCCTCGGGAAGAGGCCGAAGCCTGCTTCCGCAAGGCCGTCGCCATTGCGCACGAGCAGGGCGCCAGGTCGCTCGAGTTGCGCGCCGCGCTGAGCCTCGCGCGGCTGTGGCAACAGGAGGACAAGCCCGATGCCGCGCGCCAGGTACTGGCGGGCGTCTATGGCGCCTTCCGCGAAGGCTTCGAAACGCCCGACCTGCAACAGGCCAAGGCCTTGCTCGACGAGGTCGGCTGAACCGGCGCCGCCGCCAAGGAAGCCCATGACCCGGTTCCAGGCCCGCTTCGAGTCCCTGTGGTCGCGCTGCGGCGGCCAGCGCGCGCACGACACCTATGCGCAACTGTGCGGGCATTACTCGGGGCCGGGCCGTTACTACCACACGCTGTACCACGTGCGCCGCTGCCTGCGCGACCTCGACTGGGCCTGGGCGCAGGTTCCCGATGCCGACGCCGTGGAACTTGCGCTCTGGTGCCACGATGTCATCTACGTGCCGGGCGCGCGCGACAACGAGGCGCGCAGCGCGGACTGGTTCCTGCGCTGCGCCGACGGACGGATTGCGGGCGCCGACGCGATTGCCGCCATGATCCTGGACACCACGCACGCCGGTGTTCCCGACGGGCTGGCCGCTTGCTATGCGGTCGACATCGACCTGGCGACGCTGGGCAGCCACGGGGCGCGGTTCCGTCGCAACGGGATGCTGCTGCGCGCCGAGCGCGCGGACCTGGACGACCTGGCCTACGATGCGGCCGAACGCAAGTACCTGGGCCGGCTGCTGGCCCGCCCGCGCCTCTACCTGACCGACCTGTTCCATGACCGCTATGAAGCGCGTGCCAGGCACAACCTGGCGCTGCGGCTGGCTCAGCCGGTGCCCGGCTGACGGACTGACGGACGTGTTGCGGCGCGCTCAGAGGAATTCGCCGCTGATATCCACGCTGGAGCGCTGCCCGACCAGGTCATAAGTGCGCTCCAGCCAGGTGCCGGCATGGTCGCGGCCCTTGTCGCGCAGGTAGCAAAGGAACTTCCAGTCCGCGTTGTACTTGCTCGACACGCCGAGCGCGGCCATGGTCTCGTCGTTGCGGACCGAATGGATGCGCATCTCCTTCATCTCGGCCCGGTCGACCTTGCCTTGCTGGATCAGCGAGGTCACGAAGGCAATGGCGCGCATCTCGCGCATCAGCGACGAGTTGAAGCTGACCTCGTTGACGCGGTTGAGGATGTCGGCAGCCGTCCTGGGCACGCCCGGGCGCACGATCGGGTTGATGTGGACAATCACGACATCGTTGGTCTTGCACTGGTAGATCAACGGGAAGATGGCCGGATTGCCCACGTAGCCGCCATCCCAGTAATGCTGGCCGTCAATGACCACCGACTGGAACAGCGTGGGCAGGCAGGCGGAGGCCAGCACGGCGTCGATCGACAAGTCCTGCCCGGAGAAGATGCGGATCTTGCCGGTTTCCACGTTGGTGGCGCACAGGAACAGGTGGCACGGGCCTTCCCGGCGCAATGCCTCGAAATCCACCTGGCTGGCCAGTACGTCGCGCAGCGGGTTCATGTTGTGCGGATTGAACTGGTACGGCGACATCAGGCGCAGCACCATGTCGGCCATGGCATACAGCGGCGAGTTGTCCAGGCCGAAGCTGTGCCCGCCCTTCATCCACGGCACCCAGCGGAACGGGCTGTAGCGTTCGGCGGAGCGCGCGATGGCGAGCCAGAAATCATGCAGCGCCTGGCGCGCCCCGTCAGGTCCGCCCTTGAGCATCCCGCAGGCCAGCACGGCGGCGTTCATGGCGCCGGCGCTGGTGGCGCTGATGCCTTCGATCTCGAGCCTGCCGTCCTCGAGCAACCGGTCGATGACGCCCCATGTAAAGGCCCCGTGCATGCCGCCGCCCTGGAGCGCCAGCGCGATGGGTTTCCGTTCGCCGCCGGCACGCGTGCCCGAGTTTCCATCCATGGCGTGGCTCCTGGTATGCGGCCGGGGGCACAAGGGAACCCGTGCGGCCTTTTTCGTAAAGTGTAGTGAAGATGCGGCCCCATCGCCGCCGCTTTGCGCATGGACGCGCTTGTACTTCCCCGTCCAGGGGGTCGGCCGGATCGCCAGCACGATCCGCGCCGACACGTTAAGCTAGCGGACTTGGCAGCGCACCCACGCACCGCCGGAATGTCCCACACGACCACCAGGAGAACACGCATGTACCAGGATCTTGCCCTCTATATCGATGGGGAATTCATCAAGGGCGGCGACCGGCGCGAGCAGGATGTGCTCAATCCCGCCACCCAGGAAGTCCTGGGCAAGCTGCCGCACGCCAGCCGCGCGGACCTGGACCGCGCCCTGGCCGCGGCCCAGCGCGCCTTTGAAAGCTGGAAGAAGACTTCGCCGCTGGAACGCTCGAAGATCCTGCGCCGCGTGGGCGAACTGGCCCGCGAGCGCGCCAAGGACATCGGCCGCAATATCACGCTGGACCAGGGCAAGCCGCTGGCCGAGGCGGTCGGCGAAGTCCTGGTCTGCGCCGAGCATGCCGACTGGCACGCCGAGGAATGCCGCCGCATCTACGGCCGCGTGATTCCGCCGCGCCAGCCCAATGTGCGCCAGATCGTGGTGCGCGAGCCGATCGGCGTATGCGCGGCCTTCACGCCGTGGAATTTCCCGTTCAACCAGGCCATCCGCAAGATCGTGGCGGCGGTGGGCGCGGGCTGCACGCTGATCCTCAAGGGGCCGGAAGACTCGCCCAGCGCCGTGGTCGCGCTGGCGCAGCTGTTCCACGATGCCGGCCTGCCGCCGGGCGTGCTGAACATCGTATGGGGCGTGCCGGGCGAGGTCTCGACCTACCTGATCGAATCGCCGATCGTGCGCAAGATCTCGTTCACGGGCTCCGTGCCGGTAGGCAAGCAGCTGGCCGCGCTGGCCGGCGCGCACATGAAGCGCGTGACCATGGAGCTCGGCGGACATTCGCCGGTGCTGGTGTTCGACGACGCCGATATCGAGCCGGCCGCCGAAATGCTGGCGCGCTTCAAGCTGCGCAACGCGGGCCAGGTGTGCGTATCGCCGACCCGCTTCTACGTGCAGGAAAAGGCCTATGACAAGTTCCTGGCCCGCTTTACCGAGGTGATCGGCTCGATCAAGGTCGGCAACGGGCTCGAAGAAGGCACGCAGATGGGCCCGCTGGCGCATGAGCGCCGCGTGCTGTCGATGGAACAGTTCCTGGACGATGCCAGCCAGCGTGGCGGCAAGGTCGTGGCCGGCGGCTCGCGCCTCGGCGACAAGGGCTACTACTTCGCCCCCACCGTGGTGACCGACCTGCCGGACGACGCCAAACTGATGGTCGACGAGCCGTTCGGCCCGGTGGCGCCTGTCACGCGCTTCAAGGACACGGCCGAGGTGCTGCGCCGCGCCAACAGCCTGCCGTTCGGCTTGGCGTCGTACGTCTTCACCAACTCGCTGAAGACCGCGACCGAGGTGTCCAACGGCCTGGAGGCCGGCATGGTCAACATCAACCATTTCGGCATGGCGCTGTCGGAAACGCCGTTCGGCGGCATCAAGGACTCCGGCATCGGCAGCGAAGGCGGCATGGAAACCTTCGATGGCTACCTCGTGACCAAGTTCATCACGCAGGTCTGAGTTCCCGTCCTTCTGTACGGCCAGCCTGGATGAGCTACCGGGCGCCGTTGGCGGATTCGCTGACGGCGCTGCCCCTGGCCTTGCGGTAGTCCTCCGCATAAGCCTTCCACTGCGCCAGCGACACCGCATGGCCATGCCGCGCCAGCCGCAGCGCCCCTTTGCGCCAGCGCGTGCCGGCCGCAAATTCCTGCAGTTGCTCGATGCGATCGGCCGCATGGTGGCCGCAACCGCGCAGGTGCGCCCACGCCGCGGCATGGGCCATGGTCGCGAGCACTTCGCGCAGCGACGCGAAACTATCGCAGTGCGCCAGGTTGACCCGGTCCGCGGTCGGCTGAAGGCTTTTCACCAGATACGACGCCTTGCCCTTGTCCACCGCCGACAGCAGCGCGGGCGATGCCGCCTGCATGATCGTCTGGGTGGCGGCCACGCGCCTGGCATCGCTGCTCCAGCGCGGCTGCGCGCGGTTGGGCAGGTCCTGCCAGGCGGACGGCGCCGCGCGCTTGATGTCGATCAGGCGCGGCATGCCGCCGGCGTGTTCGTCGCGCGCCAGCACCACGTAGCGTTCCAGCCCCAGGCTGCCGATGCCGGCCACGCGCCGCGCCACGTCTTCGGCGCGGAAGCGGTGGCCGTGCGCCTGGCCGGAATAGGCGTCCAAAACCTGCAAGGCCCGCTTGCGGTCCCTGGTGTCGGCGGGCAAGGCGTGCCGGCCGTCGCAGATCAGCCGCTGCTGCCCCTTGCGCGTCTCGGCGCGCTCCGCGACCAGTTCGCCGCGCCGGCGGCGCTTGACCCGCCGCAGCAGCGTGGCCACCATGCCGGTCGCGGTGGCGCGCTCCAGCCAGCGCGGCTTGCCGCCCTCCAACACCGCCGCGTACTCGGACAGCATCGCCTCGCAGGCGCGCTCCGCGTCCTCGTCGGACAGGCCGATCTGGCCGGCCGCCACCAGCACGCTGGACAGCACGCGGATCACGTCCACGGTCAGCGGCGCGACCAGCGCGTCGTCGAAGTCGTTCAGGTCGAAGTAGACCAGGCCGTTGTCGCCCTTGAAACTGCCGAAGTTCTCCAGGTGCAGGTCGCCGCAGACGTAGGTGGTCGGCGCGTCGAGCAGCGCGTCCGCATGGCCGAGCGATGCCACGTACAGGTGATTGGTGCCGCGAAAGAAGGCGAACGGATCGGCGGCGATGGCGGCGAGCTTGCGCGTAAAGCGCTCGGGGTCGCGGCCCTGGTTGAAACGCAAAATGGCTTCGGTGGCAGGGTGCATGCGTGCGAGGAGTGGATCAATGGAAGAAGATGCCGCGCGTCAGGAACGTGTAGTTTGCCTCTTCCGCCATCAGCCCGACAAGGATCAGCAGGCACAGCGGCGGCACCAGGATCGCGCAGATCAGCGCCATGCGCTCCCAGGCCATGTGCATGAAGACGGCGACGATCAGTCCAGCTTTCATCACCATCAACAGCAGGATCAGTGTCCAGCGCAGGTAGCCGGTGAAGCCCACGTAGTCCACCATGTACGACAGCGTGGACAGCACGAACAGCAGCAGCCAGATCTTAAGGTAGAGGCTGATCGGATGTTGCTGGCCAGTGTGCGCGGCGTCGTCCGGGCCGTGCGCGGCGCCGGGCGAGGCGGGAGTCGGAGTCGAAGCCATGGCAAGCCTCACCAGAGATAGAACAATGCAAAGATGAAGACCCAGACCAGGTCCACGAAGTGCCAGTACAGGCCCGCGATCTCCACGACCTGGTAGTTGCCCGAGACTTCGTAGCGGCCCCGCAGGACCTTGGTCGCCACGATCAGCAGGTAGATCACGCCACAGGTCACGTGAAAGCCATGGAAGCCCGTGATCATGAAGAAGGTCGATCCAAACTGGGCCGCGCCCATCGGGTTGCCCCAGGGACGCACGCCCTCCTGGACAATCAGCTTGGTCCACTCGAAGGCTTGCATGCCGACAAAGCTTGCGCCGAGCAATGCGGTCGCCAGCATCAGCAGCGCGCACTGGCGCCGCTGGCGCCGGTAGGCGAAGTTGACCGCCATCGCCATGGTGCCGCTGCTGGTGATGAGCACGAACGTCATGATCGCGATCAGGAGCAGCGGCACGTCGTGGCCGCCGATACGAAGGCCGAAGACTTCGCTGGGATTGGGCCAGGGCACCGTGGTCGCCATACGCACCGTCATGTAGCCCGTCAGGAAGCAGCTGAAGACGAAGGTGTCGGACAGCAGGAAGATCCACATCATCGCCTTGCCCCACGACACCTTGAAGGCGCGCTGGTCGGACGACCAGTCCGCCACCAGGCCACGCAGGCCCGAGGCCATGGCCCCCGGCGCGGCGGGCTCCGATGAGACGTTCGAAGACATGGGACTCTCCTCCGCGCTACGCGGTGCCGCAGACGTAGCGCACGATCTCCGGTGTGAGCCAGCCCAGCGCGGCCAGCAGGACCACCCACACGGCGAGCAGGAAATGCCAGTACCGGGCGCACAGCACCATGCGCAGCACGGCGCCTTCCCCGCTGCCCCGGAACCCGGACGCGTAAGCCCAGCCCGCGAGGCCGCCGAGCACGTGCAGCCCGTGCATGGCCGTCAGCAGGTAGAAGAAGCTGCCCGCCGGGTTGCTCGCCGGACCGACATGGGCGGCCTGCAGCGCCTGCCAGGCCCATAGCTGCGACGCGACAAACGCCGCCGCGCCCACGCCGCCCAGGCACAGCGCCTGCCGCGCCCCGGCCATGCGGCTCGCGCGTGCCAGGCGCACGGCCACCTGCATGGCCACGCTGCCTGCCGCAAGCAGCGCGGTGGACAGCCATACCTGCCACGGCAGCGCAATGCGCTGCCAGTCGGGGCTGTCCATGCGCATGGCATAGGCGGTCAGGAACAGCGCGAACAGCACCGTGACCACGCCCATGAAGATCCACAGCCCGATGCTCGCGGGCGCACGGCCGGCGTGCTCGTCGCGGGTGTGGCCACCGCCCGACGGATTGCCGCCGAAGTCGTCGCGGCTGACTTTGTAGACCGCTTCGGCGTTCATGCCACGGCTCCACGTCTGGGGTGCGGTTCAGGCTCGGCGCCGCCGGCCTCGGGCGGCGCGTTCTGCGCGATGAAGTCCTCTTTCGCGCCGGGCACGCTGTAGGCATAGGCCCAGCGATAGGCCACCGGCAGGTGCGGGCCCCAGTTGCCGTGCGCGGGCGGCGTCTGCGGCGTCTGCCATTCGAGCGACGCGGCGCGCCACGGGTTGCCGTCCGCCTTGCGCCCGTGCCAGACGCTCCAGGCCAGGTTGAAGACGAACAGCAGCTGCGCCGCCGCGACGATAAAGGCCGCGATCGAGATATACATGTTCATCACATGCGCGGACTCCGGAATGAAGGCGTAGTTCTCGTACGCGTAGTAGCGCCGCGGCATGCCCAGCACGCCCAGGTAGTGCATCGGGAAAAAGATGGCGTAGGTGCCGATGAAGGTGACCCAGAAATGCACGCGGCCCAGGGTATCGTCCAGCATGCGCCCCGTCACCTTGGGATACCAGTGGTAGATGCCGCCGAACACCACCAGGATCGGCGACACGCCCATCACCATGTGGAAATGCGCGACCACGAAATAGGTGTTCGACAGCGGGATGTCCACGCTCACATTGCCAAGGAACAGCCCAGTCAGCCCGCCGATGACGAAGGTGCTGATGAACGCGATGGCGAACAGCATCGGCACCGTGAAATGGATATCGGCTCGCCACAGCGTGAGCACCCAGTTGTAGACCTTGATGGCCGTGGGAATCGCGATGATCAGCGTGGTGGTGGCGAAGAAGAAGCCGAAGTACGGGTTCATGCCGCTCACGAACATGTGGTGGGCCCACACCACTACCGACAGCACGCCGATCGCCAGGATGGCCCACACCATGGTGCGATATCCGAAGATGCTCTTGCGCGCATGCACGCTGACCAGGTCCGAGACGATGCCGAAGGCCGGCAGCGCGACGATATACACCTCCGGATGGCCGAAGAACCAGAACAGGTGCTGGAACAGCAGCGGGCTGCCGCCCTTGTAGTTGAGCTGCTGGCCCATCGACACCATCGCCGGCATGAAGAAGCTGGTGCCGAGCGTCCGGTCGAGCAGCATCATCACGGCCGAGACGAACAGCGCCGGAAACGCCAGCAGCGCCAAGATGGTCGCCATGAAGATGCCCCACACCGACAACGGCATGCGCAGCAGCGTCATGCCTTCGGTGCGCGCCTGCAGCACCGTGGTGACGTAGTTCAGGCCGCCCATGGTGGCCGCGACAATAAAGATGGCCAGCGACACCAGCATCAGGATGATGCCCCACTCATAGCCGGGCGTGCCGGGCAGGATGGCCTGCGGCGGATACAGCGTCCAGCCGGCGCCGGTCGGGCCGCCCGGCACGAAGAAGCTGGCCAGCAGCACGAGCACCGACAGCAGGTAGACCCAGTAGCTGAGCATGTTGAGGAACGGGAACACCATGTCGCGCGCGCCGACCATCAACGGGATCAGGTAGTTGCCGAAACCGCCGAGGAACAGCGCGGTCAGCAGGTAGATCACCATGATCATGCCGTGCATGGTGACGAACTGGTAGTAGCGGTTGGCGTCGATGAAATCGAACTTGCCCGGGAACCCGAGCTGCATGCGCATCAGGTTGGACAGCGCCACGCCCACCAGCCCCACCACGATCGCCGTGATGGTGTACTGCACGGCGATCACCTTGTGGTCCTGGCTCCAGACGTAGCGGGTCCAGAAGCTCTGCGGTCCGTGGTGGCCGGCATCATCGGCGTAAGCCATGCGTCTCTCCTCACTTCGTCGCCTTGGGCGACGCGGTCGCCGGCACCACGGCGGCATTCGATGTCGTGTACGTGCCGGATGCCGACGATGCCGCCTGCGAGCTGGTTTCGGCCGCCGCGGTGGCCCCGGTGGGCGCGCCTGCCGATGCCGACTCCGGGGGCGCAGCAGCCGTGCCGGCGCCGCTGCCCTGCGAGCGGATATAGGCCATCAGGGCACCGACTTCCTCTTCGGTCAGCGGTATCTTGGGCATGACCGGGCCGAACCCCTTGACCAGGCGGGCCTGCGGGTCGGTGATTTCCTCTTTCAGGAACGCATCGTTGACCGGGGCGCTGCTGCCGTCGGAAAACGTTTCGGTCCGCCCATACAGGCCCTTCCACGTCGGTCCCACGCCGGGGTTGCCGTCAACGCTGTGGCATCCCGCGCATCCCTTGCTCTGTGCCAGCGCGTGGCCTTTTGCTGCCAGTTCCGCGTCGGCGCCGCTGGCCACCCCGGCCGGCGCCGGCGGCGATGGCGCTGCCGCCTTGGCGAGCGTCATCGCAAAGGTTGGCTGCTTCGCCAGCCATGTGTCGAAGGCGGCCTGGTCCTCCACCACCACCATGCCGCGCATGTTGTAGTGGCCCACGCCGCAAAGTTGCGCGCACAGGATTTCAAAGCGCCCCGCCTGCGTCGGCGTGAACCAGAACGACGTCACCATGCCCGGCACCATGTTCATGCGAGCGCGAAACGGCGGTACGTAGAAGTCGTGCAGCACATCGCGCGAGCGCAGCAGCACCTTGACGGGCCGGTTCAGTGGCAGGTGCACTTCCGGCCCGCTGATGACGACGTTGTCCTGCCCGCGCGGATCGTCCGGATTGAGGCCCAGCGGATTGGTACCGCTGATGAAACGCGGGTCGGAGGTGCCAAGCTGGCCGCTCTTGCCCGGAAAGCGAAAGGCCCATTGCCACTGCTGGCCGATGACTTCCAGCACCATCGCGTCGCGCGGCGGGCGCACGTAGTCCGCGTACACGAACAGCCCCGGGGCCAGCAGCGCCATGACGCCGAGCGCGGTACCGAGGGTAAGCCAGAGTTCCAGCTTGCGGCTCTCGGGATGGTAGCTGGCGCGATGCCCGTTCTGCCCGTCCTGCCGCGGCGCACCATGACGGAAGCGCCAGACGATGTAGCCGATGAACAGGTTGATGACGATGAAGAAGATGCCCGTGATGACCAGGGTAATGGTGAGCGTGTCGTCCATCTGCTTCCAGTTGGACGCCAGCGGGGTCGCCCACCACGGGCTCAGGAAATGAAAGAGCACCGAAGCGACGACGATGACTACGAGTGCGATGGCCATCGCCATATCCACCCTCCTCCTCGCGCGGGCGAGGGATGCGGAAGTCACGCAGGGTTGAGATAAGACTAGTGCATGCCGTCAGGTCACTGCAAGGCAACACGGGCGCCCACGCTTTGCGCATCGCACAATCCACCGTGCGGTCTCGCACAAGCGCTGCGGGCATGGAAAAAACGGCGGATGGGACATCGTCTCCCATCCGCCGTTGTGGTCGCGCGCCGCCCGTGTAGTGACAAAAGCGCGCGGCAAAATCAGCGACGCTGCAGTGCGGCGCACATCAGCCGCCGCCGTGCGTTGCCGCATCTGGCGCTCAATGCGATACGTCCTTGCTTTCGAGCTTCCAGTAGCACACCGCGGCCACCATGCCGAAGATCATGTGGCCCACCAGCGTGTGCCAGCCGCGCGCGTCCGCGAACCACGTGAAGACGCGCGTCATGACATGGAAGTCGAACACGTAGACCGCCGCGCCGAACACGGCGCCGGCGAGCAGGATCATGCGGACGCTCGAATCCAGCTGGAACGGCGCGATGATGATGGCCAGCACCATCCCCAGCACCGCGCCCAGCACGAAGTGGATCAGCAGTGCCGCCGCCACGGTGCCCACGCTGAACAGCGAGGTCTGCAATACATCCCGGCCCATCAGGATCGCGGCGATCATGCGCGTGGTGCCCCACGGATTCACGCCCGACACCATCGTGGACCAGAACAGTTCCAGCACCAGCAGCAACGCGCCGGCCGCCAGCCCCGATACCGCGGCTGCGGTCCAGTCCGGCGAGCGCCGCACGTAGTGGTGCGAATGCATGTGAAGTTCCATAGCCACCTCCGCCTCTCTGTATCGCAGGACAGGCCCGCGTATTTGGACAGGATAGGACACGCGGGTCGCACAGTTAGACCCGGCAGGGCGAAAAAGATGCCAGCGTCCGCGCTCCACCCCGCACGGCATGCCCGCAGGTGGCATGGACGGTACGCGGTACGCGTTGCGCGGGCGGGGTGTCGCAGCAGGACTGCCGTTGCGCATACGGGTCAATCCCGATGCAAGCAGCCGTTTATTCGCCACACACTGCCTATACTGGAGTCGTAAGACAGAGAGACAGGAGACCGCCATGATGTGGCATTTTCAGGCGCACGATCTTGTATTCCTGATCCCGATGGCGCTGGTGGGCGTGATCGCCATGGGCTCGATCCCGGTGACCGCCAGGTTCCTGCGTATCAGTTGCCGCACCATGGGCGCACTCATCGGCGCGCTGGTGGCTGTGCTGGTACTGGAGGCGTTGCCGCTGCTGATCTGAGCCGCAAGGCTCGGGTATTTGCCGAGAGAGAGGAGGGCCGCGCATGTCGATCGGCCTGATGGCCGCCGTAATGGCGGTACTGCTGTGCATGACTGTCTTGGTTGCGGTGTGGCGATGCAGCCACCCCTACAGAATGCGCTATCGGCGCTGCGCGCGGCAACGCACTGGCCTCTGCAGGCACGCGGCCAGGCACTAGCCCACCGCTGCTATCCGCGTGCCGGCACGGGCCGGCAACGTCACAGTTCGATCATGGCGAATTCAGCCTTGCCCACGTCGCATTCCGGGCAGCGCCAGTCGTCGGGTACGTCTTCCCAGCGGGTGCCGGCCGCCAGGCCGTCTTCCGGACAGCCCAGTTCTTCGTCGTACACCCAGCCGCAGATCACGCAAACCCAGGTCTTGTAGGCCACTGCTGCTTCAAGCTGATCCTGCTGCAAAACTTTCTCCTAAGCGCGGCCGCGTGTACGCGGCCCGATACATTTTCCGGGCCGAATGATACGCGGTTTTTGCGAGCGGCGAGTCGTGAGGGATGCCGGCGCCTGCCGGCGCCGGCCACCGAAGCGCCTACTGGCGGATCGAGAAATCCACCCGGTTCGGCGTGCCCTTGTCCTTGATGCCCTCGGCGCTCAGGCGCGGCGCGGTCAGGAACAAGCGGTCTTCCGGCACCTTGCCGTCGCGCTCCAGCGCCTGCTTGACGACCAGCGCGCGCTTGTCCGCCAGGTGCCTGAGATCGGTATCCGTCACCGTGGCATTCGCCATCAGCAGCTTCTCCATTTCCTCGGGCGGCAGCGACTTCGCAAAGCCGACGAAATTGCGCGGCTTCTTCATCGAGGTGCGCTTGTAGACCTCTTCGAGATACTTCGGGTACTCCTGCTTCGACACCTTGACGTCGGCGCCCTGCTCGCCCGTTTCGCTGTCGCCGGCCTCGTCGCCTTCCTGCGCGCTCTTGCGCAGGTCGCGCCGCTTCTGCTCGGCCACGCGGGCGTCCAGCCAGGCGCGGCGGGCGCCAGCCTCGTCGGTGGCCGGGTCGATGCGGCCGCTGATTTCCAGTTTCAGCGACGGACGGTCGTTGAGCGCCTTGGCAACCGTGGCGATCTTGTCTTTGGCCGGGGGCGCAAGCGTCGCGGTGCCGGGCGTGAATTCCACGTAGCCAAGTTCCTCGCCGCTGCCGCCGCCAAACGCCGAGCCGATCAGCGCGAACGGTGACGTGATCGCCTTGGCCAGCAGGTTAAGGATCACGCGCACGATCACGCCGCCGACGCTGAACTCCGGATCCGACAGCGAGCCTGACACGGGCAGGTTGACATCGATGACCCCGTGGCGGTCCTTGAGCAGCGACACCGCCAGCAGCACGGGCAGCTTGGTCGCCTCCGGGCTGTCGACCTTGTCGCCGAACGTGAGCTGGTCGAGGTACAGGTGGTTGCTGGCATCAAGCTTGCCCTGGTCGATCTTGTAGGCCACGTCGACGGTCAGCTTGCCCTTGGTGATCGGGTAGCCGGCGTACTTGGCCGCATACGGCGTCAGGCGCGTAAGTTCCACGCCGGAGGCCTTGGCGGCAATGTCCAGGAACAGCTGCTCGCCGAGCGGATTGATCTTGCCGCTGATGCTGACCGGCGCATCGTCATCGAGCCGGCCATTGAGCACGAGGTCGGCTGGCGTCGGGTCGCCCGACGCCACCTTGGACACCGAGCCCTTCATGCCGGTCAGGTTGGCGCTGTAGTTCGGCTTGACGAAGAAGTCCGAGAAATTGATGTTGCCCTTGTCCACCGATACGCCGCCGATCCGCACCTGCGGCTTCGGACCCGCGGCCGCCTGTGCGGAAGGTGCCGGGGGCGCCGCGGCCGGCGCGGATGCCGCCGGTGCCGACGCCGGGTTCGCCTGCGTCAGGCTCGTGGCGGGCGGCGCCTCGCCCTTGGCCGCGCCGCCCGCCATCACGTCCTGCAGGTTCAGGCGGCCATTGGCGTTCAGGATCACGCGGGCATAGAAGTCCGACAGCGCGACATTGTTCAGCGCCACGCGCATCGGGCCCTTGCTGTCGTCCATGTCGAAATCGATGCCCGACACCGCCAGCGAACGCCAGCGCAGGAAGTCGTCGCCGGTCACGCGGTCCACGGTGCGCACATTGGCCACCTGCGCGTTGCCCGCAAAGCGCGCGGCAATCGGCTTGCCCGGCGGCGCACTGACGGCCAGCCGCCCCTTGACGGTCAGCGTGCCGCTGCGCAGCGCCGCGTTGAGGCGATCGCCCACGTAGGGCTGCACCGGTGCCAGGTCGATCTCGCGCAGGTCCAGCTGCAACTGGCTGGCCGGGGCGGCAGGCAGCACGTTGCCTTCCAGATTGATCACGCCGCGCTTGCCCGACTCCGCATGCAGCTTGACCGGCAGCGCCGCCGAGGTCAGCGGCCAGGCGATGGCCCCCGTGGTCAGGCCGATATTGCGGTACTGGTGGATGACCGGGCGGCCGCGGTTGATCTCCGCCGGCGCGTAGTCGGCCAGGCGCGCCGAGCCGCCGTCGAGCCCAACCTTGCCGAGCCGCACCTTCCAGCCACCGCCGGCCGCCGGTGCCGCGCTGTTCGCAGCCGGCGCGGGCGGCTGCTTGCGCTGGGCTTCGGTCTGGCGTGCCGATTCGCTGGCCCAGATGCGCGCCATTTCCAGCAGTTGGCCGCGATGGTCGCGCGTCGCGGCAATCTGCGGCTTGGTGATCGCCAACTGCCCCGCCTCGAAGGTCTGTTTGGCCAGGTCCAGGCCGATATCGTCCAGCACCACTTTATCGGCCTGCATCAAAGGCAGGTTTGCGCCCTCGGTGTCGGCCTCGCGCGCGCGGCGGTTGCGGCGCTCGACGCGTTCCGCACGCGCCTGGCGCGCCGCGGGCTGGCCCGAAGCTGCCACGGCCGCCGGCATGACCACCGGCTCGCGCGTCGCCACATGCAGCGGCGCCAATTCCAGCCGCGACTTTTCGAGCACGAACTGGAACACGGGCTGCGCCCACGACATCCGGTAATGAAGCTCCGCGTTGACCGCGGTCTTGCCGAACTGGGCCTGGAGCGCGTGCGGCCACCAGGACGCAAACCCCTGCGGCTGCAGCCCCGAGGTCTCGAGCGTGCCGGCCAGCGTTCGCTGCCGCATCGACAGTTCGCCCATATGCGTGATGGTCTGGCCATCGGCCACTGTGATGGTGGCCTGCAGCTTGGTGGCCTTGTCGGCCTCGGCACTGGCCAGGCCATTCACCTCTGCATCGATGGGGCCCAGTACCAGCTTGCCCGGGCCGGACGGCGCCAGCGCGTCTTCGAAGCCGAAGCGGGCTTGCTTGAGCGTGACGCGGTCGACGGCGTAGCGCCACCCCGCCTCTTGCGGCTTTGCTGCCGCCGTCGGCGCCGATGCCGGCGCGGGCTGCGGCGCGGCCTTGGCTTCAGGCGCGGCTTGCGGCACGAAGGCCGTGACCAGGTTCAGCGAACCGTCCGCGCGCCGCACGGCGGCCACGTCCAGCCCCTCAATATCGACGCTGCGCAGGTGGGCGCGTTGTGCCAGCGGTTCCACGCGGTCGATATCGAGCGCCAGCTTGCCATTGCTGAGCAGCGGCGCGCCGGCGGCCGTGCGCACGTCCAGCTCGCGCAGGGATGCGGTGCCCGACACGAAGATGTCCTGCTTGTCCTTCTGCTGGCGGAAGCCCACAGTCAAGCGCGTGTCGAGCAGGCCGTGCTTGACCTGCGCATCCTTGAGCCTGGGCGCGAACGGCATGAAGCGCGCCACATCGAGCCCGTCGAGGTTGACGTTCAGGTGCGTCTCGCGCGAATCGGCAAAAGGCAGGACGGTGCCACCGAGGGCCAGCGGCGTGCCGTTGATCTGCGCGCTGAGCGTGGGCCGCGTGACGATCTCCACATCGTGCGGCAGGTTCGACAGGAAGGGCAGCGTCAGCGTCAGGTTGTCGACCTTCACGGCGGAGCCGGCCACCTTGTCCTCATAAGCCACCGAACTGCCCGTGACGGCAATGTTATTGACCGAGAAGCGGGCCGGCTTGGCATCGGGCGGCTTCGGCGGCTGGGCGGCGAGCTTGTCCTGGATATCGGCAAAGCTCAGGCGGCCGTCGGCCTCGCGCGTCACATGCACGGCCAGGCGGTCGATATGCAGCGAGTCCACCACCGGCGCGAGGTGCCAGACCGAGGCCAGCGAGGTGTCGGCTTCCACCTCGCCCAATGTCACGGCGGGGGTCTTGCCGTCGCGCTCATAGATGGTGAGGTCCTTGAGCGTCGCCGCCAGTTCGAACGGACGCACATGCGCCGCCCCCAGCGTCACCTTGCGGCCGAGCGCCTCGGTGGCGTTTTTCTCAATCAGCGACTTGATCAGCGGCGGACCGCCAAAGTAGCCCGCGAGTCCAAACACGGCCAACGCGGCCAGCACGCCGCCGGCCGCGCGCACGGCCAGCTTTCGCCGCGGCGTAGCCGTGGCGAACTGGATGGAATTCTTGATTTCCATGTCATTCCCGATGAATCCAACCCCGCTCCGAGTGACGCACAGCACTTTGTGCCCCGGATTTCACTTTTTTTTGACATTATGGCAATGCTTAGACGCAAAGCAAAGCAATCGTCTTTTGTCTTGTCAACAAGACAAGGGCTGATCTGATATCTTTACGCCTTTGCGAAGCGTCTCGTCGCAAGCCTGCGGCTTACCCGCCACGTAGTGCCTGCCTCTCCCGCGCTGTACCCTTCCAGCCACACCCTCCACGACCCGTGTTGTGCGCTTCGCATGAGATGCCATTCATGCGAGTCCATTCATGTCTACCACCAGCAGTACCGCCCCGATCGCAGGCGCGCAGGCCCGGCCCGCGCGACGACTGACCGGGCAGGATTACAAAACGCTCTCCCTCGCCGCACTGGGCGGCGCCCTCGAGTTCTACGACTTCATCATCTTCGTGTTTTTCGCGACGGTGATCGGGCAGTTGTTCTTCCCGCCGTCGGTACCCGACTGGCTGCGGCAGCTGCAGACCTTCGGCATCTTCGCCGCGGGCTACCTGGCCCGTCCGCTGGGCGGCATCATCATGGCGCACTTCGGCGACCTGCTGGGCCGCAAGAAGATGTTCACGCTGTCGATCCTGCTGATGTCGGTGCCCACGCTGCTGATGGGCCTGATGCCGACCTACCACACCATCGGCCTGATGGCCCCGGTGCTGCTGCTGGTGCTGCGCATCCTGCAGGGCGCCGCCGTGGGCGGCGAAGTGCCCGGCGCCTGGGTCTTTGTATCGGAACACGTCCCCGCGCGCCACGTGGGCTATGCGTGCGGCACGCTGACGTGCGGGCTGACCGCCGGGATCCTGCTCGGCTCGCTGGTGGCCACCGGCATCAATTCGGTATTCACGCCGGCGGAGCTGGCTGACTGGGGCTGGCGCGTGCCGTTCCTGATCGGCGGCGTATTCGGCATCGCGTCGATGTACCTGCGCCGCTGGCTGCATGAAACGCCGGTCTTCGCCGAACTGCAGAAGCGCAAGGCACTGGCGGCGGAAATGCCGCTGAAGTCGGTGGTGCGCGATCACCGCGGCGCCATCGCGGTGTCGATGCTGCTGACGTGGATGCTGTCCGCAGGCATCGTGGTCGTGATCCTGATGACCCCCACGTTCCTGCAGAAGCTTTATGGCTTCGACGCGCGCACGGCCCTGGTTGCCAACAGCGTGGCCACGCTGTGCCTGACGGTCGGCTGCGTGGTATCGGGCGCGCTCGCCGACCGGTTCGGCGCACGCCGCACGTTGTTCTTCGGCGGCCTGCTGCTGGCCGCCAGCGCCTACGCGCTCTACACCACCGTCCATACCCGGCCCGACCTGCTGGTGCCGCTGTACGCGCTGGCGGGCTTCCTGGTCGGCACCATCGGCGCGGTGCCGTTCGTGCTGGTCAATGCCTTCCCGGCGCAGGTTCGCTTTTCGGGCCTGTCGTTCTCGTACAACCTGTCCTACGCGATCTTTGGCGGCCTGACGCCGATGGTCGTCACGCTGATGCTCAAGAACGATCCGCTCGCGCCCGCGCACTACGTGGTCGCGGTATGCGCTATCGGCATGGTAACGGCGCTGTTCGTCAAGGATCCGGCGCGCAGCTGATGCGAGCCCGTGCCTGAATGAGAGGAAGGAGGGCCTTGTCGCCCTCCTTTTTTTTATGGGCGTACGCGCGCGCTAGCGCCGGTGTCCGCGGAAGAACTCCCACATCATCGCGCTGGCATCGGGGCCGACGGCGCTGTGATAGCTATAGTCGCCGTCTCCGCCGCTCCATGCGTGGCCCAGCCCCTCCACTTCCACCAGCGTGACCAGATCGCGGCTCCAGCGCCCGAAGCGCGCTTCATGGAAATGTCCGGCCGGCAGGCGCGCCCGCGCCGCGGAAATGCCGCCCGGACCGTCTTCCAGGCCGTTGTAGGCCAGGAACTGCCGCGCCAGCAGGTGGCCATTGACCGGATGGACCGCATCGTCGTCGAGGCCGTGCACCACGATCGCCGGCAGTTCGGGGCCGCCCGGCGTGGCCCCGGCGGCGTCGAGCAGCCATGCCGGTTCGGCGGTCGACCCGTGGCGCATGGCCCTCAGACCGGCGTGCGGGTTATCCGCCTCGCCCACCACGACCCCGGAGTGCAGACCTACCGCCGCGACAAGTTGCGGGTAGCGCAAGGCCACCACTGCGGCCATGGCGGCGCCGGCCGACATCCCGGCGACGAAGACCTGGTCCTCGCGCACATCGAGGCGCCGCGAGAGGGTCTCGATCAACGCCGCGACGGCATGCGCTTCGCGGCCACCTTCGCCGTCGGCCAGGTCGAACCATTGCCAGCAGCGCTGCAGCTGGCGCCGCAGCGGCTGCTGGGGATACGCCACGATGAAGCCCTCACGCTCGGCCAGCGCGTTCATGCGCGTGCCGGCGGCGAGTTCGTCGGGAGTCTGGCGGCAGCCGTGCAGCATGACCACGAGGGGCAAGGGGCTGTGGAAGCGTTGCCCGGCGCTGGCCGGCACATACAGGTGATAGGACAACCGCGGCACCAGCTCGCCGGCTAGTGGCTCCAGGCTCAGGCGGTGGGATTCCCAGCTGCCCGGCAAATGCGGCGCGGGATGCCGTGGAGAAAGTGGAGCGCCATGCGGTGTCCGGATACGGCGCCGCGGCGCCAGATGGCTCAACGATTCAACGCGTTCCAGCCACGCTTTGACTTGTGCTTCGGTCTGGGCCTGCGCCCGGCTGAATCGCCGGAATTGCGCCTGCCAGTCCATGGCAAGGCTCTTGGCCATGAGAACTCCTGGTTGCGTGCGATGCATCTCCCCCGGATGTTCTGCGTATTGTTGCGATGCAGCATAACACAGCGACGGCCGCGACTGCCTCGAGCGTAGCGTTTTCGCATCGTCGGACGACGCCCACTTGACGGGCGGCCCAGGCTTTACGCCAATCGAAAAGTTTCAAGCAGGACCACGAAAGAATACAGATCGTGGGGAGATAGCAGCCGTTGTCGCGCATTTATACTAGGCCGTCGCCTCAGGCGCCCTCGCCCCATGCCCGACTCGCCCTCCTGCTCGCTCTGCCTCTTTCGCCATGTCTGCCGTGACGCCTCGACGGCCGACCGGTCGCCCAGTGCGCAGAAGCCTTTGCAGCCTGCGCACGTCACGGTAGCCGCCGGCGATGCCTTTTATCGCCAGGGCCGCCCCGTGGCTGCATCGTTTCCGTTGCGGGAAGGCAGTGCCAAGCAGGTTTATGAATCGCCGCTGGGATGGCGGCAGGTCACGGGATTCTCGCTGTCCGGCGATGTGCTGGGCCTGGAGCCGAACGAGGCGCCGGTCTACAGCGTCAGCGCCATCGCCTTGCAGGACACCCTGTGCTGTGTCGTGTCGATCGAGGCGCTGCGCACGCACATGGCCGACCCGGCCTTCCGGGATTCCGTGCTGGCCGTGATGCGTCGTCAGTCCGAACGCGAGCGCGTCCTGCTGGTCGCGGTCGGCTCGATGAAAGCTGCCCAGCGGCTCGCCATGCTGCTGCTCGACCTGGACACCGAGCACCGCCGTCGCGGTGGCGCCGACGGCCCGCTTACGCTGGCCATGTCGCGATCGGACATCGCCAGCCTGCTCGGGCTGACGCTGGAAACGGTGTCGCGCCTGTTGTCGCGATTTGCGTCGGTGGGACTGATCTCGGTCCGGCAGCGGCGCTTGAGGCTGATCGACCGCGACGGCCTGGCCGCAGTCTATGCGGACCTGGAACCGATGCCCCGGCAGGCGCCGGCCGCCATGTCGGCGCATGCCGCGGCCGGCGACGACCCGCACCCGTTCTGACTCACTGCACGAGGCGGGTCATCGCGGTCTGTCAGCGATCCGCCACGCGCTTCCAGCCGTCCGGCGAGACACCAGGCAATGATATGCCGTAAGCGGCGCATGTTCGCTCTCCACGAGAATGCAAGTCGACCGACCGCGTCCCGCCAGGCCGCTATTGCGGCCTGGCGGTCCTGCGTTTTGTACCGGCTGGTGCAGCCCGCGCTGTCGTCACCGTGGCTGCTGCGCGCATTCCTGGCGGTATGCCTCTTCCAGACGCTTGCGGTCCGCCTGTCGCTCCAGCGTCGGATACGTGCGCCCGTCAGCCGTGGTGACCGACGAGTTGCCGGTCGACCACTGCGGCCCCGAGGGAAGCGCGTTGATCTGATCCAGCAGCGACTGGCAGCGCTGGCGCTGCGATACCGACAAGGTGCCGTCGGTGGCGTCCACGGTTGCCGTGGCGGGATCCAGCATGCGGGGCGGCGGGGGCGCAACCATCGGCGCCGGGAGCGACGCATCCGGCGCGGCCCAGGCCTGTACGGCAAGCAGCCCTGCACAGGCCAGCAGTGAAACCTTGCAACCCATCAACTTCTTCAATCTATGACTCCGGGACAGCGCCCTGCCCGACTGGGATGAGGCAAGACGCCTGCTCGATCCGCATGGGATCAGCGCTAAGGTGGGAGGGTAGCGGGGCTGCGGTCAACGTTCCTTCCCGCTGCCGCTGCGGCCCGCCCGGTTGCGCAGGAGTTCCAGCTTGAGCAGCGCATCCGCCAGCATGCTCTTGAGCCGGGTGTTCTCCTCCTGCAACTCGCGCAGTTTACGCCCTTCGCGTGCATCGCCCTGTCCCGGCTGCCCATAGCGCGCGCGCCAGCCATAAAAGGACGCATCGCTGAAGCCGTACCGCGCGCACAACTCGCGCACCGGCACGCCGCTGGCGGCCTCGGCCAGATAGCTGCGGATCTGCTCTTCCGAATACCGTCTGTTCACCGATTCTCTCCCGCTACGCAACAGTCTTATGCGTGCCGGTAACCGAGCCCGACCCTGCCCCGTACGTTAGCCCACTGCCGAGCCAAAAGGCAATTCAACGTCTTTGCTGGGCGAGTTAAGAAAATTGTGCAGGCCGGCTTTAGTGCGAGGGCAATATTTGCGTACGTCGCCTGCCATGACGCCTCACAGGATGCACGGATGATCGTCGTCAGCGGAATGCGACTGCCTTGGCCGCCTGCTTTGGTTTTTCCAATTTGGAATCCAGAATGGCCGCATGTCGCGCCCGCCGGAATTTCCGCCTGAATCCGGCACGTCGTTGCCCGGAGCATCGATCGATGGAGCGAGCCCAAGCAATGCGCCCTTCCCTTATGCGCGGCGGTTTTCGGCCGTTTTGCGCCATGTTCTCATGTCCGGACAAGCGCTCGTGAAACGTGAGCGTTGCATATCGGAATGTCAGTTACTTCCTAGGAACTTTCCAGTTGTTGTATTAAGATTCCTCGGCATCAACTAAATTTCGTACGCCCGCAAACAGCGCTCCACGGAACGCGAACAGACGGGCGGCGCGCCAGTTCTACGCCGGCACTCACACGCCCGGTGACGCATCCAGAACTGTCGGCAAGCAAGGGCCTGAAGGATTGAGGAGTCACTGCGCCATTTGTCGACGCGAGTCGCACATTTAGGAGTTGTGTCATGCTTCTTCGTAGCCTGATCCGCCACAACCAGCGCTTGCCGGTTCCTGTTCCCACAGCCACGGAAATTCCTTTTTCCGCTCGCGAACCCGTTCGCTAGGTTCGCGGCGCGACATGCAATGGCCGCGCCAAGCTGTCACATTGTCGTGCCAGGAAATAAAAGAAAAACGAAAACAGAATCCATGGATCGGGAGAAGTCAGAATGCGTCATGTCAGCACGAAGTTGTTGCACGTCTTTGTTCTGGTGATGGAGTACCGTGACCTCAGCGCGGTAGCGGCCTGCACGCAAGGCCGCGTTCCGACGGTCGCCTACAGCCTTGCACGGTTGCGCGAGATCACTGGCGACCCACTCTTCGTCAAGCGCAACGGCACGCTGGAGCCGACCCCGCACGCCCTGCGCCTGGAACAGACCGCCAGGCAGATCCTGGCAAAGTGGAGTGTGCTGGTACGGCCGAACGAACTACCCCCGGCAAAAAGCCGCCACGGCCGGCGCCTGTCGATCGGGTTTTCCTCGTCCATTGGCGACCCGGTCATCACCGAGATCCTGACCACGCTGTGCGAGCAGTTTCCGCATGACAGCTTCGTGACCAGGCCCGTGATCGCCGACCCCACGCTGTCCGAGAGCCTCGACAGTGGCGAGCTCGACTGCGCCTTCGTGGTCGACGGCGGGCATAACCCGGAAAAGGTTCTGCCGCATAACATCCTGGCCACGCCGCGCCGGCTGGTCAGTGCGATGCGCGCCGGCAGCGCGGACGATACGGAAAGCGACTGGATCCTGCTGCAGGAAGACTGCGAAGCCGGCAGTCCGTTGCGCAGCTTCCTCGCACGCCAGGCCAGCACGCCGGGACATCGTGAAACGGTGGTGCCGTCCTGGCATACGCAGATCACGCTACTGCATTCGGCCGGCGGTATCTGCCCCGTGCTGGATTTCAACGTGCCGCTGGTCACGCGTGATCGCAAGACGCGCCTGCTGGCCCCGCCGAGCAGCTTCCCGGAATGGGCCGCGCTGCATTTCTGGGCCCCTGAACGCGCACACGACAAGAGCGCGCTGCGCGACATCATGGACGTGGGCAATGCCGTGCTGCGCGATCCGCTCAAGGCCATCGACGGCCGGCGCAAGAGCCGGCAGGAGTCGCCACGGCACGCCGCCGCGGCCTGAGCGGCGACCAGCAGGACAGGCAGCGGCGTCCGGCACGCATCCGTTTGCGGTAGCGCAAACACCGTTCGCGTAAGAGCCGTTTCGCGCGCACGCCTGCTATCCGCCCGTACCCCGCCACACGCGCATCGCCGTGCCATCCCGCCGACGGCACCGCAACGTTTGTCTGCAAATTTTTGCGAACTTTCTCAGTCCGCCGCGGCTGCCGGGCCAGTATTCTGGGCTCGCACTAGCCGTGTCGCGGCCGCCTCCCGTTTGGCTCGAGACCCTGGCACGTGCGCAGATGTTGATGCGTCCTTCGCGCCGCGCGCCGCCATGGCGTGCGGCGATTTTTTGGGGCGCAGCACAGCTGCCATCTCCACGACAAGGACCGCGCCATGACACTGAGAATCCTGCTGGCCGACGACCACCCGGTCGTCTGCGCTGCCGTCCGCGACCAATTGCAGACGCAGCCGGGCTGGGTGGTTTGCGGCATGGTCAACAGCGCCACCGAACTACTGAGCAGCGTCGAAACCCTGCGCCCGGACATCGTGATCACCGACTATCACATGCCGGGCCACAGGGACTCGGATGGCATCCGGCTGATCTCCACGCTGCGGCGGCACTACCCCTCGGTCAGCGTGATTGTGCTCACCATGATCACCAACCCTTTGATCCTGCGCTCGATTCTCAATGCACGCGTGCAGGGGCTCATGCTGAAGGACGCACCGCTGTCCGAACTGATCACGGTCGTCGCCCGCATCCAGCGAGGCTTTCACTACACTGGCAAGTCGGCGCTCGATATCCTGTCGCAGACCAGCCTGGACAGTCCGCACGAACCCGGCCAGCAGATTGCGCAACGCCTGTCGGTGCGCGAGACCGAAGTCATCCGGCTCTATCTGAGCGGGCGCTCGGTCAGCGAGATCGCTATCATCCTGTGCCGCAGCGTCAAGACCATCAGCCGCCAGAAGAATTGCGCGATGCAAAAGCTCGGGGCCAGCAATGATCGCGAGCTATTCGAATGCGCGGCGCGCCAGGGCATCTTGCTGCCGACTTAGCAAAATCGGTCGCGCGATGCCTTCAGTCGGCGTCCGCCAGTTCCGTCGCGCGGGCGACGGCACCGGCGATGCCGGCCTCCAGCTGGGCCAGGCCTCTCGACAGTTCGAGCATGGTCGACTCGGGGACGTTCTCGAGCACGTCCTGGAGAAAGGCCGATCGCCGGGGCATCTTGTCTTCCACCATGGTCCTGCCCGCCGCGGACAACGTGACATGCGTGACGCGGTTGTCGCGCTCGGAAGTATTGCGCAGGACCCAGCCCAGCTCCTCCATCGCCTTGAGCTGCCGAGTCAGTGCGCCCGGGTCCATGCCTACGCGCTCGGCCAATGCTTTCTGCGCGATCGCATCCTCCTGCGTCTGCAGCGCAAACAAGATGCGCCAGCGCGGCAACGGCAGCCCGATACGCTGCTCGAACGCCGACGCATAGGCGCGGTAGGTCCGCCCGAACTGCTGTAGCACCGCCAGGCTTTGTCGCTCCAGTTCCATCCATTCTCCCGTTTCCAAGGCCCCGGCATGCTGCTCGCCGTCCGGCGGCCGTTTCAGTCGGCCGCCATGGCCGGTTGCTGGCCGGCGCGCACCAGCCTAACCGGCGGCACGCGTCGTGCGCGCCACAGTCCCACCAGCGCGGCGACTGCGGCAATGACAAGCCCCAGATGGATTGCCGTTACAAGCGAAACACGCGCCTGCTCCAGCAGCAAGGCGCCATTGTGCCCCGCCTGCTGCAGTTCGGTCAGCAACCCGGCCTGCGCGGCCTTGTCGATCAGTACCTGCGGGTCCGACATGCGGCCGAGCCAGTCCAGCGCATTGGCTGTCGCCAGCGAATGCTCCACGCCAGCGGTATAGGAACGCGTCACCATCGTGCCAACCATCGCGGTACCGACCATGCCGCCAACCATCCGCAGCGACTGCAGCATCGCCGTGGCAATGCCCAGGTGTTCCCGGCCCACCGTCTGCTGGGCGAACACCGTCAGGTTCGGCATGATGAAGCCGAGTCCGAACCCTGCCAGCAGCATGATCGTCAGCAGCAACGGATGCGACATGCTACGCGTGGCCTGTGACAGCGCCAGGCATCCGGCGGCCAGCATGCCGAAGCCGGCAAACAGCATGGCATTCGGATGGCGGATGCGCGTGATGATGCGCCCGTTCACGATGCTGCCGACCGTGATGCAGACCACCAGCGGCGTCACCAGCAATCCCGCTTCGCGCGGCGAGTATCCGAACCCGCCCTGAAGCAGCAGTGGCGCGTAGATCAGCAGCGCGAACATGGCGAAACCGACCAGCACCGCAAGTTGAAACAGCGGTGCCACGCCCGGATGCCGGAACATGTCCAGCGGCAGGATCGGATTGGCGCAGCGGCGCTCCCATTGCCACAGCCCGATCAGCGCCGCCATCGCCGCGACCAGCAGCCCGGCGGTCAGCCAGTCGACGCCGCGCTGCGGCAGCAGTTCGACACTCATCTGCATGCCGCCCAGCCCCACGCCGATCAGCAAGGCGCCGAGCCAGTCGACCCGGATCGGCCCGCTGTGCGATTGCTGGCGCAGATGCGGCAGGTAGCGCCATACGAACCACAGGCTCAGCGCGCCCACCGGCAGATTCACATAGAAGACGGCGCGCCAGCCATACAGTTCGGTCAGGATGCCGCCCAGCGAAGGTCCGACGGCATTGGCCACGCCGAACGCCGCGCTCATCAGCACTTGCCAGCGCAGCCGGACGTGCGAATCCGGAAACAGGTCTGGAATGCACGCGAAGGCGGTACCCACCAACATGCCGCCACCGATCCCCTGCAATCCGCGCGCCGCCACCAGGAACGGCATGCTCGTCGCCATTCCGCACAAGGCCGAGGCCACCGAGAACACGACGATGGATGCCAGCACGAAAGGCTTGCGGCCGTAGTAGTCACCAAGACGACCGAAGATCGGCACGGTGATGACGGATAACAGCAGGTAAGACGTGGCCACCCAGGCGTAGTACTCGAAGCCCTGCAACTCGGCAACGACAGTCGGCAATGCCGTGCCAACCACGGTTTGGTCCAGCGCCACCAGCATCGACACGAAGGCAACGCCCAGCATGGCGAGCAGCGACTCGCGGAACGGGAGGACCTGACCGCTGCCATGCCCTGGCTGTGCCTTTGGCGTCATGTTGTTGCTCGATCAATCGTTGTAATGTCAATTATTATAGGACAGGTTTGGAGAGTTTTCCGAAGCTCGATTACGCCGACCTGTGGCCCTGTGGAACAGGCTGGCGAAAAAATGCAGCCTGTCTTCGCGGAGGCATCGCAAACGCGATGCCCCAAAGCAAAAACCCCTCGCAGCACACGCTGTCGAGGGGTTTTGCATTGTAAGAGCCTGGCGATGACCTACTTTCACACGGGTAATCCGCACTATCATCGGCGCGGAGTCGTTTCACGGACCTGTTCGGGATGGGAAGGGGTGGTTCCAACTCGCTATGGTCACCAGGCATAAGGGGTTGTGGCGCTGGGCAGTTCGTCCAACGCCACCAATTCGGGATGTAGTTCTGTAGTCTTGGGTTGTGCTGTATCGCTCGGCACAAGGCGATCGACCCACCAGGCTAAAACACACTGGTTATAGG
>NZ_JBYOJP010000006.1:0-427320 GCF_057798975.1 Cupriavidus sp. 21MJTG02-4 | reverse complement strand
AATCAGGATGGTGCGTCCTTCCGAGACCTTCTTGATCAGCTGCGTGACGCGATCCACGTCTTCGTGGCCCATGCCCTGCGTGGGCTCGTCGAGCAGCATCAGCTCGGGTTCCATCGCCAGCGTGGTGGCGATCTCCAGCGCGCGCTTGCGCCCGTACGGCAGGTTCACCGTGACCGTCTGCGCGAACTCGGTCAGGCCGACCTGCTCGAGCAGTTCCATGGCGCGGCCGTTGAGCACGTCGAGCGAACGCTCGCTGCGCCAGAACTGGAACGCGGTGCCCAGCTGGCGCTGCAGGCCGATGCGCACGTTCTCCATCACCGTCAGGTGCGGGAACACGGCCGAGATCTGGAACGAACGGATCACGCCGCGGCGCGCGATCTGCGCGGGCTTCTCGCGCGTGATATCGACGCCGTTGAAGACGATGGTGCCCTTGGTCGGCTCCAGGAACTTGGTGAGCAGGTTGAAGCAGGTGGTCTTGCCGGCGCCGTTCGGGCCGATCAAGGCGTGGATCGAGCCGCGGCGAACATTCAGGTCGACATCACTGACGGCAGTGAAGCCCTTGAATGATTTGGACAAGCGCTGCGTCTGCAGAATGAAATCCGGCATAACAGGTGAAAAGCCCATCTGGAGAGAAGAGGAAGCGTCTTCCGCACGCCCGCAGCAATGCGGCGGCCGTGGAAAGACGCCCGGAGACAACGACGTTGAAACGTGGCCAGCAGCGTGGCCACCTCAGTGCCAGAGTGCGTCAGCCCTTGAGCGGGCAGGCACTCTTTTCCAGTGGCTCGAAAGCCTTGTCCTTGGGGATGACCTTGCGGATCTTCAGCAAGTCCCATTCGCCCTTCGATTCGGACGGCTTCTTGGCTTCGGCCAGGTACATGTCATGCGCCATCAGCCCGTTTGCCAGGATGCGGCCGTCCCTGGCAAAGAAGTCGTTGACCGGCGTCGCGCGCATTTTGGCCATGACCTTGTCCGGGTCCGCGCTGCCGACCGCCTGTACCGCTTTCAGGTAGTGCGTCACCGCAGAGTACATGCCGGCCTGGACCATGGTCGGCATCATCTTGGTCTGCGCAAAGAACTTCTTGCCAAAGGCGCGGGTCTCGTCGTTGTAGTCCCAATAGAATGCCGTGGTGAACTGCAGTCCCTGCGCCGCCTTCAGACCCATGCCCTTCAGGTCGCTGTCGAAAATCAGCAGCGGTGCGACCACCTGCTTGCCGCCCCCGAGTCCGAACTCCGACGCCTGGCGCACCGCATTCTGGGTATCGCGTCCGGCATTCGCCAGGGCAATTACCTGCGCCTTCGACGCCTGCGCCTGCAGCAGGAAGGAGGCAAAATCCGATGCCGACAGCGGGTGGCGCACCTTGCCGACTACCTTCCCGCCCAACTGGTCCACCACGCTGACGGCATTCGCTTCAAGCGAATGTCCGAACGCATAGTCGGCGGTGATGAAGAACCAGTCTTTCTTGCCTTCTTCCAGGATGGCACGCGCCGTGCCGTTGGCCAGCGCATAGGTGTTGTAGACGTAGTGGATGCCGTAGGGCGAGCACTGCTTGCCCGTCAGCTCGGTGGTGGCGGAACCCGCGAAGATCGTGACCTTCTTCTTGCTCTCGCCAAGTTTCTGCAGCGCGAGGGCCGAGGCCGAGTCGGTGGACTCGATGATCATCTCGACGTTGTTCCGGTCATACCACTCCCGGGCGCGCGTGGAAGCGATATCGACCTTGTTCTGATAGTCGGCGCCCAGCACCTCGATGGGCCGGCCCAGCACCTTGCCGCCGAAGTCCTGGACCGCCATCTTGACGGCGGCGATACCGCCGGGACCACCGATGCCCGAGTAGACTCCGGACATGTCTACCAATGCGCCGATGCGGAATGGCTCCGCGGCGCTGGCCATCTGGCAAAGCGCGGTCAGTGCGGCAAGCGCGCCGAAGCGCAGTGCGGGTGCATTCATGGATGTCTCCAATCGTTCGTGATCGTGAAGGACGGCGTTATCTCGACAACATTTGAACCGTCCATACCCGCTTATCTGCAACTTCGGTGCCAGGCCTGCGATTCCCCTTTTTGCGATAAATATGCCCTGGAAGGTGTATTCCGCCTCACGCTGAGTACACATATGCCTTCGAACATGTAGTTGCTGAAGACACTCGGAGGCCGCTCGTCGCTACTCGATCGCCACCTTCCCTTCCTTCACCAGCTTCGCGAACTTGACCGTCTCATCATTGATGCGCTTTGCAAACTCATCAGCCGTGCCCACCATGGGCTCCGCACCCGCAGCCAGCATGCGCTGCTGAAAATCCTGCGATTTCACGATCTTCACGATCTCGGCACTGAGCCTTGAGACGATCGGCTTCTGCACTGCCGCCGGCGCCAGCACACCGAACCACGTGCCGATATCAAAGCCCTTCAGGCCAGATTCTTCGAGCGTCGGTACATCGGGCAGCACGCTGGAGCGCTTTGCCGTCGTCACCGCCAGCGCCTTGAGCTTGCCGGCCTTGATGTGCGGAAGCACCGTGGTCAGCGTATCGAACGACATCGTGACCTGCCCGCCCAGCAAATCCGTCGTCAACGGACCGCTGCCCTTGTAAGGCACATGCAGCAACGGCGCGCCCGTTGCCGCCTGGAACTGCGTGCCGATCAGGTGCTGCGCCGTGCCATTGCCGTTGGAACCATACGCAAACTCCGCCGGCGATTTCTTCGCCAGCGCGACCAGTTCCGCGACGTTCTTCGCCGGCGTCTTCGCGGCGTTGATGACGAGCACGTTCGGCACCATCGCCACCGTTGCCACCGGCGCCAGATCCTTCTGGAAGCTGTAGGGCAGCTTCTTGTAGACGCTTGTTGCGATGGTGTGGTGCACCGCGCCCATCAGCAGCGTGTAGCCGTCCGGCTTCGCCTTGGCGACGTAGTCCGCGCCTACCGTCGCGCCGGCGCCCGGCCGGTTCTCGACGATGACGGGCTGCCCGAGGTGCTTCGACAACTGGTCGCCGAGCGCGCGCGCCAGCACGTCGGTGGTGCCGCCGGACGGGAACGGTACCACCAGGCTGATCGGCCGCGCGGGCCATTCCTGCGATAGCGCGGCCGAAGAGGCGGCGAAGCCGACCGTCAGCACCGAGAGGCGAACGAGGTTCCGCAAAACAAGGGTAGTGCGCATTGGCTGTCTCCTGTTGTGATGGTTATGGTTTTGCTTTTTTGCTTTTTTGCTTTTTTGCTTTTGCTTCTGGGTAAGGCTGATTTAATGGATGGCGGTCAGGCCGGCACCGAAAGTGCCGCGCGCCCGGCGAACGTCGCCGCGCCTCCCCGCTCCGCCTCGATGACCAGGAGCCGGTTGTATTTGGCGACACGATCCGAGCGGCTCAGCGAACCGGTCTTGATCTGCGTGGCGGCCGTGCAGACGCTGAGGTCGGCGATGGTGGTGTCCTCTGTTTCGCCGGAGCGGTGCGAGATCACCGACGCATAGCCGGCCTTCTCGGCCAGGTCGATTGCATCCAGCGTTTCCGTGAGCGTGCCGATCTGGTTGGGCTTGATCAGGATGGCGTTGGCCGCGCCGCGCTCGATGCCTTCCTGCAGGATCGCCGTGTTGGTGACGAACAGGTCGTCGCCAACCAGTTGGACCTGCGTGCCGAGCTTGCCGGTCAGCTGCTTCCAGCCCATCCAGTCGCCTTCGGCCATGCCGTCCTCGATCGTGACGATGGGGTACTGGCGCGTCCATTTGGCGAGCAGGTTCACGAAATCGCCGGCGTCGTAGGCGCGGCCTTCGGAGCGCAGCTCGTAGAAGCCGTCGCGATAGAACTCGGAACTGGCCACGTCCAGGCCCAGCGCAATGTCGCGGCCGGGCCTGAAGCCGGCGCCTTCGATGGCGAGCATGATCACTTCCAGCGCCTGCTCGTTGCTGCTCAGGTCCGGCGCGAAGCCGCCTTCGTCGCCCACGGCGGTGGACAGGCCGCGCTGCTTCAGCACGGACTTGAGCGTATGGAAAACCTCGGCACCCCAGCGGACGGCCTCCGAGAAAGTCTCGGCACCCACCGGCAGGATCATGAATTCCTGCATGTCGACGCTGTTGTCCGCGTGCGCGCCGCCGTTGATGATGTTCATCATGGGCAGAGGCAGGCGCGTTGCGCGTTCGCTGTCGCCGATGCTGCGGTAAAGCGGCACGCCGGCGGATGCGGCGGCGGCGCGGGCGCTGGCCAGCGATACCGCCAGCAAGGCATTGGCGCCAAGGCGCGACTTGTCGGGCGTGCCGTCCAGCCGGATCAGGCATGCGTCCAGCTCGGCCTGGTTCCCGGCGGGCATGCCTGCCAGCGTGCGGCCGATATCGTCATTGATATGCCCGACTGCCTTGCGCACGCCCTTGCCGAAGTAGCGCGTGCGGTCGCCATCGCGCAGCTCGATCGCTTCACGCGAGCCGGTCGAGGCGCCGGACGGTGCCGCGGCGAAGCCAGTGGAACCGTCCGCAAGCAATACCTGGGCGGCAACGGTCGGATTGCCGCGCGAATCGAGGATCTCGTAGCCCCGCACTTCCTGGATCAGTGACATGTCTCTGCTCTGTCGAATCTTTGCTTATTGAACCTGTGCTTTATTGAACCTGTGCAATACGCAGCAGGTTGGTGGTCCCGGCGACCGTGAACGGCAGCCCCGCGGAAATAACGATCGACTCGCCGCGCTGCCCGAAGCGCTCCTGCAAGACGGTGCGGCTGGCAAGCTCCGTCATTTCGAGCACATCCACCACTTCGTGGCACAGCACGGCATGCACGCCCCACGCCAGCGCCAGGCGCCTGGCGGTGGCCACGCGCGGCGTCATGCCGAGGATCGGCACTTCGGGGCGCTCGCGCGCCATGCGCAGGGCCGAGTAGCCGGAGCTGGTGTAGGCCACCGTCGCCGGTACCTTGAGCAGGCCCGCAACATGGCGGATGGCGTAGCCGATCGCGTCGGCGGCCTCGGCGCGCGGCGGCGTATGCGATGCCTGGATGGCGTCGTGGTACAGCGGGTCCGATTCCGTGCGCGTGATGATGCTGTCCATCATGGTCACGGCTTCGACCGGGTAGCGGCCGGATGCCGACTCGGCCGACAGCATCACGGCGTCGGCGCCGTCATAGACCGCAGTCGCTACGTCCGACGCCTCCGCGCGGGTCGGCACCGGCGAGGCAATCATCGATTCGAGCATCTGCGTGGCCACGATCACGGGCTTGCCGGCCTTGCGGCAGGCCCGCACGATCTGCTTCTGCAACGACGGCACCAGCTCGGCGGGCATCTCCACGCCAAGATCGCCACGCGCGACCATCACGGCGTCCGCTTCGGCGACGATGGCCTCCAGGCTCTGTATCGCCGCCGGCTTCTCCAGCTTGGCGACGATTCCGGCCCGGCCCTGGACGATCTCCTTGATCTCCTGGATGTCCTCGGGCCGCTGCACGAACGACAGCGCGATCCAGTCGACGCCGAGCGTCAGGCCGAAGTCCAGGTCGCGCCGGTCTTTCTCGGTCATCGCCGACAGCGGCAGTACCACGCCGGGCACGTTCACGCCCTTGCGATCCGACAGTGCGCCACCGTTGATCACCGTGGTCTGCGCGAAGTCGGCACCGCACTGGTCCACGCGCAGGCGGATCTTGCCGTCGTCGAGCAGCAGCTCGGTGCCTTCGCGCAGCGCGGCGAAGATCTCAGGATGCGGCAGGCTGACACGGGATTGGGAACCGGGCGCGGTAGCGTCGAGATCAAGCCGGAACGGCGCCTGCCCGGCCAGTTGCACGGGGCCGCCGGCAAACGTGCCGATGCGCAGCTTGGGGCCTTGCAGGTCCAGCAGCACGCCGATGGGGCGGCCCCGCTCGCGCTCAATGGCGCGGATGCTGTCCAGGCGCTGCTGGTGGTCCTCATGGCTGCCGTGGCTGAAGTTGAGCCGGAACACATCGGCACCGGCTTCGAACAGCGCTTCGATCATCTCCGGGGTCGAGCTTGCCGGGCCCAGTGTTGCCACGATCTTGGCGTTGCGAAGGCGTCTCATGCTTTACTCCTGGTCAGCGCGCGATCAGGATCGCGCGGAAATCGTTCACATTGGTCAGGGTGGGTCCGGTGACGACGGCGTCGCCAAGGGCCTCGAAGAAGCCGTGGCCGTCGTTGGCGGCCAGTGCGTCCTGCGGGCGGATGCCAAGCTGCCACGCGCGCCGCAGCGTGTCGGGGGTGACGATGGCGCCGGCGATTTCTTCCTGGCCGTCCACGCCGTCGGTATCGCCCGCGAGGGCATAGACACCGGGCTGGCCGCGCAACGTGAGCGCCAGCGACAGCAGGTACTCGACGTTGCGTCCGCCACGCCCCTTGCCGCGCACCGTCACGGTAGTCTCGCCGCCCGAGAGCAGCACGCACGGGGCGGGGAACGGCTGGTCATGGTTCGCGACTTCCAGCGCGATGCCGCCCAGCACCTTGCCGACATCGCGCGCCTCGCCCTCGATGGCGTCGCCGAGCACGAACACGGGCAGGCCGGCGTTCCGCGCGACTTGCGCAGCCGCCTGAAGCGCCAGGCGCGGCGTGGCGATCAACGCGGTCTGCATGCGCGGCAAGCGCGGGTCGGCGGGCTTGATGGTCTCCGCCGCTTCGGAGGCCAGCGCGTCGAGCACATGGCGCGGCACGTCGATGCCATAGCGCCGGATGATGTCGATGGCGTCGTCACGCGTGGTGGGGTCGGGAACTGCCGGGCCCGAGGCGATATCGATCGGGTCGTCGCCTGGCACATCCGACAGCAGCAGGTTGCAGACGCGCGCCGGATGGCACGCTGCCGCAAGCCGCCCGCCCTTGATCGCGGAGAGGTGGCGCCGCACGCAATTCATCTCAGTGATCGTGGCGCCGCAGGCGAGCAGCGCGCGATTGATCGCCTGCTTGTCTTCCGGCGACACACCGGCCAGCGGCAACGGCAGCAACGCAGAACCACCACCCGACACGAGGCAGATCACGAGGTCGTCTTCGGTCAGGCCCGAAACCATTTCGAGCATGCGACGCGCCGCCTGGAATCCCGCCGCATCGGGCACCGGGTGCCCCGCTTCGACGATCTCGATGCGCTCGCACGGCACGGCATAGCCGTAGCGGGTCACCACCAGTCCTTCGACGGGCCACGGCCAGGCCGCCTCGAAGGCGCGGGCCATGGCCGCGGAGGCCTTGCCGGCGCCGATCACCAGCGTGCGGCCGCGCGGCCGTTCGGGCAGGTGGGCGGCGAGCGTCAGCGAAGGCTGCGCGGCGTCGATGGCGGCGCGGAACATGTTCTGGAGCAGCGAACGGGCCTGCAGGGCATCCATGGTCAGTCCCGTCATCTCAGTGCTGGAGTCCGGCGTGCGCATCGGCGATGCGGGTCACGCGGGTGCCGGCCGCTGCCGCTTCCGCTTGCTCGCCCATGACCTGCTCGTCACCGGCGATCTTGCCGTCCAGCGCATCCTGAAGCTGCTGCTGATCCACAGCGCCGACCCATCGTGCAATCGCGAGCGTGCCCACCGCATTGCCGATCGTGTTGGTGATGGCGCGCGCTTCCGACATGAAGCGGTCCACGCCAAGCAGCAGCACCATGCCGGCTACCGGGATCTTGCCGAGCGAGGCCAGCGTGGCCGCCAGCGTGATGAAGCCCGACCCGGTCACGCCCGCCGAACCCTTGGAGGTCAGGAGCAGCACCCCGAGCACGACCAGCTGGTCCATCAGCGTCAGCGGCGTATTGGTGGCCTGCGCGATGAAGATGGCGGCCATGGTGTAGTAGATGCACTGGCCATCAGGGTTGAAGGTCAGGCCGGACGGCACCACCAGGCCGACCACCGGCTTGGACACGCCCGCGTTTTCCAGCTTGCGCATGAGCTGCGGCACCACGGACTCCGAGGAACTCGTACCCAGTACCGTGAACAGCTCGTCGCGGATGTACCTGAGGAACTTCCACAGGCTGAATCCTGACACCCGTGCCACGCCGCCGAGCACGATCACGACGAACAGGAAGCAGGTGAGGTACATGGTGCCCATCAGCTTGCCCAGCGACACCACCGAGCCCAGGCCGTACTTGCCCACGGTGAAGGCCATGGCGCCGAACGCGGCGATGGGGGCGAGGCGCATGATCATCCCCACGATCGTGAAGATGCCGTGCGTGAAGGAATCCAGGAAATCGACCACCGGCTTGGCGCGCGTGCCGATATGCGACAGCGCAATGCCGAACAGCGTGGCGAACACCAGGATCTGCAGGATGTCGTTGCGGCCCAGTGCATCGATGACGCTCGACGGCACCAGGTTCATCAGGAACTCGATGAAGGTGTGCGGCTTTTCGGCGGCGTGCGTGTAGCTGGCGATGGCCTTGGCGTCGAGGTGCGAGGCATCGACATTCATGCCGGCGCCGGGCTGGACCAGGTTCACGACAATCAGGCCGAGTGCCAGCGCGAAGGTGGACAGCAGTTCGAAATAGAGCAGCGCGCGCACGCCCACGCGGCCCAGCTCCTTCATGTTTTCCATGCGGGCGATGCCCAGCACCACGGTCGCGAAGATGATCGGGGCGAACACCATCTTGATCAGCTTGATGAACACATCACCAAGCGGCTTCAGGCTGCTGCCGATATCGGGCGCCCACACGCCGAGCACGATGCCCGCGGTGACGCCGATCAATACCTGGACATACAGCTTTCCTAGTAGCCGTTGAATCATTGCTGTCTCCTGCTGGTTCTGCGGAATGCGCCCGCGGACGCCGCTCTTGGGGGCGGTGATGTGCGTCCGCGGGGCCAGGCGTGCCTGGCATGGCCCGGCGGGCGCCGGGCGGTGGCGGTGGTACGGCTCAGGCTGCCTTGGCCTGCCGGTTCGCAGCGAGGTAGTCGCAGACGGCCTTGGTCACGTCCACGGTGCGGGCCGTGCCGCCGAGGTCGCCGGTGTGCAGGGCGGGGTTCGCGGTAACGGCTTCGATGGCGGCCATCAGGCGCTGCGCGGCGGCTTGCTCGCCCAGGTGTTCAAGCAGCATCACCACCGACCAGAACGTGCCGACCGGATTGGCCAGCCCCTTGCCCATGATGTCGAAAGCGGAGCCATGGATCGGCTCGAACATGGACGGGTAGCGGCGTTCCGGGTCGATATTGCCGGTCGGGGCGATGCCAAGGCTGCCCGCGAGCGCGGCGGCCAGGTCGCTCAGGATGTCGGCGTGCAGGTTGGTCGCGACGATGGTGTCGAGCGTCTTCGGGCGGTTGACCATGCGCGCGGTGGCGGCATCGACGAGTTCCTTGTCCCACGTAACGTCCGGGAAATCCTTCGCGACCTGCACGGCCACCTCGTCCCACATCACCATGGCGTGGCGCTGCGCGTTGGACTTGGTAATGACCGTCAGCAGCTTGCGCGGGCGCGATTGCGCCAGCTTGAACGCGAAGCGCAGGATGCGTTCGACGCCGACGCGGGTCATCATCGATACGTCGGTCGCCGCTTCGATCGGATGGCCCTGGTGGACGCGGCCGCCCACGCCCGAGTATTCGCCTTCGGAGTTCTCGCGCACGATGACCCAGTCGAGGTCCTCCGGCGCGCAGCGCTTGAGCGGGCCGTCGATGCCGGGCAGGATGCGCGTGGGGCGCACGTTGGCGTACTGGTCGAAGCCCTGGCAGATCTTGAGGCGCAGGCCCCACAGCGTGATGTGGTCGGGAATCTGGTTGTCGCCGGCCGAGCCGAACAGGATCGCATCCTTGTCGCGCAGCGCGTCCAGGCCGTCCGCCGGCATCATCACGCCGTGCCGGCGGTAGTAGTCGCCGCCCCAGTCGAAGTCCTCGAACGCGAAGCGGAAGCCGGCGCCTGCGGCGGCCAGTGCTTCCATGACTTCGCGCCCGGCGGGCACCACTTCCTTGCCAATGCCGTCGCCCGGAATCGTTGCGATCTTGTACGTCTTCATCCTTCGTCTCCTGTCGGGATCACCGCTGAATTGCGTGAGGGGATTCTGGCCGGTAGACGAGGTTTTGGATCGGGGCTAGAGTTAAACCATTATTAACCTGAGGTTAACAGCGATATGGCCACCACGAGCGGTATCCAGCCGTCGGAACTGGGCTTCTTCGCCGCGGTGGCGACGGCCGGCAGCCTGAGCGCCGCAGCGCGCGACCTGGGCATCACCACGGCGGCGGTCAGCAAGCGGCTGGCGCAGATGGAGTCGCGCATCGGCATGCCGCTGGTGACGCGGACCACGCGGCGCATGAGCCTGACGCCGGAAGGCGAGGTGTTCCTGGAGCATGCGCGGCGGATCCTGGGCGAGATCGACGACTTGCAGCAGTTGCTGACCAGTGCGAAGGGACGGCCCAGTGGGCTGCTGCGTGTCAATGCCACGCTCGGCTTCGGCCGCATGCACGTGGCGCCGGTGATCTCGGAATACAGCCGCAAGTACCCGGACGTCGACGTGCAGCTGCAGCTCTCGGCCGACCCGCCGCCGCTGACCGAAGATGCGTTCGATGTCTGCGTGCGCTTTGGCGAGCCGCCCGATGCACGCATTGTTGCCAAACTGCTGGCGCCCAACCGCCGCCTGCTGTGCGCGTCACCGAAGTACCTGCGCGAGCGTGGCGTGCCGCAGACGCCGTCGGACCTGCTGCGCCATAACTGCATCGGCATCCGCCAGGGCAGCGACGCCTATGGCGTATGGCGCCTGACGCCGGTGAAGGGCGGCAAAGGGCGCACGGAGTCGATCCATGTACGCGGCAACGTCACCACGAACGATGGCGAGATCGCCGTGCACTGGGCGCTGGAAGGCCACGGCATCGTCATGCGCGCGGAATGGGATATCGAGCGCTACCTGCGCAGTGGCCGGCTGGTGCAGGTACTACCGCAGTATGCGACGCCGGAGGCGAATATCTATGCCGTGTACCAGCAGCGCCACCAGTTGTCGTCGCGCATCCGGCTTTTCGTCGAGTTCCTGGCGCTGAAATTCAGCGCGTTCGGCAAGTAGACCAGACGGCCGGCTTTGCCCCGCGGGCTGGCGCACTGCGTACAATGCGGGGCTCGACTCCTGGGATGATGTCCGTGAAGAAAACCGATCTCGAAAAGAACAAGGGCCTGAAGATCAACAACAACATGAAGCAGGCAGGCGCCAATCGCGCCGGCGCGTTGCCGAAAACCAAGGGCCAGCAAAACGCCGGCAAGACCGGCCTGCTTGGCAAGCTGCTGGGCAAGGCGTTGCCGCCGGAGAAGGCCGAGGACTGAAGTGCAGGCTTCGGCTCTCGCGCGTCGATGTGCCGCGCCGGGCCGACCCTAGGCTGGCCCGGCGCCGTGCGCGGCCCGGGTCAGTGCCAGCGCGAGCCTGGCGCCGACTTCGGCGTTGTGTTTCACCAGCGCGATATTGGTCGCCAGGCTGCGACCGCCTGTGAGCGCCTTGATGCGCGCCAGCAGGAATGGCGTCACCGCCTTGCCGGTGATGCCTTGCATCCGGGCTTCATCGAGCGCCTGCTGCGTCAGGGCATCGATGTCCGCTGACGGCATTGCCGCCGACTCCGGCACTGGCGTGCTCAGCAGCACGCCGCCCGCGAGGCCCAGATCCCATTTGGTGCGGATGAAGCGCGCCTGTTCGGCGGGATCATCCAGCCTGTAATCCGCAAGAAAGCCGCTGTCGCGCGTGTAGAACGCCGCGAAATTCTCTTGCTCGCAACTGAGCACCGGCACGCCATGGGTTTCAAGATATTCGAGCGTGAGCCCGATATCGAGGATTGACTTGGCGCCGGCGCACACCACCGCCACGGAAGTCTGCGCCAGTTCCTGCAGATCGGCGGAGATATCAAAGGTCTCTTGCGCGCCGCGGTGTACACCGCCAATGCCGCCAGTCACGAAGACTTCGATGCCGGCCAGGGCCGCGCAGATCATCGTGCCGGCCACCGTGGTCGCGCCGAGATCGCCGCTGGCGAGCACGGCTGGCAGGTCGCGGCGGCTTACTTTGTGTGCCTGGCCCGAGCCGCCAAGCCGTTCGAGTTCATCGTCTGAGAGGCCGATGCGGATGCGCCCGTCGATCACGGCGATGGTCGCGGGCTCGGCGCCGAGGTCGCGGATCACGCCCTCCACCTCGCGTGCCGTTCGCACGTTTTCCGGGTAGGGCATGCCGTGCGCGATGATGGTCGATTCCAGTGCGACCAAAGGGCGGCCGGCGGCGCGTGCTGCGGCTACGGGCGAGCTGAAGGTCAGCCAGGATTGGGCGAGGGTGGAATCCATGCTGGTGTGCTCCGTGGTCGATCGCCGACGCTATCAGCGGGCGAGCCGCCGCGCAAGGCGGTACACCGCCATGTCATGACAGCGCGCGCAATTGGGATGAGGTCTGCCGCCATTTCGGGCCTGGCCTCGCACCAGTAGAGGCAGCGTGCTGCAACACGCTGATGGCGGACGGGACATCGCCCACGCAATGTCCCGTCTTGCAGCCCTACACCTCCCTGGTCATCCCCTTCAAATCAATCCACTCGGCAAACTGTTCCTCCGTCACATGACCCGACGCGATCGCCGCCTCGCGTAATGACAGATTGCGCTTGACCGCCAGCTTCGCGATCTCGGCGGCCTTGTCATACCCAATATGCGGATTGAGCGCAGTCACCGGCATCAGCGACCGCTCAAGCAGTTCGGCAATGCGCTCCCGGTCCGCTTCCACGCCTTCGACCATATGTTCGGCGAAGCTCGACGCCGCATCGGCCAGCAGCGTCACTGACTGCAGCAGGCTGTAGACGATCACCGGCTTGTAAGCATTCAATTCAAGCGTTCCCAGCGCATTGGCCAGCGTGACGGTGGTGTGATTGCCGATCACGCGGCAGCACACCATCGCCAGCGCCTCGGCCTGCGTCGGATTGACCTTGCCCGGCATGATCGACGAGCCCGGCTCGTTGGCCGGCAGTTGCAACTCGGCAAACCCCGCGCGCGGACCTGAGCCGAGCAGCATGAAATCGCGCGCGATCTTCAGGAACGAGGATGCGGTGGTGTTGAGCGCGCCGGACAGGTCCGCAAGCGCATCGTGCGCGGCCTGCAGGGCATAGCGGTTTGGTGCCGGCTCGAACGGCAGGCCGGTGTAGTCGGCCAGCGCGCGCGCGAATGCGGCAGCGAAGCCCGGTGGCGCGTTCAGGCCGGTGCCGACCGCCGTGCCGCCCTGCGCGACGGGCATCGCGCGCAGCATGGCCTGCTGCAGCCGCGACTGCGCGTCGGCCACCTGCGTCATGTAGCCGGAGAATTCCTGGCCGAGCGTCAGCGGCACGGCATCCTGCAAGTGCGTGCGGCCCACCTTGACGATGTCGGCGAACGCATCCACCTTGCGCGCGAAGGTCTGCTGCAGCAGCTCCAACGCAGGTAGCAGCTTCTGCTGGATCGCGCGCGTGGCGGCGATATGCATGGCCGTCGGGAAGCTGTCGTTGGACGACTGGCTCGCGTTGACGTGGTCGTTCGGGTGTACCGGCTTCTTGCTGCCCACCTGGCCGCCGAGCAGCTGGATGGCGCGGTTGGAGATGACCTCGTTCAGGTTCATATTGGTCTGGGTACCCGAACCGGTCTGCCAGACCGACAGCGGGAATTCATCGGGCCAGCGGCCTTCGATCACTTCGCCGGCGGCCTGTTCGATGGCGCCGGCCAGTTCCTGCGGCAGTACGTCCAGCTCGCGGTTGGCGCGCGCGGCGCACAGCTTCAGGATGGCGAACGCTTCGATCAGCGCCGGCGGCATCTTTTCATTGCCGATGCGGAAATTCTGGCGCGAGCGTTCGGTCTGCGCGCCCCACAGGTGATCGGCGGGTACCGGCACATCGCCGAGACTGTCCTTTTCGATGCGGGTGGCGGAGGAAGACGGTGCGGACATTGACAAGCTCCTGGCAACGGGGAGAGAGGGAGACCGGCCGTGGCGCGGCATGGGCGCCCATGGCCGTCCTTTAGAATAGTGCTTCATTGTGTCCGGCAGCCTCGCCAATCCCCTGCCACCAGCATGCTTATCGCCCAGCTCAAGTCCTTTTTCATGGTGGCACGCATTGGCAGCGTGACCCAGGCCGCCAAACGCCTGGGCTTGTCGCAGCCGACCATCACGGCGCAGATACGTGCACTGGAAGAGGCCTATGGCGTCGAGCTCTTCCATCGCGGCGGCCGGCGCCTGGCGCTGTCCGATGCGGGGCTCGCGCTGCTGCCCCGGGTCGAGACGCTGGTCCAGCAGGAAACCGAGATCGACTTCTTCCTGCGCCATTCGGGCGACCTGCGCACCGGCAGCCTGCGCATCGGCGCCACCGCGCCGTATTACGTGCTCGACCTGATCCGGCGCTTCAGCGCGCGCTACCCGGCCATCGACGTCACGGTCGAGATGGGCAATTCGCAGGAAGTGCTCAACGCCTTGCAGGAGTACCGCGTGGATATCGCCATGTCGTCCCATTGCGTGGATGACCCGCGCCTGTCGCGCCTCTTGCTGGGGGTGGATCCGCTCGTGCTGGTGGTGCATCGCACCCATCCGCTGGCGGGACAGGCCGAGGTGACGCCCGCCATGCTGGCGGGATGCCGGCTGCTGATGCGCGAAGCGGGATCGACCACGCGCATTGCCACCGAGCAGATGCTCGCGCAGGCCAATGTTTCGCGCGCATCACAAATGGAAATCGGCAGCCGCGAATCGATCCGCGAGGCCGTGATACGCAACCTCGGTGTCTCGGTGATCGCGCTGCATGAAGTGCCCAGCCATCCGGACCTGCACGTGCTGCGCTTTACCGGCGGCGCGCCGCAGCTGCACGAGTACCTGTACTGCTTGCGGGAGCGTCGCGATGCCCGGCTGATCGAGGCCTTTGTCGCGCTGGCGGTGCCAGCCGGTCCGCAGGCGCCAGCGTAGGCCGCCACCGTGGAGTGACGTGGCCGGCACCGCCCGAGGCGCCGGCCCGTGATGCGTCGTCGGCTAGGCCGTCATCTTCAGGCAGGCTTCCATGCACGCCGCGCACGCGCGCGCGCACTCCTGGCAGTGTTCGGCATCGTGGCGCTCGCATTCCTCCTTGCACCACTTGCAGACTTCGGCACAGTCCTCGCAGACCAGCGGGGCGAATTCGCTGTTGCGCAGCATGTACGACGCAGCAAGCTGCGCAATGCCGGCACAGTCCATGTCCAGCGCGATGCAGCGCGCCATCTTGCGCACGTCAGGCTCTTCCAGGCACGCCGCGGCGCACTTGAGCGCGGCGGCGGCACAGGCATTGCAGGCGGCAATGCAGTCGGCGTAGCGGCGGGCGTTTTCCTGCACGGTGGGTCGGATCATGTGAGCGTCCTCCTTTGGGGGTCGGTGACGGCAACAGGCAGAAACCCGCGGTGACTGAAACGGCAGTCGCGGGCAACCGTTATCCACAATAGCAGGCGCCGAGGCGTCCTGCCGGGGCGGGTTTGCTGCACAGCAGTGATCTACAATGCCGCCTTCGCCGCACGCCCGATCGCAGCAATGGCCATGGCAGCGGCACCAGCCGCCCCAAGCCATGCTCTAATCGGAAACACGGCATTCACATGTGGCAGGAAAGGAAGGACATCATGGGCGAGGCAAAACGACGGGGTACCCCCGAGCAGCGGGCGGAAGAGGCGCGTGCGAAGAAAGAGGCCTTGCGCCCGGCGCAACTGGTCTGCGGCCATTGCAAGACAGCATTCCAGGAATTCGACGAGCTGGACGTGCCCGGCCTGCCCGGCATCGACGCCGTCTTTGGCGGGCAGTGCCCGTCCTGCGGCAACGATGTGGTGGTCTTCAAGGGCGAGTCCAACGCCGTGGCCGAGGCCATGATCGCGTGGCAGAAGATGCTCGGCGCCGACGCGCAGCTGGGCTACCAGTCCAGCGACGGCCGCCATGTGTCGTACGAGCCTGGCAGCGACGGCGGCGAAGAGCCCGGTAGCGCGGGTGGCACCCCGCGCGGCACGGTTCACTGAGCGCTGTCGACGGTCACCAGTTCCGGCGGGCCGATCTCGTACCGGCCCCGTCCGGCGCTCTTGGCGCGGTACAGCAGCACGTCAGCCAGGCGCAGCAGCTCGCTGTCCTGTATCGGGCCGCCGTCGTACAACGCCACGCCGATGCTGACGTCGACATCGGCGAACATGCCCTCGAACTCAAAGCGCTGCCCTACCGCGCACAGGATGGCGGTGGCCACGCTGCGGGCCGCGGCCGCGCTGCCGACGCATTCGAGGATGACCGCGAATTCGTCGCCGCCGACGCGCGCCACCGCGTCCTGCTTGCGCACGCAGCCCAGCACGCGCTTGGCAAAAGCCTGCAGCAGCAGGTCGCCCGCCGCATGCCCGTGGATGTCGTTGACGGCCTTGAAGCGGTCCATGTCCAGGTACAGCAACGCCATCATCCCGCCGGTTTCGCGGCAGTCCGCCATGGCGTGCTGCAGCCGGCTTTCGAACGCGCTGCGGTTCAATAGCTGGGTCAGGTGGTCGGTGCTGGAAATATGCGACAGGCGCAGGGTTTCCAGCTTGCGCGGCGTGATGTCCTGCACGTGGATATGCACGCCGACCACTTCGCTGCCATCCGCGCTCCATTCGGGGCGGTAGCTGGTTTCCATGCAGTGGTATTCGGGATCGCTGTCTTCGGACTCGAAGGTCACCACGGCACCCGCCAGCGCGCGCTGCAGGAACGGCTGGGCCCTGGCATAGCGCGTTTCGCCCAGCACTTCGCGCACGGTCTTGCCGCGCAGTTCGTCCAGCGTCATGCCGAAGGTGTGTTCATAGGCGATGTTGTTGAACACATAGCGCTCCTCCGTATCGACAAAGGCCAGCAGCGACGGCAGCGTGTCGGTCACGGCACGCAGGCGCCGCTCGCTGCGGTCCAGTTCGTGGCGGCGGTCGCGCACGTCGCGCATCAGGCGGGTGAACGCGCGCGCCAGGTCGCCGATCTCGTCGCGATGCTGCCGCTCGGGCAGGCGTTCGAAGGCGGACAGGTCGGAGGTGCTGTCCCGGACCACCTCATGCAGCCGCGTCAGCGGCGCCAGCAGGTAGCGCACGGCCAGCCAGATGGACGCGGCCGCCAGCAGCAACGCCAGCCCCGCCAGCATCAGCAGGCGCTCCTGCATGCGGTGCAGCGGCGTGTAGGCCTCGCGCGCCGGGAGCAGCGCCACGAGTTCCCAGCCCGTGGTCGACATCAGGTAGCGCGAGACCACCGGGCGCGTGGGCGTCAGGAATTCGAACAGCGCGGCACGGTCCTCCTGGCCGCAGGTATCGCCAATGGCGCGGGCGGGCTGGCGCGCCTGCGCCGGATCGGGATGCTGCACGTAGACCGGGCGGCTGCCTGCCGACACCAGGCAGTAGAAGCCCGTGGTCCCGAGCCGGTTGTGCAGGACTTCCGCGAGAAAGTTGGAGCTCGACAGGTCGAGCCACCCAGCCACCAGGCCGATAAACTGCCCTTGCGCCGACAGGACCGGCACCGCCACGATCACGCCGAGGCGGTCGTTGGTGCGCGCCCGGATCGGCGGGCTGACCACCGGCGCGCGCGTGCGTGCCGCTTCGCGGAAATAGCCGCGGTCGCCGACTTCGGCGAGCATGCCGCCGTCGCCCAGCGCGGTGCCGCGCGCGTCGGCCACCATCAGGCCGTTGAACGCGCCGGGAACGGGAATGGCGCGCCGGACCTGCGCCAGTGCCTGGATCAGCGCGGCGTGCGACTGCGCGCCGCGCGCCGTGGCGAGCAGGCCGCCAAGCTGCCCGGCCTGCTGCTTCAGCAGCATGATGCGGTCTTGCATGGCGGTGTCGAGCTGGTCGGCGGACAGCTTGACGATCGAGTCCTGCTCGTCCTGGAGCACGTCATGCAGGTCGCGGTGCACCGCGTACAGCGAAGTGAGCACGATGCCCGTACCGAACACCGCGGCCAAAACCGTGGTGATCAACGCGATACGCGCTTTCAGCGTGGGCAAGAAGACGGGCATGCGGGGGCGATGTTCGGAATTCGGCTGGCCGCGGGCCGTGTCCGCGCAGGCGGGGGCGCGGTGGAACGCAAGCGGCACAACCCTACCATACCCGGCGGCGTCACGGCAGGTGGGCAACGTGTGTGGGGTGACATTGACCACCTGCCCGGTTTGCCGGCGGTCGGGCTGTCCCGTTGGGAGAGCGGGGACGGTGCGGTGCGGTGCGGTGCGGGACTGTGCGCGTGCGACGTGCCAAGGTATAGTGCCGCGATGCCTGCAAGGGCGCGGGCGTATGCCGCGCGGCAACCCACGAATCCCGTCCGCCATGAAACTGCGTTTGCCCTCGTCCGCCGTGCCCGTGTTGCTCGCGCTGCTGGTTGCCGCGGGCGGCACGCTGCTGACGGCGGCGGCCTGGCGGCAGGCGGCGCAACCCGAGCAGCGCCTGGCGCAGCAGCGCTTCGACGCGCTGCTGGCCGATGCCACGGTCGCGCTGCGCGCGCGGCTGCAGGAGAACGACCAGTTGCTGCATGGCGTGGCGGCGCTGATGACGGCCCACCCGGCCACGTCGCGCGCCCAGTGGCGCAACTACCTGTACGCGGCGCAGTTCGACGAGCTGCCGCCCGGCACCCAATCCGTCGGCTATGCCCCGGTGGTCCCGCGCGATGGCACGGCCCGCCTGGCCGCCGCCGCGCGCCGCGACGGCCTGCCCGATTTCAGCATTACGCCGCCGGGGTTGCGCGATCTCTACGTGCCCGTCTTCTATATCGAGCCGCTGGCCGGGCGCAACGCCCGGATGCTCGGCTTCGACCTGCTGTCCGACCCGCCGCGCCGCGCCGCGCTGGAGGCCGCCCGCGACAGCGGCGAGCCGCGCGCGACCGGCGGGCTGGAGCTGCAGCGCGAGGCCGAGTCGCCGACGCACCAGCTTGGCGCGCTGGTGGCCCTGCCGGTGTATGGCGGCGGCGAGGCGTTCAGCAATGCCGAGGATCGGCGCGCCGCAGTCATCGGCTATGTCTATACGTCGCTGCGGCTGGGCGACCTGATGCGCAGCGTGACGGGACGCGCCGCGAGCGAGCTGGTGCTGGCACTCCATGAAGGCCCGGTCAGCGCGCGCGGCCGGCTCTTGTCCGGCGATCTCACCGACGGCGAGCGCCGTGACGACGGGCACCTTCCCATGCTCGCCGCCGAACGCCAGTTCGACTACGGCGGGCGGACCTGGACCTTGCGCGCGGCGTCGCGCCCGGCATTCGAAGCGGCCCAGGGCACCGACCGCGCCCGCATGGTGGCTGCCGCCGGGGCGCTGGCCACGCTGCTGGTGACGCTGCTGACCTTTGCGCTGGCACGCCAGCGCCAGGCCGCCCGGCAGGACGCCATGGCGGCCGACAATCGCCGCGAGGCCGACCACGCCATGCTGCAGGCCTGCATGGCGCTTGCCGCGGATGGCTTCCTGGTGACCGATGCCGAGGGCAGGGTAACCAGCGCGAGCGCGCGCGCGGCACAGCTCTTCGGCGCCAGTGCCGAGGAATTGCAGGGCCGCGCGCTGGCCAGGCTGGTGCCCGGGGTGGCCGGGGTTGCCGGCATTGCAATGGCATCGGTCGCGCGGTCCGGACCGGCGTCGGCCCAGCGCGAGCTGGAGGGCGTACGCGCGGATGGCAGCCGCTTCCCGCTGCGGGCCGGCATGGCGCGACTGCCGGGCAACAGTGCCGGCGAGTCCGCCCGCTCGCTCTGGATCCTGACCGACCTGGACGAGTTGTGGCAGGCGCGCCAGCAGGCTGCCGTGCAGGCCGGCCGCTATGCGAGCCTGGCCGACCACGCGCCCATGTCCGTCATCACCTTCGATGAAGACGGGTGCATCACCGGCATCAACCGCGCGGGCCGGCACATGCTCTGGTATCCCGACCCGGGGATGGCCGTCGGCATGCGCTACGCCGACCTGCATGTGGCCGATGAACTGGCCGAACGTGCGCGCGAGCTGACGCGCGAACTCGGCGAAGCCGTCGCACCGGGGCTGCCCGCGCTGGTGGCGAAGGCCCGCCTGGGGCTGTTCGACGAGCGCGAATGGACGTGGGTGCGCAAGGGCGGCTCGCGCCTGCCGGTGCAGGTGACGTTGTGCACGTTGCCGGCCGAAGACGGCCAGCCGCGCGCGTACCAGGCCATTGCCTGCGACCTGACCGAACGCCACCGCGTGGACGAGTACATCCGCCACCTGGCGATGCATGACGCGCTGACCGGCCTGCCCAACCGCGTCGGGCTGACCGAGCGCTGCGAAGTGCTGCTGCTGCACGCGCGGCGCCACGGCGAGCGCGTGGGCCTGCTGCTGCTCGATCTCGATCATTTCAAGCACATCAACGACTCGCTGGGCCATCCGGTCGGCGACGACGTGCTGCGTACCATTGCCGACCGCCTCAAGGCTGCCGTACGCCACGGCGACCTGGTCGCGCGCATGGGCGGCGACGAGTTCGCCGTGGTGCTGAGCGGGCTGCGCCAGGACAGCGAAGCCGAGCTGGCCGCCTCGAAGATCCTGGCGCGGGTGTCCGAAGCGCTCGATATCGACGGCCAGCGGCTGCGCGTGACGCCGTCGCTGGGCATCGCGATGTTCCCGACCGACGGCGAATCGCTGACCGACCTGCTCAAGTCGGCCGATGCCGCCCTGTACGCCGCCAAGCAGGGCGGCCGCGCGCAGCAGCGCCGCTTTGCCAGCGAGATGGGCGAAGCGGCCCTTGCACGCCTCACCATCGAGGGGCTGCTGCGCCGGGCGCTCGACGAGCACGAGTTCAACCTGCGCTACCAGCCCATCGTCGATACCACCACGCTGGCCGTGACCGGCGTGGAAGCGCTGATCGCCTGGCAGACGCCGGAGCGCGGCACGATGTCGCCGGCCGAGTTCATCCCCATCGCCGAGCAATGCGGCCTGATCGGCGCGCTTGGCGAATGGACGCTGGCCACGGCCTGCCGCGACATCCAGGCGCTGCGCGTGGCGCTGGGCCGCGATATGGAGGTGGCCGTGAACATCTCGCCGCTGCAGTTGCGCCAGGCCGGGTTTCCCGACGTGGTCGCGCGCTGCCTGCAGCAGACCGGACTGCCGCCGGCGAGCCTCGCCATCGAGGTGACCGAGGGGATCCTGGTCGACGGCGCCGAGACCACCATCGACACCTTCCACCGGCTGCGCGAGCTGGGCGTGCAGATCTCGATCGACGATTTCGGCACCGGCTATTCGGGCCTGCACTACCTGACGCGGCTGCCGATCAACCGGCTCAAGATCGACAAATCCTTCGTCGACGACGTCGCCACCCCGGGGCATGACCAGGTCGTGGCGGCGGCGATCATCGCGCTCGGCCACCAGCTGCACCTCAAGGTCGTGGCCGAGGGCGTGGAAACCATGGCGCAGTTCGGATTCCTGCGCGAGCGCGGCTGCGATGCCCTGCAGGGTTACCTGTTCTGCCGCGCGGTCGGACTCGAGACGCTGCGCGAGGTGCTCGACAGCGGCTTCGAACGCATGATGCCCGCCGATGCCTGGCGCGAAGTGGACGCGGAAGCCGACGCCGAAGCCGGCCCTGAATCCGGCCCTGAATCCGCCGAACCCGGCACCGAACCCAAAAACCAGCCGATAGCCCCATCGGAATAGTTTGCCGTTCTGCCACACGCCTGGCATATCGCCTGCCTATGCTGGCGTCCGTTCAGATGGATTCGCGGAGATGGCGTGATGCAGGCAGGCAAGCCCGGGGAGGGCCGGGTGTTCCTGGCGGTGGAAGGGATCAGCAAGCGCTTTGGCGCGTTTGCTGCGCTGGATGGCGTTTCGCTGTCTGTCGGGCAGGGTGAACTGCTGTGCCTGCTGGGCCCCTCTGGCTGTGGCAAGAGCACGCTGCTGCGCATCATCGCCGGTCTGGAGCGCCAGGATGCGGGGCGGGTCCACGCGGGTGGGCGGGAGCTGACCAGTTTGCCGCCGCAAGCGCGCGACTACGGCATCCTGTTCCAGTCCTACGCGCTGTTTCCCAACCTGACGGTGGCCGAGAACGTGGCCTATGGCCTGCATGGCCGCGGCATGGGCCGCGCGCACCGCGACGCGCGCGTTGCGGAAATGCTCGACCTGATCGGGCTGCCCGGCAGTGAACACAAGTACCCCGGCCAGTTGTCCGGCGGCCAGCAGCAGCGCGTGGCGCTGGCCCGCGCGCTGGCGCCCGCGCCGTCGCTGCTGCTGCTCGACGAGCCGATGTCGGCGCTGGATGCGCGCGTGCGCGAGCACCTGCGCACCGAACTGCGCCAGCTACAGCGCCGGCTCAACATCACGACGGTGATGGTCACCCATGACCAGGAAGAGGCCATGGCAATGGCCGACCACATCGCCGTGATGGATGGCGGGCGCATCGTGCAGGCCGGCACGCCCGCGCAAATCTACGAGCAGCCCGCCTCGGCCTTCGTCGCAAACTTTGTCGGGCAGGCCAACTGGCTGCCGGGCCGGCGCGGCGACGCGGGCCGGTTCGTGGTGGGCGATGGCAGCTTCGCCGTCGACCTGGATGTGGCAGCGCCCGACGGCATGCCGGAGTCCGGCCGCGTGTGCTGCCGCCCCGAGGCCGTGCGCCTGAACGCCGCCGACGGCGACGCCAACCGTCTGCTGGCCCGCGTGGTGGACCATACCTTCCTGGGTAGCCGCTATCGCGTCGCGCTGGAGGCCGAGCGCCTGCCCGGCATGATCCTGTTCGCCGATGTGCCGCGCGACGAACGCCACCGGCTGCCCGGCGCGGGCACGCAGAAGTTCTGGATTTCGCTGCCGGCCGCGGCGCTGCGGGTGTTCGCATGAGCCGCGCCGCGCACGATACCGCCGGCATGCCCGCCATCGGCCCGGCGGACGCTGTCGCCGCACCGCGCCATGGCAGGGGGACGGACGCGGCCCATCGCGCGCCATCCGCGATGAAGTGGCTGTGGCTGGCCGGTATAGCCGTGGCGCTGGTGCTGCCGTTGATGGCGCTGTTCCGCCAGGCATGGTTTGACGGCGCGGGGCGCTGGGCGCTGGGTGTGCGCGTGGCCGAACTGCTGGCCAATCCCAATTTCGTGCCACTGCTGGGCCGCAGCGTGGCGGTCGCCCTGGCAACGGTGGCGCTGGTGGTGCCGCTGGCGTTCGGCTTCGCCTTTGCGCTGCAGCGCTCGCGCATTGCCGCGCGTCCGCTGTGGCGCGGCATCGCGCTGCTGCCGCTGTTCGCGCCGTCGCTGCTGCCGGCCATCGCGCTGGTCTACCTGTTCGGCAACCAGGGCATCTTCAAGCACGCTTTTGGCACGGGCGGCATCTATGGCTTCTGGGGCATCCTGCTGGGCGAGGCCTTCTATACCTTTCCGCACGCGCTGATGGTGCTGGTCGCCACGCTGTCGCTGGCCGATGCGCGGCTCTACGAGGCCGCGCGCGCCATGGGCGCCAGCCCGTGGCGCGTCTTCCGCACGGTGACGCTACCCGGCGCGCGCCAGGGCCTGTTCGCCGCGGCGTGCCTGGTGCTGACGCTCGTCATCACGGATTTCGGCGTGCCCAAGGTGGTCGGCGGCGGCTACCCGGTGCTGGCGCTGGAGGCCTACAAGGCCGTGGTCGGGCAGCAGAAGTTCGAGACCGGCGCGCTGATCGGCATGTTGCTGCTGCTGCCGGCGCTGCTGACCTTCGGCGTCGACATGGCCATGCAGCGCCGCCAGCGCGCGCAGATGGGCAGCCGCGCGCAGGTCTATGTGCCGGGGCCGGACCAGGTGCGCGACGCGGTGTGCCTGCTGGTGGTGGCAGCCGCCAGCGCGGCGCTGCTGACGGTGCTGGTGACCGCGGTGGGTGCGTCGCTGGTGAAGCTGTGGCCGTACAACCTGCAGCTCACGCTGGGGCACTACGACTTCGACAATATGGACGGCGGCGGCTGGCTGGCCTATCGCAACAGCCTGAAGCTGTCGCTGCTGACCGCCGTCGCCGGTGCGGCGATCATTTTCCTGGGCGCCTGGCTGACCGAGCGCACGCGCGGGCCGGCGTGGCTGCATGCGGTGCTGCGCGGCGGCTTCCTGCTGCCGATGGCGGTGCCCGGACTGGTGCTGGGCCTGGGCTATGTGTTCTTCTTCAATGCCCCGGACAACCCGCTGCACGCGCTTTACGGGACCATGGCGCTGCTGGTGCTCTGCAACGTCGCGCACTTCTACACCACCGGCCACCTGACCGCGGCCGCCGCGCTGCGCCAGCTCGACACCGAATTCGAAGCCGCCGCCTTGTCGCTGGGCGTCGCGCCGCTGGTGACGTGCTGGCGCGTGACCGTGCCGATCTGCCTGCCGGCCATCCTCGACATCTTCCGCTACCTGTTCGTGTCGTCGATGACCACGGTCTCGGCGGTCATCTTCCTGTACAGCCCCGACACCGTGCTGGCCGCGATCTCCGTGCTGAACATGGATGACGCCGGCGACACCGCGCCGGCCGCCGCCATGTCGACGCTGATCCTGCTGACCGCCATCGTGGCGGCGCTGCTGCTGCACGCCGCCTCGGCCGGCTGGCTGCGCCGCACGCAGGCCTGGCGCCGGACCGCCTGAACCTATCCGCCTACCCCAAAGGAGAAGCTATGTTCCACATCACCCGTACCGCCACGGCCGTGGCAGCGTTTGCGCTGCTTGCCGCCGCCCAGGCCCACGCCGCTACCGTGCTGACGGTGTACACCGCGCTGGAAGCCGACCAGATCGCCGCCTACAAGGCCGCGTTCGAGAAGGCGAACCCGGATATCGAGATCAAGTGGGTCCGTGACTCCACCGGCATCGTCACGGCCAAGCTGCTGGCCGAAAAGGCCGCGCCGCACGCCGACGCCGTGTGGGGCCTGGCGGGCTCCAGCCTGGCCATCCTCGACAAGGAAGGCATGCTGCAGCCGTACGCGCCGAAGAACCTGGGCGCGATTGACGCGCAATACCGCAGCGCGGCCAACCCGCCGGCCTGGGTGGGCATGGACGTGTGGGGCGCCGCCATCTGCTTCAACACCGTCGAGGCGCAGAAGCAGGGTCTGCCGAAGCCGGCTTCATGGGCGGACCTGGCCAAGCCGGTGTACGCGGGCAAGATCGTGATGCCGCATCCCGCTTCGTCGGGCACCGGCTTCCTCGACGTCAGCGCCTGGCTGCAGATGATGGGCGAGAAGAAGGGCTGGGACTATATGGATGCCCTGCACAAGAACATCGGCCTGTACACGCACTCGGGCTCCAAGCCGTGCAAGATGGCCGCGCAAGGCGAGTTCCCGATCGGTATCGCGTTCGAATACCGCGCCATGAAGTCGAAGAAGGAAGGCGCGCCGATCGATATCGTGCTGCCGAGCGAAGGCCTGGGCTGGGACATCGAGGCCACGGCCATCATCAAGGGCACGAAGAACATGGAAGCGGCGCGCAGGCTGGCCGACTTCTCGGCCTCGCGCGAGGCCATGGGCCTGTACGAGAAGAACTTCGCCGTGCTGGCCGTTCCGGGCATTGCCAGGCCGGATGCACTGTTGCCGGCCGATTATGAAAAGCGCCTGATCAAGAATGACTTCGTGTGGGCGAGCGCGAATCGCGATCGCATCCTGGGCGAGTGGAGCAAGCGCTACGAAGGGAAGGCGGAGAAGAAGTAAGCGCCGCAGGCAAGGGCGCGTCGATACGCTGGCCGGGACGATGTCCGGTCAGCGCATCTTTTATGGCGTTGGGGTGGCACGCCCATGCCTGCCCGCGTCGCGCAGAAATGGGTACGCTACGCTCACGCGGACAGGCCGGGACGTTGCGCGGCAAGCGCGCGGAAGATTCAGGCTTGTGTCGGAGCCGTGGTTTCCGTATCCGGCGCGTGCAGGCGACGGTACAGGTCGTCGATGCGCTCGCGGCTGGACCGCAATTCTTCACGGCCCAGCTCGGTGAGCAGATAGACGCGGCCGATGCCGTCGCGCAATACGCTCTGCAGGTAGCCTTCCATCTGCAAGGCACGCAACAGCGGCCTCACGCTGCCGATATCGACCTGGAAGCCATATTCCATCAACATTTCTGCGAGCATGGCCACGGTCGCTGGGACTTCCATGGCGAACTGCAGGACGTAAACACGGGCGAGCAAGCCCAGGAACTGTCGTTTCATGTCGCAGGCAACGCGGAACGGTGAAGGCCGGTTGACGCAAGTTATGCAATGTGGAGCATGCGCGACCGGCGGGATCGCCGTGGCAACTTGCAGGCATGCCGGTAAATACCAAGCTTGCGCCTGGTTGCGGCAAAAAAGAAGCCGCCAGGTTCCTGGCGGCTTGTCGGGAATGCGTCGGAGGGGTCAATTAACTCTGGCGCAGACCAGATTTTAGTTTGATCGAAGTCCCGTTGTCACGCGCCTGTCGCATATCCCCCTCTATGGAGGGGTGCCGCTGAAAGCTCCTTGCAAGGTCACGTCGCAGGGGTGCTAATGGATCGGCCGATTTCCTCGCAAAAACGAAAGAAACTGCCGCTTTCCACGATGATTTATGCGTATTTTGCGAGATGCACCGGTTTCGCCGCCCCAAATGAACGCGTCCGAAAACGGCTTGCGGCTGAACCGGGCATGAGCGTTTAATTCGCCATGCCGATGTCCAGACGCCAGACCATGAAACCCGTCGATCTTGTCCGCCTGCTCGCCCTGGCCGCTCTCTGGGGCGCCAGCTTCCTGTTTATCCGTATCGGGGCGCCCGTGCTGGGGCCGTTGACAGCTGCCTTCGTGCGGGTGCTGATTGGCGCGGTCACGCTCGCCGCCTGCCTGCCCTTGCTCGGCTTGCGCTGGGACATGCGCGGCAAATGGCCGGCCGTGCTCACGCTGGGCGTGGTGAATTCCGGTATTCCGTTCGCCATGTATGCCATTGCCGCGCTGTGGCTGCCGGCGGGATACTCCGCCGTGTTCAACGCCATGACGCCGCTGATGGGTGTGCTGATCGGCACCCTGTTTTTCGCCGAGCGCCTGACGCGCGCCAAGGCGGCCGGCGTGATGCTTGGCATTGCGGGCGTGGCCGTGCTCACGCGCACCGGGCCCGTGGCGTTTTCGGTGGATGTGCTGCTTGGCGCGCTGGCGTGCCTGGTGGCGACGGCTTGCTACGGGTTGGCCGGCTTTCTGACGCGGCGCTGGATCACCGAACGCGGCGGGCTGGACAGCCGCCTGATCGCCGCCGGCAGCCTGGTCGGGGCTACGCTGTTCCTGCTGCCGTTCAGCATTGGCTCGCTGGCGCAGCACAATACGCTGCCCGATGCGGGCGCCGGGGTGTGGGGCGCCATGTTCGGGCTCGGCGTGGTCTGCACCGCGCTGGCCTATATCCTCTATTACCGGTTGATTGCCGATCTGGGCCCGGTGCGCTCGCTGACGGTCACGTTCCTGATTCCGCCGTTCGGCATTGTCTGGGGCGCGCTGTTCCTCAACGAGTCGCTGTCCTGGGCGCACCTGGCCGGTGGCGCGCTGATCGGCGGCGCTGTGTGGATGGTGCTGCGCCCGACCCGGCCGCTACCGCAACCCAAGCCCGCGCGCGGCTGAAGAGGCAGAGATTCAGGTGCTGGCGACGACGTTGTAGCGCTCGCGCACCAGCATCACCACACGCCGCGCCTGGCGCAGGTTGCGCACGGCATCGGCTTCGGTGCGCTCGGGAAAATCCACTTCGGCGCTCCAGTTGCAGCCGGTATGGTCCGGCCGGTGCACGCACAGTGCGCGCAGCTGGCAGTCCTGGCAGCCCGGCTCCTGGCGCAGGCAGACGTTGATCAGGCGCTTCAGTTCGGACAGGGGCTTGAGCAGTCGCTCCATGATCGGCTCCGCGAGGTCGCGCCGCGCCTGTCAGCCGGCTGGCGTTTCCGCCCGGCATTCGGGGCAGATGCCGTACAGGACCAGCATGTGCTCGCGCAGCGCGAAGTCGTTGTCGGCCGCGACCTGGCGCTGGCGCTGCTCGATCCTCTCGTCCCGGAATTCCTCGACGCGTCCGCAGTTCACGCAGATCAGGTGATCGTGGTGGCCGCCTTCGTTGAGCTCGAACACCGCGTGGTCCGACTCGAAGCTGTGGCGCAGCAGAATGTCGGCCTGCACCAGCTGGTTGAGCACGCGGTACACGGTCGAGAGCCCGGCGTCGTCGTCCTGCGCGAGCAGGATGCGGTAGACATCTTCGGCGCTCAGGTGGCGCCGCTCGCAGGTACGGAACACCTCCAGGACGCGCATGCGGGGCGACGTCGCCTTGAGGCCGGCGCGCTTGAGGTGGGCAGGATCGGACATCACGGTTGGCATGGCATGCGGCTGCGGGCGCCGTCCGTGGACGGCGTCGGGAAAACGGCTGAAATGGCGGGAAGACGTCCGGAACGCCCTTGCGGTGCGTCCCGGACGTGGCGCCGTGCGGTACGGCGCGCGGAATAAAAAGGCGGCCTGGCTTGCCGACGGATGACGCGGTCGGGAAAGCGGGGTCTGGTTGCTTTCCCGACCATCCGGCGACTGGCTACTGCCAAACGCTCCGCGTTACGGAGCGGTCCCCACAAAAGTCGGTAACAGGATGCCGCCTGCTGGCGACGATCCGGAAATTCTTTCCGGCAGTCCGGCTGGTTCGCCGCGTACCGCGACGGCGCCAGGCTGGCCGGCTTGTCTGGTTTGCGTTGCCGCTGCGTCAGACAGTGATGTCATAGTAAATGGGAATCGATCTCATTACAAGACGTATTTTGAAGTTTTTTGTCCGGGTGCGAGGCGGCCTGCAGCGTGGTATCCGCTTCAAGGGGGGAGTAGTCACCTCCCCTCCCGCCATCAATCGCTGGCCGTGAAGCCCGACGCCTCGACCACGGGCTTCCACTGCGCACGCTGGTCGCGGATCATCTTGCGCAGCGTGGCGCCCGATTGACCGTTCACCTCCATGCCCAGGGCCGCCATCTTTTCGCGGACATCCGTCGACCGGGTCGCGTCGAGCAAGGCCTTTTCGAGCTGCGCTACAGTCGCCGGCGGCGTGCCCGCCGGGACGAAGGCCGAGTACCAGCCCGATGCCAATTCAAAGCCCGGTGCGCCGGCTTCGGCAAGCGTCGGCACATCGGGCAGCAATGACGTTCGCTTCGTGCCGGTGACGCCAAGGAAGCGAATCTTGCCGGCGCGGTACAGCTCCATCTGGCCGCCAACGGCATCGATACCAAGCGGCAGCGTCCCGCCGATCTCATCGGTCAGCATCATCACCGCGCCACGGTAAGCGGTCGGCAACAGCGGCACGCCGATTTCCTTGCTCAGCGTCAGCACACCGAAGTGGATGGTGCCGCCAAGCGTGACCAGCCCGACACCGCCCTTGGCCGGCTGGCGCTTCACCCACGCCAGGTATTCCTGCATGGTGCGATAGGGCTGGCCCGCCCCCGTCGACGCAACCAGCGGCACGTCCGCCAGATATGCGACCGGCACAAGGTCCTTGTCGGGATCGTAAGGCAGTTGCTTGTAGGTCAGCGGAAAAATGGTGAACGGCGGAGCGGGCGAGATCAGCACGGTCTTTCCATCCGGGTGCGCGCGCTTGACCGTGTCCAGCGCCAGCCGCGCCGAAGCTCCCGGGCGGTTCTCGACCAGCACCGGCGTGTTCAGCGATACGCGCAGCTTCTCCGCCAGCGTGCGCGCGAAGATATCGAGCGCACCGCCGGCCGCGAAGCCGACTACGATGCGCGTGGGGGTTTCGCTGCCCGCGGCCGCGGCCGCATTGGGTACGGCGCTGACGCCGAGGGCCAGGCTCAAAGCAGCCGCGAGGCGCTTCAGGACGATTCGGAACGGCATATTGGCTCCTTTGCTCAGGCGGCCTGCAGCGTGGTATCCGCTTCGAGCGGATAGATCGGGCGCCGCAGATTGCGGAACGGGAACAGGCTGTAGTCGGAGCTGCAGACGCCGGGGCCTGCTACCAGCACGATGTCCTTCGCAATCGGCTCGAAGCCCGCGCGGAAATGCTGGCGCGACTTGATCAGCACGTACTTGCGGCGCGACAGGTCGATGCCCGCGTGCGTGAACACGCCCGTATCGAACGGCTCCTGCGGCTTCTCGCATACCACCACGAGCGTGCCGTCCACGTCCAGCACGACGGTGCGGCCCAGGCTCAGCTTCATGCCCGTGAACATCGGGCCGGTCACCTGGTAGTTGCCGTCGGTGATGCACTGGACCCGGCCCGTCAGCGCCAGCGGGCGGCCCTTCAGGCCCAGCGCCGGCATATCGGTCTTGCCGCCGACATCGAGCGTCACGGTGCTGCCGACGCCCGCATCGATCAGCTGCGCGACCGCGGCCGGGTCCCAGAACGGCCCGGCCACCACGCCCTCCAGTCCTTGCCGCAGCACTTCGGCCAGCACCGTCATCTCGTCGGTCGGGCCACCGGCGCCGCAGTTGTCGCCGTGGTCGACCAGGATCACCGGCCCTGCCTCGGCGTTGCGCGCCCGCGCAATCGAGGCCTCCATCGGCTCGATCGGAAACACGAAATCGGCGCGGCGCTCCCAGGCCATGCCGCACAGATCGTCGAGCAGCCGGCGGCCTGCCTCGGCGCGGTCGGCATCGGCGACGATCACGACCGTCAGCCCGGTATGCGCAATGTCGGCCAGCGGGAAGCCCCCGAACACCGATGCGTTCAGCACTTCGCCATCGCGCTCGGCGACCATGGCGCGGTCCATGATGTCCTTCATCGGCTGTTCGCGCGGGGTCTGGCGCAGCATGTGCGTGAGCATCGGCAGCGTGCGCCACAGCATCACCGGGCGGGCCTCGCCGCGCAGCGCGGCCATCAGCGTGCGCGCGGCGCGGGCGCCGGTCTCGTAGACGTCGACGTGCGGATAAGTGCAGTAGCCCGCGATGACGGTGGCATTGTCGATCAGCGCCGCGCTGAAGTTCGCGTGGAAGTCGAGCGAGACGGCAATCGGCACATCGGGCGCCACGGCACGGATGCGCGCCAGCAGTTCGCCTTCGGCATCGGGATAGCCCTCCGCCACCATCGCGCCGTGCAGGTCGAGCATGACCGCATCGCAGCCTTCACGCACCGCCGCGACAATGGTTGCCGCCATCGACTCGAACGCGTCGGCCGTGACCACCCCGCTGGGCACCGCGTTGGCCATCAGCGGCATCACGAACGTGTCGCCCTGGCGTTCGACCAGATCCATGAAGGCCGCCGCGGCGCTGTTGGTGCCGCGGCAAGCGCGCACGGCGTCATCGCCGTGCAGGGGGCCATCGGTGCTGCCGCGATTGAAGGCGTGCAGCGGTGTCGCGATCGGCGAGAAGGTATTGGTTTCATGCCGCATCAGGGCAATGACAAAACGCATGGTATGGACTCCTGTGCGGGGCGTGCCGCGAGAATCAGTTGGCTTCGAGATCGACGTTGCGCGCGATCGCGCCATAGCGCAGCGTCTCCGCGTGCAGGAAGCGGCGGCTTTCCGCCGGGGGCGTCAGCACGGACTCGTACGCAAGCGTCTGCAGCCGCGCCTGGAAGTCAGGCTCCTGAACGCTGGCCATCACTTCCTTGTAAAGACGGTCGATGGTCTCGGGCGGCGTGCCCGCCTTGACGACGAGCGACAGGTTGGCGCCGATCAGCAGGCCGTCCTTGCTGTCGGACTTCTGCAACGCCAGGTTCGGGAACTGCGCCACGGGCTTGCCCTGCAACGCGGCCAGCGGCCTGGCCTTGCCGTCGCTGACATAGTTGACGGACGAGCCGATCACGTCGACATGCGCATAGGTCTGGCCCCCGATCAGGTCCGCCATGGCCGGCGGCGAGCCACGGTAAGGCACGATGGTGAAGTCCAGCCCGTTGCGGCGCTTCCAGTCCGCCAACGCGAGATGCGCGGCGCCGCCAACGGTGTTGATGCTGATCGACACCTTGCCCGGATGCTGGCGGATATACGTCGTCAGCTCGGCCAGGTTCGTCTCCTTGCGGTCCGTGCGCGTGATGATCCAGTGCGGCACCGTAGTCAGGACGGTGACCGGCGTGAAATCGCTGTCCGGGCGGTAGCGCAAGCCCTTGATCGTGTGCGGATTGATATTGAGCGTGCCGTCGCTCGCGAGCAGCAGCGTATTGCCGTCGGCCTTTTCCTTGAGCACGGACAGCGCGCCCGGCACCGTGGCGCCGCCCGCGATGTTCTCCACCACCACGGGCTGGCCGAGGCGCGTTTCGAGCTTGCGTGCCAGCGTGCGGCCGACGATGTCGTAGGAACCACCGGCCGGGAACGGCACCACCAGGCGCAAGGGCCGGTCGGGCCACGCTGCGCCGGCGGCAGCACCGGCATACGTCATCGCCACCAGGGCCGTGCCGGCGAAAGCACCACGAAGCACGGCGGAAAATCGGGTTGTACGGGTCATCGGTCTCCTTCCGAGGTCTGGGTGCCTCGTCTTGAACGTTTCGGACCCGGCCGACTATAGGGCAACTCGACTTGCACAAAAAGCGAATTAAAATGTCGCCAAGTTGAGTAAATGGTTAACTTCCAATCAAGCCGCGATATGCCGTCCATGCCTTCCGCCGATCCGCTCGAATCCGCCAGTTTCCCGCTTGGCCGCCTGAAGCTGCGCCACCTGCGCGTCATCGTGGCATTGGGCGAGATGCAGACAGCGGCGGCAGTTGCCACGCGCTTCCATGTCAGTCCGGCTGCCGTGTCGAAAACGCTCGCGGAGATCGAGGACATCGTCGGCATGGCACTGTTCGCGCGCGGGCGCCGAGGGCTTGAACTGACGGAGCCGGGACGCGAAATGGCGGCCCATGCGCAGGTGCTGCTGGCGCAGCTCGAACGCCTGGCGGAGTCCATGCAGGCGGTGCGCGCGGGCAATCAGGGCGAACTGCGGCTGGCGTTCCGGACCATGTCGGTGCAACCGTTCCTGGCGCAGGCCATGAGCGACTTCTACCGCGACAACCCGCGCGTGGAGATCAGCGTGATCGAAGGCGGCATCGGCGAACTGGCCGAGCAATTGCTGCACGGCTCGCTGGACCTGCTGTTCGCGTACGGCGATCCGCGCCTGTCGCAGCCCGCGCTGCGCAGCACGCCTGTGGTGCCGGCGCAGAAGGTGGTCGTCGTCGCCAGCCCGGACCACCCGCTGCTGGCGCGCCGCAAGCTCACGGCGCAGGCCTTGTCCGGGCAGCAATGGTGCATCCCCGCCACGGGCTCGCGCATGCTTCATTTGCTGCAGATGGCCTTTCACGCGCTTGGCGCACCCGCGCCTTCACGCGGCATCCGCACCAGCGATGTCGCGGCCACGGCGAGCCTGATGCAGACCGGGCACTACCTGTCGGTATTTCCGGAGCGCATCGCGGCGCAACTGACATCGGCCAAGGTGGCGCGGGTGCTGCGTTTCGAACTGGATGCCCGCGTCGAGCCGGTGGTGGCCGTCTGGAATGGCGAAATCACGTCACGCACGGCCGCGCAGCGCTTTCGCGAATTCGTGCTGCAGCGGGCCACGCAGGATGCCGTGAGGGATGCGAAGCCGCTGCTGGCGGCTCGCGCGGTCGCGGCGGCGGGACTGGTGCCGCGCCACCGCAAAGAATGAGCGGGGTACCGCGCAGCGCCATTCCGCGAACCGTCCGCGAGCAGCGGCGCGCGAAGCCGTAAGTGCGCTGTCGCACCGATGCGCGTCTGCGGCCCGGCGCCGCAGTCCAGTTCCCTCCCTGCCCCGACGCGTTGATGCGGCGCACCGCACTCACCGCCAACGCCCCATCGCCTACAGTACTTCCTATCTGCCGGCGCATGCAGCGCCTGCCCGCCAGGAGAGCCGCCGTGGCCGAACAACAAGACCGTCGCCGTTTCCTGGGAGCCGCGCTGAGCGGCCTGCTCGCGCCCGCCCTGCCCGCCTGTGGCGGCCATGACGACACCGACCCGCCGCCGCAGCCCGGCCCGGTGCCCGAAGCGCAGATCACCCAGGCCATCGCCCAGGTCGATACGCTGGCCGCCAACCTGATGGCCAGTTCCGGGGTGCCCGGCATGGCCGTCGCCGTGGTGCGCGGCAACCAGACCGTCTACGCCAGGGGCTTCGGCCGCCGGCTGGTGAGCGACCCCGCGCCGGTCGACGCCGATACCGTGTTCCAGCTGGCCTCGGTGTCCAAGCCGATCGGCGCCACCGTGGTGGCGCGGCAGGTCGGGCGCGGCAGCATCCGCTGGGACACGCCCGTCATCCAGCAATTGCCCTGGTTCGCGCTGTCGGAGGCCGACACCACGCAAGCCGTCACCGTTGGCGATTTCTATGCGCATCGATCCGGGCTGCCCGACCATGCCGGCGACCGGCTCGAAGACATGGGCTACGATCGCCGCGAGGTGCTCACGCGCCTGCGCTTTTTGCCGCTGAACCCGCTGCGCGCGGTCTACGCGTACACCAACTTCGGCATGACCGCCGCGGCCGAAGCGGTGGCGACCGCGGCCGGCGTCGACTGGGCCACGCTGTCGGAACAGGCCATCTACCAGCCGCTGGGCATGACCCGCACCAGTTCGCGCTATGCCGACTTTGCCGCGCGCGACAACCGGGCGCTGGGCCACGTGAAAGTCAACGACAGCTGGGTGCAAGGCATGGGCACCATGCCGGATGCGCAATCGCCCGCGGGCGGGGTCAGTTCCTCGGTCAACGACATGGCGAAATGGCTCGCCATGCTGCTGGCCAAAGGCAACTATGCCGGCCAGAACATCGTCGATGCCGCGGCCCTGGCGCCCGCGCTGGACCAGCAGATGCAAAGCACGCCGCCCGCCAATGGCCGCCCGGCGGGCTACTACGGCTACGGCTTCAACATCGGCACGACGGAGCTGGGCCTGACCTCCTACAGCCATTCGGGCGCCTTTGCGGTCGGTGCGGCGACCAGCTTCACCGCGCTGCCGGCGCTGAAGCTGGCCATCGTCACGCTGACCAACGGGTACCCGATCGGCATCCCGGAAACGCTCAACGCGCAGTTCCTGGACCTGGTCCAGTACGGCGCCTTCCGCCGCGACTGGGGCGAGATCTTCGGCAATGGCCTGGCACCGCTGTTGCGGCCCGAGGGCCAGCTGGTGGGACAGCCGCCGCCAGCCAACCCCTTGCCGGCGCGCGCGCTGTCGGCCTATACCGGCACCTATCGCAACGACTACTACGGGCCGCTGCAGGTCGCCGAGCAAGGCGGCGCGCTGGTGATGACGCTCGGTGCCAGGCCGCTGGTGTTGCCGCTGACGCACTGGGACGGCGATGTCTTCACCTTCACGCTCCACAACGAGAACGCGACCCCGGGCACGATCTCGCGCGCGGCTTTTGCCAGCGACCGGGTGTGGCTGGAGTACTACGACCACGAGGGGCTCGGGAACTTTATCCGCTGAGTGGCGGCAGCCTTCCCGGCTGCTATTCGCAGTGTTCGCGCGCCAGGGACTCGCGCGTATAGCCATGCCGCACGCGCAACTGATGCTCGACCGCATCGGCCTGGTCCAGGCACGCGAACATGACGTCGTCCCTGGCGCGCTGCGACACGCCTTTGAGCCGCGGGGCCTCGTAGGCAATGCGGCGCGCGCGGCAGCGCAGGAACAGCAGCGTCTCGGTGCTGGCGGACGCCAGTTGCTCCTTGTCGATGCGCCTGCATTCGACCAGGTCCTGGGCCCACGATGGCTCGCTCGCCACGAGCAGCATCAGGCACAGCCATCTGCGCAAGGAAGGGGACATCGGCATGGAAGTGGGGACGCTCAGGCTCATCATTGTCCACCGTCACGCGTGTTTCAAGCGGTCCGGCATGTTGGGGCAGAGACGCACCAGCGAGACAGTGTGTCCAAGGTACGGGACAATCCGCCGCCAGCCCCGTCGCCACGTAACAAATGTTGCAGCGCAATAGACTGCTGCACCATGCCGGGGTGTGCAGCGGTCCCTGATCGCGGTAGGCTGTCATCCATCAACGCGCCGCAGTGTGCGTGGATTCACGCCAGCCAGCACGGGCAGACGCCCATCCTCCCCTCGCCGCCCCACTCCGGAACCTGGCGGCGTTCCAATGGCGCGAGCCAGCCTGCGGCCCTGCTGATCGCGGCCCGCGCCCCCCGTGCATCGCCGCTCCCTGATTGCCAAGACAAAAAATGACCGATCTCACAGCCGACTCCAACCAGGCCGCCGCGCCTACGCCCGAAGAGGTGCGCAAACGCGTGTTCGCCATCGTTGCCGCCTCGTCAGGCAACCTCGTCGAATGGTTCGACTTCTACGTCTACGCGTTCTGCGCGATTTACTTCGCGCCATCGTTCTTTCCCAAGGCCGATCCCACCGCGCAGCTGCTGAACACCGCGGGCGTGTTCGCGGCCGGCTTCCTGATGCGGCCGATCGGCGGCTGGCTGTTCGGCACCATTGCCGACCGGCATGGGCGCAAGAACTCCATGCTGATCTCGGTGCTGATGATGTGCTTCGGCTCGCTGCTGATTGCCGGCCTGCCGACTTATGCCAGCATCGGCAACTGGGCGCCGGCGCTGCTGCTGCTCGCACGCCTGATCCAGGGCTTGTCGGTTGGCGGCGAGTACGGCACCACGGCCACTTATATGAGCGAGGTGGCGCTGCGCGGACGGCGCGGGTTCTTCTCGTCGTTCCAGTACGTCACGCTGATCGGCGGCCAGTTGCTGGCGGTGCTGGTGGTGGTGATCCTGCAGCAGCTGCTCGATGACGCGGAACTCAAGGCCTGGGGCTGGCGCATTCCGTTCGTGGTCGGCGCGATCACCGCGGTGGTGGCGCTGTTCCTGCGCCGCACGCTGCACGAGACCTCGTCCGCGGCCACGCGCGGCAGCAAGGAAGCCGGCAGCGTCGCGGAGATCTTCCGCAACCACAAGGCCGCCTTCTTCACCGTGCTGGGCTATACCGCCGGCGGCTCGCTGATCTTCTACACCTTCACCACGTATATGCAGAAGTACCTGGTCAACACGGCCGGCATGTCGATCAAGACGGCCAGCTATGTGATGACCGGCTGCCTGTTCCTGTACATGTGCATGCAGCCCGTGTTCGGCGCGTTGTCCGACCGCATCGGCCGCCGCAGCAACATGCTGTTGTTCGGCGCGCTGGGCGCGCTGGCCACGGTGCCGATCCTGACTGCGCTGCGCACCGTGTCGAGCCCGGAACTGGCGTTCGTGCTGATTGCCGTGGCACTGGCCATCGTCAGCTTCTATACGTCGATCAGCGGCATCGTGAAGGCGGAAATGTTCCCGGCCGAAGTGCGGGCGCTTGGCGTCGGCCTGGCCTATGCGATTGCCAACGCGGCGTTTGGCGGCACGGCCGAATACGTGGCGCTGGGACTCAAGTCCGTCGGTCACGAGACCGCGTTCTACTGGTATGTCACCGCCATGATGGTGGTTGCCTTCCTGGTCAGCCTGCGCCTGCCGCGCCAGGCCAGGTACCTCCATCACGAGCACTGAACGCCGTGCCGGCGGCAGGTGTCGCCGGCTGCGCGTGGCACACTACGGGTGCGGATGCTGCCGCCGGCAGCCCGCACTCCGAACCGCCTTCTTCCCCCATCCATGGATCTCAACGCCCTGCGCCTGTTCGTCGACATCGTCGATGCCGGCAACCTCAGCGCCGCCGCGCGCAAGCTCAAGATGACGCGGGCCAATGTCAGCTACCACCTGAAGGCGCTGGAAGAAGAACTGGGCGTCCAGTTGCTGCGGCGGACCACGCGCCACGTAGAACCCACGCCCGTGGGCGCCGGGCTCTATGAGCACGGCCGCAATATCCTGGGCGAGGTCGCGGCGGCCAATGCGCTCATCAGCAATATGGGCAAGAGCATGCAGGGCCATGTGCGCCTGTCGGTGCCGACCGGCCTCGGCCACACCATGCTGTCGCCGCTGCTGGTGCAGTTCAAGCAGCGCTATCCCGACATCCTGCTCGACGTGGTGTTCGACAACCGCGTGCATAACCTGGTGTCGGAAGACGTCGACGTGGCCTTGCGCATCATCTCCACGCCGCCCGATTCGGTGGTGGCGACAGAGATCGGCGAAGTCGACTGGGTGGTCTGCGGCGCACCGGCCTACCTGGCGGCACATCCGGCGCCGAAGGTATTGGCGGAACTGGGCGGGCATGCGGTGGTGTGCGCGTCGCCGGTGGGCCAGAAGCTGAAGGTATCGGGTACGCCTCCGCATGGCGGCGCCGCGCGCGAGCAGGTCGTGCTGGAGCCCACGCTCAGTTCCGACAACTTCGCGTTCCTGAAGGAAGGCGTAATGGCCGGGCTGGGCATCGGGCTGTTCCCGATCTACGCCATTGGCGACGAACTGGCCAGCGGCGCGCTCACCTCGCTGCTGGACGGCTATCGCATCAGCGTGTTCGGCAGCAAGCTCTATATGCTGACCATGCCCAACCGGTACCAGACGCTGGCCACGCGCTGCCTGCTGACCTTCCTGAAAGCCGAACTCCAGGCCGTGTGGCCGCGGCTGCACGATAGCGCCGCGCCACGCCAGGGCTGACCTCACCGTCTATAGTAGGTACACAAGGAAAACCCTTGTCCCCGCCGGTTGCCCGGGAGCGACCGGCCTTCGCATCCAGAGGAGCAATCATGGCCCTGGCAAGCACGCTGGCGAGCTGCATGAGCAGCAAGAATACGCAGTACGACATCGTCCACCATCCCTACACCCTCAGCAGCATGGCCACTGCCGAGGCTGCGCACGTACCCGGAGACCGCCTGGCCAAGACTTTGCTGCTGGAAGACGAGAATGGCTATGTCGCCGCCGTGATCCCGTCGAACCATCACCTGCACATGGCTGCGCTGTGCGAGCAGACCGGCCGCAAGCTGGTGCTGGCGCATGAAGACGAAATTCGCGAGGTCTTCAAGGACTGCGACCTCGGCGCGATCCCGCCCGTGGCCATGGCGTATGGCATGCAGACCTATGTCGACGACAGCCTGATGAAACACCCCGACGTCTATTTCGAGGCGGGTGACCACCAGGAACTGGTGCACATGAGCATGGACCAGTTCTCGAACCTGATGTCGGATGCCGAACCGGGGCATTTCTCGCGGCGCATGATGTAGCTGCGATCCTCGCGACGGACAACGGCCGGCCCTGCGCCGGCCGTTTTACTTTGCGCTGCAGTCAAGCGTGTACCGTGCCACCACCGTGTTCCCGTCCCGCAGCGTCAGCCCCACTTCACACTTGCCGCCCGGCACCGGCGTGACCGCCATGGAGGACACCTGGCTGGGCTGGTTCCGCTGCACGTGCACCGTGCCACTCTGCGCAACGGCCGACGAGTTGCCCTGCCCGCTGCTGCGCAGCCGGATGTCGTACTGCAGATCCGCCTCGCGGGCCGCGCTGACATAGGCGGCGATCATCGTCACGCCATTGGCGGCATGCGATTCCAGCCAGGCCTGCAGGTTGATATCGGCTTGCATATCGGTCTCCGTGTCATGACGTTGCGCCAGCGTCGCCCGGCAGCGCCGGTGCGCTGTCATCCTTGAGCGCCACGCCGGAACAACCTAGCGCGGCCGCGCCGCGCAGCAGGAATACCAGCCGCTCGGCCGCCTGCGCATAGGACAAGCCTTCCGGGCGCACGTTGGAGATGCAGTTGCGCTCCGCGTCCGTGCGGCCGACGCGCGGCGCATAGGTCAGGTAGAGGCCCAGGCTGTCGGGCGAACTGAGCCCCGGGCGTTCGCCGATCAGCATCACGACCTGGCGCGCGCCGGTCAGCTCGCCCACTTCATCGCCCAGCGCCACGCGCGCTTGCTCGGCGATCACGACCGGCGCCACGGTCCACGCCTGCGGCAGCCGTTCGCGCACGGCACGCAGCAGCGGCACCGCGTGACCCTGTGCAGCCAGCGCGGACAGGCCATCGGCAATCACGAAGACCACATCCGGCACCGGATCGGCATGCGCCTTGGCGAGCCGCGCGCGGCTGGCCTCATCGAGCCTGCGGCCCAGGTCGGGGCGGCGCAGGTAATGCGCGCGGTCCGGCGCGGCGCTGTGGACCGGCACGCTGGCAAACCCGGCCTGCGCGAGCGCGGCTTCGACGGCCGCACGGTCCAGCGGCAAGTGCACCGCATCGCGTGCCTGCGCATGCGCCAGACCGAACGCCAGCACGGTATCGGTGGTCTGGCTGTGCCCGGCGCGCCCGAGCGCAATGCGCGCGCGCGTGAACTGGCGCAATTGCTGCCAGGGGTTGGGTTGCGTGACAGTGGTCGGTGGTTGGGTCATGGCGTCGGCTACAGCGAATGCGCCAGTTCAAGCAGCGGCTGCCGATCGGCCGGCTCCAGCAGGCGTCCGCTGCCATCGGCGATGCCCATGCGCTGCAGCCAGGCCTCGAACTCCGGCGCGGGCCGCAGGCCCAGTACCTCGCGCAAGTACAGTGCGTCGTGGAACGACGTGCTCTGGTAGTTCAGCATGATGTCGTCGGCCCCCGGCACGCCCATGATGAAGTTGATGCCCGCCACGCCGAACAGCGTCAGCAGCGTGTCCATGTCGTCCTGGTCGGCCTCGGCATGGTTGGTGTAGCAGACGTCGCAGCCCATCGGCACGCCCAGCAGCTTGCCGCAGAAATGGTCTTCGAGCCCGGCACGGATGATCTGCTTGCCGTCATACAGGTACTCGGGGCCGATGAAGCCCACCACCGTATTGACCAGCAGCGGCGAGAATCGCCGCGCCACCGCATAGGCGCGCGCTTCCATGGTCTGCTGGTCCACGCCATGGTGCGCGTTGGCCGACAGCGCGCTGCCCTGCCCGGTCTCGAAGTACATCACGTTGTTGCCCACCGTGCCGCGCGCCAGCGACTGCGCGGCGTCATGCGCCTCGGCCAGCAGCGACAGGCTGATGCCGAACGCGGCGTTGGCGTGCTCGCTGCCCGCCACCGACTGGAACACCAGGTCCACCGGCGCGCCCTGCTCCATGGCGCGCAGGGTGTGAGTGACATGCGTGAGCACGCAGGACTGCGTGGGGATATCAAAGCGGCAGCGCAGGTCGTCGATCATGCGCAGCAGGGATACGATCGCGCCCAGGTTGTCCGAAGCCGGATTGACGCCGATGGTTGCATCGCCGCAGCCATACATCAGCCCGTCGATGATCGACGCCGCAATGCCCTTGGGATCGTCGGTCGGATGGTTGGGCTGCAGCCGCACGGACAGGCGGCCCGGCAAGCCGACGGTGCTGCGAAAGCGCGTGACCACGCGGCACTTGCGCGCGACCGCGACCAGGTCCTGGTTGCGCATGAGCTTGCTGACCGCCGCGGCCATTTCCGGCGTGATGCCGCGCGCCACGCGTGCGAGCGTGGCGCTGTCGGTCTCGTGCAGCAACAGCCAGTTGCGGAAGTCGCCAACCGTGAGGGAGGCGATCTCGCCGAAGGCGCCGGCATCGTGGCTGTCGAGGATCAGGCGGGTCACCTCGTCGACCTCATACGGGACCAGCGCTTCGGACAAGAAGTGCGACAGCGGCACGGCGGCCAGTGCCATGCGCGCCGCCATGCGCTCTTCCTCGCTCGCGGCGGCAATGCCGGCCAGGCAGTCGCCGGACCGGGCAGGGCTGGCTTTGGCCAGCAAGGTACGCAGGTCGGCGAAGACGTGGCGGTGCTGGCCAACCGTGTGGACAAAGGCCATGGACGCGGGCTCCCCGGAGCGATGGCGTGTGCCGGTATGGCTACTATAGTCGTTCGGATTTGCAAGCAACCGGCTGCCTGTCCGGAATGCGAGGATATTGCTGCGGTAGTGGCGCGCCAAAGCGAGCCAATCCTGACATCCCCGTTCCGGCGTCATCCTTCTCCTATAGCGATGTCGGCCCGACACCGACAGCGACCGTGCGGTTCGATACCTAGTATCCAGATGCCACCCATGCGGGATTAGCATAAGGAGAAGCGCCATGGACCGCCGCCAGTTCCTCAAGTGGGGAAGTTTCATGACCGTTTCCGTAGCCGCGGGCGGACTCGCCGCATGCGGCGGCGGCGGCGATTCGGAGCCACAGCCCTCCGACATGGGAAATCCCGAGAACTTCAACTTCCTGCACGGCGTCGCTTCGGGCGACCCGAAGCCTGACAGCGTGGTGGTCTGGACGCGCGTGGACGGCAGCAACGGCCAGCGTCCGGTGCAGGTGCGGCTCCAGGTGTCGGCGCAGCAGGACTTCGGCACGCTGCTCGTCAATCAGCTGCTTCCCGCGCTGCCCGACTGGGACTACACCTTGCGCAACAAGGTCACTGGTCTCTCGCCGTCGACGCAGTACTACTACCGCTTCCTGCTCGGCGACCGCGCCAGCACGGTCGGCCGCACGCGCACCGCCGCGCCCGCCGGCACGCCGCTGTCGCAACTGCGCTTTGCCTTCATCTGCTGCCAGGACTGGAACGTCAACCACTGGGCCGGCATGGAAGAGCTTGCCCAGCAGGACCTGGACTTCGTCGTCCACGTGGGCGACTACATCTACGAGGCCGTGCCCGGCGGTTCGCGCAACGGCAACGTCGAGGACCGGCATGGCGTCCTGCAACTGCCGAACGGCACCGCGCTGCCGGACGGCTCGGTGTATGCCACCACGCTCGCCGATTATCGCTACCTGTACCGCAACTATCGCAGCGACACGCGTTTGCAGGCGCTGCACGCAGCCTTCCCGGTGATCGCCATCTGGGACGACCACGAGTTCTCCGACAACTGCTGGCAGGATCGCCAGACCTACAGCGCCACCGACGACGCGACACCGCGCACCGCACGGCGGCGCAGCGCCAACCAGGCGTGGTTCGAGTTCCTGCCGGCCGATGTCACGATCGACCTGAACAATCCTTCGTTCCAGAACATCCAGATCTACCGGTCGTTCACGTTCGGCAACCTGGCCACGCTGTTGATGACCGACGAACGCCTCTACCGTGCCGACCACATCATTCCGGAGGCGTCGACCGGGGGCGCCATCGGCAGCCGGCAGTTTGTGCGAGCCGACAAGCTGGCCGCCGCCGAGGCCGACAAGATCGCGGCCGCGGGCAATGCGCTGACGCCGGTGAGCATGCTGGGCGACACCCAGCGCGCCTGGTGGCAGGACCACGTCGGCGGCGCCAACACCACGTGGAAGCTGTGGGGCAACGAACTGGCCATGCTGCGCATGCAGGTGGACATCCCGCAAGCGCTCGCCGACCTGATCGCAAAGGAACTCGCGCAACTCAACAGCTTGCTGGCCCCTGTGGTGGCCGACGCGATCGCCGCGCTGGCCAGCGACCTGCGCGGCGCCAGGGCAGCGGGCACGCTGGCGGGACTGGCGTACACCGCGTTGCGCAACGTGGCGTCGCGTGTGGGCATCAGCAGCGCCACCTTCGACTCGACCATCAAGCCATTCATCGACAAGCGCCTGCCGCCGATCGAACTGCTTGACCGCCTCTTCCTCAATGCCGACCAGTGGGACGGCTACAACGCCGAACGCAAGAACCTGATGGCGTTCCTGAAGACCCACGGCGTGCGCAACGTGGTCACGCTGAGCGGCGATATCCATGCGTTCTTCGCCGGACAGGTGATGGACGACTACGATGCCGCGAGCCCGGCTCCGGTCATGGTCGACCTCGTCACGGCCGGGGTGTCGAGCAACACGCTGCTGAGCCGGCTGCGCGCGCTGGTCGACAACGACCAGGCCTTCGCGGTGCTGCACGACCTGATCTACACCAACGCGGGCGGCGCGGTGGTGAACACCCTCAATGCCACGCTGCGCGCCTTCAACCCGTGGCTGCGGCACGTCGAGACCAACGCCGAAGGCTATGCGCTGGTGACGCTCACCCCTGCGAAGCTCAGTTGCGCCTTCCATGTGATGAAGCCGCTCCAGGGCACCACGGCGCCCGCACAACCGGCCACGGCCAGCGTGCAGGTGATCGAAGTGGCGTCGGGGGCTACGGACGTCACGCTCGTGTAGTCAGGCGGCCGGGGGCGCAAGTGGCGATATTTTTACCCGGATATTATTGACAATGATTTTATCCGGGTATAAATTGGGCGCCTTCACCCCTACGGCAGCCCTCCATGCACCCAGCCGCTCTGCTTTCGTCCCATATCGCCTTCGACGGACATCGTCGCATCGCCTCCGGTCCGCTTGGCGCCGTCGCGCTTGCGGTCAGGCGTGCGACCGCTCGGGGGGCGGGGCCCGTCCTGGTGTTCGACAATGCGACGGGACGCTCCATCGATATCGACCTGCGCGGCACCGATGAAGAGGTGGTCGCGCGCTTCGCGTCGGTGGGCACGGAGGCGACTGGCGTTGAAGACGCCGACGATGAAGCCGCGCAGAACGAACCTCGCGGCCGGGGTCGTCCGAAGCTTGGCGTGGTTGCGCGCGAGGTCACGTTGCTGCCGCGCCACTGGGACTGGCTCGCGCAGCAGCCTGGCGGTGCTTCGGTGGCGTTGCGCAAGCTGGTGGAAGAGGCGCGGCGCGCCAACGCGCAGCGCGACCATCGCCGCGTTGCGCAGGAGCGCGCGTATCACTTCATGACGGCCATTGCCGGCGACCTGCCGGGCTTTGAGGAAGCGACGCGCGCCTTGTTCGCGGATGACCGTGCGCGCGTCGGGGAGCTGATCGCGGCTTGGCCAGCGGACGTGCGCGAGCACGCGTTGGCGCTGGCCTTCACCGCAGCATAGCGTGCGCGTTCAGCGTGTCCTTGCCTCCGCCGCGCGCGCGATGCGGCCGCTGCGGCTGGCTTCGATCAGCAGGGTCACCATCAGCATGACCAGTGTCATCGCGAAGACAGCGTAGCCGACATTGCCGCCCTCGATCGCGAAGAGATCCGGCGAGTAGGTTGGGCTGGTGCAGATCATGGTGCCGGCCGACATGCCCGTATAGTGCATGCCGCAAACCGCGAGGCCGATCACGATGGCGGCGCCGAATTGCAGCGGGCCGCTCTTTACCGTGGTCGCCAGCCACAGGCCGATCACAGAGACCACGACCGCGATCAGGACGGACAGTCCGACGATGAAGGGATTCCAGTCGAACAGCGTATTCGAGTGGATCGCCGCCATGCCGGTGTAGTGCATGGCAACGACCCCGAGGCCGGTCAGCACGCCGCCCTTGATGGCATTGCCGGTGCGGTTGCCTTGTGGGCGCGAGGCGATGACAAGGCCTGCGCCGACCGGCAGCATCACCGCCAGCAGCGACAGCAGGGTCAGCAACATGTCGAATTCGCGATGGGTTGGCGTGTGGTAGGCAACCATGCCGATAAAGTGCATCGACCATACGGCGCCGCCGCCGATACTGGCCGCGGCGCATAACAGGCGGTCGATATCGACGCGCCCGTCACGCCCGCGCATGCGGCGCGACCATCGCAGCCCGACGTAGGCGCCGCACACCGAGATCAGGAAAGACAGTCCCACCAGGAGCATGTCGTACTGGAATGGCACGATGGTGCCCGGCAATGCCTGGAATCCGGCAAACATATCCCACCTCCCCGCAGAAACGCACGGCGGCGCGGTTCACACTGCCTTCGTACCGGCTGCCGTCGGATGGCTGAAATTGCGGCGCTTGTTTCTTGCGCTTGCCCAAGCGCGTGCACGTGGCCGCTTTTATGAATGCGGGGTCAGTATGCTGGAGGGCATGGGTGTTGCCCATAACTCATCGAAGGTAAATGGTTCTGTTTGGCGGGCGCTGACGTTTCTCGCCGGCGTAGCCGAGAAGCACCGGCACCAGCGCCGTTGATGCCCCCGACCAACCGACTACTGAGCCGCGCAGCAGCCGAAGGCGATGATGCGATATCGCGGGCAGTGTCGAGCCACGGACAGGTTCGGGGCTGGTTCAATCATTGTTGGAGAGCCTGCACACGGACGCGCTCCACGCGGCAGGCAGCGGGGCAGACTCTGAAGCGAATACCCGTACGAAATTCTTCGCACGCTACGATCAATATTCGCCCGTTAGGGCAAGTCAACGCGTTTTTTGGTTACTTTTTGTCGCTCGGACAAAAAGTGACTCGCAGGCTACGCCTGCGAAACAGCGGCGTCCGCCAAGCACGAACACACCCCGTCAAACCCCACCCGTTTCCCTCCCCAAAATCGCTCCCCTCACGTTCTGCACATGCGCCGCCCCGGCCGCCTCTGCCGCGTCAGGGTCGCCCGAAAGGACTGCCGTTGCAATACGCCGATAGTCATCCAGCCGCATCCGTGGCAACGAAGCGAGCCGGTGCTGCGCGTGCACGATCGGCATGTGGATGGTTGGAAAGAGTCGCCGCAATTCACGGTTGTCGCCCATCTCCAGCAGCGTGCGGTAAAAGAGCCGCCGGCTACCGGAAAAGGCCTCCACGTCATGAGCCTTTTCCGCCGCGACCAGCCCCTGTACCGAAGCCCGCAACGCCTGCACCTGTTGGCGATTCCCACAGCCACGCGTGGCCGCGCGCGCGAGCAAACCAGTCATGCGTTCCGCGACATCCAGCACGTCCAGAGTTTCCTGCAGGCTCAATCGTCGGATGATGGCGCCGCGATGGCGCGGGAGGTCGACGATGCCTTCGGCCGCCAACCGCTGCAGCGCCTCGCGCACCGAATTGCGGCCCACGCCGAAATTCGCCACCAGATCGGTTTCCACCAGCCGCTGGCCAGGCGCAAAGCCCCCCAACTCCAGGCCATTCACGATGCCGAAGAACACAGTGTCGGAAGCGCTGCGGCCCGCCGGGCCGGACGCAACGAGCGTTTCGCTGGACATATCAGGAGAGAAAAAGGTCGTTCTTGGCACGGGCGCGATTCTAATGGATTGGCCGGGCATCAATGTCCGAAGCCGTTGACATAGGATGAAATCATCCTACAATCCGGTCCTGTCATGCAAACAAACGGAGACCTTGATGGGAGAGACGTTGCTCGGCCTTGCCGGCAAGCGGGTGCTGGTTACCGGGGCATCCAGCGGGCTGGGGGCGCACTTTGCGCAGCGGCTCGCCGCACATGGCGCGGAAGTGGTGCTGGCCGCACGGCGCATCGACGCGCTGCAATCGGTCGCGAAGCAGTTGGAACAGTACGGACGCGCGCAATGCATGGCGCTGGATGTGACGAGTGCCGCATCGCGCGCGGCGCTGGTGGAAAACGCCGGGCCCATCGACATCCTCGTCAACAACGCCGGCCTGGTTCGCGAGGGACCTGCCCTCACGCATGCCGAGGCAGACTGGGATAGCGTGATGGACACCAATCTCAAGGGCATGTTCTTCCTGGCGCAGGCCCTGGCCCCCGGCATGCGCGCACGCGGTGGCGGCAGCGTCATCAACGTGGCGTCGATCCTCGGGCTGCGGCAGGCGGGCGGCGTGGTGTCCTATGCCGTATCCAAGGCCGGCGTCGTGCAACTGACCAAGACCCTCGCGCTGGAATGGGCGCGCCACGGCATTCGCGTGAACGCCATCGCCCCCGGCTACATCGACACCGAACTCAACCGCGACTTCTGGCAGACCGATGCCGGCAAGGCGCTGATCCAACGCATTCCGCAGCGCCGCCTGGGACAGCTCGAAGATCTCGACGGGCCGCTGCTGCTGCTCGCCTCCGATGCCTCGCGCTATATGACGGGCGCCGTGCTGGCCGTCGACGGCGGCCACCTGGTCAATACCCTCTGAGGGAAACGCAACCATGTTCACCCCCTGTCCTACCGAACGCAGCGAGCAGATCGCTGACCGCGTCGAGCGCTTCGTGCGCGATGTCGTGGCCCCGTACGAACAAGATCCGCGCTGCACCGCGCACGGCCCCACCGCCGAACTGGTCGAGGAGCTGCGCGCGAAGGCGCGCGCAGCAGGCGTCATGACGCCGCACATCCTTGCCGATGGCAGCCACCTGGACCAGCGCGAAACCGCCGCCGTGCTCAAGCGCTCGGGCCTGTCGCCGCTCGGACCCGTCGCCGTCAATACCATGGCGCCCGACGAGGGCAATATGTTCCTGCTCGGCAAGGTGGCATCCGCCGCGCAAAAGGCAAGCTTTCTTGAGCCGCTCGTGCGCGGCGACGCGCGCTCCGCGTTCTTCATGACCGAGCCCGCCGAAGACGGCGGCGCGGGGTCGGACCCGTCGATGCTGAGCACCACCGCCGTTCGCGACGGCGACGACTGGGTCATCAACGGCCGCAAGAAGTTCATCACCGGCGCCGAGGGCGCGAAAGTCGGCATCGTGATGGCGCGGACCGGCGACGGCGAGCGCGCGCAGGCCACCATGTTCCTGGTCGACCTGCCCCACTCCGCCATCCGCACCGAGCGCGTGATCGACACCATCGACAGCTCGATGCCGGGCGGCCATGCGCTGGTGGTGATCGACAACCTGCGCGTGCCGGCGGACCAGGTGCTGGGCGAAGCCAACGAAGGCTTCCGCTATGCGCAGGTACGGTTGTCGCCGGCGCGGCTGTCGCATTGCATGCGCTGGTTCGGTACGGTCGCGCGCGCGGACGAGATCGCGCGGGCCTACGCCACCACGCGCAAGGCCTTCGGCAAGCTGCTGATCGACCATGAGGGCGTTGGCTTCATGCTGGCCGAAAACCTGATCGACCTGCAGCAGGCGGCGCTGATGATCGACTGGTGCGCCGGCGTGCTCGACACGGGATCGGCTGGCACCACTGAAAGCTCGATGGCCAAGGTGGCCGTGTCCGAAGCCCTGTTCCGCGTCGCGGACCGCTGCGTGCAGATCCTGGGCGGCAACGGCGTGTCGCGCGACACCATCGTCGAACAGGCGTTCCGCGAACTGCGCGCGTTCCGGATCTACGACGGCCCGACCGAAGTCCACAAGTGGTCGCTCGCGAAGAAGATCAAGCGCGACACGCTTGGGGCGTCCAGGCATGGCTGACCGGACCCTCGGCTAGGCGCCGCGCCATGACGTCGCGCCCCTCCCCCGTGCAGCGCGCGCTTGCGGTGCTGCGCGCGCTATCCGACCCCGAAGTGCGCCGCATGAGCGACGTGGCGCGCGCCACCGGCCTCGACCCCGCCACCACGTCGCGCCTGCTCGACATGCTGGTGCAGGAGGGCTTCGCCACGCGCGATGACAAGCGGCGCTATGGCATCGGCCCCGAGGTATTCCAGCTGGCCGACGTCGGGCAGCGCCGTGTCGACCTGCGCCAGCTGGCGCATCCGGCCTTGCAGCGGCTGCAGGAGACGTTCGAAGACACCGCGGTGCTGACCGAGGCCAGCCGGGGCGAGGCGGTCTGTTCGGATCTCGTCACCGGCACCTTCCCAGTTCATGCGAACTACGTGACGGTCGGCACGCGCCGCCCGCTCGGTGTCGGCGCAGGCAGCCTGGCGGTGCTGGCGTGGCTGCCGCCGGCCGAGCGCGCGCGGCGCCTGCAGCAGACCGCGCGCAAGCTCGAAAGCTATCCCCGGCTCGACGCGCCATCGATCGCCGCCGAGGCCGACGCGGCACGCGCGCGCGGCTATGTGCTGTTCCTGGATTGGGTGGTGGACGGCATGGGCGGCATCGCCGTGCCGATCCTCGACTACGAAGGGCGGCCCATCGGCGCGCTCAGCGTGGCGGCGCTGAGCGGCCGCATCCGTAGCCGCGAAGCCGCCATGGCGCGCCAGCTCCGGCAGGAAGCGCGCCGCATCACCGGCGCGTGGACGCGCGTCGTGGTGTCCGCTGGCGCTCAGCGTGGACCGCGCAGCAGCGATGCCAGCGTGTCCGGAATCTCCACCTCGAAGCGCAGCACGGCACTGGCGAGCGCCTTGCCGTAGTTGTCGATGGCCAGGCTGCGCGATACGCCGCCGCCCAGCGCCCCTTCGGCGACGAAATTGAGCACCTGCAGGCCGTCCACGTCGTAGCGCGTGACCGGTCCGGTGATCAGCGTGCCGTAGTGCGCCTTGAAGGCGTCCGCCGTGAGCTGCTGCTTGATATGCGGATAGAACTCCGGCGCATAGGCAATGACGGCCGTGTTCGAAGTATTGCCCTTGTCGCCGGAACGGCTGTGGGCGAGGCGGCGCAGCGGTACGCGCATGATGACGTCTCCCGGTTCGGTTTGGACCATCAGAGGAACTGGACCTGCGACCGGACCAGCGCGCGCGGCACCAGTGCCGACCACACGCCGATGATCCCGCGCGTGCGGTCCTGGTGGGGCACGCGCTTGCCGGTCGAGGCCAGTCCGCACACGGCCATGCTGTCGATCTCGCGGCCGACCTTGGCCGCTTCTTCACGCGTGCGCGTGCGAGCCGCCACGCGCACCGCGATCTCGTTGGGCTCGCAGGCGGGCTCGGGGGACGCCGCACCATGCACGGCATTGACGCCCAGGAAATCGATGCGCAGTTCGTCGGCCTGCAAGGCCGCCATGGCGAAGCGTTGCTCCAGGATGCGCTTTGCCAGCTTCGCCTTTTCCAGGCAGCCCGGGCCGGCATAGAAGAACATGTCTTCGCCGATATGGCCTTCCGTGCAGCCCAGCGAGACCTTGAGCGTATCGGTGCGCGGCAGTCCACTCACGCCGCTGATGCGCACGCGGTCCGGGCCCACCTGCTCCAGCACGGCGGTCGAGAAGTCGACGATTACATCCGGCGTGATATAGCGGCGCGGATCGTGGACTTCATAGAACATCTGCTCCTTGACGGTCTGCAGGTCGATGCGGCCGCCGCTGTCCGGCACTTTCGAGATCACGGCGCTGCCGTCGGATTCCACCTCGGCGATCGGGAACGCCAGGTTCCACGGCTCGGGCACGTCCTTGTAGCCCGGGTCGCCAAAGTAGCCGCCCGTCACCTGCGCCCCGCATTCGAGCAGGTGGCCGATGGCGCTGCCGCGCGCCAGGCGCGCGACATCGTCGGCCTGCCAGCCGAATTCGTGGATCATCGGCGCCAGGAACAGCGACGGATCGGCGACGCGGCCCGTGATCACGATCTGGGCGCCCGCACGCAGCGCTTCGACGATAGGGCCGACGCCCTCGTAGGGTTCCGCGCTGATCAGCGTTTCACGCAGCGTCGACACGTGCTCGCCGCTTTCCAGCAAGGCGAGATCGAGTTCGCAGATGCTGCCGGTGAGATCGGTCGTGGTCACGGCGGCGATCTTCACGTCCGGCAGCCCGAGTTCCCGGCACAGCTCGGCCACGCGCCGTGCAGCACCGAGCGGATTGATCCAGCCCTGGTTGCTGATGATGCACGTGCCGTTCGCGATGCAATGGGGCAGCACGGCGCGCATGCGTTCGTCGAGATAGCTGTCGTAGCCGCCGAACGACGGATCGCGCCGCTTGCGCACCTGCGCGGCCGATACGGTCGCCTCGGCCATGGTCTCGAAGCAGAGGTAGTCGAGCTTGCCAAGCCGCGCGGAGCGCTCCGCGGGTTCCACGCGGTCGCCCCACCAGCCCGATCCGGAACCGATGCGAAGCGTTGTCTTCTGGGTCATGACGTCAAGGGTTGGAGTTGCCGAGGGGAATGCAATGCGGATGCGCCCATCATTGCGCCTTGATGCCGGCGGTCTTGATGACGCGCGACCACTTCTCGGTATCGGCCTTCAGCTGCGCGGCGAACGCGGCGGAGCCTTCGCCGCCCGGCTCCGCGCCGAGCTGCTCGATGCGCTTGCGCACGTCGGGCATCGCCAGCACCTTGTCGACGGCCTGCTGGAGCTGGCGCACGCGCTCCGGCGGCGTGCCGGCCGGTGCCAGCAAGCCGAACCACGAGTTCACCTCGTAGCCGGGCAGTCCCGATTCGCGCACGGTCGGCACGGCAGGCAGCACCGATGCCCGCTTCACGCTGGTCACGGCAAGCGCCTTCACCTTGCCCGCCTGGATTTGCGCGAGCGCGGAGGGCAGGTTGTCGAACATCAGGTTGACCTGTCCCGCGAGCAGGTCCGTCATCGCGGGCGCCGCGCCTTTGTAGGGCACGTGCTGCATGGTGATGCCGGCCATCGCATTCAGCAGCTCGCCGGAGAGATGGGGCGAACCGCCGGTGCTGGTCGACGCGTAGTTGATCTTTCCCGGCTCCTTCTTCGCGAGCGCAACCAGCTCGCTCACGGAGCCGGCCTGCAGCGTGCTGTTCACGAGCAGCACGTTCGGAGAATTGGCCACCAGGGTCACGGGCGTGAAATCGTGCGCGCTGTCATAGGGCATGCGCGCGTAGATGAACTGGTTGGTGACCTGCGTGCCCAGCGTTCCCATCAGCAGCGTATAGCCATCCGGCGTGCTGCGCGCGACGGCTTCGGCGCCAATATTGCCGCCGGCACCGGGCCGGTTGTCGACAACGACCGGTTGCCCCAGCACCTCGCCCGACTTCTGCGCCACCAGCCGCGCGAGGATGTCGGTGGTACCGCCCGGCGTGAACGGCACCACGAGCCGGATCGGCCTGGTCGGGAACGGTTCGGCGGCGCTTGCCGGCGCGGCAAGCATGGCGCAGAGAAGCGGCAGGGCCGCCAGCATGGGCTGACGCGGAAATGCAGTCATCGGCTGTCTCCTGGGCGCGATGTGCGCTGGAAGAGGTTTCATCGACGGAAACTCTGGCGCCCATGGTAGGAAGCGGCCGGAAATGGCGTCAATCAAACGCGTGGAATTTTCACTGGGTGAAAAGTTCCGGCATCTCCGCGCCACAAGAGTGTGAGACAGTGGAGGCACCGCACCCCGGCATCCGTCACATCCGGCAGGCCCGTGATTGGCGACACATGCCTTTGTTCGACCTTTCAAGGAGACTCGGAATGATCAGCAAGAACACGGTCTGTCTTTGGTTTGACGGCGGCGCCCTTGAAGCCGCCAACTTCTACGCCAAGACCTTTCCTGACAGCGCGGTCCACGCCGTGCATCGCGCGCCGGGCGACTATCCCGATGGCAGGGCGGGCGATGTCCTGACCGTCGAATTCACCGTGGCCGGCATTCCCTGCATCGGCCTGAACGGCGGTCCGCACTTCAAGCACTCCGAAGCCTTCTCGTTCCAGATCGCCACGGACGACCAGGCCGAAACCGACCGCCTGTGGAATGCCATCGTCAGCAATGGCGGCCAGGAAAGCGACTGCGGCTGGTGCAAGGACCGCTGGGGACTGTCCTGGCAGATCACCCCGCGCGCGCTCACCGCGGCCTATACCGACCCGGACCGCGCCGCAGCCAAGCGCGCCTTCGACGCGATGATGACCATGCGCAAGATCGACATCGCCGCCATCGAAGCCGCCCGGGCGGGCCTGTAGTCCTCTCTGCCTGGCGCCTCGCATCGCCAGCCCATCGCACCGTGCATGGCTGCGGCCTTCCTTACGGTGGCGCCCGGGCTGGCGTCGACGACTTAAGCGGTTTCTTCTGCCGGCTGAAACTTTTCGACGCATCGCATCAGCCGCGGCGACTGTCCATAGAATGGCTTACCCGTAGCGGGCGTCGATCCGTTCCTGCGTCCCCTGGCATGCGCCGATCATGAGGCATCGCGCTCAGCGGGGCCGGCGCCATCCGCTTGCACGTCTCCTTGTGGATGCTTATGAGCCAGCTCTTGCGACATCCGGCCGTCCTCTTTGTCCTGTTGCTGGTCCTGCTTGCCTCGGCCACGGCTGTCGGGTCGCTGGTGCTGCGCCGCATCCGGCCGATCGCCGACGATCACCGCGAGGACTTCACCATCGTCCAGGGCGCCACGCTGACGCTGCTGGCCCTGCTGATCGGCTTTACCCTGTCGATGGCGGTGGGACGTTACGACCAGCGCAAAAACCTGGAAGAAGAAGAGGCCAACGCGATCGGCACCGAATACCTGCGGGCCGACCTGATGGACGCGGAAGGCGGCGACAAGGCCCGGACGCTGCTGGCCCGCTATCTGGAGCAGCGCATTCGCTACTACCGCGCTCACGACGGGCAGGGCCTGGAGGCGATCGGCACCGCCACGGCGCAGCTTGAGGACGAGATGTGGAAGGTCGTGCGCGACGCCGCGCGGAAAACGCCGACCCCGATCACCGCGCTGGCCGTCGGCGGCATGAACGACGTCATCAACGCGCAGGGGTACGCGGAAGCCGCGTGGCGAAACCGCATTCCGGTGGCGGCGTGGGGACTGATGATCGCCATCGCCGTGTTCAGCAGCGTGATGCAGGGCTACGGCGCGCGGACCGCACGCGCGCGGATCGGGCTGCTGCTGATCATGCCGCTGACGGTAGCGCTTTCGCTCGCGCTGATCGCGGATATCGACAGCCCGCGCGGCGGACTGATTCGCGTGGCGCCACAGAACCTGCTCAGCCTGCAGGACTCCCTGAGGGCTCCATGAGGGCTCCATGAGCCGCTGACGGCGGGCGCGACGCCTCTGGCCTTACGCGAGTTCGAGCCGGTTGCCGCCCAGCGATTTCGCGCGATACAAGGCCCGGTCCGCCGCGGCGAGCCCGTCGACCAGCGCCGGCACTTCGCCTTCGAACTGCGCCAGGCCGATGCTGACCGTTGCCGCCACGCCAGGATTGTCGGCGTGGCGGGTCGTCGCCTCGGCAAAGCGCCTGGCGACGGCCTCGCCCAGTGTCCTGGCGCGGCGGGCATCGTCGCCGGACAGCAGCGCGGCGAATTCCTCGCCGCCGATCCGGGCCAGGATCGCGTCGGGTCCGACTACGGTTCGCGCGGTTTCGGCGAAGGACTTCAGCACCTTGTCACCAGTCTGGTGGCCATAGAGATCGTTGATGGCCTTGAACTGGTCAAGGTCGAACGCAAGCACGGACACCGCGCCGCGCCCTGCCCCGGCATCGATGACGCGCGCGCCCTCTTCAAAGAACCACCGGCGATTGCCGAGACGGGTCAGGTAGTCGGTTTGCGATTCACGCAGGAGCTGGCCGTGCGCTTCCTCGCGGATCAGCTTGAGCAGCGCCATCGGCAGGATCACCGAGTACAGGACGCCCTCGTAGACCGTGGCCTTGCTCGCGATCGCCTGGATCGCCGGCCCGTACTCGACGACCAGCCAGGGCAGCGCGAACGCGCGGCCGGCATAGAGCACGGCATGGACGCCGGCCACCGCCACGACGATCATCCGCGCAGGCAGCCGCCTCATCGCCTCGCAGCGCAGCATCTCCCAGGCGGTCATGGCGCTGACGAGCGCGATCGGCAATGCACAGACGTAGTTCCACACGACGTCCTGCCAGCGCGATCCCGCAACCGCCCAGACCAGCGCCATCAGGACGAGCAGGCCAGCCGGCGCGGCACGATACCGCCGGCCGCGCAACGATGCCACGCCGCCCAGAACCAGCAGATAGCCACTGAGGATGATGAGATTGCTGAGGGCCGCGCCCAGCGCGCCCGGCAATTCGCGCCGGCACAGCACGGCGGCGCAGCCCAGCGCGAGCGTTGCAAACCCTGCCGCCAGAATCCGCAACGACCTGCTGCGCCGGGGATTGGCGCGATGCTCCCAGAGCGTCATGCCGGCACTGGCGAGCAGCGTCCCGATCGCCAGGAGGTAAAGGGTAAGAAGATCGACGTGCATCCGAAATGTTAAGACATTGCACCGATACATGGCGGCGGAGGCAGATTCTACGTGGGAAATCGGACAGCCTAATGGCGCCGGGCCGCCAATCGGACGGGGCAGGCAGGGGCAATCAGGGGTCATGCGGAAAAAAATGGTTCTTCGGCGAGTTGCGGGGCGGCGCTCTTGGCAAGCGTCGCTGTTTCGCCGGCGTAGCCGGGCGGCGTTCCGTGGTTATGATCGAGTCGTCGCTCTTGGCAGATGCCGCTGTTTCGCCGGCGTAGCCGGCGACCTACTTTCTTGTCCGAGCGACAAGAAAGTAGGCAAAGAAACGCGTTTACTTGTCCTAGCGGACGAATATTGATCGTAGCGTGCGAAGAATTTCGTACGGGTATTCGCTTCAGAGTCTGCCCCGCTGCCTGCCGCGTGGAGCGCGGCCGTCTGCAGGCTCTCCGACAATGATTGAACGAGCCCCGAAACTGTCCGTGGCCCGACATTGCCAGCGATATCGCATCATCGCCTTCGGCTGCTGCGCGGCTCAGTAGCCGGCGGCCTGCCAAGCACACTTTTCCAGGGCAGAGCAGGTGAAGCTCCGCTGGACATAAGTTGGGCACCTGCATTAGCCCGGGTGGGTCGGCGCCTGCGTGATAGAGTCGATCGTCGCCCCTTCATCGCGAAGCCCCATGTCGCCAATCGTTCCCGCAAAAACGGCTCTGCTGGTCATGCACTATCAGACCGACATCCTCGCGCTGTTCCCATCGGTCGCCCCCGCGCTGCTGGCCAATACGCGCAAACTGTGCGACGCCGCGCGGGCCAGCGGCGTCAGCATCTATTTCGCGAAGATCCACTTCAGTCCGGGATACCCGGAAATCAGTCCGATGAACCGGAACGGGCAAGGGATCAAGCGGCTCGGTCTTTTCGTCGACGACCAGGTCTCGCCGGAGCTCGGACGGCAGGCCACGGAACCGGTCATCATCGCACATCGTGCCAGCGTGTTCTTTGGCACCGACCTGCAGTTGCGGTTGTCCGCCCAGGGTATCGATACCTTGCTCATGGCGGGGATTGCGTCGACCGGCGTGGTGCTGTCGTCGGTGGCTTTCGCGAGCGATGCGGACTTCCGCCTGCTTACGGTCAAGGACTGCTGCTACGACCCCGACCCGGTCGTGCACGATCATCTGTTTTCGACGGCGTTCGATTCGCGCACCACGGTGCTGTCGCTCGCCGACGCGCTGTCGTGGCTTGGCTAGTCCGATCTCAAGACGGCACGCCATCGCACTCTACGGACATCCGAGCGCCCGGGCTGGCATGAATTGCCGCCATATGGCGAGAACGCCTCGCCGAGGGTGGAAGTTCGGTCTCTTGCCCAGCGCTAACGTGTGCACCGCCTATTCTTTTATCGTTGTCTGATCGAGCCGCGCGAGACTGGCTTGCGGGCTCATTACCCAGGCGGCAACCGGAGCCGCAACATGCAGGCAGACGCCGGTCGTAAAGATCGTAATGGTTCTGAAGGCAGCAACCAAACCCTGCTGTATTTCGGCTGGATGACCCTGTTCATCTACCTGGCCACGCCGGCCGGCGCGCTGGTGGACATACAGACGACATACATACTCAAGAACGCATTGCACGCGACGGCGACGCAGATCTCGGTATTCCGGCTGCTGACCGGCATTCCCGTCTACCTTGCCTTCGCCTTTGGCCTGGCGCGCGACCAATGGAACCCGATGGGACTGCGCGATCGCGGCTTCTTCCTGATGTTCGCGCCGGCCACCGCGGCGGCATGCCTCTGGATGGCGTTCTCGGGCTTCTCATACGCGGGGCTGCTCATCGGGATGCTGCTGGCTATGACGTCGTCCCGCTTTGTCGCCGCGGCCTATCAGGGGCTGATCGCCCTGGTGGGCCAGGAGAAGCTGATGTCGGGACGCCTGAGCGCGCTCTGGAACGTGATCGGCTCCGTGCCGGTTGTAGCGGGAGCCTTTGCTTCGGGCTATGTGTCCGATCATCTTGCCCCGAAGGACGCCTTCTTCCTGGTCGCGGCGTTCAACCTGCTGATAGCGGTGTTGGCACGATGGAAACCCGCGTCCGTGTTCGGGCATCTCTACGACAAGCCGCTGGCCAGAAGTACGGATTTCGTTGGCAATGTCCGGCGACTGGCCGGTCATAAGGCGGTCTATCCGGCGGTGCTTATCTGCTTTCTGTGGAACTTTGCGCCCGGCTCCGCCACCCCGCTGCAGTTTCACCTGTCCAATACGCTGCATGCCTCGGATTCGATCTATTCCTACTACAACGGCATCTTCGCCGCCGCGTTCGTTCCAACCTTTCTGCTCTATGGCTTCCTGTGCAAGCGCGTATCGCTGGGCAAGCTGCTGTGGTGGGGAACGATCATCGCGGTGCCGCAGATGATTCCGCTGGCATTCATCCACTCGGCAGATCTCGCCCTTGTCCTGGCGGCGCCAATTGGGCTGATGGGCGGCATCGCCACCGCAGCGTATTTCGATCTCGCGATCCGGTCCTGTCCGCCGGGCCTGCAAGGCACGCTGATGATGCTGGTGGACGGCGTTCTCGCGCTCTCGGCGCGCGCCGGCGATCTGCTGGGCTCATGGATCTACAACAGCGACGCCACGCACGGATTCACCTACTGCGTGATGGCAACCACCGTGGTGTATGCGCTGATCCTGCCGCTGATTCCGCTGGCGCCGAAGGCATTGATTGCGACCCGGGATGGTGAACCCAACCCCGAGGTCGGAGATGGCATGGCTCGGCGAGATTCGGAGAACCTGGCGCAGAGGTAGCGCCGCGACATCATCCGTTCGGGGCACAGCAGCGTTGTGCTTTTCAACTCCGAACTACGGCGCACTGATGCTACGCGCAGCACCGTGGCCGGCGTCCCCGATTTGCAAAGATACGTCGGCATCGCCTATGCTGTTTCTGCAACAGGTGCAAATCTGTGCGAGATTCAAAATACCCACAAAAAACAAGAAGGGGAAAGTCCCCAACAGCGGACCGCGCCACGAAACGAGCGTTGTCCGCCGAGATCGTCTTTGCCAAGGTTTAGGGGTGAATCGGTCCCAAGCGGGGTGATTGAAGGCTCGTGGGCGGCTTACACCGCTGTCAAATACATGGCTGATAATTTCCTGTTCAGTAGGCCTTTTACATTTCTTGCCTGTCCGGGCATATCGGAAGTCAGGGCCGGCGTCGAGGCGCTGGAGACCCTCCCCGGGCACCTCTTCTGGCTCGAGAACGAGGACCTTATCCGGCGGGTTCACGTGCCGGAATTCCTGGCGCAAAGCCGCGCCGCCCTGGAAGCTGTGTTGCCAGGCGGGGCAGCGCTGGTCGATGTGCACGCGGACGACATCCGGCGCAGCGCCGGCCTGTTGCCAGCGCTGCTGCGCCTGAGCCCGGAGGCGGCCGCCGCCGCGCACTCCTACTGCTATTGGCGCTACTCCGCGGACGTGCTAGGACGATCGCAGGGCATTCCGCGCAGTGCCATCGAGCGCCAGTTCGACCGCGCGGTGGCTCCGCGCGACGGCGCGCACAAGCTGCAATGGATTTGTCCCTGCTGCGACGGACAGGCGCAGTATCAGGTCGACGGCCTGCTCGCCATGCAGCGCCCGGCGCGGCAGGGCGGATTCTCTGTCGAATGCGCGCACTGCGGACACCAGGAACGGCTGTATGCCGGCTTTCTGCACGCGGGCCGCCTGGAGTGCCGCTGCAAGCTATGCGTAAGCGTGGTCCAGACGCTGGCCGGGCAACTGGCCAGGCCGGCGCGCAAGCTGTCGGCGAACCTCGAAACCTATGCATGGAAGCAAGCGGTTGATACCGCGGCGGAAATCCGCGAACTCAAGGACGCGTCCGCGCAGCGGCTTGCACGCGGTGACAGGCCATCGGAGAACGCGGCGGCCTTTGTCCAGGCCATCCAGTCGAATGCGGATCGCCCCATCCCCGAAATTCTTGGCCAGCTCGATCCCACGCTCGAAGGCAGGCTCGACAAGAATCCAAGGACATGGGCCCTGCTGTGCGAGCTGCTGCATGAAGGCGTGCTGGCCAGCGAATGCGCACTCTACGACCAGGACGGGTACCAGCGCGCGGCGCTCGAGCTCTCCCTGCTGGAAGACGATCAGGCCGCCGCAGGAGACACGGTGCTGGACCATATCGACGTCTTGCTGAAGGGTTACGAGCCATCGGATCGCGACGCCTTCGTGCGCTGGCTGACCGCGCTGAAGCGATTGCGCCTTTGCACCGCCAGGTTCAATGCCGCCGCGGACGTCTGCTGGAAAAGCGACCTGGAGCACTACCGCGTCCATACGGCCAGGCGCCTCGAGAGCCATGTCGCGTCGAACGCCCATCCGACCTTCCCGCAACTGGCCGTGCCGCGCTTGCGACGGCCTGAACGGCCGGTGTATCTCGATGCCGAACTGGAAGCCGTGCAGCTACTGAGGTCCCTCGGCTATATCGTTCTCAGTCCGGAAGATATTCGCTCGCAACAGGACCACGTGGAAGACATTTTCTGAACCGTGCCGCGCCGCGCAGGCCTGCCCCGGCGCAGGCCGTGTGGCCTCACATGAAGCCCGGATTGCGCGGGACATAACGGGTCCAGTCGCCGCAGTCGTGCGTAGCCATCAGCACCATTGGCAGCGCGAATCGCATCCCCAGGCCGGTCGCAATCGCCAGGGCATCGCTCGTCCCCGGAACGAATACGGAGATCTGCCTGGCATCTCCCGCGATGGCCATCGCCAGCGCGGTACGGAATGCGCCGGGCATCGCAGGCGCGTGCATGACGGCCATGGGGCCGATGTGGCCCGTGGCGGCAACGTAGGCATAGCCGACGCGATCGCCTCCATCCTCGAAGAAGACACCTTCCATCTGGGGAACGTCAAGCAGGTACCGGTGGTGCTTTTCCCGTGAAACGCCCAGGACCGCGATGTCGATCTGCCGCAGCGTTTCCAGATCGAGGGCGGTGGCCTGGATCGGCGTCGCGCGAAGCACCGGTCCTTGCGCATGGCGCGCCATGGCATCCCGCTCCGCGCTGCACAAATGAATCGGCACGCGCGGAAGCAAGCCGTACCGCACATACAGCGCCTGGGACACGACATTGAAGGCGAACGTAATGAGGCTTCTTTCCGTCGCACCGGCCTGGCTAGCCTGCTCCAGGGTGCGCTCCAGCAATGCATTGCCGATGCCCCGTCCCTGCTGGCCGGGCGCGACGAACAGTTCCGCCAGGAACCAGAGCCGACCGCAGACCCAGCTCAGCGCAAAGCCGACCATCTCGTCCGCTTCCTCGGCCACCCACACACCGCGCGGGTCGTCGCGAAGGCAGAACGCCTGGAACTCCGGAGACCGCGTCGTGGCGATCGGCCCGAACCCGTGGCGCACGGTCAGGTCGTTGATGCTGCGGGTGACCAGTTCTTCGGCGCGTGCCAGTTCGTCAGCACGTGCGGGTCGGAAAATGAGCGGCATGGTCACCTCCGGCATGACGACCATTGGAGGTATAGCAGACGACAGGGGCAGGACCAAGCGCCCGTCCTTCGCATCGCCTATAACCGATACAATGCGTGCAAAAATGGATGAAATGTATAGATATGGCCAAACAGAAGTTCACGGTCGAGCAGCAAGCGATACTGGAACAGGTAAAGCAGATTGCTGCGGGACTGGGAGAAACGCTGGCGCCGTTCACCGAAGTCGTGGTTCACGACCTGCGTTCTCCGCGGCACGCGATTCTTGCGATCCATAACAACCTGTCCGGCCGCAATGTGGGGGATCCCGCCACGGAACTTGGTCTGGCCCGGATTGCCGATGACAACTATCCGCAGGTCCTGGCGAACTACGCCAACCAGTTTTCGGACGGCAGGCGCGCCAAGAGCACATCCATCGGCATCAAGGATTCGGCGGGCCATTACTTTGCCGCCCTTTGCCTGAACGTCGACGTGACGATGTTTCGTGGCATCGCCAGCTTGCTTGAACAGTTTTCCGGTACGAAGGGCGAGGCGGCCAGGGAATCGCTGGACCCGGCCAGCGCCGAGGCGATCCGCGAGCGCATCGACAAGTTCGCGGTCAACCTGGCCACGACACCGCAAGCGCTGCGCACCGAGCAACGCAAGGCACTCATGCAGAAGCTCAGGGAAGAGGGCTATCTGGACCTGCGGCGATCCATGGACACCATCGCCCAACATCTTGGTGTATCGCGGGCGACGGTCTACAACGATGCCAAATAAAGGGCGGAGGCCGTTCGAAGGCCTCCGCCACCGGCCAAAAGACCCTATCGCAATCCAAAGAAGCTCAGGATGGCGAGGATGATCACTACCGCTCCAACAAGCCAGACTATGTTCATGAGAACCTCCTCGCTATGCATAGCACATGCGTTTCACTCGGATGTACCCGGTGGTTCGCAAAATCCATGCCGAGGCGATGTGAGCCTGGGCGATCCGGCCTGAGCGGCCGGGCATCGCGCGCGTGGGCATAAGAGACGTGGAGGCAGCACGAAGGCGCACCTGCAAGTTTTGCCTCGCAACGGGTGCAATTGTTTCCATATCCGAGCGCCGATCCCATCGGGATTCGACGCTGGCAAGCAGGCAGTCAGGAGCCCGTCGTGCGACGTTGACGATAGACGGTCACGCCGTTCTCTTCGCGGGCGGCCAGCGCATTGCGCGCGCCGCAGATCGGGCAGCGGAACAGTGGGCCCTGGCCCTCGTTGGCGACGACCACTTCGGTGGACTCCCAGCGGGCTCCGCAGGACTGGTTCTGGCAGGTGTAGTAGATGGGCTTTTTCATTTGCGCGGATCGTAGCACGAGATGGCAGGCCCGGTCGCTGATCAGTCCCGGAAATGCGGCTGCGCGCGGCTATAGCATGTCCATCTGGAGGTGCTGTCGCGCGACGCTTTCGCAGAGCATCGCTACCTCCTTGTCCACGGCATAGAGAAACAGCAGCTCCTTCTCGGAGCAACGACGCGTCCTCTGCCAGATTTTCGCTTTCACCCGATCATCCCCGTCCACGTCATTCGAAGTCGCCCCGGCCTCGCTGATGAATGCACGGATGTCGCGCGCGAGATGCCTCGCTCTTGCGGCCGCGTGTTGGCCGCTCAGTGCATAGGCGGCGGTCTGTATGCTTCTTAGAACGCTCACTGTCAATGTCTTCCTCCGTCGGGATGGTTGGCGATCCGCGTCCGTGGGTTCGCTCCTGGCCAATATAGGGTCTTCGCAGCCGGCCTGATTTGCATTGCGCACCGCCGAGTTTGCATTTGCTGCCAAGTGGAGATTGCGCGGCCCGACACGACGCTCTGCCCGCATGAGCAGGACAGCAAGCATTTTTCCCCGCCGACGCCGTACCAAGTGCGCTACCGCACCCGCGCTTCAGCGCGAACTTGGGTACCCCGCCGACTATCGACTAGCTTGGAACCTCGGGCCGTTTCGAAGGGGAATCAGAATGAAGAGGGTCATCGTGCGCCGGGCCACGATCGTGGTCGTCGGCTTCGCCATGAGCCTTGGTGCTGTCACCGGTGCATGGGCCTCCGACATCGCATGCAAGTCGCGGGGCGGGGGATCTTCGATTCACTGCGAAGACCCGTATGGCGCGGGACTGCGATGCAAGCTGGCCGACGACGACTCACGACCTCCCCCCACACATCAGGGGCACCTGATCTGCCAGTCCTCCGCGCTCTCGGCGCGCTACGAGCGCCTCTACGCCGAGCAGCAGAGGATGCTGCACAAGGGCACCATCCAGGACGCGGACATTGCGGCATGGCGCGTGCGGCGTGATGCCTGCGAATCGGCACGCTGCCTGGAAAGCCTGTTTGCCAAATTCTGGCGGGACCGGGAGGCCATGCGCCATGCGCCGGTCCGGCCAGCCGTCCCGCCCCCCGCGATTGCGGCGACGCCAGACCCCGTTGTTCAGGAGCCGGCGAACGCTGCGCCGGCACAGCCCGCGCAAGCGGAAGCGACACCGCCTGAGCCACCTGTCATGCAAGCCAGACCAGAACCGGCCGACCCGACGAAGATGACGCAGCCGACGCAGCCGACGCAGCTGACCGCCGCCGCCATCGAACCGCCGGCTGTCCCCGCCGTCGCGCAAGACACCGACAGCAGCCAGGGGAAACGCAATCCGGCGGCGATGGCCATGGAGAGCCTGTTTTCCGGGCTCGCCATCCTGGGCATGGGCGCGGGATTCCTGTGGACGCGCCGTGCCGCGCGCGCACAGGGCGGGCCGCGATCGAACATCCCGGCAGCCATGACGGTCGCCTATGGCTTGCTGCTCGTGAATGCGCTACTGCTGCCGTTCACGCTGGGCTTGAAGTAAGCGTGCAAGGGGAACGGCTTGCCTGCCGTGAGAAGGACGCACCCGTCAGTCGGCCAGGTATCCCCGTCGGGCCGGGCGATAAAACCGTCAAGACTCGTGGCAATAAAGACGTGTCCTGTAATCATGTCATCCATGCCGGAATTCCCCTCGATCTCCAAGAATGTAGCGTTGCTCCGCCACGCGCATCGTTGCGAGCGACCAGCGCGGTAGCCAGTGACTCACTGTGAATCGCCTTTGAGCGTTGCGGACATCCGAGGCCATGGTCGCGCTCGCGGCTCGCTAGCGCGACTCCCGCGCCGATTCCTGCGAAGCCCTGTGCCGGCCTCTGCCACGGAACACCGACGCCCATGCGAACGGCCTGGGGTCCGCCAGCATGCTCATTGCCCGCGCATAGTCGAGCGTCAGCCCCGGCGTCCATGCCATCGTTGCGGCGCGCTTGCGCAGGTGTGCGGCCACCCACAGCTCCGGTGTCAGCAGCAGGCGAAATAGTGGCCACCAGCCAGTGAGCCGCGCCCAGACGCGCGTTGCGGCGCCCTCCAGCGCGGCATCGAGGGCGCGCGCCACCGTGCTCGAACAGTTGCGATGCGTGAGGTTGTAGGTGGTGTTCTGACGGTACGCATCCCAGAACGCGCGCAGGCGGCGCGCATCGTAGTTGCGGATGCGGACCTGCACGGTCGAGGGACACCATGCCTGCGACTCGGTCGGATAGTCCGGCTGGAACATGCCGGGCACGTCGTTCTCGCGCGTGGCGCGCAGCAGCCTCGCGAAATCGTCGGGCGAGCGGTCGATCTCGACCGCGGGATAAAGGCTGATGTAGATGCCCTCGGGCGATTCCATCGCGGCGTGGCCGGTGGAGATCACGCCATCGCGATCCACCGCCGCGATATAGCGATCGATGATCGGTTGCCGGCGCGCCTCGGACTTTGCGGTGCCGACCGGCGTCCAGACATGCACGGTCAGCGCACGCTCGCCGTTCGCGGGCGGGCCATCCCAGGTAGTCAGCCGGCGCGCGCCGGCGTCCGGTGCAGCGGTGGCGGATTCCGCATGGTCAGTGACGCCCGGGTTGCCTGCCAGCCGCCGCACGCGCGACCCGAGCAACAGCATGTTCCAGCCACCGAAGATCAGGCCGAGTCCCAGGCAGTACGGCACGGTGCCCACGTAATGCGTCGGGTACGGCTGGATAAAGAAGATCCCCAGCGCGATCTCGGCCATGCCGCCCGCCATGGCGATCCGCCAGGTGCGAAAACGCACCACGCGCGCGGACACCACCTGTAGCAGGCCATCGGCCAGGAACAGCACGCCGAAGATCAGCGACAGGATCATGTGGCCATGCTGATGGCCGGCCAGCACGAGAACGGCGGCGACGCTGAATGCCGTGCCCTTCACGTAGCGCAGCGTGCGCTGGCCGCCCATCCCCGTCGACGCCACCGCCAGCGTGGCCAGGCCTTCGAGCAGCAGCAGCCAGGCAAACGGCGCGATCGGGAAATCCAGTTTGCCGTCGAGGGCATCGATGAACAGCACGGTGCCAACCACCATGCTGACGGCACCGGCCCATGCCAGTGCTTTCCAGCGCGAGCGCAGGTAATCCACCCCCAACAACAACATCAGCAAGCGAACCATTGACCGTCTCCAGGCTGCAACCCATTGTTTTTTTCGGATTTTACCGGTCATTGGCGACATCTTCGACCGCGGCCCGACGAAGGCGCCGGACCGGCCTGAACCAGATCGCAAGCGCAGCCAGCAAGAACCAGACATTGGATTACATGAATACATCACGACATGATGCATTTGCCGAGCCCCGCACATGCCATGGAAATTCTTGGAGATAACCCCAAGCCAAAGCCAAAGCCAAAGCCAAAGCCAAAGCCAAATACATCACAACATGATGGCGAAGCGGGAGGAGGCGTTCCAGGAGGAGTGAGTATCCGCGAAACAGTGGGACAGGATTCTTCCTGTGCGAGCCCGCGCGATGTCGCTGGGGCTCGCACACCAAGACCGGAAACCTTCATTCACCGGGTATCAATGTTTCGCCGGCCTCCCGCGTTCAGATGGGCGCGGCGGCCTGCAACCCTATGCCGGAGGCGTCGACTGCAAGAGTTCCTCGACGCCGGGTTCCTTCTTCGTCCGGCTCTGACTGGTTTTTCCAGCACACCTGTCTGGCGCGGCTGTACTTGGCGTCACGCCCTGACTACGGAGATGGGCCGCGACCGTCTCGCACCATTCGAGCAACTGGTGCTTGTCAAGCTCCGCCACCACGTCTTCGCCGAACAGATTCGAAAGGTCGAGCGTGGCCCCTGAAAATTCGGCGCCATCGTCCCGAATGGTCAGGACTCCATCGCCGTCGTGGTCGTACATCTCAATTCTTGTGGAAGACATAGCCTTCACCTCCTGAGTCTTCGCGGCCGTCCCTTGATGCGTAACCGTCATGTCAGGTACTCCGCCTTGCGCGTCGAATGGCTGGCGACTCTATGCTAGGAGATCGGCTTCCGTGCCATCAAGCGATAAAACGTGGGGCAGGCGCGCGCCTTTCCAGTGACTTGCATGATCGTCCGCCAGGTGACGGGCTTCGAGGTGCTTGCCTAGTCTCAATCCAGCCCTGAAAATCGACCTCCAGCGCTGCCGTCGACAGCATCGTGCATCCGGCACGTCCAGATGCCGCCGGGGCAGCCCCTACGCCGGAGAGTCAGATGGATCATCAACCCCCGCCTTCCACCCCGCGCCTGCTCCCCGCAGCCTGGTTCACCGTGGTCGGCGCCTCTTACCTGCTCACCGCCCTGGCGCTGTGGACGGTGCTGCAGGCCAACCTGGTCGCGGCCCTGCTTTCCGGCCTGCTGCTGTACTCGCTGGTCGACGTGCTGGCCCCGCGCCTGAAGCGCCTGAACCAGCGGCACGACGCGCTGGCGGTGGCGATCCTGTCCATCGTGATCCTGCTGGCGCTTTCGCTCGGGGTCTGGGCCCTGGTGCGCTTCGTCAGCGGCGAGGGCACGCTGGACACCTTGCTGAACCACATTGCCGACATCATTGACCAGTCGCGCGGCCAGTTGCCCGACTGGGTGAGCGGCGCCCTGCCGAGCACCGTCGAGGAGCTCGCCAACACCATGATCCACTGGCTGCGCGAACACGCGCAGATGGCGCAGAAGCTTGGGGCCGAGGTCCTGCGCACGCTGCTGCATATCATCATCGGCATGGTCATCGGCGCCATGGTGGCGCTCTACCGCGCGGTGTCGCGACCCAACCGCCGGCCGCTGGCGACGGCGCTGGTCGCGCGCGCGCGGGCGCTGCAGCAGGCGTTTGCGCAGTTCATCTTCGCGCAGATCCAGATCTCGATCATCAATACGTTGCTGACAGCCACCTACCTGCTGGTGGTGCTGCATTTGTTCGATGTGCACCTGCCGTTGTCGAAGACGCTGGTGGTCATTACCTTCGTGGCCGGGCTGCTGCCGGTGCTGGGCAACCTGATTTCGAACACGGCCATCGTGGTGGCGTCGCTGTCGGTATCGCTGCCGATCGCGGTGGCGTCGCTGTTCTTCCTGGTGGTGATCCACAAGCTCGAGTATTTCCTGAACGCGCGCATCATCGGCGCGCGCATCCAGGCGGCCGCGTGGGAGTTGCTGATCGTGATGCTGCTGATGGAAACGCTGTACGGCATTCCGGGCGTCATTGCGGGGCCGATCTTCTATGCCTACCTGAAGCGCGAGCTGACCCTCGCCGGGCTGGTGTGAGGCGTGGCCGGGACGTGCGGTCCCGCACCCGGCGGCAGAACTAAAACTAGTCCACGCTCTTGTCCGCCCCGCCTCCGTTTTCCACCCACGTCCGCACAAAATCGATATGCGTCTGCATCGCCGTGCGCGCCTCTTCCGGGCGGCGCGCGCAGATGGCATCGCACACCGTGCGGTGCTGCAGCAGCAGCAGCGCGGACATGGCCTCGCCCTCTTCGCGCAGGCCGGTGCCGCTGATGGTGATGTGCTCGCGCAGCATGCTGATGACGCTGGTATGCAGGTGCAGGAACATGGTGTTGTGCGACGCCTGCGCAATGGCGTCGTGCAGGCGCGTGTCGGCCTCGGCCTCGGCCTGCTTGTCGTCCACCAGGCGAGCGCGTTCAAGTTCCGCCATCAGGCCGCGGATGCGTTCGCGGTCTTCATCGTCGCCGCGCAGCGCGGCGAAGTAGGCGGTGGCGCCTTCGAGCACGCGGCGGAATTCCAGGATGTCGTCGCGCAGCGCCGGATGGTCGGCCACGAGCTGGCCCCACGGCGAGGCGATGCCTGAGCGCAGCTGGTCGGTCACGTAGACGCCCGCGCCGCGCCGGCTTTGCAGCAGCCCGCGCGCGGCCAGGCGCTGGATGGCTTCACGTACGGTGTTGCGCGCCACGTCGTATTGCTCGGCCAGTACGCGCTCGGCCGGCAGCCGTGCGCCCGCGGGCCAGCTGCCGTCGAGCAATGCCGTCTCCATGCGCCGCATTACCGCTTCGACGCGTCCGCGCCCGCCTCCATGCGTCCCGGTTGCCATCTCTCTTTCCCTTCCTGACGTTGCCCGACCGCCCGCGCTGGCCGATGTGATCCCGGCGCAAAGTGGTCCAACCAATTTGTACTGTAGCGCGGAAGCGGGAATTATGCCCCCGAACGTGCGATGCCAGCGCGTATGGAGCGAGACATGAAGGACAGGCAATACCCCACCGCTGCCCCCACGCAGGTCTACCTGTTTGCGACCTGCCTGGTCGACCTGTTCGTGCCACAGGCCGGCCTCGATGCCGTGCGGCTGCTGGAACGCGAAGGGCTGACCGTGCATTTTCCGCGCGCGCAGAGCTGCTGCGGGCAACCGGCCTACAGCAGCGGCAATCCCGACCAGGCCCGCGACGTCGCGCGCGCGCAGCTGGACCTGTTCGGCGAGCCGTGGCCGGTCATCGTCCCATCCGGCTCCTGCGCCGGCATGATGCGGCACCACTGGCCGCAGCTGTTTGCCGATGACCCCATCGCCGGGCCCAAGGCCCGCGCGCTGGCCGAGCGCATCTACGAACTCACCGAATTCCTGCTGCACGTGCTCAAGGTCGACTTCAGCCACGCGCTGCCGGGCGGCCAGGCCGAGCGAATCGTGCTGCATACCTCGTGCGGCGCCCGTCGAGAAATGGGTACGCGCGCCCATGGCGTGGCAGTGGTCGATGCCTTGCCCGGCGTGACGCGCGTGGAACATGAACGCGAATCCGAGTGCTGCGGCTTTGGCGGCACGTTCTCGCTCAAGCATCCGGATATCTCCGGCGCGATGGTGCGCGACAAGGTCGCCTCCGCCTGCGCCACGGGCTGCAACCGGCTGGTGTCCGCCGATTGCGGCTGCCTGCTCAATATTGGCCACACCGCCGCGCATGACGGCGCGCCGCTGGAGGTCGAGCACCTGGCCAGCTTCCTGTGGCGCCGCACCGGAGGGGCAGCATGACCGCACTCACCGCACGCGAACGCATGCTGGGCCGGCTGCGTGCCGCCGCGCCGGCAACCAGTGCCACGACCACGACGGAGATCGATGGCCGCATCGACGCGCACTACGCCGGATGCGCACCCATTGCAGATGGATTCGAGGCTCGCGTTGCATCGATGCAGGCCGCACTGGAGGCCTCGCACGCCGAGGTCTGGCGCGCGACCGCTTCGGCCTGGCCCGCGCTGCTCGCGGACAGGCTCGCGCAGGCCGGTGTGCGGCGCCTGCTGCTGGACCCGTCGCAGCCGGCCGGCGCAGCGCTGAAGCACGCCTTGCCGCCGCAGGTGGAAGCCATCGGCTATGACCGCCCGATCGAGCAATGGAAAGCCGAGCTGTTCGACACCGTCGATGCCGGCTTCACGGTCGCGCGCTCCGGCATTGCCGCCACCGGCACGCTGATCCTGGCGCCCGATGCGGGCTCGCCGCGCACGGTGTCGCTGGTGCCGCCGCTGCATGTGGCGCTGGTGCATGCCTCCACGCTGCATGCCGACCTGCACACGGCCGCGCGCACCGAACGCTGGCGCGATGGCATGCCCACGAACCTCGTCATGGTGTCCGGCCCGTCCAAGACGTCCGATATCCAGCAAACCCTGGCCTATGGCGCGCATGGTCCGCGCCGGATGTGGGTCGTCATCGTCGATGACATCGACGCAGGGAGCCAGGCATGAGCGAAAGCACGCTGCACTTCGTCCCGTCACAGGACTTCAAGGCGCGCGCCCGCGAGGCGCTGGACGACCCCAAGCTGCGCAAGAGCTTTCGCGGCGCGATGGATTTTTTGCAAGGCAAGCGCCTGGCGCAGTTCCCGGATGCCGATGAGCTGGAACACCTGCGCGACCTGGGCGAGGCGATCCGCCAGCACGCGCTGGCCAACCTGCCCGACCTGCTGGTGCAGCTTGAAAGCAAGCTGACCGCCGCCGGCGTGCAGGTGCACTGGGCCGAGACCGCCGACGAGGCCAACGCGATCATCCATCGCATTGCCCAAGCGAAGCAGGCCAGGCGCGTGATCAAGGGCAAGTCGATGGCCAGCGAGGAAATCGAGCTGAACCACTACCTGGCCGAGCGCGGCGTGGACTGCATCGAGTCGGACATGGGCGAGTACATCGTCCAGCTGGCCGGCGAAAAGCCGTCCCACATCGTCATGCCGGCGATCCACAAGACCAAGGGCGATATCGCCACGCTGTTCGAGCAGCACATCCCCGACACGCCTTATACGGAGGATGTCGACGCGCTGATCCAGACCGGCCGACGCGCCTTGCGCCAGGCGTTTGTCGAGGCGGATATCGGCCTCTCTGGCGTGAACTTCGCGGCGGCGGATACGGGCACGCTGTGGCTGGTCGAAAACGAGGGCAACGGGCGCCTGTCGACCACGGTGCCGGACGTGCATATCGCCATCATGGGCATGGAGAAGGTGGTGGCGCGGCTCGAACATATCGTGCCGCTGTCGAGCCTGCTGACGCGTTCGGCTACGGGGCAGGCCATCACGACCTACTTCAACCTGATCTCCGGCCCGCGCCGCGAAGGGGAGCGCGATGGCCCGCGCGAGGTGCACCTGGTGCTGCTCGACAACGGGCGCACGCAGGCCTATGCCGACGAGCAGCTGCGCTCGACGCTGCAGTGCATTCGTTGTGGCGCGTGCATGAACCATTGCCCGGTCTATACGCGCATTGGCGGCCATGCGTATGGCACGACGTATCCGGGGCCGATCGGCAAGATCATCTCGCCGCACCTGCTGGGGCTGGAGGCGACTGCGGACCTGCCCACGGCATCGAGCCTGTGCGGCGCGTGCGGCGAGGTCTGCCCGGTGCGCATTCCGATTCCGCAACTGCTGGTGCGCCTGCGCACGGAAGCCAATCGAGACCCGCACGAACAGGTCGCGCATCCGCTGCGTGGACAGGGCGCGAAGTTCAGCCGCGGCGAGCACCTGATCTGGCGCTTCTGGAGCGGGGCGTTCTCGCATCCGAAGGCTTATCGCATGTTCCGGTGGGCCGCTACGCGCTTGCGTGCGCTGACGCCGGCGAAGCAGATGGGATGGACGCAGCATCGGACGCCACTGACGCCTGCGGCGCGGAGTCTGTCGGATCTGCTGAAAGACAAGGGGCAGCCGGAGTAGGAGACCGGCTGGTTCCTCCCTCTCCCGCTTGCGGGAGAGGGGCCGGGGGTGAGGGCAAGCGCCTCCAATCGCCACTGCTCTCACTCCGTAGACGTACCGGCCCTCACCCCAACCCTCACCCCAATCCTCTCCCGCAAGCGGGAGCGGGAGCACACCGTCGCAACAGGCGGGTCGGCGAGGCGCCGAACAACAAAGATCGACCGAAACACCAATCAAGCAGGAGACCGAGCATGCAACCCTGGACCCAAATCTATACACCGCTGGGCAGCCTCTGGCTGTCCGCCCTGGCGGCGGCCATTCCCATCCTGTTCTTTTTCGGGGCCCTGGCGTTGTTTCGCCTGAAAGGCCATGTAGCCGCGGCGGTGACGCTGCTGCTTTCGCTGGGCGTGGCGATCTTCGCCTATGGCATGCCGGCGCAGCAGGCGCTGGCCGCCGCTGGCTTCGGCTTTGCCTACGGCCTGTGGCCGATTGCGTGGATCATCGTGACCGCGGTGTTCCTGTACAAGATCGTGGTCAAGACCGGGCAGTTCGACGTGATCCGCGCGTCCGTGCTGTCGATCACCGACGACCAGCGGCTGCAGATGCTGCTGATCGGCTTTGCCTTCGGCGCGTTCCTGGAAGGCGCGGCCGGCTTCGGCGCACCTGTGGCCATCACCGCCGCGCTGCTGGTGGGCCTGGGCTTCAATCCGCTCTATGCGGCGGGCCTCTGCCTGATCGCCAATACCGCGCCGGTGGCCTTTGGTGCCATGGGCATTCCCATCATCGTGGCCGGGCAGGTGACGGGCATCGACGCGATGCACATCGGCGCGATGGCGGGCCGCCAGCTTCCGCTGCTGTCGCTGATGGTGCCGTTCTGGCTGGTGTTCATGATGGACGGCGCCAAGGGCGTGCGCGAAACCTGGCCGGCCGCGCTGGTGACCGGTGCCAGCTTTGCCGTGACGCAGTACTTCACGTCGAACCATATCGGGCCCGAGCTTCCGGACATCACCTCGGCGCTGGTGAGCCTGGTGTCGCTGGCGGCGTTCCTGAAGGTGTGGAAGCCGCGCAGCGCTTCGCAGCGCGCAGGCGGCAATGTCGGCGGCGGCACCATGGCGATGTCGGCGTTTGGTGGCGGCGGCTTCAGCAACGGCGTGCCGAACGGCGGCAACCGCAAGTCCCCGTACACCGCCGCGCAGACGATCCGCGCGTGGGCGCCGTTCGGCATCCTGACGGCCATCGTCACGGTGTGGAGCCTGCAGCCGTTCAAGGCGCTGTTCGCCGGCAACGGCGCGCTGGCCGGCACGGTGCTCAAGTTCAAGGTGCCGGGGCTGGACCAGCTGGTCGTCAAGGCCGCGCCGATCGTGGCATCGCCCAAGCCGTATGAAGCCGTGCTCAAGCTCGACCTGCTGTCGGCCGTGGGCACCGCCATCCTGCTGACCGCGCTGATCTCGGCCGTGCTGCTGCGCATGAAACCGCGCGAACTGGTGTCGACCTTCGGTGAAACGGTGGTGGAACTGGGTCGCCCGATCCTGTCGATCGGCCTGGTGCTGGCATTTGCGTTCGTGGCCAACTACTCGGGCATGTCGTCGACGCTGGCGCTGCTGCTCGCGGGGACCGGCGCAGCGTTCCCGTTCTTCTCGCCGTTCCTGGGCTGGCTCGGCGTGTTCCTGACGGGCTCGGACACGTCGTCGAACGCGTTGTTCTGCTCGCTGCAGAACACCACGGCGCACCAGATCGGCGTGTCGGACACGCTGCTGGTCGCCGCCAACACCACGGGTGGCGTGACGGCCAAGATGATCTCGCCGCAATCGATCGCGGTGGCGTGCGCGGCGACCGGGCTGGTGGGCAAGGAGTCGGAACTGTTCCGCTTCACGGTCAAGCACAGCCTGCTGTTCGCGGTGATCATCGGCATCATCACGGTGGTGCAGGCCTATGTGCTGCCGGGGATGATCCCGGGTTAAGCCTCCTCCGGGGCTACAGGCGGGTTTCGTCGCATCCGACGATGTCTGCCCGCAACGTCGCCTCTTAGCATGATCTGATCCGCCCGCCGCCAAGAGCGGGCGCTTTATCCTCAAAGGAGACAGATCATGGCTTTCACCCCATTTGACCTTACCGGCAAGGTGGCGCTCGTCACCGGCGGCAATGGCGGCATCGGCCTCGGCATGGCCGAGGGACTGGCCCAGGCGGGTGCCGATGTCGCGATCTGGGGGACCAACGCGCAGAAGAATGCTGCCGCGGCCGAGCGGTTGGCGCAATATGGGCGCAAGGTCCATACGGCGATCTGCGATGTCAGCAATGAATCTTCCGTCGCTGCGGCCATGGATGGCACGCTGGCCGCGCTCGGTCGCCTCGACGGCTGTTTCGCCAATGCTGGCGTTTCAGCGCGTGGTACACGCTTCGAAGAAATGGGTACGGAGGACTGGCATCGGGTCCTGCGGGTCAACCTTGACGGCGCGTTTTTTACGCTGCGCGCAGCGGCCCGGCAGTTGCTCGCCCAGGGGAATGGGGGCGTGCTGGTTGGCACGGCCTCCGTCGCGGCCATCGAGGGCGCGGCGCGCAACGAGCACTACGCGGCGACCAAGGGCGGGCTGATTTCCATGATGCGCGGGCTTTCGGTGGAATACGCGCGGCATGGCATCCGGGCGCATTCCGTGCTGCCGGGATGGATCAAGACTGAAATGACCAGCAATGCGCAGGCCAATGCGACGTTCCAGGAAATGGTCGGCAAACGCGTGCCGATGCGGCGCTGGGGCGAGGGCTCCGACTTCGCGGGTATCGCGGTGTACCTGATGAGCGCGGCGTCGGCGTACCACACCGGGGATACGTTTGTGATTGACGGGGGATATACGTTGTTCTGATGCCTCCGTACCTGGCAAGCGCTGTGGTTTCGCCGGCGTAGCCGGCGATCTACGCGCCGCTTTGCCGCAGCACTTCCACCAGGTCGGTCACGTAGTTTCTCGATCCCGGCACGTCCCGCCGCACACACAGGCTGAGCGTTCGCCTGGCCCACGCATCGCTGAGTGCCACGACACGCAAGCCGTCCATATTGATCGCCGCCAGCGCTGAACGCGGGACGATCGCCACGCCCACGCCGGACCGCACCATCGATGCCACCGCGGCGAAGCCGGCTACCTGAATCCTCACATCGACGCGCCGGCCCTGCTCGCTCGCCTTGCCGAGCAAGAAGGAATGAATGGCGGAGCCGTTCTGCTGGCTGACAAAGGGAAAGGCCAGGCAGTCGAGGAACGCTACCGGCGCCTTCTTCCTCCACGGCTGGGAATCTGCCATGAGCAGGACGATTTCGTCTTCGTGGTACGGGTAGTAGACAAGGTCGGGATGGGGTTCGTCCTGGGTCAGGATGCCGATATCCGCGCGCCCTTCCACGACCGCGACCAGTATGTCGCGGCTAAGGTGCTCTTCCAGCGTGATGCGGGCCTTCGGATGCGACTGCAGGAAGCCCTGCAGGTCGCCCGGCAGGAACGATGCGATGGCGCTGCTGTTCGCGTAGAGCACCAGCTGCGCATGCACGTCTTCCGAGAACGGCGTGAGGCTCGCCTGCATCTGCTCGATTTCCGTCAGGCAGCGCCGGCAGTGGTCGACCATGATCTGGCCCGCCCGGGTCAGCGAGACGCCGCGCGCTTCGCGCCGGAACAGCCGCGTTCCGACGACCTGCTCCAGATGCTTGATGCGCAGGCTCGCGCTCGACGGCGCCAGGAAGCAAAGCGCGCCGCCCTTCGACATGTTTCCCGCGTCCGCCACGGCGACCAGCAGCCTCAGATCCATGATGCTGCAATGCATCAGCTTTTGCATTTCTCAAACCCTGCTGTTGGAACAACTCGTTTGTCAGTACCGCGCAATTACGCGAAAGTTCGCCAAAGTTCGGGCACTCACCATTCTGTTCGAGCCTTTGAGAAACGCAAATACGGGAAGACATCCATGACGAGAATCATCGAAGCGTCCTCATCGCGAATTGCCAGCCTTGCCAGCGGCATCGACTCACTGCTTGCTTCCGAAGCATGTTTTGATCCGCGCGTCATCCAGCGGATGATCCGCGACGCGTTCCCCGACAGAAACTGCTTGCCCCGGGCGATGTGCGTGCCCGGCAGCGACGGCTATGTGCGCCACGTCCTGCACAGCGACGCGGCGGACCGCTACACCATCGTGGCGCTGGTCTGGATGCAGGGGCAGCACAGCCCGGTCCATGCGCATCACACGTGGTGCGCGCTTTCCGTCGTCGAAGGCGAACTGCTGGAGGAGTACTTCGAGTACGCCCCCCAGGGCGCGGCCGCAGTGCCCGCCGGCAGTGCCTGCCGCAAGGTCGGCGAAGGCAGCAGCGGTACGGCCGGCCTGCACCTGATCCACCGTGTCGGCAACGCCCAGGCGCGCACCGCCATTTCCGTGCACATCTACGGCGTCGCGACCTCGGAGATGTCCACCGGCATCAATCACGTGCTGCCCGTCGTCGAGACGGCGGCTGCATAAGGAGGCGGGACATGAACACGATGACCCCCTGGCGTCGCCTTGAAGCCACCTTGCGCGGTGAAACTGCCGACCGGGTGCCGGTCGCACTGTGGCGCCATTTTCCCGTGGATGACATGGATGCGGGCAAGCTGACACGCCTGACGCTGGCGTGGCAACAGAGATGGCAGTTCGACCTGCTGAAGTTCATGCCGCCCGGTACGTATGGCGTGGAAGACTGGGGCGCGAAGACTGCCTATGCAGGCGCCGCGAACGGCGCGCGCATTGTGGCCGAGCCTGTCGTCAGGCGGACCGATGACTGGGAGCGGATTCGCCGGATCGATCCGCGACTCGGGGCTTATGGCCAACAGAACTTCGCACTCGCGCAGACAGCGCGGCATCTCGGCGGCTCTGTTCCCATCCTGCAGACCGTGTTCAGCCCGCTCACCACGGCGCGCAAGCTTGCGACCGAACGATTGTTTACCGACATCCGATGCCATCCGGAAGCCGTCGATGCGGCGCTGCGCGTCATCACGGACGTCACCATCGACTTCTGCCTCGAAGCCATGCGCGCCGGCGCGCACGGCATCTTCTTTGCGACCCAACTGGCATCGCACCGCCTGCTGACGACCGCCGAGTACGAGCGATTCGGGAAAAAGTACGACCTGGAGGTCTTCCATGCGATTCGCGGCCAGTGCCGCGCGAACATGCTGCATGCTCATGGCGACGACATCATGTTCCCGCTGCTGTCGGACTACCCCGTCGAGTTGTTCAACTGGCATGACCGGTTGACGGACCCTGACCTGCGGCGCGCCCGGCGGCATTTCCCCGGCGTGCTGGTCGGCGGACTCAATGAACACCATACGCTGCTGCACGGGGGCCCCGGCGCCATTGCCCACGAAGTGCGGGACGCCTGTGCCCAGACAGGTGGCCGCAAGCTCATCCTCGGCCCGGGCTGCGTGCTGCCGGTGCAAACGCCCGATGCATCGATCCAGGCGGTACTGGACGCCGCGCAGCTTGCAGAAATGCAGCTTGCATAAGACCCGCGACGCATCGTCGCCTGTATCGCCAGATCGTTCAAAGGAGACAGAAATGCTTGCGCACTTCATCAAGATTGGCGTTGTCGCGGCCGTACTCTGTGCCAGCCAGGCCGGCATCGCCGACACCTGGCCGGAGCCTTCCAAACCCATCATGCTGATCGTTCCCGCGCCCGGTGGCAGCGGCACCGGGGACACGATTGCGCGCGTGCTTGCGCAGCGCCTCAAGAAGGAGCTGAACGCGGCGGTGATCGTGGACAACCGCGGCGGCGCCAACGGCAATATCGGTGCCGGCGCGGCAGCTGCGGCGGCACCGAACGGATACACGTTCCTGCTCTCGTGGGCCGGCACGCTCGCGGTCAATCCCAGCTTGTACCGGAATCTTCCGTTCAACCCGCAAACCAGCTTCGATCCCGTGGCCCTGATTGCGGATGTCCCCAATATCCTGGTGGTGAACAGCAGCCTGCCGGTGAAGTCGCTGCAGGACTTCATCGCCTATGCCAAGTCACACAAGGGAGAACTGAACTATGGCAGCTCCGGCAACGGGAGTTCGATGCACCTGGCCGGCGAGTTGTTCGATCGCGAGACCGGGGCGGAGATGACGCACGTTCCCTACAGCGCGCCGGGGACCGCCACCACGAACCTGCTGGCCAATGACATCCAGGCCATGTTCCAGCTGGTGCCGGGCATCGTCGGCCAGGTCAAGGCCAACAAGGTCAGGGCGCTGGCCATCATGTCGACCCGGCGCTCGCCCGCGCTGCCGGACGTGCCGACCACGGCCGAGCTTGGCTTTCCTTCGCTGCAGTCGTCCACCTGGTTCGCGGTCCTGGCGCCGAAGGGAACGCCGAACGACATCATCCGCAGGATGAATGTCGCGATCAACAACGTGGTCGCCGATCCAGAGACAGTGAAGGTCTTTACGGAAATGGGAGCCAGCCCGCTCGGAGGCACGCCTGAGCGGGTGGCATCGGTACTGTCAGCGGACCTGGTCAAATGGCGCGCGGTGGTGAAGCGCGGCAATATCCAGATGCAGTGAGCGGGCGCTTCGATTGAATCGGGGGTGCCATCCAGGTCCACGCGGTCGTGGACCTGGATGGCACCCGAGTCCGATTCAATCTTCCTTCGGCAGGAACCGATCCCCTTCCGTCAGCGGCGTGAACCGATACGTCGCGGGTGTCCGGCTCAGCTTCACGGGCGCGCCCAAGCCGCGATAGCCGCCCTCCATTTCGACCACCATCTCGCGATGCACGGTATGGGGATGCTGCAAGGCATCCGGCACCGACAGCACCGGCGCGCACGGCACGCCGGCAGCTACGAGGGTATCGGCCAGCACCTTGCCGTCCCTCTCGCGCATCTGCGCTTCCAGCTCGGCCTTCAGGGCGACACGATTCACAGAACGCGCACCGGCCGTGGCATAGCGCTCGTCATCCGCCAACGCAGGCACTTGCAGGAACTCGCACAGAATGCGGAACTGCCGGTCATTGCCAACTGCAAGGAAGATCGGATCCGTGCCCGTAGCAACCGTGTCATACGGATAAATATTCGGGTGGGCATTTCCCGTCCGCACCGGCGTCTTGCCATTCATGAACCAGTTCGCCGCATGGGGATGCAGCAGCGACAGGCCGGAGTCATACAGCGCCGCTTCGACGAACTGCCCGCGCCCGCTGCGCTCGCGTTCCTGCAGCGCCAGCAGCACGCCGAGCGCCGCGTTCATGCCCGTCACCATGTCGACCACAGGCAGCCCGACGCGCAAGGCATCGCCATCCGCCTCGCCGTTGATGCTCATGAGGCCAGCCATGGCCTGCACCGCGGCGTCATAGCCGGGGAGCCCCCCGAGCGGACCATCGGCGCCAAAGCCCGAGACCCGGCAATGCACGAGCCGCGGGAAGCGCGCCGACAACGTGTCAAAGCCAAGCCCCCATTTCTCCATGGTGCCGGTCTTGAAGTTCTCGACCAGCACGTCGGCGTCTTCGAGCAGCGCAAGCAGCACGCTGCGGTCCGTGTCGGCCGTAAGATCGAGCTTCATCACGCGCTTGTTGCGGTTCAGGCCGAAGTAGTACGACGCCACGCCGTCCTTGAACGGGGGACCCCAGGTACGCGTGTCGTCGCCCTGCGGCGGTTCGATCTTCAGCACATCGGCGCCGTGGTCACCGAGGATCTGTCCACAGTACGGACCGCCCAGGATGCGCGACAGGTCGACCACGCGGATGCCGGCCAGCGCGCCCGTCTTGGATTGCGTCATGACATCGCTCCCGGTCAGTCGAGTTGCGCGCCGGACTTCTGCACGACCGTGTGCCACTTGCTGACCTCGGACTTGACGAAGCTGCCGAGTTGCTCGGGCGTGGTGGACGGTGCGAACTCCAGGCCTTGCGCCAGCAGCGTCTTGCGTACCTCGGGCTTCTGCAGCGCCTCGGCGAAGGCGTGGTTCAGCCTGGCGATGACCGGCGCGGGCGTGCCGGCCGGAACGACGACGCCGAAGAACACGGATACGTCGAAACCGGCCACGCCCTGCTCGGCGACCGTCGGCACGTCGGGCAGCGCCTGCGAGCGCGCCTTGGTGGTCACGCCCAGCGCGCGCACCTTGCCGCTCTTGATGAACGGCAGCGCGGTCAGCACGTCGGTGAAGGTCATGCTGACCTGACCGCCCAGCAGGTCATTGAGCGCGGGGCCGGTGCCCTTGTATGGCACGTGCTGGAAGTCGGTGCCGGCCAGGTTGTTGAACAGCACGCCGGCCAGGTGCGACGACGCGCCGTTGCCCGACGACGCATAGCTGAGCTTGCCCGGATGCGCCTTGCCATAGGCAATCAGCTCGCTGACGTTCTTGGCCGGCACGCTCGGGTTGACCACCAGCACGTTCGGCAGCTGGCCGATCTGGATCACGGGCGCGAAACTCTTGACCGGGTCGTAGTTGATCTTGCGATAGAGGCTCACGTTGATGGCAAGCGGCGCCGAGGTGCCGAACATCAGCGTGTAGCCGTCCGGCTCGGCGCGCGCCACGGCTTCGGCGCCGATATTGCCGCCGGCGCCCGCGCGGTTCTCGACCACCACGGTCTGGCCGAGGCTGGTCTTGAGGGCCGCGGCGAGCGTGCGCGCCATGGCATCGGTGGGACCGCCCGGCGGGTAGGTCACGACCATCATGATCGGCTTGGAGGGGTAGTCCTTCTGCGCGAAGGCGGGGGTGGCGCTGACGCAGAGCGTGCAGGCGGCGATGGCCGCGATACGGTGCCAGAGTTGCATGGCTTGTCTCCTGGTATGAGTCGTCTCGCATGGCCCCGGGGGATGTCGGCCGATGCGGTGGACGGCACCGCTTTGCGGTGCCGTCGGGGGCTAGAAAATTTTCAGATGCAGGAAGAGGTCAGAACACGTTGACCTGGTCCACCGCGCCGGCGGCGCGCACGGCGCCATCGGCCGGCGGCGCGACGGTTTCGGCCAGCCATTCCGGCTCGGCCTGCGCGGTCAGCGGGTCCTGCGGCAGCACGCGGTGGCGCAGCACCAGTTGCGCCAGCCGCATGCGGCGCACTGAACCGATCTGGCCGGCTTCCCAGGCCATCGCTACCGCCGTGGTCACGTGATACAGGCCCGAGGCGGCCTGGCGAGCCAGCAGGTCGCCCTCGGCGCCGGCTTCGGCCGCGCTCGCGGCAAAGGCGGCGGCGCGCTCGATGGCGGATTCAAAGGTGGCGCGGGCGGTGGCATGCAGCGGCGTGTCGGCCAGCAGGCCGCCCAGGTGCGCACGCAGCGCCGGCAAGGAGCCTTCGCGACGGATGGCGCGCAGGACGTCCAGCGCGACGATATTGCTGGTGCCTTCCCAGATCGAGCCGAGATGGGCGTCGCGCACCAGGCGCGGGTCGCTCCATTCCTCGATATAGCCGCAGCCGCCGCGGATCTCCATGGCATCGCCCGTGACCTTGCGGGCGTCGCGGCAGGCGCGGAACTTGATCAGCGGCGTCAGGATGCGCATGAGCGGGTAAGCGTCCGCTTCGCCGGCATCGGCGCGGCGCAGCGCTTCGGCGGTCTGGAACACCATGGTGCGCGCCTGCTCGGTCGGCAGCGTCAGCTTGAGCAGCTGGCGGCGCATCAGCGGCATGTCTTCCAGGCGCTTGCCGAAGGCCTTGCGCTCGCGGGCGATAAACAGGCCCTCGGTCAGCGCGCGGCGCATCAGGCCGGCGGCGCGCACGCCGTTGGACAGGCGCGAGTTGTTGATCATGTCGGCCATCTGCACGAAGCCGCGGCCGAGTTCGCCCACCAGCCAGGCGCTGGCGCCTTCCAGGCGGATCTCGCCGCTGGCCATCGAGCGCGTGCCGAGCTTGTCCTTGAGGCGGATGATGCGGTAGCGGTTGTCGCTGCCATCGGCCAGCTTGCGCGGCAGCAGGAACAGCGACACGCCCTTGTGGCCGGGCACGGCGTTGCCGGCCTCGTCCTCGACGCGCGCCAGCACCATGGCCAGCCCGGCGTCGGGGTTGGAGCAGAACCACTTGTCGCCGCTCAGGCGCCAGCCGCCTTCGGCCTGCGGGTCGCGCACGGCGCGCGTGGCGGTGGCGGCCACGTCGGAGCCGGCGCCCTGCTCGGTCATGAACATCGCGCCCTGGAACAGGTCTTCAAACACCTGCGTGGTCAGGTTGGGCAGGAAGCGCTCGACCAGCGCCGGATCGCCGAACTTGCGCAGCGTGCGCGTGAGCGAATCGGTCATCGACAGCGGGCAGCAGAGGCCGAACTCGGCCTGCACCAGCATATATGTGAGCGCGTACTTGGCCGCCGGCGGCATCGGCTTGTCCCAGCCGAACACACCCGCGCGATGCGACACCGCGGCCAGGCCGAACTCGGAAAACGCCACGCGCTCCAGTTCGACGTAAGCGGGATGCTTGTGTACCCGTTGCTGGTCGATGCCGCTGCGGGTGCGGTGGGTCAGCGTGGGCGGGTTCTGGTCGGCGAGCATGGCCAGCTCGTCCAGCACGCCACCGGCCAGTTCGCCCATGCGCTCCAGGTGGGGCTGCAGCACGTTCAGCAGGTCCGCCGGCAGGTACAGCGGCAGCAGCGCGCGCAGTTCCGGGTCGGCGGTATAGAGACTGCCGCCCTGGCGGTCGGGTACCGGGTGTTCGGCCTGCGGGGCCACCGATCGGGCCTGGGCTTGGGGTGCGGCATGACGCACGGCACTGGTCATGAAGGTCTCCTGGGATTGGCCTGGCCCGCCTTCCGCCCGGCTGGCTTGCCGGCGCGCGGACCTGTGTGCACCCATTATTGGATTCCCATGGATTCGCGTCTAATTCTAAAATTGGCTCGATCAATATGTTTTTTATATCGCCATGGAATTCCGACACCTGCGCTACTTCCTGGTCCTGGCCGAGGAACTGCACTTCGGCCGCGCCGCAAAGCGCCTGTCCATCTCGCAGCCGCCGCTGTCGCTCAATATCCAGCAGCTGGAGGCTTCGGTCGGCGCAAAACTGTTCGAGCGCGACAGCCGGGGCGTGCGGCTGACGGCGGCCGGGCGGGCCTTCCGCGAATCGGCCAACGCGCTGCTGGCGCAGGCCGAGGCGGCACGCGTGCTGGCGCGCGACATCGAGGCCGGCGCGGTCGGGCGGCTGCGCGTGGGCTTTGTCGGGTCGATGCTGTACCGGGGCCTGCCGCAGTACCTGCGCGACTTCCAGGCGAGCTTTCCGGGCATCCAGGTGGCGCTGACCGAGCTCAACTCGCAGGAACAGATCGACGCCCTGCTGCACAACGAACTCGACGCCGGCTTCGTCCATACGGGGCGCCTGCCGGACGAGTTGAGCGCGGTGCTGGTCCACCGCGAGCCTTTCGTCTGCTGCCTGCCGCAGGACCACACGCTGGCGGCACAGGCCGACGTGGCACTGGCCGACCTGCGCGCAGAGCCGTTCGTGCTGTTCTCGCGCAAGGCTTCGCCCGACTATTACAGCCGGATCTTCGAGATGTGCGCGGCGCGCGGCTTCTATCCGCAGATCCGGCACGAGGTACGCCACTGGCTGTCGGTGGTGTCGCTGGTGTCGCAGGGGATGGGCGTGGCTGTCGTCCCCGCCGCCCTGGCAAGATCCGGCATGGCCGGGGCGTCGTTCCGGCCGCTCGCGGATGCGGCGGGGGTGCCGTCCGAGGTCTACTGCGCGTGGAAGGCTGCGCCGGACCACCCGGCCCGGGATCATTTCGTGGCGATGGTGCGCACGGCCACGGCCGCGCAGGCCTGAGCGGCTGCCGAACCCACAAAGAAAAAGCCACCGGTCCAGGGACAGGTGGCTGTGAAGTACGCGTGGAACGGGGTGTTCAGCGTGATTGCAGCTTACATGCCGGACTTTGTCCCACCAATAACACAAATGTAGTAATCGAAGCCGCCTCCCGCCGTTCGAAACATGAGGCCAGGGCCCTGTGATTTCTCGGTCGCCCCATTCCCCCGCCCCGTGCCGCGCGGAAGCCGCCCGTTGTGTCGATTTCAGCCCCACCCTTTGCCTCGGCGCGGCATTCTGTGCTATCCACTCGCCTTGCCTGTCGCGCCTTGCGCCGACACGATGCTCCAATTGAGATACAATGAAAACGATTTTCATTTACGTACCCTGGCGGGATAGCGCCGTCCGCGCGGCGGCAGTCCGCGCCTTCGGACTGGAAGCATGATGCAGTTGTCTGAACTTCCACGGCGCACGCCCGCCGTAGTGCAATCGGTGGTCGACGCCACGCCCGGGGACCCGGTGGCGCGCCGCTTGCGCGAACTTGGCTTTGTCCCTGGCGAAGTGGTGCAAGTGATCGCCTTCGGCCCTTTCGGCATGGACCCGCTCGTGGCGCAGGTCGGATTCACGCGCTTCGCGCTGCGCCGTTCCGAGGCCGCACGCATCGGCGTCGAAGTCGTCAGCGCCACCGTTACCCGCATTGCTCCGGCCAGCGAGGCCGCCGGCCAGCCCGATACCAAGGCGGCGCAACGCTCTGCCTGAGTTCTTCCCGACTATGTCTGCAGCTCCCTCTTCTTCCGCCTTGCCTTCTGCATTGCGAATTGCGCTGGTGGGCAATCCCAACTGCGGCAAGACCGCGTTGTTCAATCGCTTGACCGGCAGCCGCCAGAAGGTGGCGAACTATGCCGGCGTGACGGTCGAACGCAAGGAAGGCTTCTTCGTCTCGCCGGCCGGCAGGCAGATCCGCATCCTGGACCTGCCGGGCGCGTACAGCCTGCACGCGGCCAGCCTCGACGAGGCCATCACGCGCGACATCTGCATGGGCAAGCGCCCCGGCGAGCCGAAGCCCGACCTGCTGGTCTCGGTGGTCGACGCCACCAACCTGCGCCTGCACCTGCGTTTCGTGCTGGAGCTGCGCCGGCTGGGCCTGCCCATGGTGGTGGTGCTCAATATGAGTGATGCGGCGGCGCGCCGCGGCATCCATATCGACCGCGACAAGCTCGCGGCCGCGCTCGGCGTACCGGTGGTGGAGACCGTGGCGATCAAGCGCGAAGGCGCCGCGGCGCTGCTCGGCGTGCTCGATGGCACGCTGCCGCCCGCGCCGCCGGCGCTGCCGCCGGCCGATGACCTCGACGTGCATGCCGAGGTCAACCGGCTACTGCAAGCCGCGGTGTCGATGCCCGCGCGCACCGCCGCGCTGGACGACCAGCTTGACCGCATCGTGCTGCATCCGGTGCTGGGCCTGCTGCTATTGGCCGTGCTGCTGTTCCTGATGTTCCAGGCCGTGTTCTCGTGGGCCGCGCCGTTGATGGACGGCCTCGAAGGCGGGGTGCACTGGATCGGCGAGATGATAGGCGCACAATTGCCCGACGGCATGCTGAAGAGCCTGCTGGTGGACGGCCTGATCGCTGGCCTGGGCAGTGTGATTGTGTTCCTGCCGCAGATCCTGATCCTGTTCCTGTTCATCCTGACGCTGGAGGAATCCGGCTACCTGCCACGCGCGGCGTTTCTGCTGGACCGGCTGATGATGGGCGCCGGGCTGTCAGGCCGCTCCTTCATTCCGCTGTTGTCGAGCTTCGCCTGCGCGATCCCCGGCATCATGGCCACGCGGACCATCCAGGACCCGCGCGACCGGCTCACCACCATCCTGGTGGCGCCGCTGATGACCTGCTCGGCGCGCTTGCCCGTCTATGCGCTGCTGATCGGGGCATTCATCCCGCAACGCACGGTGATGGGGCTGTTCAACCTGCAGGGGCTGGTGCTGTTCGCGCTGTACGTGGCGGGCATCGTCAGCGCGCTGGCAGTGGCCTACGCGCTCAAGTATTTCCGCCGCGACCGCACCGACCATCCGCTGCTGATGGAACTGCCGTCGTACCGCATTCCCAACCCGCGCGACGTGGCTCTGGGGCTGTGGGAGCGTGCCCGTATCTTCCTGGCGCGCGTCGGCAAGGTGATCCTGGCGCTGACCGTGCTGCTGTGGTTCCTGGCCACGTTCCCGGCTCCGCCGGCGGGCGCCACGGGCCCGGCCATCGACTACAGCTTCGCGGGCATGATCGGCAAGGCGCTGGAGCATGTGTTCGCGCCGGTGGGCTTCAACTGGCAGATCTGCATTGCGCTGGTGCCGGGCCTGGCGGCGCGCGAGGTGGCCGTGGGCGCGCTGGCAACGGTCTACGCGCTGTCCGGCAGCGATGACGCCGTGACGGCGCAGCTGGCCCCGATGATCGCGCAGCAGTGGTCGCTGGCCACCGCGCTCGCCCTGCTGGCCTGGTACGTGTTCGCGCCGCAGTGCATCTCCACGCTGGCGGTGATCCGCCGCGAGACCAACTCGTGGAAGGTGATGGCGGCATCGGCCGCCTACCTGGCCGGCCTGGGCTACCTGGCCGCGCTCATCACCTACCGCGTCGCCCTGCTGTTCAGCTGACGCCATGAGCCTCTACCACGCCGTCGAATCCCTGCTGGTCCCGCTGATCGTGCTGGCATGCGCGGTGTCGGTGGCGGCCCGCTACGCGCCGCGCACGCGCGAACGCCTGAAGGCCGGACTGGCCGCGCGCCTCGGCGGCGCGGCGGCCACTGGCTGGCGCGCACGGCTGGTGCGCCGGCTGGCCCCGCAAGCCGCGGCCGGCTGCGCCAGCGGCTGCGACGACGGCGGCTGCAACACCTGCGCCTCCAATACCGCGAGCCCCCCGGGCATGCCGGACAAACCCGCCGAACAAGTCATTCAGCTGGTACGCAAGCGCTGATTCGGGCGCTCCGGCGCTCGTTTTCTCACCTTTGGATCGCTACGCAGAAACGGGTACGCTCGCGCCCTTTTGCCGCCTGCGCGACCGCTCTCCCGCCTTTCGTGACATGCCCCAAGGGGCCCATATCGCATGCCTGTCGAGGCGATGGATCGCTTGCGCCCATGCACGCAGAAACGGGTACGCTTGGCACGCCGCGCAGGGCAACTTCGCTCGATCTTCCGTTCCCCAAGCACGCAAAAGCGCACGCGCGATGCCATCGGAAAGGCGCCGCGATGACGGCCTCGCGAGCACGCAGAAACGGGTACGCTCGACCGCCCTGCGCATCGAATAGCCGGGCCGGCAATGCAGAACGCCCTCCTGCGGAGGGCGTTCGGGACCGCGGGACAACATGCCCGCATTGAGGGCTACTTGACGGTACCGACCAGCTTCACCGTCATGAGCTTGCCGTCCGCAACGTTGGTGCAGCTGACGGTCAGCGTGAAGTCGCCGGTGGCCGTGGGTGACACGCTGCGCTGGTTGTCACCGATGCCCGGCGACAGCGTGACCGGTCCGTTGGCCACCCAGGTCCAGCCCGTGCAGGCCGTCGAAGGCTGGTCATTGCCGAAGTTCTTCAGGCCCACGGTGACCGGGATGGGGATGCCGATCATCGTCAGCGTCAGCGGTTGCTGGACGTCAGGCATCAGCGCCCACTCGGGGTTCTCCACGACGTTGAGGCTGGCCGTCGGCTTCGCCGCCAGTTTGGTGCTGACCGCCGTGACCGTGAGCGTGCCCTGCACCGGACCGGCGCCCTTGGCCACGCTGGTGCTGACCGTCACGTCATGCGTACCCGCGGCTTCCGCGGCCGACAGGCTCGACGATGTCGGCACATAGGTCCAGGTCCCGTCGAAGTCCGCGGTCACATCCTGGTCGTCGTTGCGCAGCACGCGGGCGCTGAAGCTGGCCGGATAGCTGCTGAGCACCTGCAGCGCATTGACCGGGTCGCCGTTCTGCGTTGTGACCACGCGGTACGTCGCCGTGCCATTCTTCTGCACCGTGACGAAAATCACGCCACCGAGCGGGCGGCCATCCGGCGCCGTCACCGACACCGACACGTTGGCCGTGGCGGCAGCGGTGGTGGAACTGTTGCTGGCCTTCAGCGTTGCACTGTTCAGCGCCGGCGTGACCTGTACCGCCGTGCCGCTGCTGGTCCAGTTCCAGCCGCTCGCATTCGCCGACACGTCGTTGCCGTTGTTGTCGACCAGCGATACCTTGACCGGCAGCGTCTGCCCATCGGTCATCGACAACGAGGTATTCGGGACCGACAGGCTATAGGTCGTGGCCGAGGCCGGCACCACGGTGATGGTCGCCGACTGCGCCGGCAGTTGCACGGTGGAGTTGTCGGCGGCCTTGACCGTGGCCACCACCTGCACGGTAGTCGTACCGGGATTGACGCCGGTCACCACCGCGCCGCCGACCGTAGCCGTGCTGCCTACGACCGAGGCCACGGCGTTGTCGGCCGAGGCCCAGGCAAAGCTGGTGGACGAGGTCACGTCGTTGCCGCTGTTGTCGACGGCCACCGCGCTGATGGTCAGCGTGCGGCCGACGCCGACCTCGGCCGAGGTCACGTTGAGTTTTGCCGTATAGCTGACAGCGGGCGTCGCCGTGGGCGTGGTGCTGCCCGAGCTTCCGCCTCCGCCCCCGCACGCCGCGACGAGGCATGTCGCCGCCGCGCACACGAGCCCGCCAAGCCAGGTCCTTGCCGTCATGATTCTTCCCCCCGTTTGTCGTTCGCTTTTTCCCGCGCTACCAGACTAGGCGCAATGGCTGCGTCGCAGTACCGGCCAGACGATTGAGCGCCGGCGTACATAACCGACAAGGGCTCATCCTTTGGCCGAGGCTGCGCCGGCCGCCGGCGCGCATGGCGCGATGGATGACAACGTGGCGGGACAGAAGGCCCATCCCTTTGGCTCAGAGGACATTCCCGAATGCGACGCGCTGCGACGATCCGCGACGCGGTGTCGATCGTGGCGATCGGCCGGGAATAGATCGGAAAGGAGGTGCGGCAGCGAGAGGCCTGCGCAGGACAGGCAAAGAAAACCGGTGTGCCCCGCCCCCACGGGACACACCCGGAAAGACGTCCTTGCGGACGCCCACGACATGCCTGGAACCGGCCGCGACTGCGGCCATGACGCAAAGGTTAAGGCGAGCCCTGCGGCCGCGCCACGAATAAATCCGCATGTATTTAGAAGCCGTGCATTGCCGCGGGGGCCGCGCTTGCGGTGCACAGGGCGCGCTGTGGCGCCATCGCTACGACCCTACTTCGGATAGGGTCTCCCTTGTCTTCGGTCAATGTCCTGTCCGGGCCGCTCGGCCAAACTGGTTCCCGATTTCTTACCAGACCAAAGCAAAAAGCCATGAACAAGATCTCTCTCCGGACCCGGGTCGCTCGCACCACCAGCACCGCCATCGCCGCACTTGCCATGTTCGGCGCCGTTTCCGCGCCCGCCTTCGCCGCCGATGGCGAAACCCAGGGCAACTGGATGGTTCGCCTGCGCGCCACCTACCTGGACATGGCCGACAAGTCGGATGCCATTCCGGCGCTGGGCGTACCGTCGGATGCGATCACGGTCAACAACAAGTGGATTCCCGAACTCGACGTCACCTACTTCTTCACGCGCAACATCGCCGCTGAACTGGTGCTGACCGTGCCGCAAAAGCAGGACGTCTACCTGAATGGCAACAAGATCGGCACCTTCAAGCACCTGCCGCCCACGCTGCTGGTGCAGTACCACTTCCTGCCGGACGGCACCTTCCGTCCGTACGTGGGCGCGGGCCTGAATTTCACGCGCATCTGGGGCACGGACATCGCCAACAATACGCTGCAGCTGGACAACTGGAGCGTGGCGCCGGCCCTGCAGATCGGCATGGACTACAAGCTGACCAAGAACTGGTTCCTGAATGCCGACGTCAAGAAGGTCTGGCTGGCCAGCAACGTGAAAGCCGGCGGCGTCAATATCTCCAAGGTCAACCTGGATCCGTGGCTGTTCAGCATGGGCGTGGGTTACCGGTTCTGATCCGGGCATTGCCCCAAGGAAAAAGGCCAGCGCTTCGGGCGCTGGCCTTTTTTTGTTTGCCGACCGTTGATTCAGCGGAACGCCGGCTCGTCGAAGCTCCGCAACTTGCGCGAATGCAGCTGTTCAACGCCGTTCTCGCGCAAAATGCGCACCGCCTCCAGGCCGATGGTCATATGCTGGCTGACCCGCTGGCGATAGAACGCATTGGCCATGCCGCGCAGCTTGAGCTCGCCGTGCAACGGCTTATCCGACACGCACAGCAAGGTGCCATAGGGCACGCGCAAGCGGAAGCCGTTGGCCGCCACAGTCGCGCTTTCCATGTCGATGGCGATCGCGCGCGACTGGTTGAAGCGCGCATACAGCGCCTTCGATTTCAGCTCCCAGTTGCGGTCGTCGGTGGACACCACCGTACCCGTGCGCATGCGCGTCTTCATCTCGCCGCCCGACAGCCCGGTAATGCGCGCCACCGCTTCCTGCAGCGCCACCTGGATCTCCGCGATCGGCGGCACCGGCACCCACGGCGGCAGGTCATGGTCGAGCACGTGGTCGTCACGCACATAGGCGTGGGCGAGCACGTAATCGCCAAGCTGCTGCGAGCGCCGCAGGCCCCCGCAATGGCCCACCATCATCCAGCAGTGCGGACGCAGCACGGCCAGGTGGTCCGTCATGGTCTTGGCATTGGACGGGCCCACGCCGATGTTGACCAGCGTCACGCCGAGCTTGTCGTCGCGCACGAGATGGTAGGCAGGCATCTGCGGCAGCGCGCGCGGGTGGGCGTCGTCGCCGGGCTCGGCACCGCCAAGTTCCTGCACCACGTCGCCGGGCTCGACAAAGCGCGCGTAGCCGCCGCCATCGCTGCTGGCCATCAGCGAGCGGCCGAGCGCGATGAATTCGTCGACGTAGCGCTGGTAGTTGGTGAACAGCACGAAGCGCTGGAAATGCTGGGGCGCGGTGCCGGTGTAGTGGTACAGGCGCTGCAAGGCCAGGTCCACGCGCTCGGCCGGGAACAGCGACAACGGCCACGCTTCGCCGGGCACCGGCTCGAACGTGCCGTTGGCAATGGAATCGTCGATGCGGCTCAGCTCCGGCAGCACGAACGACACCTCGAGTTCGCGCGCCTGGGTGTAGCTGATGTCGGTGGTGGAAGCTTCGATCACGAACGGCAGCGGAATCGGCCGACGGCTCAGACCCACCACCACGGGCACGCGGTGGTAGCGCATCAGCCGTTCGATCTGGTCGCGGTAGTAATCGGCGAGCAGGTCCGGCCGCGTCACCGTGGTGCCATAGACCCCGGGATAGGCCACCGTGCCCCATGACGGCCGGCTGTCGGTCACCATGGTTTCGATGTTCACGGAGATGCCCAGGTACGGGTAGCACGCGTGGGCCGCGGAAGGCAGCGGCTTGCCGTTGGCGAACGCGTCGAAGCGCGCGCGCACCGCGCTCACCGAAGCGTTGTAGATCTCGCGGATCCGGGCCAGCGCCGCGTCGGCGTCGGAGAACTCAGCCAACTGATCGGCCGGGTGGGCAGAAGAGAAGATGGGGGCGTTCATGCCAGCCATCATACCGCGCGGCAGCGCCAGCGGCGCGGCCACCGCGTGCGTGCGGTGGCAAATTGACGTGTCTGCCCCCGCTCGCTACACTCCGCCAATTGCGCGGCCGGGCTTCCCGTGCCGTACTCGACTCGCGGCGCCCCTGGCAGGGGGCTGCGATGGGCCGTACATGCGTTTGCTAGGGGAGCCGCCGATGGAAATCCGTAATCTGTTGCCTGGAGAAGTCGAAGCCGCCAGGCAGCTACTGATCGCCAACGGCTGGAACAACCGCGTAGGCAGCGCCGAACGCTTCGCCCGCCTGGTCGCCAATTCGCAGCATGTGGCCGTGGCCGTCGACAAGGGTGAAATCGTCGGCTTCGCGCGCGCGCTTTGCGATGACGTCTCCGATGGCTTCCTGTCCATGGTCGTGGTCGCACCGAGTCATCGCCGCCAGGGCATCGGCCGGGCGCTGGTGCGCCAGGTAATGGGCAACGATCCCGACATCATCTGGGTCCTGCGCGCCGCGCGCTCGTCCGAGGCGGCATTCTTCGGCCAGCTCGGCTTCACGCCGTCGATGGTGGCGATGGAACGCCGCCGGCCCTGAGCCTGTCGCCGCACGCGGCTCTGTTGCCTACTGCGCGCCCATCTTCCTGCGCATCTCCTCCACGCTGCCAATCTGGCGGAACAGCGGCCCGCCGGGCGCGAACCTGTCCGCGGTGGCCAGCGGCCCTATTACCACCGGTTCAAACCCCGCATCGCGCACGAGCTGCTCCGCCACGCGCAGCGCGGCCGGGTCATCGCCGGCAATCGGCACGGCGATGCGTTCGCCCTCGCGATGGTGTTCCCTGGCGAAGTTGGCCGCGCCCATGAAGTTGAACGCGCGCACCACGCGTGCACCCGCGAGGTACTTGCCCGTGGTGATGCCAATGCCGTTGCGCTGCGCCTCGTCGGCAATGGCGCCGTCCCTGGGGACGATGGCATTGGTCGCGTCCAGAACGATCTTGCCCCGCCAGGCGCCGGGGTTCTCCTGGCCGAGTTCCGGCAGCGCCTTGTAAGGCGTCGCCAGGAACAGCACGTCCGAGAACGCAATGGCGTCGGCCACCGTGCCCGCGCGCGCCAGCGGGCCCAGCGCATCGACCAGCGCCTTCAGCGACTCGGGATGGCGCGAGGAGAACAACACCGGGTGGCCCGATTTCACCCACAGGCCGCCGATGGTCCCGCCTATCCGTCCCGAACCGATCACGCCGATCCTGGCCGGCTGCCCGCCACCGCTGCCAACGCTGCGTTGCGCGCAGGCGCCCAGGCCGAGCATGGCGAGGGCGGCGGCGCCAAGCAGCCGGCGGCGGCCGGGATCGACATCGGTTTCGGTGATCGGCATGGGCGGTTCCTCCTGGTTCGCGAGACGGGACGTGCGACGCGGCCCGCGCAAGCCCGGGCCCACCTGAAAACTCTAGGCAAAAAACAGCGGGCCCACTGCCGCGCAACTTGGCAGTCCCTGCCCGCTGAACTAGATTAGGTAGCATTTGCGCCACTCGCAGTCACTTACGTCCAGCCCGCAGCAATTTGCCCGCGCGACGCAGCGCGACAGGGAGCCCATGGCCCGCAGCCGTTGCCGCACTCGTCCGCTCCGGCTCGTGCCCTGCCTGGGCGCCCTGGCACTGCCCGTGTCATGGCCTGTGGCAGCGCAGCAAGAGACGAACGAAACAGCAGCCGACCAGGTCCACAACCTGCGCGAAGTCACGGTCGTCGCGCCGACCCCGCTGCCCGGCTTCACGATCGAGCGGCAGGCCTTTGCCGGCAATGCGCAGACCGCGACCGACGGCGACCTGGAACGCGTCAAGGCCCCGAACCTGTCGGCCTTCCTGGCCGAAACCATGACCGGCGTAGTGGTCAACGACGGGCAGGGCAATCCGTTCGCGCAGGACATCCTCTATCGCGGCTACCGGCTGTCCCCCACGCTCGGGTCCGCGCAGGGGCTGTCGCTGTACCTGGACGGCGTGCGCCAGAACGCGGCGCTGGGCGATGTCATCCACTGGGCCGCGATCCCGGAAGCCGCGCTCGGCACCATTACGCTGGTGCCGGGCAGCAATCCGCTCTACGGGCTCAATACGCTGGGCGGCGCGCTGGCCCTGCAGACCAAGTCCGGCGAAACCCACCCGGGCGTGGAGGCCGACCTGAGCGTGGGCAGCTACGGCCGTGCGCGCCTCGATGTCAGCGCGGGCCAGCGGCTCGGCGATGGCTGGCACGCCTACGTTGCCGGCACGGGCTGGCGCGAGGACGGCTGGCGCGACCGCTCGGACAGCGACCTGGGCAACGTGTTCCTCAAGCTGGGCCGCTCCACCAGCGGCACGCAATGGAACGTGAGCGTGCTGGGCAGCGACAGCCGGCTGCGCGGCAATGGCCTGACGCCGGACAGCCTCTATGCCGCCGACCGCCGCGCGATCTACACCGCGCCCGACGTGACGCGCTCGCGTTCGCTGCAGGTGGCCCTCAACGGCGCCCACCAGTTCAACGCGCAGGACCAGCTGCAGCTGACGCTCTACCTGCGGCAGACCCGCACCCGCGCCAACAGCGGCGATATCAGCGACGATTACCTCGACACCGCGCTCGGCTGCCAGGGCCAGGCTGGCAGCGCGGCATGCGAGGCCGACGATGCGCCAGCCAATGCCGTGCTCAACAGCGCCACGGTGCGCGAGACCAGCTACGGCGCGTCGATGCAATGGTCGCATGACGGCGACACGCACCGCTTCGCGCTCGGCGCCGCGCTCGACCTGAACCGTTCGCGCTACACGCAGACCACGCAGCAGGGCAGCTTCGACGATGCCCGCAATACGGTTGCCGATGCCGGCGCGCCGGTACTGACGCAGGCCGCGCTGGACGGACGCGACAGCACCGTGGGCCTGTTTGCCACCGACACCATGCGCTTGCTGGAAGGCACCTTCCTGACGCTGGCCGCGCGCTGGAACCAGGGCCGCCGCCATACGCTGCTCAGCCTCCCCACGCAGTCCGATGAGCGTTTCACCTATTCGCGTCTCAACCCTTCCCTGGGCGTGACGCACCGCCTGCTCGACCGGCTGGTGCTGTTCGGTTCGGCCTCGCAGGGCACGCGCATGCCGACGGCCATCGAGCTCGGTTGCGCCGATCCCGCCAACGCCTGCCAGTTGCCCACGGGGCTGCAGGCCGACCCGTTCCTGCGACAGGTGGTCACGCGCACGCTGGAGTTCGGCGGGCGCTGGCAGCCTGCCGATGCCAGCGAGATCACGCTGGCGCTGTACCGCAGCGACAATCGCGACGACATCGTGTTCCAGCGTTCCCCGGTCAGCCCGCTGGGGTACTTCTCCAACTTTCCCAAGACGCGCAACCAGGGCGTGGAAGTGGGCGTGCGCCAGCGCCTCGGCCGCCTGACGCTGCGCGCGGGCTACAGCTATACGCCGGCCACCTACCAGGCACAAGGAACGCTGCAGACGCCATTTGCGGCGCCCGTGGCGGTGCAGCCCGGCACGCGCATGGCGGGCATCCCGCTGCATAGTTTCAAGCTCGGCGCCGACTGGCGCGCCACCGCGGCACTCAGCGTGGGCGGCGACCTGCTGGTGTCGTCGTCGCGGCCGGTGGCCGGCAACGAAGATGGCGCGCTGAGCGCGCGGTACCCGGGCCTGTCCGATACCGGCGGCTACCTGCTGCTGAACCTGCGCGCGAGCTGGCAGTTCCTGCCGCGCTGGCAGGTCTACGGCCGTATCGACAATGTGTTCGACCGGCGCTACGCCACCTATGGCCAGGCCGGCTACAACCTGTTCCCGGGCGGAGCGCTGCTGCAGCCGGGCGCCACGGTGCCGGTGGAGCGCTTTATCGCGCCCGGTGCGCCGCGGCTGTTCCTGGTCGGCGTGCGCTACGAGTGGGACGGACGATGAACCGCGCCGTCACGCCCCGATATCACCCATTTCCCACCAAGGAGCCGTCATGACCTCGCCTTCGACATTCCGGTGTGCCGCCGCGCTGCTGGGGCTTGCCGCCGCGCTGGCCGGGACGGGCCAGGCCCGCGCGGCGCTGGCCTTTGTCTCGACCGAAGGGGCCGGCATCGCCGTGATCGACCTCGACCGCATGGAGCGGCTGCCGGGCCCGGCCATCGCGGGCAGAGGGCCGCGCGGGCTGGGACTGACCCCGGACGGCAAATACCTGCTGACGGCCAACAAGGAAACCGGCGATATGTCCGTGATCGACGTGGCGGCCGGCAAGGAGGTGAGGCGTGTGCCGATCGGCCAGAACCCGGAGTTCGTGCGTATCGCCGGCGACCAGGCCTTCGTCACGTTCGAGCCCGGCGAGCGCGCCGGGCCACCGGGAAAGCCGGGCGCACCCACGCCGCCCACGGACGCGGGCAAGAAGGACAACGACAAGCCCTTGCCGGCAGAGATCGCCGTGGTCGACCTGCGGACCTGGCGCGTGGCGCGCACCATCCGCAGTGGCCTGGAGACCGAGGGCATCGAGTTCTCGCGCGACGGGCGGCTGATGCTGGTCACCAATGAGGGCGACGATACGGTCACCATCTATGACAAGGCGTGTGGCCAGCAGCAGCAACGCCTCTCCATGCCCGCCGGCTCGCGTCCGCGCGGCATCCGTGCGAGCCCGGACGGCAGCCGCTATGTGGTGACGCTGGAATCGGCCAACGCATTCGTGGTGCTGGCCGCCGACGACTACCGCGTGCTGCGTACCGTGCCAACGCGCACCGGGCCCTATGGCGTCACATTCGATCGCAGCGGCGCCCGCGTGTTCGTTGCCGCCTCGCGCGCGGACACGCTGCAGGTGTTCGATGGACAAAGCTATGCGCCGCTGGCCGATATTGCCGTAGGCAAGCGCTGCTGGCATTTCAGCTTCACGCCCGACGACGCCCGCCTGCTGGTCGCGTGCGGGCGCTCCAATGCCGTGCAGGTGTTCGACGCGCGCACCTACCAGCCGGTGCAGCAGATCGACGGCCTGCCGCTCGCGTGGGGCGTCGTGACGTATCCGAAAAGCATCGGCTCGATCGACGCCCCTTGAGGCACCACTGAGGCGCCACTGAGGCGCCATCCTGCCCCGGCCGCTACTGACGCGCGGCCATGACGCCCGCCGCGGCCTTCGCGCCGGCCTGCTCGGCAATGGCGCGTGCGGTCAGGCCGCGGTCGTCTTGCAGCGCCGCATCGGCACCGCGCGACAGCAGCAGCTGCACGACCTCGCCCTTGTCATAGCCGGCCGCCCACATCAGCGCCGTGAGTCCATGCTGGTAGCGGGCGTTGACATCCACGCCTGCGTCGAGCAACTGCTTCACCACGCCAGCCTGGCCCTGCCCGGCGGCGTAGACCATGGCGGTCTTGCTGATGCGGTCCGCCGCGTTAAGGTCGGCATGGCGTTCCAGCAGCATCGCGGTGATGTCCTGGTAGCCGCCGAACGCCGCCGCCATCAGCGGCGTGACACCCTGCAGGTTGGGCTGGCTGACATTGGCGCCGTGATCGACCAGCGTGCGCGCCATGCCGGTCAGCCCGCGCTTGGCCGCGGTGATCAGCGCGGTGTCGCCGATCCGGTTGCGCGAGTCGACCGCGGCGCCTTGCTGCAGCGCGCCGCGCACGCCGGCCTCGTCGCCGGCGCGGGCCGACGCCAGCAGGCGGGCATTCAGGCTGACGTCATCCTGGGCCCGGACAGGCGCCTGCAGGCACAGTGCCCCGAGCAGGCACAGCCCCAACCTGGAAACTCTCTGCACTGCGCGGTTCATCTGCGACTCCTTCCGGCTGTGACCGGTGCGGCTACCGCTAAAAGTTTGGTGTGCGCAAAGCACAAATTCAAGCGCGGCGTGGATGCTGCAATGCAGGGCTGATTGCATGCCTGGCGCCAGCACCGCATAAGCCCGCGCGTATTGGTTGTCTTGTGCACATTCTTGCCTATACTCCCCTCACCTCGGACCACTTCTTGCGCGGACGAGCCAGCTTTACGCCGCGCCGATGTCGTTGCCGGCGCCGCACGCCGGCCCGCGGGACAGGGGCTTCGGGGCTACAAGAATCGAAAAAAGGAGCGTCCCATGCTCTCTGTCCGTCGCCTCTCCCGGCATGCCATTCCCCTGCTGTTCATGACCCTTGCCTGCGCCGCCTATGGCGCCGAGGAGATACAAGGCGGCGCGACCACCGCGGGGTCGCCAATGTCCGCCGCGCTGCGTCCGGTCAGCCAGGCACAGCTCGATGGCGCGCTGACCAACAGCAACGACTGGCTGCACTCGAACGGCTCGTATGGCCAGACGCGCTACTACGCCGGCAGCCAGATCAACACCAAGAATGTCGCCAAGCTGCGGCCCGCGTTCGTGTTCCAGACGGCCGTGATGGAGTCGATGGAAACCGCACCCATCGTCGTCAACGGCGTGATGTTCCTGACCACGTCGTATAACCACGTCTACGCCGTCGACGCGGTGACCGGCAAGGAGTTCTGGCACTACAAGCACAAGATGGGACCGGTCACGACGTTCTGCTGCGGCCCCAACAACCGCGGCGTGGCGATCAGCGGCGACCGCCTCTACATGGGCACGCTCGACTCCAAGCTGGTGGCGCTGGACGCGAAGACCGGCAAGCTGCTGTGGGAAACGCAGATCGCCGATCCTGAACTGGGCTACTCGGAAACCATGGCGCCGGTGGTGGTCGACGACAAGATCCTGATCGGCACGAATGGCGGCGAGTACGGCATCCGCGGCTTCGTCAAGGCGTTCGGCGCCAACGACGGCAAGCTGCTGTGGACCTTCTACACGATTCCCGACAAGGGCCATGAAGGCGTCTGGGCCACCAAGGATGCCACCGGCCGCGACATGAAGCGCAATATCGACGCCGAGAAGAAGATGCTGGCCGACAAGGGCGGCGACTTCTACAAGACCCTCGGCGGCGGCGTGTGGATGGCGCCCGCAGTGGACCGCGCCAACAAGCTCGTGATCTTCGTGGTGGGCAACCCGTCGCCTGACCTGTACGGCGCGATCCGCCCCGGCGACAACCTCTACACCGATTCGCTCGTCGCCGTCGACCTGAACACCGGCGCCTACAAGTGGCACTCGCAATATATCGCCCATGACGTCTGGGACCTCGACGCGGTCAGCCCGCCGATCCTGGTCGACGTGCGCGACGAGAAGGGTGCCATGATTCCCGGCGTGATCCATGGCGGCAAGACCGGGCACGTCTATGTGCATGACCGCCGCGACGGACGCCTGATCCGCTTCTCCGACGCCATGGTGCCGCAAGAGAACATGTGGACGCTGCCGACGGCTGCCGGCGCGCGCATGCTGCCCGGCGCCAACGGCGGCGTGGAATGGTCGCCGATGGCGTTCAACCCGAAACTGCGCCTGGCCTATGCGGCCAACCTGCACCAGCCGATGACGTACCAGGTGGAAGACGCGCCGTACCCGGGCGGCAAGCTGTGGCTTGGCGGCGCCTTCAAGACGATCCCGAGCGAGCAGCAGTGGGGCAAGCTGTCAGCCGTCAATATCGACACGGGCAAGGTGAAGTGGGACTTCAAGACCGAGCAGCCGCTGATCGGCGGCGTGCTGGCCACCGCGGGCGGCCTGGTGTTCAACGGCGAAGGCAATGGCCTGTTCCGCGCCTTTGATGCCGCCACCGGCAAGAAGCTGTGGGAGTTCCAGTGCGGCGCGGGCGTCAATGCACCGGCGGTGTCCTACATGGTCGGCGGCAAGCAGTACATCGCCGTGGCCGCGGGCGGCAACACGCAGCTCGATTTCAAGCGGGGGAACAGCATCTTTGTCTTTGCCGTGCAGTGAGACGCCAGCAACGTACATGACGGACCGGATCCCACCGCGCCACAGCCGCCCCTCGGGGCGGCTGCTCGCGCTTGGCTTGCTGCTGTGCGCCAGCGGCATGAGTGGCTTGACCCGCGCGGACACCGCCGCCGGACAGGCCAAGGCGCAGGTATGCGTGGCGTGCCACGGGCCGCAAGGCAACTCGACCAATCCGGCCTACCCGGTGCTGGCCGGCCAGACCGCACGCTACCTCACCCTGCAGTTGCGCGACTTCAAGGAAGGCCGCCGCAATGACCCGGTCATGTCCCCGATGGCCGCGCCGCTCTCGCGCCAGGACATGCAGGACCTGGCCGACTACTTCGCCGCGCAGAAGCCGATGCCCTCCACCTACAAGGTGGACGCCGCGCGCGTGGAGGCCGGCCGCAAGAAATCCGAGGAAGTGCTGTGCACCATGTGCCACCTTGGCGGGTTCGCCGGCCAGAACGAGATCCCGCGCGTGGCCGGGCAGCAGTACGCGTATATCGTGAAGCAGCTCGAAGACTTTCGCGCCAAGAAGCGCACCAACGACGCGGGCAACATGACCAGCGTCTCGCGCAACCTGAGCGACGACGATATCCGCAACCTTGCGAACTACGTCACCAACCTGAACTAGTGTCCTGAGTCAGAAATTCGTTGAAGAAATAAGTCTGCCGAGAAGGCGTGCGAGGCTAGGAGCCAAGCGCAGCAAGGCTGAAGCCTTGCGAGCATTGGCGACGACGCATCGCGCGACTTATCGGCTGACTTATTCAACGAATTTCTGAAACAGGACACTAGGGCATCGCCAGGCGCTCAGGCCGGCTCGGCCTCGCTGTCGGCAATCTGGTACTTGCGCATCTTTTCCCACAGCACCTTGCGGCTGATGCCCAGGCTGGCGGCGGTGTCCTGGCGGCGCCAGCCATTGGCGTCGAGTGCGGCCAGGATGCGGCGGCGTTCCTCCCCGTCGGCGCGCCAGTCGGCCTGGCGGTCGCTGCCATCGAAGGCGCCGGGGTGCAGCATGGTGAAGAACGGGCGGATGCGGTCCGGGTCCCAGTCGCCCGCCTGGCGCACGGCAATGCCCACGCGCTCGGCCAGGTTGCGCAGCTCGCGCACGTTGCCGGCGAAGAACGCGGTGCCCACCGCGCCCTTGAGCCAGTCCGGCATCGGCGGCAAGGTGTCGAAGGCGGCAGCCCCCATCATGTGGCGCAGGAAGGACGTCAGCAGCGCCACCTTGTCGGCCATGCCGCGCTCCTCCAGGCTGGGGATCCGCATCTCGATCACCGCCAGGCGGAAAAACAGGTCGGCGCGAAACCGGCCCTGCCGCACGGCATCGCGCAAGTCCTTGTTGGTCGCCGCCACCAGCCGGAAATCGAGCTTCACGTTCATGGTCGAACCGAGCCGGGTCACCACGTTCTCTTCCAGCACGCGCAGCAGCTTGACCTGCTGGAACAGCGGCAGGTCGCCGATCTCGTCGAGGAACAGCGTGCCGCCATTGGCCTGCTCGAAAAAGCCCCGGTGCGCGAACGATGCGCCGGTGAACGCGCCCTTGGCATGGCCGAAGAACTGCGACTCGAACAGCCCGTCCGGAATGGCGCCGCAGTTCACCGGCACGAACGGGCCCTTGCCGTAGGTCTGGTTGCGCTCATGGAAGAGCTGCGCGATGCGCTCCTTGCCGGCCCCGGTCTCGCCGTACAGCAACACGTTGCTGCTGAAGTCGGCAAAGGTGTCGACATGCGACAGCAGTTGCTGCATGGCCGGCGAGCCGGCCACCAGGTCGGCGTGTGGCGCCTCCGCGTCTACCGCGGCCATCAATTGCGGCAGCAGCCTGCCGATCTGGTTGCGCAGGTCTGCGCCGGTAAAGTCGTCGGCCAGGATGTGCGCATACTCGGGCGGGAAGCGCCCGGGGTCGGCCTCGCGGCCCGGCACCGCGACCCAGATCACCGGCATGCCATGCGCGGCTTCCCAGTCGAGTGCGGTAAAGCGCGCCGCGCCGATCACCGAGACGCTGATCACCGCCACGCACGGCTTGGTGCGCGCCGCGGTCGGCATGGCTTCGAGCGCCCCGGCGCGGATCACGTCCACGCCCAGCGGCGACAGGAAGCGCGTCACGCGGTCGGCAATCTCGTACTTGCCTTCCCAGACGTAGACTTCGAGGTTTTCGTAGGCCCAGCGGTCACTATTCATTGGATTCCTGCCATCAGGATCTGGCGATGGGTCGCGGTCATGGTTCAGTACACCAGTTCGGCATTGTTGCAATCGATGTTGTGCAGCCAGAGGTCGGCGGTGCCGAGTTGTAGGCCCAAAGCGCTCAACAAGGGAACCAGGACGCTGTCCACGGCAGTGCCGAGCAGCGCCAGGACTGGCGTCACGATGCTCAGGTCGACGCCCAAATACGGCGAGCCGAGCAGCCTCGCCTCGAGCTGCAATTTCATCAAATTCTGCAGCACGCCGCCGACGGGGTCGCCACTGCCAATTTGCGCATGCCCGCCCGGCGCCAGCGTGACGTCCGTACCGGCGCCGGCGGCCTGCTGCGGGTTGTCATAGGCCCAGACGTCAAGTAACGGAAACAGGACCAGACTTACCGTACCAATTTTGACGGCCCCGCCCGCGCACCCCGTTCCCGCTGCATTGGCAAGGCAGGCATTCACCAGCGAAGGCGTGACATGCAGCGTGGCGCGCCGGTCCGCCGGCGCCGCCGCGCACTGCAGGCTGGTGAGCGCCGCGTCCGCCCGGGCCGCTTCGACATAGAGCGGCACGTTGAGATTGACGATGCCCGTGTTGACGCTCGCGCCCAGTGCCAGCCCCACCTGCGACGTATGCGCAGTGGTCTGCCAGGTCGCCGGGCTGTCGCTGACTTTGCGCGCCGGACCGACGGCCATCACCGGCGGCTGGATCACGCGCAGCTTTACGCTCAGGCCGCCAAGACCCGCCGGCAGCGCACCCGTGACGGGCACCGTCAGCGCGGAATTGCCATTGGCGAGTTGCGCCCCGGCCAGCAGCAGGTTCGCCACGTTCATCCCGACCTCCGCCGCCGACGATGCCGCAGGTGCCAGCACCCCGAGGTCGATCAGCTGCGCGAGCGTCATGTTGGCCGATGCCCCGCTGAGCCCGAGCTGGGTGGGCGGGCTGCCGAGGGCCGTGGTCAGCAGCGCATCCTTGCCCGCCGCGCCAAGTACCAGCGCATCGAACTGCTGCAAGGTGAGCCGCGTATTCAGGAGCTCGGCCACCGTGCCCACGCCGAGCTTGAGCCGCAGCTGGTCCAGCGTCACACTGGTATTGAGCAGGCCCTGCCAGTCGGCCGCCGAGAAGTTGACCGAGTTGCCCAGCAGCAGACCCAGCAGGCTGTTGGCAGAGTTGAACGCCAGCAGCCCGCTGCCCAGCGAAAAAGCCGCCACCGGCGGACTGCCGCTGGCAATGGCTTCGGCACGCAGCTGGCGCGACTTGCCGCCGGGGAACACGAACAGGATCGGCACGGTTTGCGTGGCTTGCACGCGCACGGCATTGGGCGAGAGCTTCGTCGCATCATAGGCCGCGTTGAAATGCCGTGCCGTATCGGCGCCGCTGGTGTACGCCGGGTCCCACACGCCGAGGCAGGCCGTCATGGCGTCCGCGCCGCCCGCCCCGGCGTTGGCACAACCCATGGCAATGCCGGACGGATAGCCATTCTGGCTGCCGATGTTCTGCACGGTACTGAGTACGCCCGCGCCCTGCGCGGCGGCGTCGGTCGCGAGCTTGAGCTGTTGCGCGCCGGAGAGCGCGGCCAGGTCGACCATGTTCTGCAACTGGCGCTGGCGGAAGAACACATGCCCGACATCGATCGACACCAGCGCGGCGAACACCAGCGTGACGGTAAGGATCACCGCCACGGTGCTGACCGCGCCGCGTTCGCGCGCGGAAGGTCGTCTCCGGCCCGACGTCATCGGCCGATGGGCTGTCCGGCCGATCCGGCCCGCACCGTGGTGGCATCGGCCTGCCCGGTGTAGAACTCCGGCAAGGCGAAGCGGAAGCTGTCGAGATAGCGCTGGTAGCCCAGCGCCGCCTGCTCGCCCGTCATGGGCACCAGCGCGCCGGCCTGCGTGCCCTCCCGCTGGATCGCCAGGATGGCGCGGGTGCCCGCGCCCACTTCCCCGGCTACCGGGCGGCCAGCGGAAGGACCGGACAGACCGGGAACTCCGGACTGCGGTGGTTGCGGGGGTTGCGGCGCGTCCTGCGCGGCCGCGGGCAGTGCCTGCAGGGCCGCCCCCGCGGCCAGCGCCGCCAGGCATGTGCGGAATGTCATGGGGTGGCTCCTTCCTGGGTGGCAACGGTGATGGGCCGGGCAATCGACACCACGGTGGTGGTGGTCGCGTTGGCATTGGCCACCGGCGATCGCGTGGGTGCCGGCCGTTGCGGATTACGGTCGCGCGCGGCAGCCGCGCGCGCCACGCGATCGGCTTCCTTGCGGATGGCGCTGCGCGTGGCTTCGGGCAGCGCTGCGCGCTGCATGATGGCCGTCGCCTGGCTGCGCTTGCCGTCGGCCATCAGCCAGACCGCGGCATTGCTGATGGCGCGCGGATTGCGCGCATCGAGTTCAAGCGACTGCATGACCGGCACCCGCGCTTCCTGCAGCGCGCCCACCCGCATCAGCGCAAAGCCCAGGTCGCCGGCGATCTGCGGATTGACCGGGTCGAGCGCGGCCGCTTCGCGCAGTTCCAGGACCGCGCGGGCAAAGTCGCCCTGGCGCGCGGCAATCAGGCCCAGGCCGTGGCGGGCATGCGCGACCTGCGCGCCTTGCGCGGTGCTGGCCAGTTGCCGGTAGGCATCGACCGCCGCGGCATCCTGCCCGGTCTCGCGCAGCGCATCGGCGCGCATGGAGAGCATCTCCGGGCCGTTGCCGAAGCGCTGCCGGTAGACCTCGATATGCGCGAGCGAGGCAAAGTAGAGCCCTTCCTGCTGCATCTTGCGGATCAGGCCGAGGTAGACGGCCTGGTCGCTGTATTCGGCACGCGCGGTCTTGTCGCGCAGCTTGGCCAGCTCGACCTGGGCCTCGGCCTGCTGGTTCATCATCGCCGTGCCGTTGTCGGCGGTCGCGCACGCTGCCAGCATGGCGGCCGCGCACACCGGCGCGGCCCTTCCCAATATGCGCAGGCCTGCTCGCATCATTTCGTTCCCCCCATGTGTGCCAGCATGCGGATCACCCCGAGAAAGCCCGGGCCCGCGGTGATGATGAGCAACACCGGCAGCATGCTGACCACCATCACGCTGGTCATCTTCACCGTCAGCCTGCCGATCTCTTCCTTCATGCGCGACTTGCGCGCTTCCTGCATGCGCTGGCCGAACAGGCGCAGCGGCTCCTGCACCGCGCCGCCGTGACGGTCCACCTGCGTGAGCAGCGTGATCAGTCCCTTCAGGTTTTCGCTGTCGAACAGTCTTCCGATGCGCAGTAGCGTCTGCTCGCGCGCGCGGCCCGAGGCGAATTGCTGGTTGGATAACGCCAGTTCCGGCCCCAGCACGCGCAGCATGGCGCCGAACTCGGACACGATGATCTGCAGGCTCTGGTCGATGGAAAGCCCCACGCCCTGCAGCAGCCGCAGCATGTCGATCAGCACCGGCAGTTCGTCTTCGACGCTGCGCGACCGCGCGTCGGCGCGGCGCCTCAGGTAGTGCTTGGGCGCCAGGTACGACACCGCAAAGGTGGCGAAGCCCCAGGCCGCGCACGCCAGCACGCCGTGCCTGGCATGCCAGGCCACGGCGCCGACGGCAAGCAGCGCCGGCAGGTTGAGCCGCAGCATGCCGAATATCACGCGCGCGCGCAGGCCATGCCAGCCGCACTGTTCGAGCAAGCGCTGGTCCTCGGCCGAGACCACGGCGCGGCCCAGCCGTGAATCGAGCCAGTGTTCGTCAAGGCGCCCACCCAGGCGCGCACCCAGCTGCGCGGCGGCGCCGGCCTGCGCGCCTGGCACGGGCACCGCACCCGCTGGCGCGGCCCGCGCGGCGCCCGGCATGGCACCCTCGCCGCTGGCGGCCGCGCCCGTCGCGGGCTTCGTGGCCCCACCCTGCCGCGCCAGCGCGGAGTCCAGGGTGCGCGCGGCCAGCCGGCGCCTGCGCCACTCGCCCAGCAGCGGCACGGTCAGCGCCGCCACGCCGCATGCGGCGGCGAGCAGGCTCAGGGAGATCAAGGTGGCGCGGTCCATGGCGTTCCTTCAGATCGACTTGGCCAGCCGGTACAGCATGAACGCACCGGCCACCTCCAGGCCCAGCGCGCTCAGCAGCATGGTCTTGCCCGTGGGATCGCGCCACATCATCAGGATGTAGCCCGCGTTCAGCACGAACAGCGAACCCGCCACCACCAGCGGCAGCAAGCCCAGGACCCAGGCCGACAGCCGGGTTTCGGCCGACAGCGCCATCAGCTCGCGCTGGGCCTGCTCGCGGTCGCGCATGAAGGCGGCGGTACGCTCCATCATCACGTCGGCCCGTCCGCCGTAGCGCACCGATAGGCGCAGCACCGAGGCCACCAGCACCAGCTCCTCGACGTGGTAGGTGCGGCCCACCTGCAGCACGGCCTGGTCGAGTTCCTTGCCGGCGCGTTGCAGGTGGACGGCCTGGACCAGGCACTGGCGCAGCGGCGCCTCGGTATTGGCGATGGAGTTCTGGAACGCCGCCGGCACGCTGCTGCCGATGGCCATCAGCCGGACCACGCCATCGAGGAAGCCCGGCAACTGCAGCAACAGCTTCTGGCGGATGCGCCGCACGCGGTTCCAGAGCACGAACGCGACGACCGCCACGCAAACGGTGAGCATGGCCACGGCGCCGACCAGCCCGCCCGCGGCGAGACCCACGACCGTCAGCAGCACGCATGGCACGCCGCCGGCCAGGTAGTTGCGCCGCGTGGGCGCCAGGTCGGCGCGGCGCAGCACGTCGTGCCAGCGTCGCCGCAGGTCGCGCGGCGCTTGCTGAAGCTGCGAATCCTGGGCTGGCGCATAGCGCAGCCTGACCTGCTCCGTCTGCGCGCGCAGGAACGCGTCCGCCTGCTCCTTGCGCGCGCGCGCCTGGGCATTGGCCAGCAGCAACAGCCCCAGCCCGGTGATGACCAGGGCGATGGCCACGAGCAGCAGCGCGGCGCTAGACATCGAAGCGGTCGTCCAGCATGAAGCCACCCTGCGGGCGCATGCGGGCCAGCTTGGGCGAATGCGGGTTCAGGCCGAGCGAAAGCCAGCGGTCGACCTCGGTGCCGTCCGGACCCGTGAATGGTTCGTGGCGGTAAAGCTCCTGCGTGGAGACGATGTTGTCGCCCAGCCCGGTCACTTCCGTGATCGACAGGATGCGGCGCTTGCCATTGGACAGCCGCCCGATCTGCACGATGAAATCGATCGCGTTGGCGATCTGCCGGCGCAGGCTCAGCTCGCTGCCCTGGAAGCCGGCAAAGCCGGCCAGCATCTCCAGGCGGTACAGGCATTCGCGCGGGCTGCTGGCGTGGATGGTGCCCATCGAGCCATCGTGGCCGGTGCTCATGGCCTGCAGCATTTCCAGCACCTCGCCGCCGCGCACTTCGCCGACGATGATGCGGTCCGGGCGCATGCGCAGGCTGTTGCGCAGCAGGTCGCGAATGGTCACCACGCCGGTGCCTTCGAAGCCGCCGGGCCGGCTTTCCAGGCGCACCACGTGCGGATGGTTGAGCGCCAGCTCGGCCGTATCTTCGATCGTGATCACGCGCTCGCCGTCCGGCACGAACGTGGCCAGCGCGTTCAGCAGCGACGTCTTGCCCGAGCTGGTGCCGCCGCTCACCAGGATATTGCAGCGGGCCTTGACGGCCGCCTCCAGCAGCTCCGAGATCTCCGGGCTCATGGTGCCCAGCGACTGCAGGTCCGCCGGCGTGAGCGGGTCCTTGCGGAATTTTCGGATCGACACCACCGGGCCTTCCAGCGCCAGCGGCGGCACGATCACGTTGATGCGCCCGCCGTCGGGCAGGCGCGCATCGACCATGGGATTGGACTCGTCCAGGCGCCGCCCGATCGGGGCCAGGATGCGCCGTACGATGCGCAGCAGGTGGCCGCCGTCGGCGAACCGGACCGGAATGCGTTCGAGCACGCCGTGGCGGGACACGTACACGTCCATATGCCCGTTGACCAGGATGTCCTCGACCGCGGGGTCGTTGAGCAGGTCTTCGATGGGGCCGAAGCCGGCCAGCTCCTTGGTCAACGCCTCGGCAATCTGGCGCAGTTCCGCTTCGTTGATCGGAATGCGCCGCAGCCGCGTGAAGCTCTCCAGTTCCAGGTCGACGAAGCGCTGGATGGCGGTGCGCGACCAGCGGCCGAACTCCGCGCCAAGCTCTTCGATGCGGGTGAGCAGGTGCTCGTGCGCCGCCTCCTTGATGTTGTGGAACTCCTGCGAGACCGGGAACGGTGCGGGCACACTGTCGGAGAATTCAATCGCTTGCGTCATGTCAGTTTTCCAGGCAGGGCGGTGCGCATGGCGCGCAACGCGACGGGCAGCTTGTTGCGCACGCGGGTCAGCAGCGCCGGCTCGGTCAGCCGCACCGTGCGGTAGCCGGTGTCGGACAGCAGGTCCACCAGCGCTCGCACGTACGGGTCTTGGGGAACATCATCGGCCAGCACGGCCGCGCGATTGACCGACTGCACCAGCGCTTCGCGGCGCTCGGGCAGGGTGCCGACCGTAGGCACGTCCACGCGGCGGCGGATCATGTCGGCATCCAGGCCCAGGCGCGCGTCGAAGCGCGACACGACCAGGTGCAGGTCCTGGCGCTCGACCTCGCGCGTCTTGAGTTCCTGCACCAGTTCGGCCGCGGAAACGATCGCCCCGACGCTCTGCTCGGTGACCAGCACCACGGTGTCCGCGGCCTTGACGAGTTGCGCCGTGAACTCGGTATTGGTGAAGCCGCCGAGGTCGACGATCTGCAGGTCGAAGTACGCGCGCAGGCGGTCCAGCAGCGCGGTGGCGTCGGCGTAGGAGATGTCGCGCAATTCGGCCAGCGAAGGCGGCAGGGGCAGGACGCACGCGCCATTGGCATGACGCGACAGCGCGGTCTGCACGAACACCTGGTCGAAGCGGCGCCGGTTGCGCACGGCCTCGACAAAGTGGAAGCCCGGGCTCAGGTTGAGGTAGAGCGCGCCGTCGCGCGCCGGCAGGCCCAGGTCGTGCAGCAGCACTTCGGCGCGCGCGTCGGGCTTGTCGGGCATGCCGCAGCCCAGCTGGCGGCGGGCCGCGGCGGCCAGGTTGACGGCCAGCGTGGTCACGCCCACGCCCGCCCGCGCGCCGAGCAGCACCATGATCTTGCCCTGGCGCGCGCTTTCGACCGGCCGCACCTGGTCGCGCGACACCATCAGGCGCCGCACCACGGCCATCGCGTCGGCCGGCGCGTCGCGCAGGTCGATGAAGTCCCTGACGCCCATGCGCAGCGCGGCCAGCATCATGCCGGGCTCGTCGGCACGGCCGACCGCCACCATCGGCAAGCCGGGGAAGACCTGCGTCAGCTGCTCGCCAAGCTTGGCCGAGGCCTCCGCCAGCTCCGGGCAAAAGTGCAGGAACACCAGGCCCGGGCGCAGTTCACCGACACGGCCGACAAAGGTCTCGCCGGGCTGGCTTTCCGTGATCAGCGTGCCGGCGCCGCCCAGCAGCCCGCCGAGCCAGTCGCGCACATCGCCCTGTGTTGCGTGCAGCAGAAAATGGTCCATCATCCGCTCTCTTTCATGTCAGACATGGCGTTGCACGAGGGTGGCCGGCCTAGCGCGAGAATCCCGGCAGCGTCGGATCCACATACTCGCCCGCCACGAACTTGCCCCAGACGGCCGGGTCGGCGCTGGTACGCCCGTCCGCGCCGACCGCATCGACGGCCGGCGCCGCCTTGGCGAGCGGCTTCACCAGCCGCGGCGTCACCACGATCATCAGTTCCCGATCCTCCTGGTGGAAATTCAGGTTCTTGAAGAACGGGCCGATCACGGGCAGGTCGCCCAGGACCGGCACCTTGTTCACATTGCTGACGGTGTTGCGGCTGACCAGCCCGCCGATCACGAAGCTCTCGCCGTCGCCCAGCTCGATGGTGGTGTCGGCCCGCCGCGTGACGATGGCCGGCACGATGGTGCCGTTGATGGAGATGCCGCGCGACGGATCGAGGTCGCTGGCCTCGGGCGCCACCTTCAACGCGATGCGCTGGCTCGACAGGACCGTCGGCGACACGGTCAGCCCGATGCCGAACGGCTTGAACTGGATGGTGGTGGTGCCCAGCGCCTGCGGCACCGGGATCGGGATCTCGCCGCCCGACAGGAAGCTCGCGCTCTGGCCGGACAGCGCCACCAGGCTCGGCTCGGCCAGCACGCGTGCCAGACCGTTGGCCTCCAGCAGGCTGATATTGGCGAAGAACCCGTGCGTCAGCGACGCCGCGACCAGGTTGAAGGCATTGCTGATCGGCGATGCGATCTCGGCGCTGAAGCTCCCGCTGGCGCCGCCCGTGCCGGGCGTGAAGGTGAACTTGTTCAGCGTCGACGGCGAGAACGTACCGAAGGCAAAGCCCGAGTTGTTGCGGAAGAAATTGATGCCGGCTTCCTTGAGCACGGTCTTGCTGATTTCCACCACCTTCACGTCGACCTGGACCGTGCCGCTGATCGGCAAGGTCGAGCGGTCCACCACCAGCCCGCCCTTGCCATCGGCCTTGCCGGTCGCGGCGCGCGCCGCGGTCTGGGCGCGTGCCGCGGCATAGGCGTCGGGCGACTGGCCGGCAATGGTCGCGCCCGCGGCCGAATAGCTGATGCTGGCGCCATCCGGATCGGACGCAATGGCATCCACCTGCACGTTGTAGGTGACCGGCGCGGCCCCCTTGGACCAGATCATCACCTCGGTGACGCCCGGCTGCCTGGCCACGACCAGCACGCTGGGCGGACCGCTGCGCTGCTTGAGCAGCAGCGCGTCGGCGACCGCCGGATTGCCTACCGCGATGCGCTCGACCGGCAACGCGGGCCGGATCTCCTTCTGCGCACCGGCCATCAGGCGCAGCATCGGCGGCGCACCCGCGGCTTCCTGCGCCGGCGCGAGCCGGGTCGTGGTCGCCAGCACGGCCATGGCAAGCGCGCAGGCAAACAGGATCTTCATCATGGATTGGCGCAGCGGCGCGGCCTGGGGCACGGTGGCGGTCCGGTTTCGAGGGTTCATGAACGGCTCGCTGTTCGCTATTCGCTATTCGATCTCGCGCTTGCCAGCGCGAATGACTTCCACGCCGGCGAGCTGCCGCTCCGAGCGGGCTTGCACCGGCGCCGCGCCGGCAGGCGCCTTGGGCGGCGCGGCGCCTGGTGCCGGCGGCATGCGCGCGGCCGGGGCGCCTCCGCCTGCCATGCCGGCCATGCCGGCCAGCATCACGCCGGCCACCGCCTTGTCGGCGGCGGCGCTCGGCGCATCCGCGGGCACGCCGGCGCGCACGGTCAGGGCCGGTGCGGGTTCGGTGAACATGCCGTCGCTCGGGACGGTCTCGTCGCGCGGATTGCGCAGGGCCATCAGCAGGCGCCCGGACTGCTGCGCCATCGCCAGCTTGCTGACCTGTTCCAGCGGCACCGACAGCACCGCGGTCTTGGCGCCGTCGCGGCGCGTCATCATCTGCTCGGGCTGCTGCCTGGCCGGCTCGTTGACGGCACCGCCGCCGTAGGCCAGCACGCGCAGCCTGGACAGCAGCAGGCGCGCCTGGCTGGCGCCGATTTCCTGGTTGTCGCGGCGCAGGACCACGAACACGTCGATGTAATCGCCAGGCTGCACCTGGTGGCCAACGCCGATCACTTCGTCCACGGCGATCGCCATCGCGCGTTCGCCTTCGGGAATCTGCGCGGCCAGCCCCGCGAGCAGCTGGCTGTCGAGCACCGGGACGTGCGCGCCGATGTTGACCAGCGGAATCTGGCCGGCCACCCGCGCGACCTCGGTATAGGCGCCGGCGGGTTCGATCGGCAGCATCTCGACCTTGAGCGCGTCGGCGGGCATGGGCTTGCCGGCCTCGACGGCGCGCGTCGTCACCACCACCGGATGGGGCACGGCCATACTGGCTTGCGGTTTCGGCGGCACCGCGGACTGGCTGTTCACCTGCCACGCGAGCAGGGCAAGCAGCAGCGCCAGGGCCAGGAGAACGACGGCAACGATGCGGATCTGCTTACTGGTCATGACTGACTCCTTCCCGCTGATGGTCTGGCGAACGGCATGCGTGCGTGAAATCGGCGTGGCACGGGAAAGCTCGATGGTTCTGAACCTCGCATTCGGTCACGTATCCGGGGAAAGCTGGACCATTGCCGAGCCGGACAAGGCCGCGGGCACCGGCACCATCGGGACAGCGGGGAGGATTTGCGTCGTCGGCAAGTTCAGCGTGACACGCACGCAAACGTTGCCGGAAGCCGACGCGCAGGGAACGGCCTGGGCCACGCCGGCCTGCGGAATCAGCGCGGCAATGGACGGGGGCAAGGTGGCCAAGGCGGTGGTGCCCGCGGCATTGACGCGCAGCGCCTGCATGGCGGCAGCGTTGCTGCCTGCTGCACCACTCGGATAGCGCAGCGCCGCGCGCGCACCCTCTTCCGCGGCCAGGGTCAGCAACTGCTGGAGCGTCAGCACCATGCCGTAATAGACGATGCCGATCACGATCGCGATCAGCACCGGCGCAACGATGGCGAATTCCAGCGCCGCAATGCCTTTGCCGCGCCGTCGTCCGAAACTGCTTCCCCGCAAAAGCATGCTTCACCCGGTCTTGTTTGTAGGCGCCGACCGGCGGCGCTTGCCTTGCTGCGGGCAGGGGCTGGTCAAACCCCGGCACCCAACCATACCAGCATGCCCACGGCAAGATACGCAGCGTACGGAATGCCTCGCGCCTTGCTGAATTGCCGTTCGAGACCGGATTGCGGTGCCGTGCCTGCGCGCGAACCCATGGCATATGCGAGCAGCGCATGGGCCAGCCCCAACAGGTTGCCGACGACCCATACCGTGACCAATCCGTGCGGGCCCGTGAAGAGCCCGGCCACGGCGAGGAACTTGACATCGCCCGCCGCCATGCGCCCGAGCGCATAAACCGGCAGCGTGGCGGCGATACCAAGTCCCGCGCCGAGCAGGCGCGCAGGGATCGCCGGTTCCGGCGCGTTGCCGGTCAGCAGTGCCAGGCCAAGCGCCACCAGCACCGTCGCCAGCAAGGCGTTCGGAACACGTCGATATGCCAGATCGGTCCAGAGGGTCGCCGCGCAGAACAGCGCGGCGATCAAGTCAGGCTCCCGCGCTCAGGTTACTTGCTCATGAACACAGCCACCTTATCCGCCAGGTTGGTGAATGCAGTGCCCAGATTGTTGCCAAGGGAGCCTGCGCCCGCGGCAATCGCGATGGCGATCAGGCCCGCAATCAAGCCATATTCGATGGCCGTTGCGCCACGTTCGTCCTTGATAAAGCGTGTCAGCACGTTCTTCATGATTTCAACCCCCAAGTGATTTCAAGCTTCGTCATCACATCTTCCCGTTCGATATCGCGGCGCTCTCTGGCGCCTGCGCCCCCTGCAGTTTCACGCTGACTACATTCCACTTATAGGGCAGGAAATGTATCAACCATACCCCACCTTTGAATGACCACCCCCCTACTTCGGGAGTAAGTCGTTTTCCTGCAACGAGAGCCCTCGATCGAGCTTTCCCGGATTGTCAAAGAGCGTTGGATGCAGGCGGAAGACCGGCCTGCAGCCTGGCTTTGCGGCGAATGCGGAGCAGCCGGCCAGCCAGAAGAAAAAGATGCGCCGCGACGGGGTGGTGTGCGACGGCGCACCGTGAAAGCCCCTAGGGGAGATAAGACATTCAGCGGTTCCCGCCGCCGAGTCCGAGCCCTGGCAGCGGCGACGCCGGCAGCGCTTTGATCTCCCCTGTCGAATACTTGGTGCCACCGGAAGCGAGGGCCGTCAACGGCGCCAGCACGGGTGCGAGGATGCCCAGCGGATTGGCTTCAGCCTTGCCGCCATGGTGAGGCGCATTCGGCTTGCATTCGCAGCTGGCAGGGCCACCCTGCCGGCCATCGACACCGGCGAGCGGCAGGTGGTTCAGCAGGGCGCCCAGCGGATTGGCGCCCTCGGCGCCGGTACCGTGCACCAGCACGCCGGCAACGCCCACGGTCTTGCCGGCTTCCGCGACGACACCGCCCGGTCCGGACACCACGGGGGTGCGGCTGTTCGCCAGCAGTCCGCCGCCGGCGACGCTGTAGCCCACCTTGGACAGCTGGCCATCCACGGGAGCGCCGACGCCGGTTGCCGCGCCTACCGCCTGGGTGGTTTCAGTGAGCCGGGTGGTCAGGGGCACGATCAGCTTGCTGGTGCCCTCGGTGAGCTGCGCAACCGGCCCCGTCGAAAGCACCCCACCGAGCCCGGCGCCGCCATGCGACACGGCCATGCCGGCCTTCTGCACCACGCCACCGACCGGCGTGACCAGGGGGGAAAGCGGGGACAGCTGTTCCGTGCCGAGCCCGCTGACCAGCTGGCCCGCACTCGTCACCGTGTCGCCGGCCTTCTGCACGACATCGCCGGTGCTGGCCACGGTGATGCCGGCCGGATTCGCGACCGAGCCCATCTGCCCGAGTCCATCGCGCACGCCGGCGCCCAGCGCCCCGACGGTCTCGCCGGCATTGACCACGACGCCGCCGGCGCCCTGGCGCGCGTCGGTCGGCAACAGGGGAATCGGGGCGCTCTGGATGTGCGTGCCGATCTCGCTCACGGCGTTGCCCGCGGCCACCACGGTGTTGCCCGCGCCTGCGGCCGCCTTGGCGGTGGGCGTCGAGTCAGTGGTCGAGGCAGGCGTTTGGGGCGGCGGCACGATGTTCCCGCCCCCGCCCTGGGGCCCGAGACCCGCGCCGCTGCCGCCGTGCGAGGCGCAGCCGCTCGCCAGGGTCAGCGCGACCATGCAAGCCCCCGCCAGGCATGTCATGCGGCGTTGTGCCGAAGTGTTCTTTTTCATTGTTGTGCTCCCGTTGTCGTTGCCACGTCCGTGATCGCGATGACCCCCGTTGATCGTGTTATCCCCATCGGCACGGCGCGCCTTGCTGCGTTCGCCTGGCCGTCGCATGCCAGCGTGGCCAGCGATTGGATCGCCCTGCATCGACCCTGAAGTGGCAAGGTGCGTGCCAGCCGCTGGTGCGGTTCGGCAGCGGGATTCGCCATGCCGGCCGCGAACGCCCGCAGCGCCTTGTGCGGCGTGGGTTTCGATGCGCGGCAGGGTCGCCACGCGGAGGCACTGGGTGGGGTTTCGCGGGGCCCTCGCGGCGTTACGTGCTACGTAACGTGTTCCGTCGGCGGCGGAACATCAGCCGCAGCGCAAAGCCGGCCGCGCGCCGTTACGGGGCGCCTCCAACACGGCCCGTTCGAAGCTCGCTTGTTCCCGATCCCACGACACACGTTACGTAACGCGTAACGCGCCGGCACACCGCCGCACGCCCGGGAAAGCACCGTGGCTGACCCCGCGCGAATCGCCGCAAGCGCAGGCCCGGCAAGGCAATGCGCGCACCGGCACGGCCGTGCCCGGCGTTGTCCGTACGCCATCGCGCACATTGGCACGCCCATTGCGCCATACCCGCTACCGACGCCCGCAGCGAACAGCAGACCAACGCGAGGCGCGGCGATGCGATTCAACGACGGGACAAAGGAAACATCATGCGCACACAACACATCGCAGTGACGGCACTGCTTGCCACCTTGCTGGCCCTCGGCGGCTGCGCCAGCGGGAGCGGATCGACTTCCATGGGAACCGGCGGCACGGCCGGCACCAAGGCCGGAACGGGGGGCAGCGGCGATGGCTCGGGCCTGGTCGGCACGACCGGCACGGGCGGTGGCGACGGCGGCACTATCGGCGGCAACAGCGGTGACAACAGCGGTGACAACAACGGAAATACAGGCGGCGACAACAGCGGCACCAAGACGCCGGCTGCCTTGACCCCGACCTCCGAAGGCATCAGCAAGACCAGCACGATCGTGACTGGGGCCGGCGGCACCGTGAGCGATCTCGGCACGCAGCTCGGCGGTGCCGGCTTGCCGCTGTTGTCGTCGTCAACGCAGAGCGGTCTGGGCGACGCGGTGAAATCCGCCGGTGACGCGATCAGCGCGCTCGGCGCCGGCCTGCAATCCGGGCTGGGCAATATCCCCAACGCTTCCAATCCGGTGGGCACCACCGTGGCCAGCACCGGTGGCGTGGTGAGCAATCTCGGCAATGCCGTCAGCAGCACCGGTAGCGCGGTAAGCGGACTGGGCACCGGCGCGCTGGCGCCGCTCGCGCCCCTGACCACGACGCTGGGCGCCAGCGTCACGCAGGCAGGCGGGGCCGTGGGCCAGGGCGGCAATTCCCTGGCCACGGCGCTGTCGAGCGGCCCCGTGGAACAGCTGACCTCGGGCGTGAGCCGCGTCATCGTGCCGCTCACCTCGCAGCTGACCAACGCCACGCAGACGCTGGGCGCCACCACCCAGCTGGGCACGCCGGTCGCGGGCCTGCTCGCCACGGCCGGCGGCGCGCTTGCCACGGGCGGCACCGCGCTTTCGCAGACGCGCACCCCGCTGGTATCGGGCGTGGGCAGCACGGTGACGGGCGCCGGCAACACGGTCGCCGCCCTGGGCGGTGCGGTGAATGGTCCGGCGGGTAGCGGCAGCAGCCCGCTCGGCGCCCTCGCCCCGGTGCTCGGGTCCATCACCGCGGCCGGCACCGGCACCAGCGCTGCGCCGCTGGCGCCGGTCACGGGTCTTGCTGGTGGCCTGACTGGTGGCGTGGCTGCAGCAACCGGCGGTGCCGCGGCGGGCTCGCCGCTGGCGCCTGTCGGTGGCCTCGTGAGCGGCGTGGTCAATACCGTCGCCAGCGTGGCGACGCCCGCGAACGCCGGCACGGGTACGGGCAGCGGCAGCACCAGTCCGCTGGCACCTGTCACCGGTCTCGTCTCGGGCCTGACGGGAGGCGCCGCCAAGAGCCCGGCCACGGGCGTCACCGCGCCGGTCACCGGCCTGGTTGGCGGCCTGCTCGGCGGCCTGTCCGGCCGCAAGTAAGCACGTACCGAAGTCCGCAGTACCAGGTCAGAAAGGCGACCACACCGCTCCAGGCTGCTTGCCTGGAAAGGCGCCAGGGTAGCGGCAACCCTGGCGCCAGTGGTGCGCCCATCCATAGCCGCAAAGCATTGCTTACAGGGGTTTTGCCATGCGTGCACATCATCGTGTCGCCGCGCTGCTGGTCGGCGTCGGCGCGCTCCATTCCAGCCTTGTCTTTGCCGATCCGCGCAGCCCGGTCCAGGGCGATCCGGCGGCAACCCTTCCCAAGATTGCACCGGCCCGTCCGGATAGCAGCGTCACGGTCGAGGTGGCGCGTCCGGATGCGGCCATGCAGAACCTGCTCAATGCGCGGATCACGCCTAAGCACTTCCAGATCGAGGGCGCCAGGACGCTGCCGTTCGACGAGATCGCAGCGCAGTTCGCGCCGCTGGCGAACCATGACATCACGATCGGCCAGCTGCTGGAAGCCGCCAATGCGGTGACGAAGTTGTACGAGGCGCGCGGCTATCCGCTGTCCTTCGCCTTCGTGCCGGCGCAGAACTTCGAAAACGGCAATGTGCTGGTCACGGTGGTGGAAGGCTACGTTGCCAAGGTCACGGTCAAGGGCCAGGCCGGTCCGGCGGAGGACCGCCTGCGTGCCATCGCCGACCAGCTCGCGCAGGACCGTCCGCTGCGCCGCGACACCTTCGAGCGCTATGTGAACGTGCTGTCGCAGCAGCCCGGCATGCAGGTCGCGGCCACCGTACAGCCGCCGCAGACCACCGACGGCGCCTGCGAGATGGTGCTCGACGTCAAGCGCAAGCCGTTCACCTTCGGCACCGCCATCGACTACATGTCGCCCGGATTCCGCGCGATTGCCAACGCCACCACCAGCAGCCTGACACCGCTGGGCGAGCAGATCTCCGTCTCGGCACTGTTCCCCAAGGGCCGCGACAGCGAGGAGTACTACGCCGCCTCCTATGCGCAGCCGATCGGCACCGAGGGCATGCTGGCCCGGCTGACCGCTTCGCACTATCGCGGGGTGCCGCAGAACGCCACGCTCGCGCCGCTCGGCTTCGATCCGCGCTATGTCAACGACACCAAGCGGATCGGCGGCCAGCTGAGCTATCCGCTGCTGCTGTCGAATGCGCATGCGCTGACGCTCACGGGCGGCTTCTACGGCACGGACCAGTTCGAGCGCTATACCCATGCCTCGGGCACGGCGGTCACGCTGGGCACCGATGTGCGCGTCGGCACCGCCGAGCTGAACTATGTGCAGCGGCGCGAAGGGCAGACACGCAATGCGCTGCTCGGGCTGTACAAGGGCTTCGACGCGCTCGGTGCCCGTCGCCTGAACAACCTGAACGATCTCGATTTCCTGCGTACGCGCCTGCTCGTCTCGCAATCGAATGACCTGCCGTTCGGCTTCGGCAGCAATCTCTCCGCAGCCGGCCAGTACAGTGCCAACCGGCTCGCATCGGGCGAGCAGATCAGCTTCGGCGGCCGCTTCTTCGGCCTGGGCTATCCTGCCGGCGAAATGGCGGGCGACAAGGGCTGGGGCGCTGCGGCCGAGCTGAACCATCTGTTCGTGCCCGACCTGGCGTACCTGCGCACGGTGCAGCCCTACCTCTGGGTCGACGTGGCCCGCGTGTATTCCAACAGCGCCTCGCTGTCCCATCGCAAGCTGTCATCGGTCGCGCTGGGCGTGCGGCTGTCGGACCGCAAGTACTACACGCTCGACCTGTCCGTGGCCCAGCCCGTCGGCGACAAACCCACCAATGCCTCGCACCGGTCGCCGCGCCTCAACATGACGTACTCCTACCAGTTCGACTGACGTGCGCCGAAGACTCGATGTGCCGGGCTGTTGCGCTTAGTTGCGCTTAGTTGCGCTTGGTTGCGTCTAGTTGCGCGGCGCCGCGAGCGTGTCCGCGCGGATCGGTCCGAATTCCACCGGCACCCACGCATAGCCGACCGTGTCCCGGCGCACGTGGCCAAGGCCGGGGAACGGCAAGTGCGCGCCGCCGACCCACAGCCTGCCCTTGGCGGCATCGGCCAGGATCCGGCTGCGCGTGACGGCCGCGGCGTGGCTGTCGACATCGAATTCGAGCGATACGGACGGCCGCCGGAACTGCACCGCGTGGTTGTGGACGATGTCGCCCCACAGCAGCAGGCTTTCCTTGCCCGACGTGAACAGGTAGCCCGCATGCCCCGGCGTGTGGCCGTAGGCGGCCACCGTGCGCACGCCCGGCACCGGCGCCGTACCCGCGGCCGCATCAAACGTGCGCAAGCGGTTGGCGGCCTGGTATGGCGCCACGGCATCGCGCGCCATGCCGAACAACGCCTGGCCATCCTTGCCCGCCGCGGCCGCGTTGGCATCGCCCAGCCAGTAGTCGGCATCGGCCTTGTCGACGTATACCGTGGCGTTGGCAAACACTGCCTGCCCGCCGGAAACAAGACCGCAGGCATGGTCGCCGTGCAGGTGTGTGAGAAGCACGGTGTCGACCTGCGCCGGCTCGTAACCCGCCGCGCGCAGGTTGGTGACGATCTGGCCCAGCGTCGGCCCGAAGCAGCGCGCGGCGCCGGTATCGACCAGCACGAGATGACTGCCCGTATTCACCACATACGCATTGACGGCCGTCTGCATGCCGGGCGTCGCGCTGACGAAACCGCGCGCCAGCAGGCGCTGCACTTCACGTGCGCTGGTGTACTTGAACAGCTTCGGGTCCAGGTCGACGTAGCCGTCGTAGAGTGCCGTCACCTCGAACTGGCCCACCATCATGCGGTAGTAGCCCGGCGCCTGCGTCCGGACCTGCGCGGGCGGCGCGGCATGCGCAACGGGCAGGGCCAGCGGCAACGCCGTGCCGACCAGGGCCGCTCCCACTACAAGGGATCGGGCAAGTCGATGGGGCAAGGCATTCGGCAGCTTCATGTCACGTTCCTTTTTTGATTTGCGTTCTGGACGCTGGCGGCTGGATGAGCCGGGCGCGCGCGGAAATTTTTCCGGTGCAGACAGCTGAACGCGTATCTTAAGGCGCGACAAGGGCTAGCGGTTGGCTCCCATGCAAAAGCGTACCTACTTCTGCGTAAAACAAAGGTAAGGCAAACGGGGCCAGCGGCCCCGTTTCATGCGAAAACCGCGTTTCCCTTATTCAGGCTGGATATTCGCGGCCTTGATGATTCGGCCCCATTTGGCCGACTCCTGCTGCTGGAAGCGCGCGAGTTCCGCCGGCGTGCTCGTGAACACGTCGGTGCCGGTGCCGTGGTAGAAGCTCGCGGCGGTGTCGCTGCGCGCGGCCTTCACCAGCATCGCATTGAGCTTGTTGACCACCGCGGGCGGCGTGCCGGCCGGCGCGTACGCCGCGAACCAGTAGCTCATCTCATAGCCCTTGACGCCCGCCTCGTCGATGGTCGGGACATCGGGCGCCAGCGGCGAACGCGTCTTGCCCGAGACGCCGAGCGCGCGCAGCTTGCCGCTCTTGACTTGCGGCAGGCCGGTGGCGGTATCGGTGATCATCATCTGGATCTGGTTGCCGAGCAGGTCGGTCACGGCCAACGGGTTGCTCTTGTAAGGCACGTGCAGCAGCTCGACATGCGCCATCTGCTGGAACAGCTCGCCGGCGATGCGCGACGACGAACTGCCGCTGCCAAAGCTGAGCTTGCCCGGCTGCTTCTTCGCCAGCGCGATGAACTCGCCCACGGTCTTCACCGGAAGCTGCGGGTTCACCACCATGATCTGGCCGCCACGCCCCAGCGCCGTGATGGGCGCGTAGTCCTTGACCGGGTCATACGGCAGCTTGCGGAACAGGTGCTCGTTGGCAGCGTGCGTGGTGTTGGTTGTGATAAGGACGGTATACCCGTCAGGACCGGCCTTGGCGACATCGCTCGCGGCAATGAAGCCGTTGGCGCCGGGCTTGTTGTCGACCACCACGGTGACCTTGCTGTCCACCGTGACGGCCTGCCCGATCGCACGCGCAAGCTGGTCGGTGGCGCTGCCGGCCGCAAACGGCACGACAAAGCGTATCGGCTTGTCAGGGTACTCGGCGAGCGCCTGTGCAGCGGGCAGCGCGGACAGTGCGAATACGGCGGCGGTAAGGATCCTGTGGATACCTGGCATGGATGTCTCCTGTTGAGGGGTGTTATTCGATGTATAAGCGGACAAGCGTGTGCTCAGCTGCCTGCGGCCAGCCGCGGCGGCAGCGGGATCTGCAACTGCAGCACGCGGAACGACAGCGCCTTGCCGTGCGCGTCGAGATTCAATGCATCGTTGACGCCGCCGTCGAGCGCGCCGTCGATCACGAAGTTCATCGCCTGCAGCGACGGCACCAGATAGCGCGTGACGGCGGTGGGCTGGCGATCGCGGAACAGCGCGCGCACGGCGTCCTCGGTCACGTGTTCGACCAGGTGATCGAAATCGCGCGCGTCGTAGGCAATCACGCTGATGTTGGAACGGTTGCCCTTGTCGCCGGTGCGGCCGTGGGCGAACTGGTAGAGCGTTGCAGTGGCGGTCATGTCGGGACTCCGCTCAATCGATGAAGGTATGGCCGGGCGCCACCGCATCGCGCGGGACCAGGCAGGACATGGCGTTGAGCCGCGCGCGCTGCGCGGTGCGCACGCCGCCGCCGCCCGCGGGCCCGCACGTATACAGCGCGTTGACTTCGCGCAGCAGGGCCTGCGCCACCGCGATGTCCTCGTGCGCCAGCGCGGCGCGCAGGCGCACGTCCTCGGCGGCCGCTTCGTGCGGGCCCGGTTGCGCCAGCATGCGGCCGGCATCGTCGGCGAGTACGCTGAGCACGCCGATCAGGTCGAAGCGGATGGGCACGTCGTGCCCGAGCAGCGCCATGCGCCGGCGCACGATATCGGCGGCCAGCCGCGCGCGCGCGGCGGCATTCGGGCCGGCGTAGGAGATCTCGCCTTCCGCCATCCAGCCGCCGTGGAAAAACAGGTTCGCCTTCAGTTGCTCCGGCCGCGCATGGCCGCGCACATCGCGCACGGCGACGCGATCCGGACCGATCTGCGCGACGGTGACCGCGCTGATATCCGCGACCACGTCGGGCGTCAGGTACGCAGCCGGGTCGTGCACCTCGTACAGCAGTTGCTCCTTGACCGTGCGCAGGTCCACGCAACCGCCGGTGCCGGCGGCCTTGAAGATCTCGATGCCACCGGCTTCGTCGAGTTGCGCGATCGGGAAGCCCACGGCGTGGACGTCCGGCACGTCCTTCCTGCCGGGGTCGGCGAAGTAGCCGCCGGTGACCTGCGCACCGCACTCGAGCAGGTGCCCCGCCATGGTTGCCGCCGCGAGCCGGTCCCAGTCCTGCCAGGACCAGCCGAAGTGCGCCATGGCCGGGCCCACCGCCAGCGCCGGGTCAGCCACGCGGCCGCAGACCACCACTTGCGCGCCGGCCTGCAGCGCATCGGCAATGCCGCGTGCGCCGATATACGCATTGGCGCAGACAAAGCGCGCCTCGGCAAACGCCGGCCCGACGATATCGCGCAGCAGTGCGCGGCCGGCATCGTGCGACAGGTCATCGCCCTCCACCACCGCCACGCGGGGTGCGGGCAGCCCGAGCGCCTGCGCCAGCTCGCGCACGCGCGCCGCCGCGCCGCGCGGATTGGCCGCGCCGAAGTTGCCGATGATGGGAATGCCGTTTGCCAGGCAGAGACCGAGCACGGGCGTCAGCAAGGCATCGAGCAGCGGCTCGTAGCCGGCCGCGGGATCGTTGCGGCGGGCGAGCTGCGCCAGCGCCAGGGTGCGCTCGGCCAGCGTCTCGAAGATCAGCGCGGCCGGTGCGCCCGCGGCGATCAGCGTGCGCACGACAGGCAGGGCGGCATCGGTGCGGTCGCCGGAGAAGCCGGCGCCGGAGCCGATCAGCAGGGGAGCGGTCATGGTGTCTGGGACGGTTGCATCGTTGTTCCGGCTCATTCTAGGCCGGCTTCAATCAACCAAAAAACAGATTATTTGGATTAATCTATCGACTCGCTGGATGAATCCGGCGGGACCGCCATGAATCTCTCCGTCAAGCACCTGCGCGCCTTCGTGGCGCTGGCCACCCATCGCAACTTCACGCGCGCCGCGCGTGCGTGCCACCTGTCGCAATCGGCATTCAGCGCGCTCGTCCAGACCCTGGAAGAACAGGCCGGCAGCCGCCTGTTCGAGCGCACCACGCGGCATGTCGAACTGAGCGCCGACGGCGTGCGCTTCGAGGAAACCGCGCGGCGCCTGCTGGCCGATTTCGAAACCGCGTTCGAAGACCTGCGCGACCACGCCGAGCGCCGCAAGGGCCGCGTCAGCATCGCGGCGCTGCCGTCGATTGCCGGTGGCGACCTGCCGCCGTTGCTGGCAGCCTTTCGCCAGCGCTACCCGGGCATTGCGCTGGAGCTGTTCGACCAGCTGGCCGACGGCTGCATCGATATGGTCCGGCGCGGACGCGCCGACTTTGCGCTGGCCCCGGCGCCCGCCCAGGACGACGACCTGAGCGTCGAGCCGCTGGTGCACGACACCTTCCACCTGGTCTGTCCCGCGACGCATGCGCTGGCGCGCAAGCGCCGCATCACGCCGCAGATGCTGGCGGGCCAGCCGTTCATCCACCTGTCGCGGACCAGCAGCGTGCGCCAGCACCTGGATGCCGCGCTGCATCCGCTCAAGCTCAGCAGCGTGATGGAAGTGGAGCACCTGGCCACGGTTGCCGCGCTGGTGCAGGCGGGGCTTGGCGTCAGCGTGGTGCCGTCGCTGGCGCTGTTCCAGTTCCAGCGCGAAGGGCTGGCGATACGGCCGCTGCAGATGCCGTCGCTGGTCAGGGATATCTGCCTGGTGCGGCTGCGCGAGCGTGGCGACTCCGCCGCGGCGGCGGCAATGGTCGATTGCCTGCGCGAACACTACCGTCGCCGCCGGGGTTGAAGGCACGCAGAATTGGGTACGCTTTGGGGATGTTTGCCGCCCGGCAGGGTGTGTGCGGCGGGCCTTGCAAGGCAGGGCGAAGCACCACGCAGAAACGGGTACGCCCTGCCTTCGATGACTCAGCGGATCAGCTTGCCCGTCGACGAGACAATCGACATCTCGACGAAGGACGAGCCTGTGTGGCGGGTCGGGCTGTAGCTGATGAGAATGCCGCCAAGGTCATAGTCGCGCAGGTTCTCCAGCGCCGCGACCAGGCGTTCGCGGGTCAGGTCGGGGCCCGCGCGGCGCAGGCCTTCCACCAGCACCTTCGCGGACATGAAGCCCTCCATGCCGGCATTGGTCGGGTCCACGTTCTGCTGGCGCGCCAGGCTGCGGTATTCGCTGGCCAGTGACATCTGGCTCGAGTTCATGCCCGGTACGACCTGCGTGATGATGAGCCCGCGGGCATCCTGCCCGAGTTCCTTGATGAAGGAGTCAGCCGCGTTGTTCGACAGCGTGACGAACTGCGCCTGGCTGCCGGCCTTGCGCATGTCGCGGATCACGCGCGCGGCCTCCGAACCCGAGCCGATCACCAGCACCGCCTGCGGATCGGCCTTGTTCACCGTCGCCACCTGCTGCGTGATGTCGCCCATCGGCCGGGCAAAGCTGGCGGATGCGGCCGGCTGGACGCCGCGCGCCTGCAGCGCGATGTTGAAGCCCTCGTATACGTCCTTGCCGAAGCCGTCGCTGGCATAGACGATGCCGATGCGCGTCATGCCCGAGGTCGCGAGATGGTTGATCGCGCGCCCGACTTCATCCTGGTACTTGGCGCGCACGTTGAAGACGTAGCGGTTGACCGGGCGATGCAGCGTGATCGCGCCTGTCAGCGGCGCCACCAGCGGCACCTTTTCGGTCGCGATGATCGGCAGGATGCTTTCGTTCTGCGGCGTGCCGCGCACCATGAAGAGCGCGAAGACCTTCTCGTCCTGCAACAGCTTGCGCACGTTGTCCGGCGTGCGCTTGGCGTCGAAGCCGTCGTCCAGCGTCACCAGCTCGATGCGGCGCCCCGCGACACCGCCGTTCGCATTGACCGCGCGCAGGTATACCTGCGCGCCTTCGATCTGTTCCCTGACCGAACCCGCCACCGGCCCGGTCACGCCGGCCGATTGTCCGATGCGGATCGCCGCCTTGCTGACCCCCGGCTCCGCCATTGCCGCAGGCGCGGCAAACCCCAACGTTGCGGCCAGCATGCCGCACGCCATCCATGTTGCCTTCATCGTCTTGACCCCTCCGCCTGGTTGGCGTGTCTGTAGTTGTAGCGCGACTGTCGCTGGCGTCGAGGCGCGAGCAACGCTTCGCAAATTACCCCAAGCAGGGTATCGGAGCAAACGGGGGAACGGGGGAGTGTTGCTGCGGCCTCACACCGGCACCGGCCGCCGGTGCGGGTGTGAGGCAGGAACGAAGGCGCAACCGCGCATCAGGGCGCGCCGCACGGGCGCGCCTGGAGGGATCGAACTACCGGGTTCAGGATGGCATCGCGTGGCTCAGGGAAATGCCGGCACGGCCGGATCCAGGCCGGCGAACGCGGCTTCCGGATGGGCCTGCTGCAGCAGCATCTCGATTTCCTCGACACGGCTGCGCGGCACGTCGACCATCAGCAGGATCTTGCCCGCCTCGATGTCCTTCTCGAACGCGCGCAAGCGGCTGTTGGGCGCCGAGCTGCCGATCATGCTCGAGGCCCAGGCACCGAACACCGCGCCGAGCACCGCCAGCACGCCGACCAGCCCCCACTGCGGGGTATCGCTGGCGATCGGGAACATGGCCACCACCACGCCGGCCACCAGGCCTACGCCGCCGCCGACCATCAGCCCCATTTCGGCGGCGTGGATGATGTCGGAAGTCTGGAACAGGTTGGCTTCATGCAGGCCCGTCATGTCGGCCCCGTCGCGCGCCACGAAGTGGATGTGGCTGTTTTCCACGCGGGCCAGCAGGAGGTCGTCCATGGTACGTCGGGCGCTGACCAGATCGGGCAATAACCAGAAGATGCGTTTGCGCATGTCTGTCTCCTTAATCAGGCCGTCCCGGGAGTGGGGATACCGTCTGTGGGACGGGGGTTGTTTCTTTGTACGCCCTTCATGCAGCGAGTGCAAGGCAACCAGTCCGGTGTCCTGGCGATGTGACGCGCGCATCGGCCGCGCGCGTCACAAACGCCGGAACCGCGCGTCAGAATGTGATCGGCAGACGCACATTGACCTGCAGGTCAGGCGTGTCGCGCGTCAGGCCCGCGCCCACCGACAGGTTGATCGTGTAGCGGTTGTTGAAGCGATAGGAGTAGCCCACCAGCAGCGTGCCCTGCGTCACGCGCACCGAGCCCGGCACCGTCTGCCCGTTCTGCTTGGTCGGCCAGATGATGGCCTGGTCGTAGCCGATCGAGAACGACGCTTTCTCGTTGAGCGCGAGGCCCATGCCGAAGCTGAATTCGAAGATGTCGCCCGGGGCGATCTTGCCGAGGTCTTCCTTCTGGCCATTCAGCACGGTGCGGCTGACGTTGTCGCGCGCGAAGTTATGCAGGTAGCTGAAGGTGCCGAAGAAGACCGCCGGATCGGTCGGCAGCAGCCACGTGATGCCAGGCTGAAGCGCCTGGAAACCCGTGCCGGTTGGCAGGCCGAGCGGCAGGCCCGTGCCGGTCGCGTTGCCCACGCAGCGCGTGATGCAATCGGTGACGACCTCGAACGGGTCCTTGCCGGTGGCCGACTTGTAGCGCAGCCAGCCGATGAAGTACGGCATCTTTTCATTGCCGTAGTTGAGCTGGTAGCGCAGGGTCGCTTCCACGTCGCCAAGGCCGGTGCCACTGGAATTGAAGACGTTGTCGACCGCGGTGCCCGTGAAAATCTCGCGGCTGACGGTAGACCCGGAGGCGTGGACATAGGGCACCTTCGCCTCGATTTCCAGGCGCTTGGTGATGCCGTAGCGCAAGGCGACCGAGGCGAGGTACGTGGTGGTCTTGACCTCGCGCACGTCGACCAGGCCGATCAGGATGGCGGGAATGACCGTGTAGCCGACCAGGGCCACGCGGTTGTTCGACGAGTAGCCGTACTGGAGCCCGGGCTCGACGACCAGTTTCCCTTCGCCGGTCAGCACACCGGGCTGGTCCGTGATCGGAGCAATTTCAGGCGGCCGCGTGTTGCGCTCGGGCGGCTGGCCCACCGGCTCTTCGACGCCGGCCATGGTCTGCGGGTCCGCCGATTCGCCCTGCTGGGGCTGACCTTGCTGCGGTGGCGCAACGGCCTGCTGCTGGCCCGTGACCTGCTGGGGCGCGTTGACGACATTGGGCGCCACACCCTGCGTGGCACTCGCGGCCGCGGCCGCGGCCGCGGCATTGGTCGCATAGTCCGCCGGTGCCACGCCCGGCCCCGCGCCCCCGCGTTTCCTGGCGAGGACATCGTTGCCGATCACACTGCGAAGCTCCCTGATGACCGCTTCCTGCTCGGCCAGCGCGCGCTTCATGGCCTCCAGCTGACTCTGTTGCTCGGTCAACTGGTACTGCAAGGCTTCGATGCCCGGTGCGGGCGGTGCGCCGGCATCCGGCAAGGTCTGGGCCTGTGCCAGCCCTCCGACCAATAGCAACGTCGAGCATCCTGCGTTGCGGATGCCCTGCATCGACCGCTTCTTCATGACGTCTATCCTCCCCCGGACGGCGGACTGATTAGGCAGGAGTCCGCTGCCTGCACTGCGCGATGCCTTCGCTACGACTACCTCATGCTCGCGGCCCGCATCAGCGCGCTGTTCAGCGCTGTGTTGGCCAGCTGTGATCGGAATGCCTGCAATGTATTCACGCCGGCGTCGATTGTCATGACGCTCTGTATGCTCTGGTTGTTCAGCGAGTTCTGGATCACCGTTGCCGGCGAGCCCGCGAGCGCGCCGACGTTCGCAAGATTGCCCGGGCCATTCTGGATGACGGTCAGGGCGCCATTGGTGACAACCTGGGCGGCTCCGGTGTTGACCGTCGTCACCGGCATGCCACCCGCGCCGGCGGCAGCGGTCGCGACCGAGGTTGCCCCGGCGGCCGAGGCAGTGCTGGCGCCTGCCGCGCCGGCACCGCCCGCCGCGCTCGCACTGGCCGCGCTGCCTGCACCGCCATTGCTGCCGGCCGCGACCGACACGCCGGTCGCCGGACCGGGGGCAGCCCCCTGGGTCGCACTGACGATCGACGGCCCCAGGGTCGAGGCCAGGCGAGAAGCCTGTTCCGTTGTGATCCTCCCAACATCCGGGATATTAAGACTGGTCGCCACGACCAGCGCACCGTTGATGTACACCGCGCGTTCGATACCGAACGAAACCTGCAGTCCGCCCGCATCGAACCCGCCCCGCGTGTCTTCGAGCCGTTCCTGCGCGACCGGCTTCCAGCCGGTCATGTCGCCACGCGCGGCGGCGACAGGACTGTCCGGCGGCATGTCATCGGCGCGGTCGCCGCGCGCCAGCGCCGCCTGCGCCGGGACCGCCCCGGCATCGAGCGGGTCCGGCGGCGATGCATCGGCCGCGCGCACGGAACCAGCATAGGCCATGCCCGCCCCGAGCAGCAACAGGACGGTGGCCTGCCCCGCCGTGCCGCATCGGCTGCCGGCCAGGCCAGGAAATGAAGCGGACGTCTCGAGCATGATGTGTTCCTCAGAAATCGCTGGCGCCATGCGAAGGCATGACGGTGAAGAACAAGCTGTCCCGGTTGACTCCCATCCAATAGGGGCCCATTGGCGCAACGCGCCAGTCGGCCGCAAGATTGAACCGCGCACGATCGGTACGGTTATGGATCACGAAGAGCAGCTGGCCTTCCCAGACGCTCTCGAAATGCTCGCGCGAAATGGAGCGCGTGCCGCGCGCGGGATCGCCGATCAGCACGCGGTCTCCCCTGACCCCCTTGACCACCACGAAGTGGTGGTAGCCCCCTTCGGAGATCAGCACGATCGCGGGGATCTGCGTCTCCTCCAGCTTGGACAGGGGCAATTCATAGCCGTCGGCCTGATAGCCGCGCGACTCCAGGAAGCGCTTCATGTCCAGCAGGGAAAATCCTTCATGGCGGATCTTTGCCTGGTCGCCGTTGAGGTACATGTTGGCGAAGGCCAGTTCCTCGGTCACGGGCTCGCCGTACTGGAAGGTCAGCAGGGTCGCCACGGCGGCCGAGCCGCAGCTGAAGTCGTATTGCTGCCGGACCGTGGTCTTGAAGCGGGCTTCGCGCAGGCTCGTCACCGGCACGCTGTAGTACTCGCCGACGGGCCCGTAGATTGCCACCCGGTCCGCGAGCGCCGGCGCGGTGTGCCCCAAAGCCAGCGCGAACGACAGAACCCCCAGCCACCCCCGTCGAAGCATCTTCATCACTTGAACTGAACGTTGATGATGGTCGCGTTCTGGATCAGCACGCTGTTGCCGGTGTTCTGGATTGCCGTCGGTATGCCCGCCGCATTGGCGAACGCGCCGTCGGTCACGATATTGTTGCCGGATACCGAGTTGTTGGTCGTATTGTCCGCCACCGTGCCGTGCAGCCGCATGTCGTTGACGACCAGTTCCGCGCCGCCACGCACGCCATCAAGCTTGTCGCTTGCCACGGCCACGATCTTCGGGCCAAACGGATTGCGCTGGGCCCCTGTGTTCAGGTCGGTCTTTGCAGCGGCTTGCGTGCCGATGCCAATTTCGCTGGCCGCGCTGACCTGCGCTGCCGCGGACGCAGGGTCCGCCATGGGATCCGCCTTGGCTTGCACGAAGGGCCAAGCCAGGAATGCCGTCCCCAGAAGGGTGACTGCGGTGCGAACCGGTCGCATGGTGCGTCTCCTCGTTGCTCGCCACGTTCCGCCCCATCCGGCGGCCCGTGGCGATACTCACAGGCTGACAGGCCAGGAGAACGGCATCACGCCGGGGCGAACCGCGCCCCGTGAGATGCCGCGCCCGGCCGCGTGAAGCTTTGCGACGGCACCGTCCGGCCGGCCATGACTGCTACTGGCCGGACCGCGCCGTGCGCGCCTCACTTGCCGACGTTCATGTTCGCCTGCACGTTGACGCTATGTTGAATCATCGATCCGGCGCCATTGTTCTGCGCGGCGATCATGATGCCGGCAGCGGTCTGGCCAACGCTGGTCATGACGTTTTGCATCTGGAACGAACCGGCACTGACGGAGATATAGCCGCCCGCACCGCCGACGCCACCGACCGCACCGTTGCCGGTACCGCCCGTGCCGCCAGCACCAGCGCCGCCATTGCCGACACCGCCGGTCGCGCCAACAGCGCCAGCAGCGCCAGCAGCACCGGCGCCGCCGCTGCCGTTGGAGGCCGTGCTCGAAGCGCTGCCATTGGTAGCCGTACCGCCTGCGCCACCATTGCCGGCAATGCTCGCTTGCGCGCCGCCAGCACCAGCATTGCTGGTGGAAGCGCCGCCCGTGCCGCTAGCCGTTGCCGCGCCGCCTGCACCGCCTGCACCACCCGTTGCACCGGCTCCGCCGCCGGTTGCGCTTGCCGACGAAGTACCGGCACCACCAGCGCCGCCAGTGCCACTTGCGGTACCGCCAGAACCGTTAGCAGTGGGCGAGCCCGCTCCGCCGCCGGCACCCGCGCCGGCGGAGCTGCCAGCACCAGCGCCACTGGTCGCAGCCGTGCTGCCGCCAGCCGAACCTGCCAAACCACCAAAGCCGCCGCTCGCGCCCAAGGCGCTGCCGCCACGGCCACCGGCACCGAGCGACGCGCTCAGGGCACCGCCGGCACGGCTTTCGCCTTCACCACCGCTGCCACCGCGGCTACCCGCCGCGCTGAACGTGTTACCGCCATGCGAAGTAGCACTGCCACCGCCACCACCCGAACCGCCCGCGCCTCCGCCGGTACCACCGGTGCCCGCTGTAGCGCTACCATTTGTCACGTTTCCGGCGGTGGCACTGCCATTCAAGCCGCCGTTGCCGCCATTGCCGCCATTACCACCGTTTCCGCCGTTTCCGCCAGTACCGTGTCCACCAGTACCGCCAGTAGCGGCTCCGCCCGTGCCAGCACCGCCGGCTCCACCCGCGCCAGCACTGGTAGTGCCAGTGTTCCAGGCCTGGTTACCCACTCCGGCGAACGAGTTATTGGAAACGTATCCGTTCAGCTTGCTGATGGCCAGCGCCTTGCTATGGTTGAATGAATTCGAGAAATTGGCCTGGGCCGTGCTGCCGTTGGCGGCGGCTGCATTGCCATAGCCGCTCATATCCTGATCGGCGCGGTTGACGGTTCTGTTTGAAGTCCTGTTCGACGTCCTGTTGGAAGTGGAGGTGTTGCCGCTGACATTCACGTTCAAGGCACGTGAATTTTCATTCGCCTGTGCACCGCCGCCGCCCTGAGTCGAGTTGGCAGTCGCGGTCTGTGCATTGCTTGTGCCACTATCGCCCGCATTCGTTGTCGGGTTCGCCATCGCTTGACTGCCAAAACCGAATGCCAAGGCAATCGCCGACGCCAGTAAAGTCTTTTTCATATGAAGCTCCCAGGAGAATTTCACACAGCGGCTCAGCCTCCGCGCAACACCCATCCCGAGTGATGGCTGGAGGTTCGGTCCGGCACAGTGCCAAACCAGACTCCCCTTGCGCATAATCGGTGCCAGCTCCTAAACGCGAATGGACAATCCCTTGCAGGACAAGGGCTTGCCAGCCCGATCCGGGGAACTTTCCGGGGCCATTGGCAATCCTCTCCCACCTTCGCCGCAGTGCATCGCAAGCGACATGTCACACCGATGTGACACCGACTCCCGCCTGCCTGCTAGGCGGTTTTTCGACCCGGGGCAGAAACCTATTGTTTTCAGTGGCTTACCAGAACCACTCGGGAATGGCCGGTGCGCCTGGGTGCGTATCGGCACTGAAACAGGGTGCCCGGCGATGCACAGCCCGGCAGGCGTTCCGGGGCGTCGCACTCTGCGGAAATCGCCTTGGGATCGCATGCCGCAAAGCCCTGTGGCAGCGGCTCGGGCAAGACATTGCGTGCGTCCGCACGCCGCCGGAATGCGGCGTTCGCGCCTCAGGTGCACCGTTGCAACAGATTCGCCGCCGCCACGGTGCCGAAACGCACTCATTGCATAGTCCATCTAGGACTTATGTCTGATCTACAGTACATTAGAGGCATTACAGACTTGTCATGTCTCCGCAAGCGAAACCATGAGCGAAGCCGTCGTCCCCTTGTATCACCAGATTTACGTGGTACTGCGCCAGCAGATTGTCGAAGGCCGCTTCGGCCAGGGACCGCTGCCGGGCGAAATTGACCTGGCCAAACAGTTCCACGCGTCGCGCGTGACCATGCGGCGGGTGTTCGACCGGCTGGTCCAGGAAGGACTGGTGCGCCGGCACCGCGGGCTGGGCACCTTCGTCAACCCGCATCCGGTCAGGCCGGTCTCGACGACCGAGGAGCGCAGCGCCAGCCTGCTCGACAACATCATCGACATGGGCCAGAAGACGGCGGTGAAGGTGATCTCGATAGACGAGGTCCACGCCACGCCGGAAGTGGCCGAGGCGCTCGACCTCTCGCCGGGCGATCCGGTGGTGAAGATCATTCGCGTGCGGCACTACCGCAACCGGCCGCTCTCGCATATCACGGTCTACCTGCCCGCCGAACTGGGCCGACCGCTCACGCGCAAGGCGCTCGAGGAGCAGCCGGTGCTGCGCCTGCTCGAAAGCAGCGGCGTGCGGCTTGGCCGCGCCAGCCAGGTCCTGTCGGCGCGGCTCGCCGACGTGGTGGTCGCCCCGCTGCTCGAGGTGCCGGTCGGCGGCGCCTTGCTGGCGGTCCGCCGCGTGGTCAAGGACGCCGATGGCCGTCCGGTCCAGTTCCTGCTGGGCCAGTACCGGCCGGATCGCTACGAGTACCGCATGGAACTGTCGCCGGCCGGTGAGGACAGCACCAACGTCTGGGTGGAAAACGAAACCCGCCCCGGCCTGCGCGACTGACACCGCGCGCCAGGCCACGGCAGGCACCTCAACGCCCTGCCACGCCATCGGGACCGCCCCACGCGAGTGCGGTCCCGGGCGATAATGCGCATTCGTGATCACTTTGTCACTTTTCGCAAGGAGCAGCCGTCATGCCGTCGTTCCGTCCGCGCACGTCTATCCCCAGACGTTCACTCGCCACCCGGCTTCGTGCCGCCGCAGGCGCCTGCGTGCTGGCGCTGTGCGCGGTCCCGATGGCGGCGGATGCGCAGATCGCCGGCGGCAAGGCCATCCGCATCCTGGTCGGGGCCCCGGCCGGCGGCACCACGGACACGCTGGCGCGCAGCATCGCGCAGGAAATGTCGCAGCAACTGGGCCAGCCGGTGGTGGTCGAGAACCGCCCCGGCGCGGGCGGCAACATCGCCGCGGACCTGGTCGCCAAGAGCGCGCCCGACGGGTCCACGCTGCTGATGAGCTTCACCAGCCATACCATCAACGCGACGCTCTACAAGAAGCTGCCGTTCGATCCGCTGCAGGACTTCACGCCGATCACGCTGGTGGCGACGGTGCCCAGCGTGCTGGTGGCGAATCCAAAGCTGCCCGCCAACAACGTCCCCGAACTGATCCAGCTGGCGCGCGCACAGCCCGGCAAGCTGAACTTCGCCATCGGCTCGGTCGGTTCGTCGGTGCACCTGGCCGGCGACATGTTCAAGATGATGACCCATACGTACATCGTGAACATTCCGTACAAGGGCACCGCGCCGGCCATCACGGACCTGCTCGCCGGGCAGTGCGACCTGATGTTCGCGAGCACGCTCAATGTCCTGCCGCACGTGCGCGCGGGCAAGCTCAAGGTACTGGGCGTGACCAGCCCCGCGCCGCTGCCGCAGTTCCCGGGTGCCGCGCCGATCGGCGCCGCCGTCAAGGGCTTTGAATCCAGCGCCTGGTTCGGCCTGTTCGGACCGGCCGGGTTGCCGGCAGACGTGACCCAGGCCCTTTACCAGGCGGCCCACAAGGGCCTGGAGGCGCCGGCGGTACGCAAGCGCCTGGAAGCGGACGGCGCGCAGCCGCTCGGCACCACGCCGGAATCGTTCGCCGCGTTCGTGAAGCAGGACGTGAAGCGCTGGGCCGCCGTGGTGAAGTACTCGGGGGCCACCTCGGAATGAACCTGGCCGCAGCCTCGGCGCCCGCCCGTCCGGCAACGCTGGCCCAGAAGCTGGTGGCACGCGCGGCGGGGCAGGCGCATGTCGAGCCGGGTGCGCTGGCGATGTGCCGGGTCGACCTGGCGATGTCGCACGATTCCAGCGGGCCGCGCCGTGTCGCGCCGCTGCTGGAGACGCTGGGCGCCACCGTGTGGGACCCCTCGCGCTACGTGGTCGTGACCGACCATTTCGTGCCGGCCGGCGACCCCTCGGCCGAAGCGATCCTGCACTTCACCCGCGACTGGACACGCCGCAGCGGCGCGCACCTGATCGACGGCGAGGGCATCTGCCACGTGGTGCTGCCCGAGCACGGCCATGTGCTGCCCGGCCGGCTGATCGTCGGCGGCGACAGCCACAGCCCGACCGGCGGCGCGTTCGGCGCCTACATGTTCGGCGTGGGCGCCACCGAGATGGCCGGCGTGCTGGCCACCGGCGAAATCTGGCTGCGCGTGCCGCAGACCATCCGGCTGCAATGGAACGGCGCGCTGGCGCCTGGCGTCTGCGCCAAGGACATGATGCTGTTCCTGTGCGCGCGCCTGGGCTTGGGCGGCGGCCGCTATGAAGCCGTCGAGTACGCCGGCAGCGCGGTGGCGGCCCTTTCCATGCAGGAACGCATGACGCTGGCCAATATGAGCGCCGAGCTTGGCGCGCAGACCGGCCTGGTCGCGCCCGACGCCACCACGCTGGATTGGCTGTCGGCGGCGGGCGTGCCGGCGTCGACGCTGGCCGGGATCGACCTGGCCTGGTGGCGCACCGATGCCGGCGCGCCGCTGTTGGCCACCCATGTCTTCGATGCCGGCGCCCTGGTGCCGCAGGTGGCCGCGCCCCATTCGCCGGCCAACAGCGCGCCAGTGGAGCAGGCGGCCGGCGAAGCCGTGCAGATTGCCTACCTTGGCGCCTGCACCGGCGCCAAGCTGGACGACCTGCGCATGGCGGCGCAGGTGCTGCGGGGCCGGCGTGTCGCGCCCGGCGTCAGCCTGCAAGTGGCGCCCGCCTCGGTGCGCGACCAGCAGCAGGCGGAACGCGAGGGCATCCTCGCCATCCTGGCCGAAGCGGGCGCCGAACTGCTGCCCAATGCCTGCGGTGCCTGTGCCGGCTATGGCGCCGCGCGCTTTCCCGCCGGCAGCCGCGCCATTGCCTCGACCGCGCGCAATTTTTCCGGGCGCATGGGCGATGCCGGCAGCGCCGTCTGGCTGGCCTCGCCGCTGACGGTGGCGGCCAGCGCCGTGACGGGGCGCATCACCGATCCCCGTACCCTGCTCTGAACCCCGTTTTCCGCATGAAGCCTTCCCTCCCCGCGCGCGCCGGACGCATCTGGCGCTTTGGCGACGACATCGATACCGACGCCATGGCCCCGGCGGTATGGATGAAGGCCGCGCCGGAGGTCCTGGCCTCGCATTGCCTCGAAAGCCTGCGTCCGGAGTTCCCCGGCCAGGTACGCGCCGGCGACGTGGTGGTAGCGGGCGCCAACTTCGGCATCGGCTCGTCGCGCGAGCAGGCGCCGCAGGCGCTGCGCCAGCTGGGCGTGCAAGCCGTGGTGGCGCCATCGTTTGGCGGCCTGTTCTACCGCAATGCCATCAATCTCGGCCTGCCGGTACTGGTCTGCCCGGACACCAGCCGGCTGGCGGATGGCGCGCCGGCCCGGGTCGACCTGGAGAACGCGGTGCTGCAGATGGACGACGGCACCACCGTCGCCTGCGAACCGGTGCCGGCATTCCTGCGCGAGATCCTGAGTGCGGGCGGGCTGATCCCGCATCTGCAGGCCAGGCTGGCGCGCGCCTGACGACCGGCCCGGCGCCTATGTCGGGCCCTGCGCCGGGCCCTGCGGCGGCCAGTTGGCTGCCTCTCTCAGCAGCGCCAGGGCTTCTTCGTCGCTGGTCTGGGTGAAGTCGAGGTAGAACGCGCCCACCGAACCGAAGTTGGCCGGCGTGTTCAGGCAGATCACCTGGTCGGCGGCGGCTTCCAGGCTGGCCAGCCCTTCCGCGGCCCCCACCGGCACGGCAGCGATCACTTGCGCGGCGCCTGCCATGCGCAGGCCCTCGAGCGCGGCGCGCATGGTGGCGCCGGTCGCCACGCCATCGTCGACCACGATCAACGTGCGCCCCGCCAGGCGCGGCAGCGGCGCGCCGTTACGGTAGCGCTGCTGGCGCCGCACGATCTCGTCGATCTGTCGCCCCCGTTCGGCGGCGAAGGTCCCGCTTTCGACCGTGCGCCGCACCCACGGATCGTCATTGACGACGGTATGCGGATCCCGTCCGGCATCGCCCTCCACGACGGCGCCGAGCGCCAGTTCGGGATAGCCCGGCGCGCCGATCTTGCGCACCAGCAGCACGTCCAGCCGCGCGCCGATGGCGCGCGCGGCCTCGAACGCCACCGGCACGCCGCCGCGCGGCAGCGCCAGCACCAGCGCGGGCACGCCGTCGCGCGGCTGGCCCACACCGAGTTCGGCCAGGCGGCGCCCAAGGTACAGGCCGGCCTCACGTCGGTCGGCAAAGCACGGCGGCAATGGCATGGCGCGCTCCTGCAGGGTGGCCGGCTGTCGGCATATGGGCGTGTCGGCGTGGTCGGCGAATTCGACACATGGGGCAGGACCGAACCCCTAAGCCACTATAGTCTGTCCCCGGCGTCGCGCCCCGCTGCCATGGCTGCCGCGCATTGGACGCAACACGGAAACAGTGTGTTGCACTGCGGCAGGCTGATCGCCGAGGGCAAGCCCGCTAGGATGTGGGTCAGGCGGCAACCCCGCCAAACTCATCGCCACCAGTGAGCCTGACATGACTTCGCCGCACCCTGACAGCAAGGAACAAGACATCGCCCGCCCGGACAACGAGCCGGACATCCCGTTCGGTTCGCTCGACGCCGCCGCCATGGTCGAACTGCCTTACACCTTCCGCCAGACCGGCACCTGCACCGGATACTTCCGCGAGTTCTTCAGCTGAGCGGCGCCGCGCTCGCGCCCATGGCCTGGTCGCACAGCGCGACCAGCCGCTCCATCATGTCGCGCGCGGCGGCGGAGGGCTCCGGCTGGGCGTGCAGCGTCAGTTCGATGGCCGGCACGGCGCCGAGCCACGGCTGATCGTCGAGCAGCCGATGCGGCGCCGCTGCGAGCCGGCGCGGCAGCAGGCTGATGCCCAGCCCGTCGGCCACGGCAGCGCTGATGCTGGCCAGGCTGGCGCTGACGAAGCCGATGCGCCAGCGCCGCCCGCTGGCGTCGAGCGCGTGCGTCATCTCGCCCCGGTAGAGGCCGCCGCTCGGGAATGCCACCAGCGGCACCGGGTCGCGCGCCACGGCCGGTCGCGTGCGGCTGTCGATCCACGCCAGCGGCTCGGGCCAGCAAGCCATGCCGGCGGCATGGCCCACGCGCTGCTTGACCAGTGCCAGGTCCAGTTCGCCGTCCTGAAAGCGCTGCCAGAGATCGTGGCTGAGACCGCTGGTGACCTCCAGCCGGATCCCCGGCCAGGTATCCGCAAACCCCGCCAGCGTCGCCGTCAGCGGCTGCGCCGCGAAATCCTCCGGCACCCCCAGCCGGATCTCGCCCTGGCCTGACGTCTGTCGCACCTGCTCCACGGCTTCGGCCATCAGCTGCTGCAGGCGTCGCGCGTAGCCCAGCAGGCGCTCGCCTTCGGGCGTGGTCGTGACATAGCGGCCACCCCGGTCCAGCAGCGGGCAGCCCAGCTGCTCCTCCAGCCTGCGCACCTGCTGGCTGACGGTCGACTGGGTCAGGTGAACGCGCTGCGCCGCGCGCGTGAAGCTTCCGCTCTCGGCCACGGCGACAAAGCTCTGCAACAGCGCGGGATCGAGGCGGGCGTCATGCACGGCAGTCAGGTATTGGGTTTTCCACTGCCGGGGATTTCATCATTTAATTTCCCAATTGCCAAGCCACGGCGTAGATTGGCGGCTCTCCCCCATTTGCGCCCCCTCCCCGCAGGCCGCGTTGACGGCACGTACAGTGAGCCGGCGCTTACTTTACCTACGCTATGGCAACCCACGAACAACTCATGCGCGAGGCCGTCGACCTCGCGCTGATCAACCGCAACCGCGGCGGCCGTCCCTTCGGCGCGCTGCTGGCGATCGACGGCGAAGTCGTGGCGACCGGCGTCAACGACATCGTCCACAGCCACGACCCGACCACGCATGCCGAGATGGAAGCGCTGCGCGCCGCCGCCCGCAAGCTCGGCCGGCCCGACCTGCGCGGCAGCGTGGTCTATGCCAGCGGACATCCGTGCCCGATGTGCCTGGCCGCGATGACCATGGCCGGCGTGCAGGCGGTCTATTACGCCTTCGACAACAACGACGCCGCGCCCTACGGCCTGTCCAGCGAAGCCGCCTACCAGGCGCTGCGCCTGCCCCTGGTGCCGCCGCCGCTGCCGTTGCAGCGGGTGCCGGTGGACATCGCCGCCGTGCAGCTCTACGGCTCGCGTGCGCCGCGCGCCTGAAGACATGTCGTTCGACGTCTCGCACCGCGCACCGCCGCGCTGGCTGATCCTGGCCACGGTCGTGGCGATCGGCCTGAACCTGCGGCCGTTCCTGACGGCTGTCGGGCCGCTGGCCGCGGCCATTCGCGCCGGCACCGGGCTGGATTACGAAGGCATGGCGTGGCTGACGCTGCTGCCCATGCTGCTGATGGGTGCCGGGGCGTTTGCCGCGCCGGCCATCCGCCAGCGGCTTGGCGCACGCCGCGCGGTGCTGGCCGCGCTGGCCATGCTGTGCCTGGGATCGGCGCTGCGCGCGCTCGCGACCGATGGCGCGATCCTGGTGGCCACCGCGGCCCTGTGCGGGCTTGGCGTGGCCGTGGTGCAGGCCGCCTTCCCGGGCATCATCAAGCAGGAATTCCCGCGGCGCGTGGCCCCGGTCATGGGTTTGTATTCGGCCGCGCTGATGGGCGGTGGCGCGCTGGGCGCGCAGCTTGCCCCGCTGATCTCGGACCTGTCCGGCGCGTGGCAGCAAGGCCTGGCCTGGTGGGCGCTGCCCACCGTGGCGGCATTTGTCCTGGCCTGGCGGGCCCTGCCGGCCCCAGGGGCAGCCGCATCCGCTGCCCGCGCCGCGCACCGGCCGGCCAGCCAGTTGCTGCGCCGCCGCCGCACATGGATGCTGATGGCCTGCTTCGGCGCGATGAACGGCGGCTATGCCTCGCTCGTGGCGTGGCTGGCGCCGTTCTACCAGCAGCATGGCTGGAGCGTGGCGCGCAGCGGCAGCCTGGTGGCCGTGATGGCGGTGGCCCAGGCCGCCGCCGCGCTGCTGCTGCCCACGCTCGCCGCCAGCCGGCAGGACCGCCGCTTGTGGATGGCCGCGGCCCTGGCCATGCAGGCCGTGGGATTTTCCGGCCTGGCGCTGTGGCCCGAATGGTCGCCCTATGCCTGGGCTGCCATCGGCGGTGCGGGATTGGGCGGTTGCTTCGCCCTGTACCTGGTGGTCGCCCTTGACCACCTGCCCGACCCCGACGGCGCTGGCGCGCTGAGCGCGCTGATGCAGGGTGGCGGCTTCCTGCTGGCCTCGCTGGCGCCGTGGATCACCGCGGCCCTGCATTCGCACACCGGCGATTTCGTGACCGGGTGGTGGTACCACCTTGGCTGCGTGGCGTTCGTGGCGGCACTCACCATGCGCCTGGACCCGGCGCGCTACGCCCGGTCCATGGCCGGCGCCGCTCCCCAACCGGCGTAGCCGGCCTTCCCGAATCCGATCGCGCGCTTCAGCTTTCCGCTCGGCGCGCCATCGCCCGCTCGATGACCGCGCTGACATCGGCCCGATCGGGCCCGGTGCCGGATGGCAGCGCAAACGCGCGGGCGTACCCGATTCTGCGTAAGACTGCGCTGCCGCCCGGGCAGCGCGCCGGCCATGCCGCGAGGCCGCGCACGCCGAATCCTTTGCAAGATTTATTTCCGATGTAACGCCACATTACCCCTTGCCCCGACACGGCAGGCACTCGGGCGGCGCCTGCAGGCTTGCGCCAGGACCTTGTGCCACAAGGCTTTGCAGGCGATGCCACCGAGCGGCCCTGGCCGCCGCGCCACGCATGCGTCATGTGAGACAGACTTACAAGTGCAAGCACCCGGCGCGGGGCCGCGTCGCTACATTGAAGCCGTGTTCAACGCGAACGATCCGGAGCCCCCCATGAAACGCGCCCTCTGCCTGGCCGTGCTGCTGTCCACCACCGCAGCCCTGCTTTCCGCCTGCATCGTGGTACCGCCGCGCGGCGGCCCGCCGCCCCGCTACCACTACTACCACGACCGCTACTGATCCCTGCCGCCCGGTCCGTCCACCCGATACCAGGAGAACCACGATGAAACGCCAGATCCTTCTCGCCGCAGCCGTCCTCGCCGCCGGAGGCACCTTCGGCCTGCTCAGCCCCGCGCAAGCCCATGACGGCTTCCGCGCCTATGGCCATCCGCCGCCCGCGCCGCGCTACGAAGCCCGCCCTCCGGCACGCCCCGGCCAGGCCTGGGTGCCAGGCCACTGGGTGTCCCGCGGCGGACACTACGACTGGCGCGGCGGCTACTGGCAGGCGCAACGACCCGGCCAACGCTACGTGCCGGACCGCTGGGTGCAAGGCCCGCACGGCTGGGTCATGCGCCCCGGCTACTGGTCGCGTTGAGGACGCGCCGGCGGCCCCAGCCTGGCCGCCCGACCTGGCGCGACAGGTTGGTGGCAAGGCCACGGAGCGGCTGCGCCGCACGCTGCTCCGGCCTCATCCCGAGGTGGCAGTCCGCTCTCATCCAGAAGCACTAGATCGCGTGCGCAGGCATGCGCACCAAACGACGCAGAGATGGGTAAACACGGGTAATTCGGGTCGTCTCATAATTGCGTCACTAAATAACCCTTGATTTTCTTTTATCCCCCCGAAGGGGTTATATATCAGGCACGGCAGGCCTTCGAATAATCCAATCTGTTGCAGGCCTGTAACCATCCGGCAAAGCGATGTCTCAGATCTGATACGCTTGCGCGCGGGCGCCGGCATGGCGCTCTCACAACATGGCCCCACCATTTGGGGGGATTTTCGGCGGGTATTATGAAGCTCGCTTCATTACGCCTTCACCCCGCGCCAATTAGCGCCGCTTGCAATCCATACCACCACCCCATAAGATGGTTTTAAGCCGATTTAGGAGTGAGTAATTTTCGGGTTTGGGTTCGGGTCATCTTCCAGCCGCCGACAAGTTCCGAGCAGAAAAGGGAACAGGCCGGACATGGAAACACGGGGGTCAAGGCAGTCAGCGGAACGCAGCGCGCGCCCGCTTGCCGCGCCATGTCTCCCATACGCAAAGCGCCCGCATTCCCTCCCGAGTAACGGGGAGTGAAACAAATGAACGCCTTGCTGATCGAGGAGCATCCCTTGCTCCGTCTCGGGCTGCTGCAGATGCTCGAGAACATCCAGGATTCGGGTCACGTTGCGGCGCTCGCGCCTGACGAGCTCGGAAGACACGACCATGTGCCCCACAACGCAGACCTGCTGGTCTTCGGCATGCCCACCGACATCCGCAGCGGATGGGCGCAACTGCAGGTCGCTCGCGAACTCCTTTCGCCCCAGCGCATCCTGATCCTCGCCGATCAGTTGCCACTGCACATGCCCGACGCCGAAAGCGCGCGCGGTGTCTGCGGGTGCCTGCCCAAATCGGCATCGCTGGCGGTCATCGAGGCCGCCATCCGGCTTGCGGTTTCCGCCGTGCAAGGCCTGCTGTTCAGCGCCGAGACCGGTACCCTGCCATCGGCATCGCGCCCGGCCCTGCCGGTCGCGCAATCGCTGGCGTCCGCCACGCCGCTGCCGGCCACGGCGTTGCCCGAACAGCTTTCACTGGCCACGTGCGCCAGCGCGCCGCGCAGCGGCATGCGCAGCAGCGTTGCCGTGCGCGACCTCACCGGACTCAAGCCCGGCCTGCCGTTGTCGGGCAGCGCGCGCCCGGCCGAAGAACCGCTGGCCGAGGCCGAGCCGAGCTACGACGAAGCCGAGATGCTCAAGATCACGCCGCGCCAGTACGAGGTGCTGGTGCTGCTGGCGCGCGGCTATCCGATCAAGACCGTCAGCCGCATGCTGAACATCTCCGTGGCCACGGTGAAGAGCCATGCCTGCACGCTCTACCAGCGCCTCAAGGTTCGCAACAAGGGCGAAGCGGTCTACGCCGCCTTGCAGCGTGGCGCCACGCTCGAATGGGTGAGCGGCGACGAGCGCGTGACGCGGGACAGCAGCATGCGCCCCGTGATCGCGCGCCACAGCGAAGCGGCCGTCTACGAGGCCGCGAGCCCGACGCTCTGAACGCCAGCACCGACGCCGAGACCCGCGAGACAAGCGGGCCGGCGCCGCCCCGGGCCAAGCCGGGGATTGAAGGGGTCAGCCATGCCTGCCAGCACTTTCCTGCCCACGTTTTCCGTGTGCATCTGCACGCGCGACAATCCGGACGGCCTGCGCCAAACCTTGCGCTCGGTCCTCGCATCGACCATGCCGCCGCACGAGATCCTGGTGTCTGACGACAGCAGCAACTACGACACGCGGCAGATGATGCGCGAGGAGTATCCCGCGATCCCGTATCTCGAAGGGCCAAGGCGCACGCCTGCGGCAAACCGCAACCGGCTCGTGCGCGTCGCGACCGGCTCGCACGTGCTGTTCATCGACGACACGACGCTGCTGGGCGAGACCTTCCTGCAGCAGATGGCGGAGCGGATCGCCGATGACTATATCCACCGCGCGCAGGTTGGAGAAGCGGTAGCGCCGTTGATCCTGACCGGCATGGAGATGCGGGACGGTCGCTGCTGCAGGCCCTGCAAGGCTTCATTCCTCGGCTATCCGTCGCCTGAGTACCGATGTGGCGAACGGCCGCGGTCGGTGCTGCTCCATTGCGCGGTGTTCCCGCGACGGCTGTTCGAGCGGGGGCGCTTCAATGAACAGCTCTCGTGTGGCTATGACACGGTGGAGCTGGTCGATCATGCGGTCCATGCGCGGGGGCATCGGATTGAATTGGTGCCTAGTGCGGTGAACCGGATCCATCGTCATCGCGCCGCGGCCCAGACTCCCGACGAAGCCCTGCTCGACGATGCCTCGCGATTCTATGCAATGTTTCGGGGTTACCGGCGCCTGCAGCATCGCCCGCTGACGGCGCTGGCCTTCCTGCCCATGGCGTGGGGCGAGATCCTGTACAGGCGTGTACGCACGGACGGCTTCCAGGGCGCCGCGATGGCCTGGCGAACGCTCGGCCATTTCCGCCGGCTGCTGCGTGAATGTGGCGACGACGACTCCGGGTTCACCGATAAGGCACGGCTTCGCGGAACCGCTACCTGACTAGCGGGGGGAACAAGTTTCGGCCGCGCGGAGGTCGTCTGCGACACCGCCTGCCGCGGTGGCGATATGCCGTCGGTATGCAGGGAAATACCCGCTCACATCGGCCAGGGTCGACGCATCGCCATCGCAAAGCGCCACGTATCGTCGCGGATCGACAATCACGCGCTGGGTGCGGAAAACATGAGTGTCCGGAGAAAAGCCCTTCTTGAAGTTGAACAGCGAATCGGAGCGCGATCCTCCAACGCCCCCGCCCAGGTGAAGGCGCCTCAAGCCTCGCTCGCGCCCCCAGTTGCGCGCCGCCTGGATAATGACCTTGCACGGATGGCGGTGCAGATAGTGCTGATCCATCCCGAAGAGATGGGCTTGCATGATGCCTGCTCCCCATGCCACCGAGAACAGGGTGGCGCCGATGATCTCCCCCGCCTCCTCCGCCAGGAAGAGCCTCAGGTTGGCACCGGCCTCCGCCACCAATACCTCGTAATAGCGCTCGTCAAAACAATAGCTCGGTGCAGCGTCCAGGCGGCGCATCGTCTGGTTGTAGAGACGGACGAAGGTCGGCAGCGCGTCGACATCCCGGTCGATACGAACGGTGACGCCGGCCTCAACCGCCTGGACAATGTTCTGTCGATGACTGCGACGGGTCTCGCTCCAGTGCTGCGCCTCGCTCTTGGTCAGGTCGACGGACACCGTCATGCCTTGCTCCACAACCTCCCCGACAGAGCTTTGCCAGTCAGAATTCAGCAGCGGATGTAATCGAATGAACCATGAGACGCACCCGGTCTCGCGCAGCCGCTCGACAATGGCGCTCAATGCCGCGTCGATGAAACCGCGGGGAACGCCGTGGCTGACGATTGGCCCGCCATATCCGTAAGGCGATACCGCGTCCCAGCATTCTGTGTCCACGTGCCTGCGGATGATCGGCACGAGAAGTTCTTGCTCGCCGTCGGTCGCGTAAATCGCACGCGCCTTGCCACTGTCACCAAATTCTGCGGCCCGCATCCAGCCAGGAAGATGGTAGCAATCGTGTTGACATCGCTCGAGCACCGCCGCCCAGTCGGAGGCAGAAGGCCCCAGGAACTTGACTCGAATCATGTCTTTCTCCCTGCACCCCGCACCATCAAATCGCAAACAAGCTCGGTGGAGACGAATGCTTCGATGCACCGGCACGCGGGCATTGGCTGTCAACGTTATGCGTTGCCATGTCCCGTCGAGGAATCGATTGTGTTGGCTCACAGAGCCCGAGGGCCGCCGCTTCCGATCATTCTCCAGTCTCCTCACGCAATACGTCGCCAGCCCGGCCAGCCGGCTCGAACCGTCACGCCACCGTCGCTTCGACGGGCCGCGTGGCGCAGATCACAACGTCCCGCACAACTTCCGCCGTCTTCGCGATCTCGGCGTCGGTCAGCGTGGGATGGACCAGCAGCATCAGGCTGGTCTCGCCGAGTTGCCGGGCGACGGGCAAGCGACGCGCTGGCCGCCAGCCGGTATTGTCGAAAGCCTTTTCCAGATACACCTCCGAGCATGTGCCGGTGTAGCAGGGCACGCCCCTGGCGATGATCTCCGACATGATGCGATCGCGGTTCCAGTCACTTCGCAGGGCTTCCGGCCGCACAAAGGCGTAGAACTTGTACCAGGCATGCTCGCCGTGCGCCGGCGGCCGCGGAACCCGTATCGCGTCCAGGTCCTGAAGCGCTTCGGCAAGCAGCATTGCGTGCCGGCTGCGCCGCCGCGTCCAGTCGGGCATCGACGCGAGTTGCACGCGACCAATCGCGGCCTGCATCTCGAGCATGCGCCAGTTCGTGCCAAAGGTCTCGTGAAGCCAGCGGAAACCCGGAGGATGCTCGCGCTGATAGACGGCGTCCCAGCTTTTGCCATGGTCCTTGTATGACCACATGCTGGACCACAGTTCAGCGCTGCTGGTCGTCACCATGCCCCCTTCACCGCCGGTCGTCATGATCTTGTCCTGGCAGAACGACCATGCGCCGATCTCGCCGATGGTCCCGACCGCGCGCCCACGATAGCGCGCCCCGTGAGCCTGTGCGCAATCCTCGATCACCTTGACACCATGGGCGTCGGCCAGGTCCATGATCGGGTCCATCTCGCAGGGATAGCCTGCGAGGTGAACGCAGATCACAGCGCGGGTGCGAGGCGTCAACACGGCCTCGATGGTCGCGGCGGTGAGGTTGCCGCTGTCGACACAGACATCCGCGAACACCGGAATCGCGCCTGCATTGACCACGCAGGACACGCTCGCCATGAAGGTGCGCGGCGTGACGATGACTTCATCGCCCGGTCCGATGCCCAACGCCCGAAGCGCAACGTCCAGTGCCAGCGTACCGTTGGCCAGGGCCACCGCGTGGGGCACGCCACACCAATGCGCGAACTCCCTCTCGAATTCGCGGCTTTGCGTTCCGGTCCAGTAGTTCACCCGATTGGACTGGAGCACCTGCTGCACGGCGGCGATCTCTTCGGGCGTGAAGCTGGGCCATGGCGAGAACTGGGTATCTAGCATCGGGGGGCTACCTCTGGCATCAAGCGTTGAAGAGACTGCATGTAGCGAAGCAGGATCGGCGACAGAATTGGCCGGCGACCGCCAATCACCCGCGGCAGTGATCTTCGGAATCGGGACGCGGGACGGCCGTCAAGCACCTTTCTCTTGCATTCATCTAATCAAACTTGTGTCGTCAAGCAAAGGTCGCCATAAGGCTTAGATCACTCGGCCGATCCCTGGGATGACCAGGCCCGCGCGACGCGCCTTGCGCGCTGCCACCGTTGGTACGCGAGCGCACGTTGGCCCGTTGCACGCCAAGTAGCGATAGCAATAATGACTTCCATCGGGATGTGCGTCCAAGCATCGGGGGCGCGCAGCGGGGCTGCAAAGGCAAAGCGGGAGCCGATGGCGGGAAGCACAGGCTACCCACCAGGACCCTTCCATCAGAACAAGCCTTAAGACAATGCTGAACTGTGCGCAATCTTTCGTGTTCACCACACCTTGTTGTCAGGAACCAGGTCTGGATGCAGCAATGCCTCGACCCTCGATGATGCATTCCGGGGCCCACACATGACCAACCTGATCTCGCGCTGGCTGATCGCCCTTCCGAGACGGCGCAAAGTGGCGCTCATGCTTTCGGCGGATCTGGTGGCACTCCCCATGTGCTTTGCCTTTGCCTTGTTCCTTCGCGCCGGCACCTTTGAACTGGTCGTCCAGTATGGCGTCACGCCGCCGCTGATCATTGCGGCCTGCACGATTCCCGTCTTCTCGCTGAGCGGGCTGTATCGCACCGTGGTCAGATACTTCGACCTGCGGGTGTTGTGGACCACCGGCGCGAGCCTGGCCTGCCTGGTGGGCCTGACCTACGCGCTCTCGTTCCTCGTGCATCTCGACCGCTTGCCGCGCACCGGGCTGCTGATCTACTGGTTCATCGCGTTTGCGTATGTCGTGATCTCGCGCTTTGTCGCGCGCGCGCTGCTGACGCGCACGCAACAGAAGCAACGCGTCGAGAATGGACCCGCTACCCTGCGCGTTGGCATCTTCGGTGCCGGTGAAGCCGGCTTCCAGCTGGCCATTGCCATGCGCGCAAGTCAGAGCCACAAGGCCGTCTGCTTCTTCGACGATGACATGACGCTCAGCCGAAGCATCTTTGCGGATCTGCCCGTCTACCACAGCGGCCAGATGCGCAACCGGATCTCCGAGCACGCCATCCAGGAAGTCGTATTGGCCGTGCCGTCGTTGTCGAGCGAACGCCGCCGGCAGCTGATCGACCGGCTGCACCGCTATTCAGTCAGCGTGCGGACCGTGCCATCGCTGCTCGAGCTGGTCGACAGGAAGATCACGGTGCAGTCGATCCGCAACGTCGAAGTCGAAGACTTGCTGGGACGAGACGTGGTGCCACCGCGCGAAGACCTGTTTGCGAAGTGTACGCAACGAAAGACTGTCATGGTGACGGGTGCCGGCGGCTCCATCGGCAAGGAGCTTTGCCGCCAGGTTGCCTCGCAGGGACCGCAGCGGCTAATCCTGTTCGATCATTCGGAATATGCGCTCTATGCCATCGAACAGGAATTGCGCCAGCGCTACCCTGACTTGCAGATCACCGCACGTATCGGTTCGGTCTGCGATGCCGCTGCCGTCTCCACCGCGCTGCGCGGACAAGAGGTCGACACCATCTACCACGCAGCGGCATACAAGCATGTGCCGCTCGTGGAAGGGAACATGTCCGAAGGCATTCGAAACAATGTGCTGGGGTCGTGCACAGTCGCCAACCTGGCCGACCACTTCGGCGTCCAGACCTGCGTGCTGATCTCCACGGACAAGGCGGTACGGCCGACCAACGTGATGGGCGCCAGCAAGCGTGTCGCCGAACTCGCCTTCCAGGCCGCGGCCGCGCGGGCCAGCACGCGCACGGTGTTCTCGATGGTGCGCTTCGGCAACGTGCTGGGCTCCTCGGGTTCGGTGGTGCCCCTGTTCCGCAGGCAGATTCGCGAAGGGGGGCCGATCACCATCACGCATCCCGATGTCATCCGGTTCTTCATGCTGATCCCCGAGGCGGCGCAACTGGTGATCCAGGCCGGTGCGATGGCAAAGGGAGGTGAGGTCTTCGTTCTCGACATGGGCAAGCCAATCCGCATCATGGACCTCGCACGGACGATGATAGAAATGTCCGGGTTGGTGGAGAAGACGCGCAAGAATCCGGCGGGTGATATCGAGATCAAGGTGGTAGGCCTGCGGCCTGGAGAAAAGCTGTTTGAAGAACTCCTGATTGGTGGCGAGGTGACACCGAGCGGCCACGAACGCATTCTGTGCTCGAACGAACCCTTTCTCGAGGAAGCCGAGCTGCGCGGCAAGCTCGATCGCCTGCTCTCGGCGTGCGATACACGCGACCAGCTGGAGATCCAGATCGCCTTGCAGAGCCTGGTGCCGGAATACGCCCCTTACAGCTCGCTGGACTCGCCGCACCGCCAGGCGTCCACGACGCGGCAGGAGGGCGCGCAACACGTCCCGTTGCCGCTTCGTGCAAGCGCGCCTGGCAGGTTGCGGTCCGCCGAAGTGGCGAAGGAACTGAAACACGCGGCGTTGTCGAGATCCGGCGAGCCAAACTGAGGCTACTGGCGTGAACCCGCATCACGCTTCCTCGCGAAGGTCTCAGCACGCCTGGACTGGCGACATGGTCTGCGCAAGCCGAGTCAGCGTTCGTTCACCCACGTTGTCGCATTGCAATCACACCACCACGCACGATACTTCTTTCCGTGGAGGATCGAATACGCTCAGGACCACCATCGCGCTGCACGGATGTCTGTGCGCGGCAGTCCCGACACCTTGGCATCTCGCCTTGCATTACCACGAGCACGGCTGTCTCGATCGAAGGCGGCCGCGGTCAGCGGACGCAGAGTAACGGGGGGAAACATGTTTTCTGGCGGCGTACTACTCATTACGGGCGGCACGGGATCATTCGGCAATGCCGTGCTTGAGCGCTTTCTTGATTCCGACATTCGCGAGATCCGGATCTTCAGTCGGGACGAGAAAAAGCAGGACGATCTTCGGAAGCAATACCAGGATCCCAAGCTCAAGTTCTATCTCGGCGACGTGCGAGACTACCGGAGCATTGCCGGTGCCATGAAGGGCGTCGACTTCGTGTTCCATGCCGCAGCCCTCAAGCAAGTGCCGTCCTGCGAGTTCCACCCGCTCGAAGCGGTCAAGACGAATATCCTCGGCACGGAAAACGTCATCCACGCCGCAGTGGACTGCGGCGCCAAGCGGGTCGTCTGCCTGAGCACCGACAAGGCGGTATATCCCATCAACGCCATGGGGATCTCCAAGGCGATGATGGAGAAGGTGATGGTGGCAACCTCCAGAAACCTTGATGGCAGGCGGATCGTGGTCTGCGGAACGCGGTATGGCAACGTGATGGGCTCGCGCGGCTCCGTCATCCCCTTGTTCCTCGATCAGCTGATGTCGGGCAATCCGCTGACGGTGACGGACACCGCCATGACGCGTTTCATGATGACGCTCGAAGGCGCCGTAGACCTGGTCCTGCATGCCTTCGAACATGGCACCAATGGCGACATCTTCGTCCAGAAAGCGCCCGCTGCGACGATCGCCACGCTGGCGCAGGCCATGCTGCGACTCTTCAACAAGCCGTCGCATCCGGTCCATGTCATTGGCACGCGTCACGGCGAGAAGCTGTTCGAAACGCTGCTGAGCCGCGAGGAAATGGCCTGTTCGGTGGATCAGGGGCGCTACTTCCGCATCCCGCCGGACATGCGCAACCTGAACTATGAGAAGTATGTCGAACAGGGCGAGCGGCGCATCTCGCACAGCGACGACTATAACTCCCACAATACCGAGCAGCTGGACGTCGACGGCATGTGCAACATGCTGCTTCAGCTTGGCAGCATCCGCCGTACCTTGGCGAGCCAGACTCCGCAACTCGTGGAGGCGGCATGAAAGTCCTTGTCACCGGGGCAAACGGTTTCATTGGAAAGAACCTGGTTGCCGCGCTGCGCGAGCGTACCGACATTGAAGTCGTTCCATTCACGCGGGACATGTCGGTCTCCGGCCTCTCGGACCATGCCGGCAGCCTCGACTTCGTGTTCCATCTCGCGGGGATCAACCGGCCGCCCGACGAAACGGAGTTCTGGCGCGGCAACGTCGACCTGACCCGGGACCTGTGCGAGGTGCTGAAGGGCACAGGCAAGGCAATCCCGGTCCTGTACACATCCTCCAGCCAGGCTGCGCTTGCCAATCCCTATGGCCAGAGCAAATGCGCCGCAGAAGAAGTCCTGCACGGATACAGCGCGGCCAGTGGCGCGAGTGTCAGCATCCTGCGGCTGCCCAATGTCTTTGGCAAATGGTGCCGCCCTGACTACAACTCGGCGGTCGCCACGTTCTGCCACAACATTGCACGCGACCTCCCTATCCGCATCGTGGACCCGGCGCATGTCATCACGCTCGTGTATATCGATGATGTCGTGCGGACATTCATCGAGGTGATGGACCGGAAGGGCGATGGCAAGGAGACGCCAGAGGTGACGCCGCGATACACCATCAGCGTCGGCGAGCTGGCGGACCTGATCCGCGGTTTCCGCGAGAGTCGCGGCACGCTGGTGACCGACCGGGTCGGCGCGGGCCTGACCCGCGCCCTGTATGCGACCTACATGAGCAGTCTGCCTCCCGACCGCTTCGCTTACGAGATTCCGGCGTACAAGGATCCGCGGGGCGCCTTCGCTGAAGTCCTCAAGACGCCCGATTGCGGGCAGTTCTCGTTCTTCACCGCGAAGCCCGGTGTCACGCGCGGGGGCCATTACCACCACACCAAGACGGAGAAATTTCTGGTACTGAAGGGCGAGGCGCGCTTCGGGTTCAGGCATATCGTCTCGAACGAAGTTCACGAGGTCAGCACATCCGGTGAACATCCTGTCATCGTCGAAACGGTTCCTGGCTGGGCGCACGACATCACGAACGTCGGCACCGAAGACCTGGTGGTCATGCTTTGGGCCAACGAGTCGTTCGACCGCGAACGTCCCGACACCATCAGCCATAAGGTCTGACATGAAGCGACTGAAGGTGATGACCGTAGTGGGCACACGTCCGGAGATCATCCGGCTGTCGCGCGTGATGGCGAAGCTCGACAAGCACACCGAGCATGTCCTGGTCCATACCGGACAGAACTACGACTACGAACTCAATGAGATTTTTTTCACTGACCTGGGCATCCGGCCGCCGGATGCATTCCTGAACGCCGCGGGTGGATCGGGCAGTGCAACGATCGGCAATGTCATCATCCAGACCGATCTCGTGCTCGAGAAGAACAGGCCCGACGCCGTGCTGATACTGGGCGACACCAACAGCTGCATGGCCGCCCTGCCGGCGAAGCGACGGAAGATCCCGGTTTTCCACATGGAGGCCGGCAACCGCTGCTTCGACCAGCGCGTACCGGAAGAGATCAACCGCCGGATTGTCGACCATACCGCCGACGTCAATCTCACCTACAGCACGATCGCCCGCGAGTACCTGCTGCGCGAAGGCTTGCCGCCCGACCTGGTGATCAAGACCGGCAGCCCGATGCGGGAGGTGCTCGACTACCATCGGGCCCGCATTGACGGCTCCGAGGTACTGGATCGGCTCGAGTTGAAGACCCATCAGTTCTTCGTCATCAGCGCGCATCGCGAAGAAAACATCGACTCCGACGTGAATTTCCCGCGGCTGGTGGCCATGCTGAATGCCCTGGCCGAATCCTACGATCTGCCGATCATCGTTTCGACTCACCCGCGGACCCAAAAGCGGATAGACGCCCTTGGCACTTCCTTCCATCCATGCGTCCAGCTTCTCAAGCCAATGGGCTTTACCGACTACGTGCGCTTGCAGATGGACGCCCGCGCCGTATTGTCGGATAGCGGAACGATTACCGAGGAATCTTCGATCCTCAACTTCCCCGCGCTGAACATCCGTGAAGCGCATGAACGTCCGGAAGGCATGGAAGAAGCCGCCGTGATGATGGCCGGCCTCAGTACGGAGCGCATGTTCCAGGGCCTTGCGCTGCTTGAAAATCAGCCAAGAGGACCCAAGCGCATGCTGCAGCCGGTCGGCGACTACGGTCCCGCCAATGTATCCGACAAGGTCCTCCGAATCATTCACAGCTACACGGACTACGTCATGCGGACTGTGTGGAAGCAATAGACGGCAGGTGACCAACGTGCGCGTACTGATCATTACTCAATGGTTCGAACCGGAGCCGATGCTCAAAGGGCTGCTGTTTGCCCGGGAACTGAAGGCAATGGGACATGAGGTGGAAGTGCTGACAGGATTCCCGAACTATCCGGGCGGCGTGTTCTATCCGGGCTACCCGCTCAGGCCGCTTCGCACGGACATCATCGACGGTATCCGGGTCACGCGGGTGCCGCTGTTCCCCAGCCACAGCCGGTCGGCCATCGGGCGCATACTCAACTATCTCAGCTTTGCGGCAGCCGCCGCAGTCTACGGCAGCCTGAAGCGGGGAAATGCGGACGTTGCCTACGTCTACCATCCCCCTCTTACAGTCGGTATGGCTGCCGCGGTCATCGGTCTCGTGCACCGAATGCCATTCGTCTACGACATCCAGGACCTCTGGCCCGATACGCTCAAGTCGACGGGGATGGTTTCGAACCGGTATGCGCTGGGGATCGTCGCCAAGGCGTGCCGGGTGGTTTATCGGCGCGCCGCGGCCATCGTCGCGCAGTCGCCGGGATTCGAGGAACTCTTGCTGGATCGTGGTGTTCCACGCGAAAAGCTGCACATGGTCTACAACTGGTGCGACGAGGCGGCGTTGACAGTGGCAGGCCCCAAATCCGCCTTGCCCGCCGGCATGGAGGGACGCTTCAATATTGTCTTCGCCGGCAACATGGGATCCGCACAGGCACTGGATGCCGTACTGATCGCCGCACGCGATGCACACGCCTGCGATCCTCGCATCCAGTTCGTCTTCGTCGGCGACGGGGTACAGGTTTCCCACCTCCAGGCGATGGCGCGGGCGCAGGAGCTTGGCGACGCCGTCATGTTCGTGCCGAGGATGCCGATTACCGAGGTCGGTGGCATCCTGCAGGCGGCGGACGCGCTGCTGGTCCATCTGCGCGATGATCCGCTCTTCTCCATTACCGTACCGTCCAAGACCCAGGCCTACCTCTTCAGCGGCAAGCCGATACTGATGGCTGTGCGCGGCGATGCGGCCGACCTCGTGAAGCAGGCGAATGCCGGGGTATTTGCCGAACCTGAAGATTCTGCTTCCATCGCCAATGCCGCGGTCAGGCTGGCGTCCATGCAGCAAGACGAACTGATTGCAATGGGAAAGCGTGGACGGACCTACTACGAGGAAACGCTGTCGATCAAGGTCGGCGTCGCCAAGCTGGCGTCACTGCTTGAACAGGCTTGCGCCGCGGGGTCTTTCAAGAAGAGCACGCCGCACCGGGAACGGGACCAACCGGTCTCCTCCGGGCAGTCTTCTTCACAGTCTCCCACGCAATCGGGAACCTGATGGCGCGGGGGCATGCCGACGCAAGGCCGCCCTGCCTCCGGCGACCCATCATTGTTCGATGTAGTTGAGCCAGGTGGCGTAGCCCCACCTTCCCGCGGCCGGCGCGCACTTGTTGAGGACCGTGACTTCAATTTCATGACCTGGCGGGATCTCGACGGCGGCACCCGGCTCAACGTCGGCGTATCCGCCTTTCGAAAGGATGATGGGTAGTTTCATTCCCGTTTCCGGATCGACCTTTGAACCGGCCTTTTCATACCATCCCTTGAGAACGGAGCCGGTCTTCGCGTTGCGAATACTGACGCGAACCGCTCCATCCAGAGATTCCGTGCCGATGCCAGTCCCACCATAAATGGCCGCCGAAACCACCCTCCACGTGTTCCTGGAATTATTCTTCCTGGTTTCCCTATAGTAAGTTCCGGATGGCGTGCAAGCCAGGTCCAGATCCGCTTGCGGAATCCGGAGCGGGAAGGCCGGCTTGACGGCCGGTTCAATCTTGATGGTGTACGTGAAGTTCTGATTGACTTTGTACGCTTTTGCACCCTGCACGGCAAAGATGGCGCCGCCCATCGAGATCCTGGCGCCGATTGCAAGCGCGACACCAATTCCCGATGCGGCGCTTCCCCATCTGAGCTCCTCGAAGTCCGTGGCGTACGAGTACTTGCGCGCACACCCGACCTCGCCCGCATACGGGTTCACCAGCGCTGGCTGGCTGGGCCGCGCCAGTCCGTTCGGATTCGTGTCAGTCCGTGCACAGGCCGCCCCCGAAGCCGGCTTGGAGAACGCCTCGGGACAATAGGTATTGTTATCGTCCAGGTTGGCACAGAACTCGCCAAGGAACTGGTTGCGGACCATGTCAGGACGATGAGCCTTGATCGATGTCACTTGCGCGTCTCGGATACTCCGGTTGACGAATATGAGGCCATACAAGTCGCGGGGAACGGCAACGGTATAGGTTCCGATGCTTGCATCGCACTCATACTGGTCACGGACAACCCGGCAGTTCAAGGCTTGCGGGGCGGGTTCCGTTGCCTGAACCTCCTGCCCTGGGAAAGCTTCATCGCAGCAAGTCATCGACAGTATCATTCCGCCGAATATGACGGGGAGCCTGGTGCGCATTCGCGCCAATGTGGAACATTTCATCACGGTCACCCCATGTCTGCTCGGTCGCACTTTTTGCGCGCGAAGCACTGCATTTCAGCGTCGGCATTCGAGCGGCCTACTTCAACCTGGTCAGGACGCCAGACAGCATCAGCCATACCCAGAACGAGAAGTATCCATCCGCGGTCTGGGCGATCTGGTTGTTCGCCGGGATATAGAACATGAACACCATCATGATGGAGAAGAAAACCAGGGCATAGTCATCCGACTGCCTGACAGCCCGTTTCCACGCCGATCCCCATAGATATCCGAAAATCAGCATGACCATCGGCACGCCAAAGAAGCTCACATCGCTCGCAATTTCGGGAAAGACGGTGGACCACACTGCCTTGTCGTCCCATCCTGATTCCGCCATTTTTGCCAGATAGGTCCGTCGATATAGCGAAAGATCATTCGTGATCAGACCATACTGGTTCACCAGAAAGGACGAGTGCCCGATTCCGAACGAAAAATCGAAATCATTCTTCAACGCAATGGACAAGCCGTAGTAGCCATGCGAGGCATAGGACGCGAGGATCGAGACGGCGAAATCGTAGCTCCCGCCCGAGACATCGGAACACGTCAGCGGACCGTCGCCGAGATCGGCAACACATATCCGATCCACCGCCCCTAGCCGCGCCTGCTTTCGGTCAACAAACAGTGTCCCCGCCACCGAGACCACAATGAGTGCCGCCACCACCAGCCATGCGATCTGTTTTCCTTTCAACCGTGTGGAACGCACTGCCGCCTTTCTCGCCAGCAGCACGAGGCCGCTGGAAAACGTGGAGATCATGATTTCCCCGATCTCCTTGTCGGTACCTCTGAAGAGCGACAACAAGACACAGGAAAGGATGAACATGATGGAGAGCGCTCTTTGCCTTCGCGTGAATCGCCCCCAGTTCACGATCGTCAGGGGAATCACCGCGAATGACAGCGGCGCGATCAATCCCCGGACACTGGCCACGATCAGCCGGCTGCCGCCAGAGCCTTCCGCCAGCAGGTTAGCCAGCGTATCGCCCATCTCCAGATACGCCTGGTTCTGATCGCGAATCACCTCAAGAACCTGCCACGGCATCTTGCCGGTATAGGTGTAGATCACCGGGATGACGATAATCGAGCCAAGCACGGCACCGTACGCATGGATCCGTCTCACACCCCGCCGCGCCACGGTTTTTCTCTTCAGCGGAGCAGAAACCCCGACGTGATACCCGTAGTACAGCGCCAGCAGCGAAGCGAAGACAAAGACATGGAGTTCGACGGAGTTGCCAATATTCCAGTTGAAAGGGCCGAAATCAAAGAGTATCAACGTCGACAGGACGTAGATGAATATGATATTGGCCGGCGCATACGCAGCCTTCCAGGTCCATCGGGAGACAGGTTTGGTCAAGCCTGCGTCATAGATTGTCGAAGTCATTCGCATTTCAGTCCCGCCCTCGCACTAAGACTGGAATTGGTTCACGATCTGGCTTGCTACGTTACTGACGTAGAACCGATCGATGGCCTGGCGCAGCGTCTCGCCGCCCGGGAATTCGAGCTTGCTTCCGTCACCGGCAAACGTCTCGACCGCGGTGACGAACGCCTCAATGTTGCCTGCAGGCACCGAGACGCCCAGTCCATTACCCGCAATGAAGTCACCAAAATCCGTGCACTCCTCCACCGAGGCCAGTATGGGCAGCCGCGCATGGAGATAGTCCAGCGTCTTCGAGGGAAAGGTTGGCACCGAGACCCCCCTGACCGTGCTGACGATCCCGACATCGCAAGCGGACAGGAAGGTCAGGTATGAGCTTCGAGGAATTCCGTCCAGAAGAAAGACGCTGCCCCGCTTCATGGCTATGTAGCTTCTGATTTTTTCTTCGGCGGAGCCGGAGCCTATGAAAACAAAGCCACATTGCACGCCACGGCGATAGGTCTGCTCGGCAACATCGAGTATGTCGTCGATCCCTCTCCCAACATTCAGCTGCCCGCCAAAGACGAAGAGCGGCATGTCGAGAGGCAGGGCATATTTGCGCCGCATCTCGGCCCTGTCGGCACGCGTGAACGGTGGAAAGGAAGACCAGATCGGCAGAACCATGGTCCGCTGCTGGTCGTTCAACCGGTAGTGACGCTGGAGGTAAGCCACATTCATCGGCGACATGCAACCGATGACCTCGAACCTGCGCATCATGAAGTTCTCAAGCTTCTTCAGCACCCACGCCATCGCCGGATTCTTGATCTTCCCTATCTCGACGTGATGTATTGGGAAGAAATCCCATTGAATGAAGAAGGCGCGTGCCGTCGAAGTCAGTCGCAACAGTAATAGCGGCAACAGCATGGTCACCGCCGGGGAGGAGCCAATGACGAGGTCGGGTTCGAACGTGCGTCGCAGCTCCAACGCCCGCCGCAGCAACCTTGCGGAGGTAAAGGACCATTTCGCCGCCTTGCGCAGGACAGGCGGACCGAACCCCATCTCGACCGGGCCCTTTATGAATACCTCGATGCCGTTGGAATCCTTGTTTTCCGCCGAACAGCGCATGGCGCCGGACCAGTCGCCGACCATCACGCTGACAGCATGGCCCTGCTCACCCAGCGCGCGTGCCAACTCGTCGAGCATCGACGGGTTGTCGGCGTCAAGCGAATACTTGGTACAGACGATAAGAATCCGCATTTACACGCCCCTTTTCTCATGCGCCCGGTACAGGGCCCCCATGACAAGCGCCAGGATCAGGTACGTCGTGCAATGTGCATATAAAGGCGCCATGATGCCGGCTGGCCGGATCAGCAGGAAGGTCATGAGGTAAAGCACGAATCCCTGGGCGGCCTCATAGCAGATCGATATCCGTGGCCCCCTCAACGCCATGAAAGACACGGAAAAGCAGACTGCGACCGTCCTGAATACATCGCCGAGCAGTTGCGGCAGGATGTAGTACGAAGCTTCGACGAACTGCGCCGAGTACAACAGAGCAATGATCCTTTCCCGACACAGCCACAATACCGCTCCGCCGAGCACGAGGCTCGCGATCAGGAACGTCGATAGCTGGAACAGGTCCCCACGTGCCTGCACCAGCGAGCCATGCTTCGCCAATCTCGGCAAGCCGTAGCTCATCAGGAACAGGCTGATGAACTGCATGTAGGCATCCGAAATCCTCGACACTGCCTGCCAATAGCCAACCTGCTGCCATCCCAGAGCTGCGCCAACAAGATCCCGCGTCGCCATTTGCGCAAGTGACAGGCTGCCGGCGCCTGCCAGGGTGATCAGGGAGTACGAAAGGAGGTGCGTGGCCGCTTTCCGGCTTGCCATCCAACCCTTCATGGAATCCTTGAGAAGACGCGCCGGCATCCCGCCTTCGCCTCGTCCCATGGCGAGTGCGAACAGTCCGGTCATGGCCGGCGTGGCAACGATGCCGATTGCGGCACCGGCGTATCCGAGCCCGCTTACGAGCCCCACGATCAGGCCAATGCCGAACACGGCCCCGAGGATGTTTACCTGAAAGATGAACTTGTACGAGCCCCGGGCTGCCGCGACGGCCTGCAAGATGTTCGAGATACCGACCAGCGCCTGCGATATCGCCAGTATGACGAAGATCGATTGGTACTCGGGATCACCAAGGACCCATATCGCAAGTTCGCGCGCGTAGCCACCGAGCAGTACGGCCAGAGCGAGCGTTGCAGCGACGTAGATTCTCAGAGCGACACGCAGCCACGCATCCCTGCCTTCACCGGTCTTCTCGGCTGCCAGGGTCCTGGTGATCGCTGCCCCGATCCCTCCGCCGGAAAACATGCCGACAAGGGCGGTGGCAATGATCAACTGGGACAGGCGCCCGAACATGGCAGGCCCGGTCGCCACGGAGATCAGCTTGGCGACGACCAGGCCGCTCAGCGCGCGCGTCATCGTCGTCAATGCGAGATATGCCGCTGGCCTGGCAAGCTCGGACACCTTGCCAGGTCTCACCAGGAAGCCTAGGCTCTTCATCGTGGCCGCGATAGAGTGGGTTGCACTGCCCGAGAAAGTATCGCGCGGGGGCCTGCCGTTGCAATCCGCATATGGGCGTTAGCACACGCAGCATCGGCCGGCTCTTGCGCTCGCCAGGCAAGGTCGCGCTGAAGCGCCCCCGCACACCTCAGCCGTGGTCGGCAGACAAACGCTTCGGGGACCCCGGTGAGATGCGCCTTACACGCAACACTGCGCAGCGACGCTGCCGCCCGTCCTTCACTTCCCCCCTTTTATGCAATGTGAGCCACCGCACCGAATAGCCCGATAGGCTTGCCTACGATTCCCTCAGGAAACTCGGCTTACGTGTTGTCGACTTGCCGACAAGGAGGGGGACTTCCATGAACTCGCTCATGCTCCAGGCCATTCGCGCATGCGCCGTGCGTAGCCGCAGCGCCTTATCCAGGATCGTCATCGTCGCTTCGGCCGGATTGCTGGCCGCGTGCGCCGCATCGCCAGGCATGTACTTCGACACCAAGGCCCCCGTGGACGCGATTGGTCCGGACGCCGTGCCGCATATCACCCCCATCACGCTCGACCTGGTGCGCGAATTGCGCAACAAGTCCAAACCGGACAACGAGCACGTCGAGGAACTGTTCGCGAAGCCCGAGCCATACAAGATCGGCCCGGGCGATATCATTTCCGTCGTGGTGTGGGACCATCCGGAACTCGTTTTTCCCACCCAGACGTACAGCATCGGCGCCTCGTTCGAGATCCCCGCCTCCAGTGGCCAGTCCAACGTGCCGGGCTATGTGGTCAGTGCGCAGGGCGACATCCAGTTCCCCTACGCGGGGGTCATGCATGTCTCCGGCAAGACCGCCAACCAGGTGCGCGACCAGATGGCGCGTGTCCTGTCACGCGTGGTCCGGGATCCGCAGATGACCGTGCGCGTGCTTGGCTTCCGCAGCCAGCGCGTCTATGTCGATGGCGAAGTCAAGATTCCCGGAACGCAGGCGATCGATGATGCGCCGATGACACTGGTGGAAGCGATCAACCGCGCAGGCGGTGTCCTGAGCCAGAGCGGGGACAACAGCCGCGTACGCGTGACGCGCGGCGAGCGCAGCTGGTACGTCAACATGCCGGCATTGCTCGCAAAGGGCGTCGATCCCTCTCGCATCCTGCTTCGCTCCGGCGATCTCGTGCGCGTGGAGCAGCGTGAAGACAACAAGATCTTCGTCACTGGCGAGGTCGTGCGTCCGGCATCGCTGTTGATGCGCAACGGGCGCATGACCCTGAACGAGGCCCTCGGCGATGCGGGGGGTGTCAACCCGGGCACCGCCAATGCGGAGCAGATCTTCGTGATCCGGAAAGCCGCTGGCGGAGAGCCCACGGTCTTTCACCTGGACGGCAACTCTCCCGCGGCGTTGGCCATCGCGGAAGGCTTCGAGCTCGAGCCAAAGGATGTGGTTTACGTCGATGCGCGCGAAGTGGTGCGCTGGAGCCGCGTGATCAACCTGCTGCTTCCATCGACGCAGCCGATCATTGGCGCGGCTACGGCCGTGAAGTAGGACAACCCAAGAAAATGGTCCGGTCAATCCTGGTGGTATGCATCGGCAATATCTGTCGCAGCCCGATGGCGGCGTGCCTGCTCAGCCGTGCCTTGCCTGATTGCGAGGTGGCATCGGCCGGCCTGGCAGCGCCGGTCGGCGCGCCCGCTGACCCGCGCGCCGTCAGGGTGCTGGGACGCGAGGGCTGTGGGCTGGCCAACCACCGCGCGCGTGCCGTCGATGCCGCACAGGTGGCGACTGCGGACCTGATCCTTGTCATGGAAAGCAGGCAACGCGACGAGCTCGAGCAGCTGTATCCGGAGGCGCAGGGGAAGACCTATCGGCTCTGTGAATTTGCGCGCGCCGATGTACCCGACCCGTTCGGATGCTCGCTCGGCATGTTTGCCATCGTGCTGGAATTGATCAAGCTGGGGGTCGCGTCGTGGTCCACGCAGCTAGGAACCGTGGTCCAGACTGACCGCAACGGGGAGGCATCATGAGATCGTTGGAGAAGCAGAGCAATGTCCCGGACAACGTCGACGAGGAGGACACCGCTGTTGTGGATCTGACCGCCTATGTCGATGTGCTCGTGCGCTATCGACGCACCTTCCTCGCAGTGGCCGGGCTGGTCATCTGCATAGGACTCGTTTATGCACTCGTGGCCAAGCCAGCATACCGCGCCGACATGATCGTGCAGGTCGAAGACTACAGCGGCGGCAATCCGCAGAACAAGCAGTCGGCGGGACTTTCGACCGTGTTTGATGTCAAGCCGGCGCCCAGCGCGGAGATCGAGCTGCTGCGCTCGCGGATGGTGGTCGGCAAGGCCGTTGACGACCTGCGCCTGCTCATCGAGGCGACCCCTAAGTATTTCCCCCTGATTGGCGCCTCCATCGCGAGCCTCAATGCCGACCTGTCCACGCCGGGGCTGTTCGGGATGGGTGGCTTCGCGTGGGGACATGAGTCGATTACGGTAACGCAGCTCGACGTGCCGCCGACGATGGAGAATCGCAAGATCCTGCTGACCGCACTCGACGATGGCCAGTATCGGCTCAACCTGACGAGCAATGGCGTGGAGGCGTCCGGAAAGGTTGGCGTGCCGCTGACCGTCAAGACCCCATCGGGGACGGTCCAGTTGCTGGTGAGCCAGCTCGATGGGCGACCTGGCAGCCAGTTCGTGCTTCGCAGCATACCGCGCAGCGCCGCCATTACGAAGTTGCAGAGCCAGCTGGTGATCAGTGAGCGAGGCAAGCAGAGCGGCGTGATCGGCGTGACGCTGGAGGGGGCTTCAGCCGAGACGACGGCAGCGATCCTCAACGAGATCGGCAAGGCCTATGTCGACCAGAACGTTCGACGCAAAGCCGCGGAGGCGGAAAAGTCGCTGGCCTTCCTCGAACAGCAACTGCCGCAACTGAAGCAGCAGGTTGAGACAGCGGAGACCCGCTACAACGCGATGCGCAACCAGCGCGGGACCGTCGACCTGAGCGAAGAGTCCAGGCTGATCCTGTCCCAGTCCGTGCAGATCCAGACGAAACTGCAGGAACTGAGGCAGAAGCGCCAGGAACTGGCCGCCCGATTTACGGCTCACCACCCGGCCATTGAACTGACCGACAATCAGATTGCCAGCCTGACTGCGCAACTCAACGGCGTGTCCGGTCGCATCCAGAAGCTGCCGGATGTCGAGCAGAACGTGCTGCGCCTGATGCGCGACGTCAAGGTCAGCACCGAGATGCTCCAGTCGCTTCTGAATGACGTCCAACAGCTCAAGCTCGTCAAGGCGAGCAAGGTCGGGACCGCACGCATTGTCGATCCGGCCGAAGCGCCGTTCCTGCCGGTTCGGCCCAACCGCGGAATGATCGCCGGCATGTCGGTGGCCCTGGGGCTCATGGCGGGACTGCTTGTGGTCATTGGCCGGCATACCTTGGCCGGTGGTGTGGCCGACCCGGATGAAATCGAGCGGCAGACCGGCATGACCGTCTACGCGACCATTCCGTTCAGCAAACAGCAGCCGACTGCGCCGGCTTCCGGCCGGTTGCTGGCGGAGCAGCAACCCGATGATCCGGCCATGGAGAGCCTGCGCAGCTTCCGCACCGCACTGCAGTTCGCACTGGCGGGCAGCAACAGCAAGACCGTCGTGATCTCCGGCCCGGCACCAGGCGTCGGCAAATCCTTCATCAGTGCCAACTTCGCCGCCATTGCCGCCGCCGGGCGCCGGGTGGTCGTCATCGATGCCGACCTGCGCAGAGGCGGCCTGCATACCTCGTTCGATGCCAAGCTCGAACCAGGCTTGACCGAGCTGTTGATGGGCGCACCGCTTGAGCGCGTCTTGCAGCGTCAGGTCGCACCGGGGCTCGACTTCATCTCTACCGGCGCCAAACCGCCGCATGCGGCGGATATCTTGCTAAGCCCGGCCATGGACTCGCTGCTGGAGCAGCTGCGCTCACGCTATGACCTCGTTATCATCGATACGCCTCCGGTGCTTGCCGCTGCGGACGCAGGCATATTGGCCGCCAAGGCCGGTGCGGTGTTCCTCGTAGCCCGCGCGGAGCAGAGCACCATCAGCGAACTGGTCGCCGCGCGACGGGCGATTCGCCAGGCGGGCTCGGACGTCAAGGGCGTGCTGTTCAACGGACTCGTGATCGAAGGGCGCTGGTACCGGTCCCATTACTATTTCAGCAAGTATCGCTATCTCAGCGAATACGGTGGTGTGCAAAGCAAGCGTGCGTGATGACCGGAACGCCCATGTTGGAGCACTCCGGCTCCCGGGTCGCCACCGGTGGCGCCGACGAGCCTCGTATCGCCCGGGAGTCACGCAGCCATGCCACTTGTTCATGCATCCAGGATTTCGTCCTTAGTCATTGCCGGTTCCGGCGGCCTTGGTCTGGAACTCTACGACTATCTGCAGAGCGAAGCCGCCGATGGTGGCCCCGATGTCGCGGGGTTTATCGATGACAGGCCGGGCGCCGTCCCGGCCGGCATCGCACTGCCCTATCTGGGGCCCATCAAGCCGTTCCGTCCCGCACCACACCAGGCCGTCCTGGTCGCAATCGGATCTCCCGCGGCGCGGCAGGCTGTACTCGCATGGATGCTGGAGCATGGAATAGCCGTTCCGTCATACATCCACGGCACCGCTCTTGTATCGCATACCGCAACCCTTGGCGTTGGCGTGCTGGTCTTGCCCTTCACCGTGATCAGCCGCAACGCGATCGTGGAGGACGGCGTCGTCACCAACGTCTTTTGCGGAGTCGGCCACGGTTCCCGCGTGGGGGCCTGCTCGGTCCTGTCGCCCTATGCGGTGCTCAATGGCGACACCGCGATTGGCCCCGGATGCTTCCTGGGTACCCGCGCCACGCTCTATCCCGGTGTGAAGATCGGCGCCGAGTGCACCGTTGACTCTCACACCGGCGTCTCGGCCAGCACGAAGGACCGTCAGTTCATCACCTCCGGCGCGTACCAGATCACGTCGCGCCGCATTCGCGAGGCGTGACGGGCACGGGCATCAGAACAGCTCGGAAGTCTTCCGGTATGAAGGCAGCGGCAGCGGCACCACCGTCACGATGGTGCGGCCGGAGGCCGGGTCAATGCCGATGATCCTGGTATAGCGCTCGGAAACGCCCAGCCAGGTCATCCCATGCGACAACAGGCGGGTCCTGATGGGATACAGCGACACGGGGATCATCACGACCAGAACCGCGCACAGCACCAGCCGTGCGATCGCAGGAGGTCGGTCGATCGACAGCCAGCGCCGCGGGCGGCGCAGGTTCGCCCACGCCACGATGAATCCCACGCTCATGCCGATCAGTGTTTCCGAAACCGTGTGATAGCGCCCCGCGACCAAGGCCACGGCCGCCATCAGGGCCATGCCTACGCCGCAAAGCGCACCCAGCCGCGCGGCGCGGGAACTCCAGGCTTCACCGGATACTGCGAACAGGACAGGATAGACCGCCGCGGTAAGCATGGCGTGTCCGCTGACGCTGTAGACGTTTGCGGACGGTACGGACCATCCGCCTAGCTCGAATGCCAGCTTGCCGAGGAGGATGGCGGCGGTGCCCACCCCCAGCGAAAAAACCCAGCGGAACGCCCTGCGCCAGTGGCCCTGCCAGGCGAACCGGAACACGATGACTCCGGCGAGCGGGAACATGAGCGAGGCTTCTCCGAGATGCACAACCATATGCCAGGAAAGCTGCACTACGGCTCCTCCAGCTCATTGTTGTTGGTGCCGCGCGATACTCCGCTCCTTCGGCCATTGGCCCCGGTGTCACACAACATCGGCATCCGCCGCATGCCGCGGGCTCCCCCTGAACCGCGGCGCTGAAAACTCTCCCGCCGCACTGATCCCGTCCCGCGCCAGCACCTTGTTGACCGTCCGCCACAGCACCACGATATCCAGCCAGACGGACACATGGTCCACGTACCACACATCCAGCCTGAATTTCTCCTCCCAGCTGATCGCGTTGCGCCCGCTAATTTGTGCCAGCCCGGTGATGCCTGGACGAACGTCGTGGCGACGCGCCTGTTCCGGCGAGTAAAGCGGCAAGTACTCCATCAACAGCGGACGCGGACCCACCAGGCTCATATCTCCCTTGAGGACGTTCCAGAGCTCGGGCAGCTCGTCGAGACTGGTAGCGCGAAGGAACGCACCGAATTTCGTGAGCCGGTCCGGGTCGGGCAGCAACTCGCCATCCGGCCCGCGCGCATCGGTCATGGTGCGGAACTTGACGATATGAAAGGGCTGGCCATGCAGTCCTGGCCGCACTTGCCGGAAGAAGACCGGCGTGCCCAGCTTGCGGCGGACGGCGCAGATCAGGACAAGAAGAGGAATGGCGAGCAGCAACAGGCCCACCACGGAGAGGACGATGTCAAAGATGCGCTTCATGATGCTTCCTGCCAATCATTGAAAGTCGGCCTTTTGGCGAGGCAAGCCACTACGTTCGCAGCCTGGATGCGGAACACCGCAAGACGAGGCTCGTCACCCGCCTGATATCGTGCGCCGGCCCTCTGCGCAAAGACAGACCCTGGCCGATCTGCACCATTCGATAAATATAATCGAGCGCAAACGCCTCCCGATGAACGATATGTGGCGGCGGGCACAGTGTGCACTTCACCCTTACATCCCGTGGTCGCGCTGCGTGACCCCGGCCGCCTGTTTCGCCAGCGCGGCATGATCGGCGGCACGCACCTGCCGATAGTCCCGGATCCACGCGCGTACCCTGATATCGACAGGACGTTCAACGGTGCGATAGACAAAGGCCGCCACAAGCACCGACGCAAACACGAGCGATAGACAGATCAGGTCCCCTGGCAGGAAGCGATGTTTGTCCGCTCCGGCGAGCACCCGTGCAAACGCAGGAATCGTGAACGCCTGCAGCAGGTACAGTGAATATGATGCGTCCCCGACCTGCTGCAGGAGGTCACTACCTTTCCAGCCGCCCGCGGCTTCCCGGAGGATCACCCCAGAGACCAATAGCGCTGCCGGAATCCCCGCACATACGACCCTGTGCGCCATGTCGGAGCTAGGCGTCCCGACGCAGAACCCCAGCACACCGGCGGCAATGATGATGGCCGACGTCCGCGCGGAGACTCTGAAGCCGGATCGATAGGCCCAGGCGAAGACGCAGCCGAATATGAACTCCAGCAACAACGGATCGGTCAGGAACCTGAAGATGTACGCCGACGGCCGCGTCAATGACAGGGCCGAAAGCCCCGCGAAGAAAGCGATGAGGACCAGCCGGCTGCGTGATTCCGCAAAGCAGATCGACACGGCAAACACCGCATAGAAAAACATCTCGTAGGTCAGCGTCCAGCCAACATAGAGGATCGGGTAATAGCTGCCGCTTTCCCGGACCTCATAGGGAATGAAGAGATACGAAGTCACCGCTTGCGTCAGCGTGAACTCCGTCGTCTTCAGGCCCGGCACGAACCACACGATCGCCAGCATCAGGCTCGTGAGCAGCCAGTACATCGGGGCAATCCGCGCGATCCGGGCGGCCATGAATTCCCTTGTCGCCACCATGCCCCGGTCTCGCCCCGCAGTCGTCATCACCATGACGAAGCCGGAGATAAAGAAGAAGATGTCGACGCCCGCCCATCCCCACGCGGACGCGTGGCTCACGATCCCCGGTTTCCAGCCGTGGATCTGTATGGTGGCAGCGCAATGGTAGGCAACGACGGCCATCGCTGCGATGGCACGCAGGCACTGGACGGAAGACAGCATTGGCTTGGACATGGTTCGTGCGCTCCCGATCGTGGCCTGGACGGCTATGTATGCCCCGAACGGGGGCTTTGTCCTGACATTCTGGCGCTCGGCAAACGGCAACACTGTTGCCCGTCCCACACATGCGGTGGTGTTCCGGTATGCCCATGCCTGCGAGGCGCCGGGCATCTGTTGGAGAGCGCACCGATGCCACCCGCCTGCATCGGTACAGTCAGCCTCGACGATCGGGCTTGCCGCGCGCCCGACGTTGACCGGTGCAGAGGATCCAAATGAAATCTACGACCGTACCCAGCGAAGGCGGTGGCGGACTCGACGCCACCACGCCCGTCGCTCTTCCCCCCCACCCGTTGCACGGTCCCGATGCGATCTGGCAGGAAACCAACTGCTATATCGACCTGTGGGTCGAACTGCTGCACGCGTGGGGTCTCGATCCGCGCGCCGCGCTGCCGTTCACGGTGGCGCAGGACTTCGAAGGCGACCACTTCACCTTCTTCAAGTATCCGCAAGCCGACCTGGAAACGCTGTACGGCACGGTGGTCCAGGAAATGGCGGTCTATGACACGCTGCTGGCGCATGTCGTCGCGCAGGTCGAGCGCGGCCATACGGTGCTGGTCGAGGTCGACAGCTTCTACCTGCCCGATACGCACGCCACGGCGTACCGGCGCGAGCACGTCAAGACCACGGTGGCGATCGACTACATCAATCCCCAGGCGCAACGGCTCTCGTATTTCCACAGCCTGGGCTATCACAGCGCGCAGGACGAGGACTATCGCGGCCTGTTGCGGCTGTCGCCGGAACTGAGCGGCAACGGCAACATCCTCTTTCCCTATGCCGAATGCGCCAAGCGCGTACGGCCGGCGCTGGCCATGCCGGCCATGGCAGATGCCGCGGTCGCGCTGATGCGCCAGCACCTGGAGCGGCTGCCCGTCATCAATCCGGTCAGCCACTGGCGGCAGGAATTCGACGCGCACATGGACACGCTGCTGGCGCGTGACGAAGCCTACTTCCACCTCTACACCTTCAACCTGCCCCGTCAGCTCGGTGCGAACTTCGAGATGCTGCATCACTGGCTGCGGTGGCTCGGCGAGCAGGGCCGCGGTACACCGTTGACGGCCGAGGCCGCCGAGACGGCAAGCGCCATCGCGACGGAAGCAAAGGTGCTGCAGTTCCGCCTGGCCCGTGCCGTCGCGCGTCGCCGCGCCGATCCTTGCACGCAGAGCCTGGAGGCGTTGGAATCCGGCTACGAGAAGACCGTCGACAACCTGGTTGCGGCCTTCGGCCCCGCAGTCGCGGCGGCCGCCTGAAGCCTTCGGCAATTCTCGTCGCCTCGCCGCCGACGGGAATCACGCGCACCACATCGGGCATGCAGTGAGCCGAGCCGCTATCCGTCGTAGCCAAGCGGGTGCTCGGCGTTGAGCGCGTAGATTTCGCCAGAGGGCGCCGGCGCGGCATCGCCGCCGGCCTTGCCATCGAACACGAGTCGAAGCCGCCGGCTGTCGCCCGGCGCGAGATGAAACCAGTTCTCGCTGGCGTCGTAGCTGCGGTCTTCGATATGCACCCAGCGCGCAAAGCGCCGGGCCGTGACGGTGAGCCACCAGTCGTCATCCACGCGTTCGAGCCGGGCCTGCAGATCCGGCGCCTTGAGTGCGGCGGCGCGACGATCAGGCAGGTACACGGCCTGGCTCAGCGGCGCGCCACCCTCCTCCGCGCGCAGCGTTGCCTGCACCACGTCGTGCGTGGGCGGGCCGAAGCGGTAGGCATAGGTGAAATCGAAGAACCGGTCGAGCAGCGCGGCCGCCTCTACGCAGGCCGCGCCGTGGGCAGGCAGCTCGACCCGCTGGCGCGCCTGTGCCACGACGACCTCGCCATCGCGCAGGCAACGCAGCTCCAGCCACAACGCACGCGCCTGCGCCGTTTCGTTGAGCACGTGCAGGTGCAGGCCGTTCAGGCCTTCATCGGTGATCAGAACCTGAAGCGGCTGCCACGCCTGCCTCAGCGCGTGCCAGGCCGATTTGGGCCTGCCGCACGCATCGACGATGCCCCAGCCGGCACCCGGCAGCAGATCCTGGAACTGCCAGACCAGCCCGCCCGCGCAACTCGAGCCGACGCGCCGCCATTCGGCGAAGACATCGCTCATCACTTCGGCCACCACCGCGCGCGACAGCATCAGGTAGCGCTGCGGCTGTTCATAGCGCAGGCGCGCGGGATCGACGTCATACAAGGTGCGCAGGTAGTGTTCGCGCACATCCTCGAAGTCCCACGAGGCGCCGGCATCGCGCGGCACCCTTGCTTTCCAGCGCGGCGAATGCAGCGGGGGCGAACCGCTCTCCGCGAGCGTGCGGTCGCACGGGACATTGGAGAAGGCCAGGCATTCGGAGGCGAACCGTACCTGCGCCAGCCGCGCGTCGGCCAGCGGCCGCTGGTAGGCCCCGACGCCGTAATAGTGGCTGACGCCGGTATCGGGCTGGAACGGCAAGGCGCCGCCACTGGGCGAGTTGCCGACGTACACGACATCGGGCCGATGCGTGGCAACCAGGTCCGGCATCAAGGCATCGAACAGCGGTTGCTTCCAGTCACTGCGCGCGGCCCCTAGCATGGCGGCCTGCTGCTCCGCTTCGCTGGCACCGCAGACCACCGCGATCGACGGATGCGTGCGGGTCGAAGTCAGCCACTCGGCCACTTCGCGCGCCGCATCTTCCGTCAGGCCTACGCCCGGTCCGATGCTGCCGTAATCGAAGTTGGCAAACATGAAGTCTTGCCAGACGAGCACGCCCAGTTCATCGCAAACCCGATAGAAGGCGTCGCCCGGATAGCACGTCACGCCGCTCACGCGAACCATGTTCATGCCGCCCGCGCGCGCCAGTGCCAGCCAGCGCCTGGACGCTTCTTCGGTATCGGCCAGGCCGGGCAGGTCCACGCTGGAAATGCAGGCGCCGCGGCAGAAGATCCGCTCGCCATTGATGTGCAGGGCGAACTCGCCCGTTGCCTCGGTCAGACCGAGCGAGACACTGCGAAAGCCCACGCGGCCGCAGTGGACGCCGCGCCCTTCAATGCTCGCTTCGACGCCGTAGAGATGCGGTTCGCCATGCGTATGCGGCCACCATAGCCGCGGGCGATCGATATGGATGGCACCTTCCAGCGTGTGGCCATCGATTCGCGTCAACGCGCCCCGATGGCGGCTTCCCGATTCGTCGCTGACCTCGAACGATCCCGACGCGGGCGCCGTGGCCGGAAAATGCAGGCGCACCGAGACCACGCCACCGCGTTCCTGCACGCGCGTGCGCAGGTCGGCGCGCAGGCCGTGCAGGATATCGCCGCTGGCCGGGTCAAGCAGTTCCACGGGCCGCCAGGGCCCGACCGCATGGACCGGCGGGCACCAGCCCGGCATGTGGCCGAGCAGCGTGGTGCGCACCGCGCGCAACTGCGGCGGCACGATCATCCTTGGCTTCCAGCGCACCGGACCGCGCTGCTTGCGCAGCCACGGTTCGAGCGCGCGAAAGCAAATATGCAGCACGTTGTCGCCGGCGAGGTCGACCTCGACCTCGTGCGCGACAAACATGTGCCGCGTGCTCAGGACCAGCGTGCCGTTGAGCCAGACTTCGGCGACCGTGGCCAGGCCGTTGAAGCGCAGCGTCTTGCGGCCCTGGCCGGCGAATGCCGTGCGATACCAATGGTCGTGCACGTGCAAGGGCGGCGGTGCCGCGTCGTCCCAGCGCCCTGCGGCGCGCAGCGCGCCGGCGACGGTGCCCGGCACCGGGGCCGGCAACCACGCAATGCCCGCCGGCAAGGCCGCGGGGCTTTGCGCGGCGCCGGCGGCCATTTGCGCCCAGGTCCATGCCCCGTCGAGCGGGGCACTGACGATGCCGATCCCTGGCCGGCCGGCCGGCACGGCGCCCCAGATCGGCACACGGCTGGTGCCCAGGCAGTTGTGCTGCGTCATGAGGCACTCGTCGCGGCGTGTCAGAGGCCCCCGAGCGCCTCGCGCACGCGCCGCGGCCACTTCGCCAGCTCGAAGCCGTGATGGCGCAGCAACGCCAGCGTCAGGCGCTCGATGCCGAAGCCGACGCAACCGGTGTGGGCCAGCTCGCCGTCCGCCGTGCGCAAGGGCCACGCATGGGCAAAATGGTCCATGTGGTAGTTGAAGCTCATGCAGGCCGTGGGGGGCGCGCCATCGTTGATCGGCACCAGCAGTTCGAACTTCAGCTTCAGTTCGCGCTGGCTGTCGGCGACGATCTTGCCGCCGCGGCCAAAGAACGGATCGTTCGCCAGATCGACCTCATGGGGCAGCTCCAGCATGCCGGCAAGCTGCTTGCCGCGCTCGATCCACACCTGACGGAACGCGACGATCTGCTCGGCCGTACCAAGCCGCACGTATTCGCGCTGCCGGAACATCTGCATGCGTGCCGGATCAATCGACGGCTCATGGCGGAAGCAGTACGTGAGCACGTCGACCACCATCCCGTCGACGGGCATGGGTCCGCGCGACGCAATCAGCGGATACACCGGATAGCACGCCGCGGGCGCCAGCACGACATCGGTCGGGCGCTGCTGGTCCGCCCATTCCTCGCCTTGTTCGAGCCGCGCCAGCAGGCGGTGGTGGTCGCGATCGCTGCCGCAGAAGCAATGCACCGTACCCGCCAGTTGCGGAAAGCTCTTGAGGTACTCGCTGGCCTCGAAATCCTGGCGCGGCATGGCCGGAGGAAAGCGCATCACTTCCGCGTGCTGATCGGCGCCAAGCCGGGTCACCGCGGCGTTCAGGCCATCGGCAATGCTCTCGAACAAGCCGCTTCGGCCGTAGATGCCGTCGACCGCGCTCGGATAAAGCACGCGCGCATCGATCAGCGCCTGCCGGTAAGCGCGACGCCCCGCGTCCGGATCGGGCGCGGGCTTTGGCGAGGTATAGCCGTGTCCGGAAGCGGCCGGCGATTCGTCGTCCGGCGCATAAGCGCTGCTGGCATTTTCCATGGTCGGTTCCCTTACGCGGACCGGTCCGCCAGCAACAGGTTGGCGGTATTGGTCAGGATGCGATCGTTGTTGATCATGAGCGGCGCGGACCACAGGTCGCGCAGGTGGCGGCCCAGGCTGAAGGGCGTGCCGTGCTTGTAGCCGGCCATGCCGCAGACCAGCATCGCGATATGCACCGCTTCCAGCGCCATGGCCGACACGCTGGTCTTGAGGCCATTCATTTCCGCCGCCAGGTTGAAAGTCGCCGACATGCTCTGGCCCGCGTCACGTTCGCGCTGGTGCGTCAACGCGAGTGCGAGCCTGCCTTCCAGCATCTGGATGATGGCCACGGCTTCGGCCACGCGCGTGGCCGAAGGCGGCAGCGTTCCGGGGCGGGCGCGGGCCTGGCCCTGGAACAGCGACTTGGCACGCTGCACCGCATCGGCCGCTATGCCGGTCCACAACGCGGACCACAGGATGTGCGACACGGGCGTCATGGTGGCGTCGGCGATTTCACCAAACGGCACCGGGAGAACCTGGTCGGTATGGCCACGTGCCTCCAGCCGGTAGCCATTGCTGCAGGTGCCGCGCATGCCCAGCGTGTCCCACGTGGACAGGCTTTCCAGCGCATAGTCGGGCTTGAGCACGCTGACCATGACCTGGTCCGATGGCGAAGCATCGGGACTGCGCCGCGCGGTCACGAGAATGCCATCCGCGTGCGCGCCATAGGAGATGGTCGGCGCCATCTTGAGCAGGTGCAGGCTGGCGCCGTCGACATTGATGGCGCAGCCGCTGTTGCGCAAGGCGCCGCCGATGGCTTCTTCGGACGTGGCCGAAGCCAGCAGCAACTGTTCGCCGGCCAGGCGCCGCAACAGCTGCGCATGCCATGCGCTGTCGCTCGCATGGTTGACCAGGCACGCCACCTGGATCTGGTGCATGGCGTAGATCATCCCGGTCGAGGCACAGGCGCCTCCGAGGATGCGGCAGACGCCTGCGATGGTGTCCAGGGACGCGCCGCCCCCACCGAAGGCCACGGGCACCATGGCGCCGAGCAGCTTCTGCTCGCGCAGCACCGCGAAGGCTTCGTGCGGAAAACGCGCGTCGCCGTCAACCTGGTCGGCAAAGCGGGCCGCCTCGGGCACCGCGCGATGCGCTGCGGCCAGCCAGTCGCCGGCATCCATGACATCGGGCCGCGGATGCGCCAGCTCCACGCTGGCAAGGACGGGTTTCATGCGGCCTCCTGTTCTTGCTTGATCAGCTCGGCCGCGGCGGCCAGCGAGTTGATGCTGCGGAACAACTGGCGGGTCAGCAGCCGGTCAGGGATCTCGATGCCGAATTCGTTCTCCATCGCCAGCATGACATGTACGGTGGCGAGCGAGGAAAGTCCCGCCGCATACAGGTCGGCCTGGTCGTCCAACGACTCCACCGGTACATCGAGCCGGGCGACTTCCGAAAGGATGGTACGTATGGCTGCTTTCATGCTTGCGCTCCCGTGGCGAGCCTGTGGCCCGTGTTTCACCCATTGGGCCTAAGACGGGTGAAAAAATCGGTGCGGTGCCACACGAACGTTGCATCTTCGAATCACCGGCTCGCCCCGGATGTTGCAGCCGTGCATCGTCGCGAGCGGGGGACAGCTGATCGTGCATGGGACCGCGCGCCGATCGCTATCGGACTCGGAATGCACGCCGAATTGACGCCGAATGGAAGCCGAATGGAAGCCGAATGGAAGCCGAATGGACGCGGATGGGGCCACGCAGAAACGGGTACGCCCGGCTGCCGCCGGGCTGCCTCATGCGGCCTTCGTACCCGATGCGTCCGCCGCCTTGTCGGCATGGTTGGTCAACGCCGGATGCTTGATCGCGGAACGCGGCAAGGGCATCCCGAGGTACGGATTGATGCTGTTGAAATCCGCGCGGTTGCTACGCCGCTGCACCACGCCATTCAGGATGCCGCCCATCAGCCGCGCATCGGCGCGCGCCAGGCGCTTGAGGGTTTCGTTGACCTGCTCCGCCGGCGTGACGTCGGCGCGAATCACCAGCAGCGTCGATCCGGCCAGGCTGGCGACCAGCGTCGCGTCCGCCACCGCCATCACGGGCGGCGTGTCGACGATGACCAAATCGAAGCGGCCCGCGCAGCGGCGCAGGTTGTCCGCCAGCGTTGGCAGCATCAGCAGCTCGGACGGGTTGGTTGGCGTCTTGCCGTGCGTGAGGATGAACAGCCCGCTGACCACGGTCGGCCGGACGGCCTCGGCAATCTGCAGGCGGCCGGCCAGGACTTCGGCAAGCCCGCCTTCGGGCGGCTGGTCGAACCAGTCGGCGATCTTTCCGCGGCGCAGGTCCGCATCGACCAGCAGCACGCGCTGGCCGGCTTCGGCGAACAGCACCGCGAGATTGACCGCGGAGAACGTCTTGCCCGCGCCCACCGCGGGGCTGGTCACGGCCACCACGCCGTCGGGCGCACTACGCAGCGAGAAATGCAGCGCCGCGCGCAAGCTGCGCAGCCCTTCCACGGCGAGCGAATGCGGCGCGCGCCGGGCCAGCAGGAAATGGTCATGCAGTCCCTGCCTGAGCAGCCGTTCGCTTTCCGCGTATTCGCTGTCGGACTCGCCGGCGGCGGATGCATCGACGAGCGCCGTGCCGGCGCGCGGGGCCTCGAGGCGGCCGTTCGCGTGCAAGGCAAAGCCCGCGGCAATGCCCAGGCGCCGCTTGGCGTCGATCTCGCGTTCGAGCTCCGCCTGTTCGTCGCTGAAGGCGACATCGCCCAGCATGGCAATGCCAAGCCGCTGCTCGGCATCGTTGGCCGTGGCCAGCGATGGCTTCAGGCGCTGGCGCACGCCGACGCCGGCCACGCCAAGGCACAGCCCCAGCAGCAGGCCGCCGCAGACGTACGGCCAGGCTCCGGGACCGACCGAACGCGCCGGGACGATGGCCTTGTCGACCAGGCGCATCTGGCTCGAGTTGTCCGAGCGCTGCAGCGACAACTGCTCGACTTTCGTGCGCAGCGTCATGTACATGTCCTCGGCCACCTTGACGTCGCGCGCCAGCGCCACCGATTCGCGTTCGGAGGCCGACAGGCTCTGCATGCGGGCATCGATCTCGGCGCGATCGCGGGTCATCTGCTGGATCTGGCTGTCGACGGTCTTGACCTCGTTCGCATCCGTGGTGAAGCGCTGCAGCAGCTTGGTCCGTTCCATCCTGAGCGCGGTGATCTGGCGCTGGTACTCCATGCTGTTGTTCAGGAACGATTGCGCGTCGCGGCTTGGTTGCATCGAGCCGGTGCGGGCGCGATAGCGGCTCTGCGCCTCTTCGGCGCGCGCGAGTTCGGCCTGCACGCGCGGCAACTCGCCGGTCAGGAAGGCCAGCGAGTCGGCGACGTCGCCGCGGCGCTGGGCGGTCTGTCCGCTGATGTAGGCGGCCGTCACGCCGTTGACGAGCGCGGCGGCGGCGCCCGGCTCCGGAGATTGCCAGGCGACGCGGACCGTGCTGCCACCGGACTCGGCGCTTTCGCTCTCGACGACCAGGCCCTGCCGGATCGCATCGGCGGTGCGGGCCGGATCATGGCGCGTCAGCAGGAAGCGCGTGCCGGGCGCGGCCTCGATGCGCGCCACGCGCAGCTCCACGCCGTTGCCGGCGGCGTTCTCGCCGACCACGCCTTCGACCAGCGCGGTGTCCTGGTTGCTGATGCGGTAGCTGCCATCCCGTAGCACTTCGAACATCATGGGCTGGTCCACCAGCCGCTCCGGCACGGCCAGGCGGTCCAGCAAGAGCCGCTCGCCGCCCCATGCATAGCCAAGCCACGTGCCGCGCGGCTGGCCCGGCGTGGACCATCGCTCGAACAGCGCGCCGAGCACCGGCGCGCGCACCGGCTTCGCGGTGATGTCCAGGTGCAGTGCCTCGACCACCGGCGCCACGATGGCACGGCTGCGCAGCAGGCCGGCGTCGAACTGCGCGCCCGGCTGCGTCTGCCCGGCATTGCGCGCGGCGCCATCCTTGCCTTCCACCTGCACCAGCGCCTGGGCACGGTATTCCAGCGGGGACGACAGCGCCGCCATGCCGCCGATGGCCGCGCCGAGCGCTCCGGCGGCGACGATCCATCCCAGGTGGTCCAGCAGGACGCGAGCCCGCAAGGCCCGCGCCACCGGGGCTTCATGCCGGGGCATCTCCCGGTCGGCCGGTGCACCGGCATAGGACAGTCTGCTCACGGACACGACTCCTCATCCTCAAAGCGATGAAGGCCGGACACGCAGCGTGTGCTGCGGCGCCGGCCATGGCGGTTCTTGTGCGGGTTCCCGCCTCAGGCATGCGCCAGCGCCGGCAGCAGCCGGTCGTATTCGCGCTTGACCAGCTTGTAGCACTCGCAGGAATGCTTCTCCAGGCCGCAGCGATCCAGCACCGTGATGTGGCCGCGGCTGTGATGGATCAGGCCAAGGTCTTCGAGCTTGCCGGCGGCTTCGGTCACGCCTTCGCGGCGCACGCCGAGCATGTTCGCGATGACCTGCTGCGTGATCACCAGCTCGTTCGAACTGAGCCGGTCCACCGCCAGCAGCAGCCAGCGGCACAGTTGCTTGTTCAGCGAATGGTGCCGGTTGCAGGCGGCCGTCTGCGCGATCTGCGTGAGCATGGCCTGCACGTAGAGCAGCGTGATCCGTTGCAGCGTGGGCGTGCGCGGCAGCTCGCTGCGCAGCAGCCGCGCGGGGACGCGGTAGGCCAGGCCCGGGCTGCGCACTTCCACGCGGCAGGGCATGGTGTCGCCGCCGGTCACCACCGGCACGCCGACCAGGCCTTCATTGCCGACCGCGGCGATTTCCACGGTGGCGCCATCTTCCAGCAAGGACAGCAGCGACACCACCGACGTGGTGGGGAAGTACACATGGACGATGCGCTGCCCCGAATCCGTCAGCAACTCGCCGGCACGCAGGCGCACCAGCTCGATGTGCTGCGCCAGCGATTCCCATTCGCTGCGCGGCAAGGCATTGAGCAGATAGTTGGCATTCAGATCCGAGCGATGCGTGATCATTTCCGTACCCCCCATCCCGTATCCGGGCAAGAATCTACCTGCCGGTGTCGCCGCCCCGCCACGCTGCCACGGGGTTCGGCCGCTCCGGACCGGCCTGCCGGCGGCTTGTCCCGCCGTGCCGGCGCTTTGCATTGGTGTTTCCTCCCGGACAGGCCTGCCGCGGACCCGCACCCTGCGGCATTGCACCTGACCCGGTGTCTGTATTTAGCGCCATGGATTGCCAATGGGACAGTAGGCAGACGGCTGGTGCGCCGTCATCCATTGGTAGGTCGGCCGGAAAGCGGACATGCTGCGCGCATGCGAAGGCGGAAGGGGTGCCGCTAGGCGGCGTAGCAGGCGGGGCGATCCTGGTTCAGGGCCCAGACCTTGCCGGCCGGCATGACTCCGGGTTGAGACGTATGGCCGCCTTCATGCAAAAGTCGGATGCGCGTTCGCGCACCGGGCGCGAGATGGAACCAGTCCTGCGACGGCCGCAGCACATCGTCCTCGATATGCACCCAGCGCGCGAAATGCGTGGCCGATATCTCCAGCCACCAGTGCCCCGCGTCCTGCCGCACTTCGGCTTGCAGGCCCGCCTGCGGCAGCGCTTGCGCGCGGCGATCGGGCACGTGCGCCGCCTGGCTGAGCGGCGCGCCGCTGCGGGCGTCCGTCAGCGTGGCCAGCACGATATCGCCCATTTCGGGGGAACCGCCGTGCTGCGGCCGCGGCGTCAGCACGAGCGACTGACGGGGCGCCAGCTGCAGCATTTGCATTGACTCGGCGTGTACGTGCATGCCGTTCCGGATCCAGCAAACCCTGAGGCGGATGTCTCGCGCGCTGGCGGTCTCGTTCAGCAGCTCCACGCGGAGGCAGCCCGCGGCATCGGTCCCGAGCAGGACCTGCAGCGGGCGGCATGCGGCCCGTATCGCATGCCAGGCCGACTTGGGCCGTCCCAGCACATCGACCACGCCGGCACCATTGGCCAGCGCCACATCGCGCAGCGCCGGCACCAGCGCCAGTCCGGACTGGCTGCCGTCGCGACGGCAACCGGCAATGAAGTCGTTCGCCAGTTCCGCCGCCAGCGCACGCGACAGGCGCAGATAGCGCTGCGGATCCGTGCGGCGCAGCTGCGGCGGATCCACGCCGTACAGCGCGAGCAAGTGCCGGTCGCGCGCGTCCTCGGCATCGCACAGCGTGCCGCTCCGGTGCAATACGCCGGCCTTCCAGCGCGGATCGCCAAGCGCTTGCGACAGGCCAAGCGCATCGAGCGTGCGCGCGCACGGCACAGCTGCGATCTCGGGAAACCATGCGGTGTCGGGCGCTTGCATGCCTTCGCGCCAGAGCAGGATGCCGACCGCGTCGCAGGCGCTGCGCAAATCGGCAGGCGGCGCGCAGTCGCGATCGAGAACCAACGCGTTCAGGCCTGCCCCGCGCGCAAGGCGCATCCTGTGGCGCGCGGCCAGCGGCGACGACACGAGCGCAGCCAGCTCGGCGGCGTCCAGGCGCGCGCCCCGGCAGAACACCGGCACATCGTTGATGCGAGGCAAGGGATCGCTTCCATGCCGGTCGACGCGCACGCTGCGCAAGGCGAGCCGCCCGCAATCGAGCACGTGTCCGCCCGCTTCGGCCAGCACGCGATACTTCGCCGGTTGGCCATGCGTATGGGGCCACCAGAAGCGCGGAGCGTCCACGCGCACATCGGCTGACAGGGTAAAGGCGTTCTCGCGCGAGAGCGGCGCATGCACAGCGCCATCCGCGTTGCAAAGGCTCAGGCTCGCCTGCGCCGGTGCTTCACCGTGCAGGTGCAGGCGCAGCGCCACACGGCCCGCGCCATCCTGAAGTCCGGCGCGGAGATCCACCGCGGCATCGGCAAGCACGTCGCTGCCGCCCAGCTCAAGCATCTCGACGGGTTGCAACAGGCCCACCGCGTGCAGCGGCGTGTCCTCGGCCGCGGCATGTCCGATGACGCGGGCCGAGTGGAACGCCGGTGCGGTGCGCCAGCACAGCGTGCCGCGCGCCGCATGCAGGCGCGGCACGCTGGCGCGGAAGCACAGGTGCAGGGTGTTGATGCCAGCCAGCTCCACTTCGGCATCGCAGGCGTCGCACAGGGCCTGCGGTGCGGCGATCGGGCGCCCGTTCACCCAGGCCTGCGCCGCGCCGGCCAGGCCACGCAGGCGCAGCAGCCGGCGCCCGGTGCCGGCAAATCGCAGGCGATACCAGTAATCGTGCCGATGCATCGCTGACGTGGTCTCGCGCCAGCGGCCTGCCACGCGCAAGGCGTCGGCCACGGTGCCCGGCACCGGCGCCGGCAGCCACGCCGCGCGCTCGTCGAGGCAAGCCGGGCTGTCCGCGGCGCCAGGCAGTGTTTCGAGCCACGACCAGTCGCCCGGCACGCGCAGCACGCCGGGCGACCGCGCATCGCGGCGCCCGCGCGCGGCCATGGCGGGCACTGTCGTCACGTCTTGCTCCCCGCGAAATGCCTCGCCAGCACCGGTACGCAAGCCTGGTACGAGGCTTCGAGCTGGTCCAGGCAATCTTCGCAGGTGTCGGGCTTGCGGCTGATCACCGCGCGCATCAGCCGGAACTGCATGACCATGGCCTCCGATGCCATCGTGTAGCAGGCCTCGGCGGTCTTGTCGGGCACCGGCTCGCCCTGTGCGACCAGCCAGCGCAGATAACGCGCAAGCAGTTCGAAGTTGGCGCCGAGCTGGCGCAGCACGCCGGCCGCATAGTGATGAAAGCCCGGCTCGCCGCGCGCCATCAGGCGCTCGAGATGCTCGGGGAACGCGGCTCGGAAGGTGCTGACCGGATTGTCGGACGGGCGGTTCGCCAGGTGAAAGCGAAAGAGTTCCAGAGAAGCCTTCAGCAACGACGCCTCGCTGTGCGTGCAGGGATTGCGGCGCACCACGTCGGCGTGGGTGAAGATCTGGACTTCCGGGTTGCGGGTGCCGGCCACCCGTCCGAACAGCGCGGTGTAGTCTTCGCCGCTGGCCGTGTGATAGCCGTCCGAATGGAAATACCCCACGGCCAGCGCATCGGGAATCATCACGTCGATGCCGATGCACGAAAGCGTGCGCTGTCGATGGTAAGCAGCGCCCGGAGCAGGCGGGAGCTGGCTGCTGTCGACTTCCATCACCACGATATTGCCGCGGCTGGTCTGCGCGGCTACGTGGTTCTCGAGCGAGTCATACAAGGTCAGCGCATGGATGCTCAGGCCGAACAGCCGCTCGAGATCGGCCTCGGGTATCCGGCACTGCGTAAAATGATCCGCTTCAAACGCCTGCCTCACGGTGCAAGGCAGCGCCGCGATCGGTGGCAGGTCCAGGCCATGCAGCAGTTCGATCCACAGATCGACATGGCTGTTGACGTGCGACCAGACCGGATTTCCACCGCGCAATCCCGGACCGCCACGCCCACGCATGTTTGTGTCGCCGTACACCATTGGCCTCCGCGCGTGCCAAGACGTTGCGTTCGCGGGCGCGCACGGCCAGGGCTGCACACGCCAGCGCGCCTGCAGTCGAATGCCCGTGCATCTACTCCTGTCCTGCGCGCCTCCCCCCGACCGTATCCGCTGCTGCGATGACCGGTCGTGCTGGCGATCATTGCGCGGCGTGTTCCCGGCAGTCTGTTGGACGGCGCACAGAGTCCCGCGGGCCTGCGCGCGGCGGGTCGCGAAGTGGGTCATCGCATGGCTGCTGCAGGGTTGAAGTAGGAATGAATGCCTGGTGCGCGACCCCGCTCGCATGGTGCTTCTGGCGGATGGAGAGCGGGACGGCGATTGCCTATCGTCGATGGGACGTGCAGGCGCTTTGCGTGGCCTGCGCGGTTCAAAGCCCGCATGGTCCCCCGGTCGGCGGGCTTCTTTTTTGGTTCTCTGCCGGGGGATGGGTGGTGGCGACCTGCTGCGGCCTTTGCGACCGGTATTGCATCATCGCCTTCGGCTGCTGCGGGGCGCACTGGCCGGCAAGCTTGAGCGGATCGACGTCGCTAACGCCCATCCCTTCTTTCGCAAAGCTCGCGCTGTGTCCTTAGCTTACGGAACAAATGATTCCGGGACGCGGTGGCGGTGCTGGGCAATGATGAGAGCCTTGAGGCTGTCCACGCGCAGTCGCGCCTCGCGCTCGCCTGCCTCGCGGGCCGCCTCGGCGGCCGCGTGTTCGCAGTCGAATTGCCGGCCATGCAGCTCGCCGCGGTACAGCAGCGGTTCATCGCTTTGCGTGGCCAGCCGGATTTCGAAGCAACATGCCCACTTGCCCCGCCCTTCGCGAACGGCAAAGCCGCGCACGACGAGGAATTCCAGACCGCACTCCATACGACCCCCTTGCACTCCCGCGGCGGCGGCCTCTGAAGCGGGACCAGCTTCTGTCGCGGGCAAATCAAGCATAGCTGCGTTGCGCGCGGTTCGCCCTCATCCGGTGGCCGTAGTCCCCACCGGGCAAACGAGGGAGGACAGCGGCGTGCCATCGCCGAGCGTGAGCGCGGTGCGCGGGAAACACTGGCCACCCGCCCAGATCAGCGCCGTGGCGGCGCACACGAGCTCCGCCGATACCGGCGCCGCCAGGCAACCGCTCGCGCCGAGCAGCGCGGCATGCAGCATCAGCGAAGCGTCGAGCCGGTCGGAGATAACAAGCCAGCGCCGCGGCGCCAGCCTGGCGTGCAGGCGGTCGAGCAGCGCGCGTTGATCGCCTTCGACCCCGCTGCAATCGAGCAGCGCCATGTCGGCGGGGTCTTCGGCTTGCTCGGCAGGGATGCAAGCATCGGCTTCGTCGAGCCATTGCGGCGCGCGCCAGCGGATCGGGCTGGGCAGGCTGAGCGCCTGCAGCCGGCGGGCCAGGACCCGGCACATCACTTCATTGCTGGCAATCAGATAGGTCGACATTGACGGTATGGAGCGGCAGCCCTGACCGCGGAAGCAATACCACCGTTGGAGAATGGGAGCACGTTGTACCCGCCCGCGCGGCGCGGCAAGCGGGGCGCGCGATGCTGCCGTGCCCAGGTGCCTGCCAGTGCCTTCACTCAGAACGTACCAACCCGCCGCGACGCCCGCTTCATGCTTTTGGATGAGCCTGGCGCTACAGAAGGATGAGACCGCTCGTCAGGTAACTATGCCGCCGCCATGCCCGCGGACATCAGCGGCTGGCCGGTCGTTGGCGGACCGGCCCAGTTGAGCGTGGCACCGCGCTGCAGCGCGACGTAGACCGCTTCGCCCTTGTTGCGCACGTGCAGCCGCTGGTACAGCGTGCACGCATGCGTCTTGGCGGTGGCGACCGAGATGTTGAGGATCCGGCTGACGGTCTTGATCGGATAGCCGCGCGCAAGCAGTGCGAGCACCTCGTACTGCCGCTCGGTGATGTTGAGCAGGTGCGCGCCGGCGGACGGTGTTTCGTAGCCGCCTACATGCGACAGCGACACGGTGCGCGGTGCGGGCTGTGCCGGTTCCATGTGGGTGCCTGTCGCGTGCAAACCATGGCCGCGTTGCAGCGCCACGACGTTGCGGGCCTCGCCGGCCGCCGTGTCAGACAGCATGCCGTGAGTCATCGGCATATCGGTCATGGCCGGAGCGCTTTCCATCTGGATGCGGGACGGGAAACACTCGCCACCAGCCAGCACCAGGCGCACCGCTGCGTCGAGCGCGGCGGCACTGCTGTGCTTGTGCATGCAGCCACGCACGGACTCGGGCAAGCCGGTGGTGGCCAGCGCAGCGGCCGGAGACTCGGCCAGCACCAGCACGCGTTGCGGCTGCAGGCGCTCGCACAGTTCGGCCAGCTGATGGCAGCCGCTGCCGGGGTCGGACGGCAGTCCGAACACCAGCAGGTCTGCGCCATGCAGCCAGAGGTCAGATTCAATGGGCGCCAGCGGATCGATATCGATCAGGTCCCCGGGGATGTGTGCTTGCGCCAGCAGATGGCGCAGCCCCAGGCGCAACAGTGGATGAGGCTCGATCAAGAGGATGGTGGCCATGGCCGCTCTCTTTTCTTGTAGCGGCAAGCGCGAACCCTGCGACAACCCGCACTTGCGGTCGGAAAATGCCTCGCTATCCTGCGGGATGCATTTTCCCTACGATCCGACAGCGCTCCAGCCCCTTCAGCGTACCCGTCCGGCCTGCTGATGGTCCCTTCCCTTGGAGATGTTGAATCGCCCCGTTTGCGTCTATCCGACGCTTATCAAACCCGATGGCGTTCTTAGACGCCATTGAACTCAGATGTAAAATTTCGTAACTCTGGTAACCAGCATATGAAAGGGGTTGGGGGAAAGCAAGGCGCGTCCGGACGGAGCGGGTTTTCCCCATGGTCAATTTTCATGATGCGTGGGGGGAGGGATATGTGGTGTCGTCGTTGCGTTGCGAGCTGTGTTGTGCAGAATGCGTTATATCAATGACGGGTTCGCGAGTATGAGGCCCCCCGATCGGGTGGTGCGGTGGGATGAGTTTGAGGCGGCTCCCCGCTGAAGAGGGGGGTCTGGATAAGGCATTGGAATGCAGCGTTTGATCCACTTATTTGATTGCCTTGTCGTGCTTGGCGGGCGCGGCTGTTTCGCAGGCGTAGCCTGCGAGTCACTTTTTGTCCGAGCGACAAAAAGTAACCAAAAAACGCGTTTACTTGCCCTAACGGGCGAATATTGATCGTAGTGTGCGAAGAATTTCGTACGGGTATGAACTTCAGAGCGTGCCCCGCTGCCTGCCGCGTGGTGCGCGTCCGCATGCAGGCTTCCAAGCCGTGATTGAACGAGCCCCGAACCTGTCCGTGGCCCCTGCTTCCACCGTCATCGCATCATCGCCTTCGGCTGCTACGCGGCTCACTAGTCGGTTAGTCAGGGACATCAGCGGCGCTGGCGACGGTGCTTCCGTTACCTCGCTTTTCTGATTTTACTGAGCGCGCAGCAGCCGTAGGCGATGATGCGATATCGCTGGACCTTGCCGGGCCACGGACAGGTTCGGGGCTCGTTCAATCATTGTCCGGGAGCCTGCATGCGGTTGCGCTCCACGCGGCAGGCAGCCGGGAAGACTCTGAAGCGAGTACCCGTACGAAATTCGTCGCACACTACGATCAATATTCGCCCGTTAGGGCAAGTAAACGCGCTTTTTGGTTACTTTTTGTCGCTCGGACAAAAAGTGACTCGCCGGCTACGCCGGCGAAACAGCCGCGCCTGCCAAGAGCGACAAGCACGACAAGCACGACAAGCACGACAAGCACGACAAGCACGACAAGCACGACAAGCACGACAAGCCAGTCATCATAAACTCGTTGATGATCCGGAGAAGAATGCGAACCGTCCTATCGATTCAAGATCAGCAAGAAGCGACACTCGTCCCCGTCATCGCACAACGGTGACCGGGTGTGGAAACCCGACCCCCAAAGCGGATCGTCCTACTCAAGACGCTTCGTGCTCAAGCACGCCTTTTTCTACGGCGGGCCACGGCGAGGCAGCCGCAAGGCTGAGCGTTCTCCTGGGGTCGCTTTCCACCCTCGTCGTCAGGCCCGCCACCCTCTCCACACAAATCCGGCAGGCCTTCCACAACGATGGAGGTCAAATGTCCAAGATTGATATGTCCGCAGCCAACGCCAGCCTGGAGCAAGTCAACGCCGGTCTCGACGGTGTCCTGCAATTGTTGGCACTGCAATGCGAACGATCGGAGGCCAGCTTCAGCGTGTTTTGCCTGCTCGGCCTGCTGAAGGCTCAGCTCGATGCCGTACTCGATGCAGCAGGGCTTGCCACCTGATCCACCTTGCCGGCGCCCGGCAGCATGGCTTCCAGCGTGGCCAGCGTATCGGCTTCCTCGATCGGCTTGTCGGTGCGCCAGCGCAGCATGCGCGGAAAGCGCACCGCAATGCCGCTCTTGTGCCGCCCGCTTCGGGCGATGCCCTCAAAGCCCAGCTCGAATACCTGCGTCGGCTCCACGCTGCGCACGGGGCCGAACTGCTCCACGGTGGTCCGGCGCACGATGGCGTCGACCGCGCGCATCTCTTCATCGGTCAGGCCGGAATACGCCTTGGCGAACGGCACCAGCGTGCGGCCCGGCGTGCCGGGCGGCGCGCTCCAGACCGCAAAAGTGAAATCGGTATAAAGGCTGGCGCGGCGGCCGTGCCCCCGCTGCGCGTAGACCAGCACGGCGTCGACCGAGTACGGGTCGATCTTCCACTTCCACCAGACGCCCACATCCTTGGTACGTCCCGCGCCATAGGCCGCGCTGGCTGCCTTGAGCATAAAGCCCTCGACGCCGAGATCGCGCGAGGCCTCGCGCAGCCTGGCAAAGTGCGGCCAGTCATCGGCCTGGACCAGCGGGCTCAGTTCCAGCGACGGATGCACATGCCGGGCGATCACCTGGTCCAGCTGCGCGCGGCGTTCGGCCTGCGGCCGCGAACGCCAGTCCTCTCCCTGCCATTCGAGCAGGTCATAGGCCATCAGGATGGCCGGCGCTTCGCGCAGCAGCTTTGCATTCAGCGTCTTGCGGCCGATGCGCTGCTGCAGCAGCGCAAAGGGCTGCACGCGGCCCTGCTGCCAGATCACGATCTCGCCATCAAGCACGGTGCCGTCTGGCAGCGCCGCAGCCGCGTCGACGATCTCGGGGAAACGCTCGGTAATCAGTTCCTCGCCGCGCGACCACAGCCAGGTCTGGCTGCCACGGCAAACGAGCTGCGCGCGGATGCCATCCCACTTCCATTCGACCAACCAGTCTTCGGGCGCGCCCAGCACAGCGTCGAACTGCTCCAGCGGCGCCTGCAGCGGATGCGCGAGGAAGAACGGGTAGGGCTGGCCATCGGCCCGCAGCGCGCGATCGTCTTCGCTTTCCGATGCGATCAACGCCTGGAATCGTGCCGCGTCAGGCCGCGCCGACAAGTCCGTGTAGCCGACCATGCGTTCGGCCACGCGCTTGGGATCGATGCCCGCCACCTCGCCCAACGCGCGCGTCACCAGCAGCCGCGATACGCCCACGCGGAACGCACCGGTGATCAGCTTGAACAGCACCAGCCGACCGTGCGCGTCGAGCGGCCGCCACAGTGCGTCCAGACGCGGCATCAAGGCTTCAGGCGGCAGGCCGCGCAGCGGCAGCAGGCGCTGCTCGACCCATTCGGCCAGGCCGGCGCGGTCGGCATCCATCGGGGCCGGCAGCAGCAGCGCGATGGTCTCGGCCAGGTCGCCGACGGCCTGGTAGCTTTCCTCGAACAGCCAGTCCGGCAGGTCGGCGGCCTGGCGCGCCAGCTCGCGCAGCATCGACACCGGCACGATCTGCCGCGGCTTGCCACCGGCCAGGAAATACACGGCCCAGGCAGCATCCTGCGGCGGCGCCGCGCGCAGGTAGTCCACCAGCGCAGCCAGCCGCGCCTTGGTGGAGGTGGTGCCGTCGAGCGCGGCGTAGAGATCGGCGAAGGCCTTCATGGCAACGCTGGCTCGCCGTCGGCGGCCGACTCCGCTTGCGCCTCGGTGCGCACGGATTCGTCGTCATCGCCGAATTCGGTCTCGAAGGCCTGCGCCTGCCAGCCGCGCTCGCTCAGGTAGCGCACCATCACCGGCACGTTGCCGTGGGTCACGATGATGCGCTCGGCGCCGGTGGCATCGATCGCCTGCAGCAGCCCCGGCCAGTCGGCATGGTCGGACAGTGCGAAGCCGCGGTCCACGCCACGGCGGCGGCGCGTGCCGCGCAGTTGCATCCAGCCACTGGCGAAGGCATCGGAGGCATCGCCAAAGCGGCGCAGCCACGGCGAGCGCTGCGCCGAGGGCGGTGCCACCACCAGGGCCTGCCGCAGCAGCGGGCTGCGCGGCGGCAGGTCGGTGGCCACCGACATCGGCGGCAGCGCCACGCCGGCTTCGGCATAGGCGGCGTTGAGCATGGCCAGCGCGCCATGGACGATCACCGGCCCGGGCAGGCCGTCCGCGCCGGTGTGGCGCAGCAGGCCGTGCAGGATGCGCTGCGCCTTGCCGAAGGTATAGGCGTAGACGATGCTGGCGCGCCCCGCCTGCGCGTTGGCCTGCCACCAGTGGAAGATCTCCGCCATCAGCGCCGCCTGCGGCGGCCAGCGGTAGATCGGCAGGCCGAAGGTGCTTTCGGTAATGAAGGTGTCGCAAGGCACGGGCTCGAACGGGTCGCACGTGCCATCCGCCTCGAGCTTGTAGTCGCCCGAGGCCACCCACACCTGGCCGCCGTATTCGAGCCGCACCTGCGCGGAGCCGAGCACATGCCCGGCCGGATGCAGGCTCAGCGTGACGCCGTGGTGGGTGATGCGCTGGCCGTAGGGCAACGTGTCGAGCGGGATGCCGGGCAGCCGTGCCAGCAGCACGCCGCGGCCGGGCTCGGCACACAGGTAGTGCGCGTGCCCCACGCGAGCATGGTCGGAATGGGCGTGGGTGATGACCGCGCGGTCCACCGGACGCCAGGGATCGATGTAGAAATCTCCGGGCGGGCAGTAGAGGCCTTCCGGGCGGGCGACGATGAGATCGCCGCCGCGTGGCGTGCCGGGGGGAAACGGTCGGGGTGGGTCCAAGCGTGCCTCCTGATACGCTGCGACCGGCAGGCGGCCACGATGCCCCGGAGTGGGGAGACTTGGGCATCATACGACCGGGCACCGAAGGGAATGAAGTCGGCAGAGGATGATTGTGGTGTCGGTGCGCGCCGACAAGTGGCCCGACCGGTTCCGCCAGCGGCATTGCCCATGGCCGACTACCGACCGTGGTCCTATCCTTTCACGCACACCAACTGGCGCAGCGTGTGGACCACCTCCACCAGGCTGCGCTGCGCGGCCATGACGGCGTCGATGTCCTTGTAGGCCATCGGGATCTCGTCGATCACCGCCGCATCCTTCCGGCATTCGACGTGGGCGGTGGCCCTGACCTGGTCGGCCACCGTGAAGCGGCGCCTGGCTTCGGTGCGGCTCATCGCGCGGCCAGCACCATGACTGCACGAACAGAAGCTTTCGGGATTGCCCAGGCCGCGCACGATGAAGCTCCTGGCGCCCATCGATCCGGGAATGATGCCCAGTTGGCCCTTCTGCGCAGAAACGGCGCCCTTGCGGGTTACGAACACTTCCTCGCCGAAGTGGCGCTCCTTCTGCACGTAGTTGTGATGGCAGTTCACTGCCTGCTCGTCGAGACCGAAGGGCTGGCGAATCACGCCGCGCGCGGCTGCCATGACGGCGTCCATCATCACCTCGCGGTTACGGCGTGCATACTCCTGGGCCCAGCCCACGGCTTCTACATAGTCGTCAAAGTGCCGGCTGCCTGCTTGAAAATATGCCAGATCGCGATCCGGCAGGTTCGCGATGTGCTGGCGCATGTCATGCTGCGCCAGCGCGATGAACAGCGAGCCGATCGCATTGCCTACGCCGCGCGAGCCGCTGTGGAGCATGAACCAGACGCTATCCGCCTCGTCCAGGCACATCTCGATGAAGTGGTTGCCCGTGCCGAGCGTGCCCAAGTGCACGTGGTGGTTGGTGCGCTCCAGCTTCGGGTACTTCTGCGCCAGGCGCCGGAAACCAGGCAGGAGCGCTTTCCATGCGTCGTCGACGCGATGCGGGGCACGCCCGCTCCACGCGCCGGGGTCGTTGCGCCCGGGCGCGCGGCCATGCGGCACGGCCTGCTCGATCGCACTGCGCAGGCGGGCCAGCGAATCAGGCAGGTCGGCCGCCTTGAGCGTCGTGCGGACGGCCATCATGCCGCAGCCGATATCGACCCCGACCGCTGCGGGGATGATCGCCCCCCGCGTCGGGATGACACTGCCGATCGTCGAGCCCTTGCCCAAGTGGACATCCGGCATCACCGCAAGGTGGCGATGGACGAACGGCATGCTCGCCGTGTTGCGCAACTGGCGCAGCGCTTCCTCCTCGACGGCCACGCCCTGCGTCCACATCTTCACGGGCTTGCCCTCGGCAAGCTCCATGAGCTGATAGTCGGTTTCACTCATATCGGCTTCCTGAAAGCGCGGCGTCTGCGCAATCGGCCGCGCCTTCAGTTTGCTCGGCCGTAGCGCCTGGCTCAAGCGCCTGCGCCCACGCAGAAATGGGTACGCTTTCGATGTTGGGGCCTGTGCGGGGACCGGCGGCAGGATCGAACGGCCGCATGGCAAGCTCTCCTCCGGCCGCTGCCACACGCTCAGAAATCACGGGTTTCGAGCGAAAAAGTATGGTAGCTCGCACAAAAATAATTTACATTAACTTTGATGTCGCAAAAGTGGCCTGCTCGGAATCCACTTTGAATAAAGTTGTTATAGATCAGTCACTTAGGTAAGAACCGAGGATGAGCGAAGATCACGGCGCATCGGCCGCCACCAAGCTGACCCGCACTGAATTCGCCGTTGTGCGTGCCTATGCGCAGGGCATGCGGCCGATCGACATCGCCAACCGCTACCTGTCCGATCCGGACGATGACGACGCGCTGACCGAGAGCCAGGCGATCGCGCGCATCCTCGCGTTGCGGGACCGCCTCGTCCAGTTTGCCTTGCAGCATGACCGCCCGGATATCGCAGAGATGTTCGAGGCGCTGCGCGGACGGTCCGACGTGGGCATGACGCGCCGGGTCGATGCGCTCTCATCGCTGGAAGGATTAGGGCAGGGTCGGCCGGCCTCGGGGCACGAAGTCGGACTGTGGTTCGGCCCAAGCCTGGCCCGCCGTCTGGCCGCCGCCGGCATTCACAAGATTTCGGATCTCGCCAGCCTCGCCAATGCCCGCGGCAGTAGTTGGTGGCGCGCGGTGCCCCGGATTGGCCCGAAGTCGGCGGAGCTCATTACGCGATGGTTGATCGAGCAACGCAAAGCCACAAAAGATAACAATCAAGCACTTATTGAGGCCTATATCCTGCCGCCTTCCGAGGTCTTCCAGCGCCCCGCCATCGTGCCGCTTCCATTGGGTCCACACATGGCGTACCCGGTGCCGCTGGAACATATGCAGGGGCCGCCGTCGGGCCAACCTGCCTCGGAGGCGTCGGGATCGGACCTGGAGCGCGTCCGGCAATGGCTGGACGCCAAGCCGAGGTCGCCCCATACGCGAAGCAGTTACCGAAAGGAAGCCGAACGGCTACTGCTCTGGCTGGCGAGAGAGCGTCTGCAGCTGGCAGATCTCACGGTGGAATCGTTGCAAAGATATGTAGCCTTCCTGCGGGCACCCGAGCCGCCTGCGTTCTGGTGTGGGCCGGCCAGCCCACGGGATCGCGTACATTGGCGGCCTTTCGAGGGCCCACTGCGCGCCAGTTCTCAGACGGCGGCACTGCGGGTGATTCGTGCCATGTTGAAGTCGCTGTCGATGGCGAAGGCGTTTGCGGGCGGCATCGATCTCGTCGACACGCCGGTTATCGACGCTGGTGTCGCCGTCGAGCCGGATGGACGTCGTAGTCTTGCGCGTAGCGACATCGACGAATTCCTGGACTGGCTGGGCAGGCAAGGCGAGTCAAAGTGGCAGGCAGCGTTCGCTGCCGCCTTGCTGGTCCGGGACGGATTCAGGCTCGGTGAACTTGCCAGCATCCTGTGCGACGCGTTGCAAATAGAAGATTCTGAAGCTTGCTTGCGTTGGCATGACGCGAAGTCACGATCTCGCGCTTTGGCCCCGGATACGCTTGCCGCGTTGCGGAAGCATTGGGTACGGCGCGGCCTGACGGAGTCCCCGCCTCGTGGCGCGGCGCTTCTGGGGCCGACCGATTATCCGCCGACTCGCCGTGGCACCGCGAAGCGCCTGGCGGGGTCCGCGGCCGGCTATGGAGCCAGTGGTCTCGATCAGTTGTTGCGGGCCGCATGGAAGACCTACGCGAGCACGCAGGCGAAGGCATTGCCCGCGTTCACACCTAAACAGATTCGTTCGGCGGCAGTGTGAAGGTGCACAGGAGGGAACGCCATAAGGGGGCCCTCCCCCAACGCGGGATCGGAGCCGGTACGTCCTAGAGCAACGTCTTGTCCAGGCCAAAACGCGTCTTGAGCGCTTCGACCAGCGCCTCGCGCGCGCCCCGGTCGCTAAGCTGCACATCGAGCATGACCCGCCCGGAATCCCATTCCTTGATGGTGCCTAGCAACTGGCCGCCATCGGTACGGATCTTGTACTGGCGACTGATTTCCTTCACCTTGCGCGATTTGCCTTCCTGGGCCTGCTTGCGGATGGATTCCACTTCGCGGCTCGACAAGCCGTCGGTCATGATGCGCGTTGCCAGGTCGCGCGTGCGGTCTTCTCCGGCGAGCTTGAAATAGAGCGTCAGCTCGTACCCCGCCGCGATGCCGATAGCGTTCGGCCGTTCGCGCATGACACCGAGCACCGATTCGGGCAATCGCAGCAAGGCGAGCGTCTTGTTCACCGTGCCGGCGGAGATGCCGGTCAGTTCGCAGATGTCCTCCTCCTTCTGCACCTTGCCTTCGTCCAGCAACTGGCGCCAGGCGATCGCATTGTCGAGCGCGGACTGGTCCGACCGCTGCTCGTTGAGCATGAAAGACAGGCGGTAGAAGTCCAGATCACTGAGATCATTTTCGACAAAGCATTCCATCTCAAGCTTGCCGGCGGATGCCAGGGCACGCTTGCGATAGTGGCCATCGATCAGGATGTAGTGGCCCGGACGGGATGGGTCCGGTGCGGCAAGGCCGGGCGTCTTCTGTCCGTGCGTGGCGATCGACGCGGCACGCTCCTGCACGACGGCGGGGTCGTAGATCCGGCGGGCGTTCAGCGGATTGTCGTGCAGGTGGGTCAGGAGAATGCGGATCAGGGGGCGGGAGCTCTCCGTTTCGGCACTTTCAGCGCTGAAAGACAGCGCCGGTTCTGGCGGGCGACCCTGTAGCAGCCCGTTCGGATGCTGCGAAATTGCGGCCTCCGCGCGCGCAAAACGGTCCATGGAATCGTTCCGGGTCTTTTCCGCTGCCATGCCGGCCAGCATGCCTGCTTTCAGGCTCTTCAGTTTCGTAGCCATGCCTTAATGCTCAATCAAAGACAACACTTCATCGACCATCATGTCGACCTCCTGCACGGCTTCGCGCGCGCCAGCGACACCATGGACGGTGCAACCGATCGCCTGGCACTCCCGGAACGCCGAACGAGACCCGATCATCGAATTCAGCAGAGGAACTTCACCGTCGTCACCAAGGATCTCGATTGCCTGACGCGCGATCGAAACACGCCTCTGCACCATGTTCGCCATCACGCGAATCAACAGCGTTTCATTCTGGACTTGCGCGTGTTGTGCGAGAGTTTTTGCCGCCACCGCAGCCCACAGGTCGGGCGGTGACGGTACCACGGGGATGATGGCCAGATCGGAAATCAGCAGGGCGCTGGACGGCGCAGCCGAATGCACGGCTGGCGGGCAGTCGACAACAATGTAGTCGTAGTCATTGACGAATTTGCGGACCTCCCGGTGCATCGCGCCGCCGGATGGCGCCAAACCAATTACCGAGGCGGGGAACGGACGCTCGTCGCTGGCCTGAGCCGCCCATCTTGTCGCCGTGCCTTGTTCGTCCATATCGACAAGCATCGAGCGCGCGCCGCGCAGGCCCAGCGTTCCGGCCAGATGCATGCTCACCGTCGTCTTGCCACACCCGCCCTTCTGGTTGAAGACTGTGATGATTTTTGCTGCCACAGGGACCTCTCTTTCAGCGCTGAAAGCGCGGTTAACTTTAGGCGCCACTTTAGCCAAATCCAGGTGGCGCATCAACCGTATTCTAAATTTTTATAACATTTGTAGTTAGACAAGTAAGTGCTTTCACTCACCGCGATTGGCGAAACACCGCTATTTGATATTTCCGCTTGAAATGCGGCAGACAATCCGCCTAAAGTATTTGTAGTGCGCTTTACGGCGCACATGACAGACCAGGACAAATCTGGTTATGATGCGCCCTACAGTCGAGTCAAGTCGTGTCAACCTCGTCGGCTTCCGTTCGGTATCTACGAGAATCAACGTGCTTGAACGGTTGTTTGCGTGGTGTACAAGAGAACTTGCTTCGAAAGGAAATTCCTATGGCAACCGGTACGGTCAAGTGGTTCAACGAGACCAAGGGCTTTGGCTTCATTACCCCGGACGACGGCGGTGCGGATCTGTTCGCGCATTTCTCCGAAATCCAGGGCGCTGGCTTCAAGACCCTGAAGGACGGTCAACGCGTGACCTTTGAGGTCAAGCAAGGCCCGAAGGGTCTGCAGGCATCGGCCATCAAGCCCGCCTGATGCGCGATGGCCACGCAGCTTGCTGCGTGGCCATCGCCCGAAAACAAAAAAGGCAAGCCTCGTGCTTGCCTTTTTTGTCGTCCGCGCCTTGATCAGCCCAGCTTGCGGACGCTGGTTCGGGACGGCTGCAGGATGAGGGCCTTGGAGGAGTCCGCATCGACCTTGGCGCCGGGGTAGACCACCAGCACGTCCTTGAGTGCCTTGCGGAACAGTGCCCGAAATTTGCGCTCGCTTTCGGTTTCCGTGCCGAACTGCATCTGCAGGGCTTCCCACGGAATCTCGGTGCGTCGCTGGATCGTAAAGAATCGGTACGTTAGCCACGAGTAAACGTCCAGCGCAAACGGCGACTGCTTGAGCGCCTTCAGCGCACGCATGTCGACCGGTACCGGACGGTTAACCAACTCGTTGAAAAAGGGCTCTGAGAGCACCACGAAGCTCTCGAACATGGAGCCCTGTCCTGGCTGCATGGGATCCCACCATGTCGACAGCTGATCGGCCAGCAAGTAGCCGACGCGGTCGATGGACAACGGCTCGTGGCTGCTGTTCTGGTTCTGGCTTGGCGTGGACTTGTTCTGGACGATCGCGATGGTCGCCGAGAACAGGCGGATCATCTGCTGTCGGACCAGCGTCATCGTGCCGCGCTTGCCACCCGTCGCCATCGGAATGCCGAGGTTGTACATGAACTCCGACAAGGAATTGCCCAGCGAGATGCGTCGGTCTTCCACCGTGCCGGTGAATTCCCCCCGCTTCTTCTTGGCCATGATTTCCTTGCCGATCCAGGCAAGCATCAGGCGCGGATACGACCCATAGGGATAGCCCAGCGACACGGTTTCGGAAACAAGCTTCTGCCGGCCATTGCTGGCGCGCTCGGACCGCTGCTGCGTGAAGTAGCCAGGCTGGATCATCAGCGAAATGTTGCCGCTGGTACGCGTCCACACGGGAGGCGCGCCTTTGGGCGCGCGATACGGCAGCGTGACCTGCACGCTGGCACGACTCAGGAACCCGACTTCGCCGCTTTGCCAGGCGTCCTCGCGCTCCATGGCTTGCGCCTCGTCGAACAGACGTTGAAATTTCTCGGACGGAACCAGGCTGTTCTCGTTGCCAGGAACAATGATGCGGGATGGCTCGCCGTCCATATCCAGGACGGTGCGATCCCCCGCGGCGACCGGGGAGCGTTTGATGGGCATATTGGCGTGCTTCGGATTACCCGCCTTTTTACGCGAACCCGTAAACCTTGTCACGCAGAAACGGGTACGTATACGTTTCTACGGTGCTTCCCTGAATGCCGATTGGGTTGAGGTGCCGTGTTTACCTGGTTGACGGCAGGCTGGCTGTCGGTGGGCAACCCGTAGGGGTTGTCCACGGATGGCCAGACCTTGGCTACAAGTAAACGATATAGATACGGGTTAACTACTTGTAAACCGTATACGGAGAGGTCAGGGCCTTGATTTCAAAGCGGATTTGAGCTGCCCGCGAACCAGATTCTGCGGAGAACCGTACTCGATTCTGCGAAGGCCCGAACCTGAATCTGCGCAAGACCGAACCTGTTTCAGCGGAATCCCCGAACCGGATTCTGCGTGGATAACCTGTTGTTCCCACAGGCTTTTCCACAGCAAGACACCTCGTTAGCGTACCCGTTTCTGCGATGAAAGTGCGGATTCGGCTGTTTGAGTGCGCCTGGGCGGCGGGTTTACGGAGTTATCCCCGCAGAAATGGGTTCGTGCTGGCATCTACCCATCGCCCTGCCGCCGCAAAGCGTACCCGTTTCTGCGCCACGTCAGGGCAAAGCGTACCTGATTCTGCGCTAAGGCTTGGTGCAGCACTGGGATCTTGCGGGCGTACCCAATTCTGCGGCGTACCTATTTCTGCGATCTCGGCCAATGTGGGAACGCAGCGTTACCGTACCCATTTCTGCGCCCATCAAGCCGACTCCTGTTGAGTCTAGCGTACCCGTTTCTGCGGATATTTCTGAGGCGACGTCAGAATTTTCATCGCACGTCCTATTATACATCAACCCTTGGTTAAAAGCCAGTGCTCACTTTCAACGTATACGTGACTGCATGCAGATATCTGGCCCGTACCCGTTTCTGCGAAGCGCACGCTGCCGGGCGCGGCCAATCGATGTCGGCCCGGCATAGCGTTGCTGTCCCGCGTACCTATTTCTGCGCGTCGTTGTCATCAGGAAAACCAAAATGGACGTACCCATTTCTGCGCAGCGCGTAAACATCGACCTCTTGACGCCTGTATGCCGCGCCGCAACATGGCGCGTACCCGTTTCTGCGGGGACAGTGATGCCGCCCGACGCAAATGGTGCGTGTGTGTTTACGCAACGCAGGCGGGCTCCTTCGCGCGGTATCCCGGCTTCTGCGTACCCATTTCTGCGCGCCAATTTCTGGCGGGGGATCACGTGCGGCCCGTTGCGTACCTGTTTCTGCGGACAAGAGGCGGCGGCAGCGTACCCATTTCTGCGTGGTGCGCCGCAATGCGTTACTTCAAACGGACGGGAATCGAGCGCGGGCGTACCCGTTTCTGCGAACGAGAACTAGCCGCGGAAGAATGTGCTGTAGCAGATCGGGACTGGGCCGGAGCGGGCCAGGTGAAAGGGGGGATGAAAACGGCGCCGACCGGCGGTGCGCTGGCGCCGGGCACAAAAAAACCCGCCTCAGGGGCGGGTTTTTTGTCGTGGCGCGCGGGGCGCGCCGCGTGCCAGCTTACAGCGGGGTGATGTTCGCGGCTTGCAGACCCTTCGGGCCGTTCTTGACTTCGAACGACACGCGTTGGTTTTCCTGCAGCGACTTGAAACCGTCCGAGCGGATTTCCGAGAAGTGAGCGAAGAGGTCGTCACCACCTGCGTCCGGCTTGATGAAGCCGAAGCCCTTGGCGTCGTTGAACCATTTGACGATACCGGTTTGCATGATTTGCTTTCCAGAAAAAATAAAATAAACGAATGGCGAATGCGCCACTCTACACGGAACTCAAGGAAAGGACACCATGGACAACCGAAGTACCAGACGGTGGCTAACGAATGAACTGTTGCCTCGTCGCTTGAATCTAGTGCGATTTATACGGGGGATCGATGCTACCGTCAAGCTCGGGATGGCCCGTAACGGGGGCTGGCACCACATTCCTGCGCTGTGGGATCATCACGCGCTTTGCATGTCGTTCATGCGTCGGCGCACGCACCTGCGGGGCCAATCTGTACCAGAGTACGCTGGCCGCAGTCCGGCGCGCCATGCTTGCACGTGTCACGGCCGCCGCTACCCTTTGCGTGGCGGCCGTTGTCCATGCGGCAGTCCGATGCCATAACGACAGACTTTCAGGAGACCTTTGATGTCGATACCGGAACCCGCTTCCAAGGCGGCCGGCCCCGCCGCAGGCCAGCCCACGTCCTCCCTGCTGGAGCGGATCTTCAGGCTATCCGAACACCAGACCGATGTGCGCACCGAAGTCCTGGCTGGGATGACCACTTTCCTCACGATGGCGTACATCATCTTCGTGAACCCGTCGATCCTCGGGGATGCCGGCATGCCCAAGGATGCGGTCTTCGTGGCCACCTGCGTGGCGGCCGCGATCGGCACGCTGATCATGGGCTTCTACGCCAATTATCCGATTGCCATGGCGCCGGGCATGGGCCTGAATGCCTACTTCGCGTATACCGTGGTGAAGGGCATGGGCTTTGCGTGGCAAGCCGCGCTAGGCGCCGTGTTCATCTCGGGCTGCCTGTTCCTGCTGGTGACGCTGTTCCGCGTGCGCGAAATGATCGTCAACGGCATTCCGCATTCGATCCGCGTGGCGATCACGGCGGGCATCGGCCTGTTCCTGGCGATCGTCGCGCTCAAGAACGCGGGCATCGTCACCGCCAGCCCGGCCACGCTCGTCACCATCGGCGACCTGCACCAGCCCTCTGCCGTGCTCGCGATCGTCGGCTTCTTCGTCATCGTTTCGCTGGATCAGCTGAAGGTGAAGGGCGCCATCCTGATCGGCATCCTGCTGACCACGGTGCTGAGCTTCCTCTTCGCTGGCAATACGTTCCACGGCGTGTTCTCTGCCCCGCCGTCGATCAGCCCCACCCTGCTCAAGCTCGATGTGTCCGCGGCGTTGTCGATCGGCATCATCAACGTGGTGCTGGTCTTCTTCCTGGTGGAACTGTTCGATGCGACCGGCACGCTGATGGGCGTGGCCAACCGCGCCGGCCTTCTCAAGGCCGGCCGCATGGACCGCCTCAACAAGGCGCTGATGGCTGACAGCACGGCCATCATGGCCGGTTCGTTCCTCGGCACGTCGTCGACCACGGCCTATATCGAAAGCGCTTCGGGCGTGCAGGCGGGGGGACGCACCGGCCTTACTGCGGTGACCGTTGCGGTCCTGTTCCTGGCCTGCCTGTTCATCGCGCCGCTGGCCGGCACGGTGCCGGCCTATGCCACCGCGCCGGCACTGCTCTATGTTTCCTGCCTGATGCTGCGCGAGCTGCTCGACATCGACTGGAATGACGTGACTGAAGTTGTTCCGGCCGTGCTGACGGCGCTTGGCATGCCGTTTACCTACTCGGTGGCCAATGGCGTGGCGTTCGGTTTCATCACCTACGCGGTGCTCAAGCTGCTGACAGGACGGGCCCGGCAGGTGCCGGCGATGGTGTGGATCATCGCAGCCGTGTTTATCTTCAAGTTCTACTATCTGCCCGGTCACTGACACTGGAAAGCCGCAGCATCGCCTGTCCGAAATGCATGCTGCGGCAACTGCCGCGTACCCGTTTCTGCGTGGTATGGCGCAACAAAGCGTACCCGTTTCTGCGGGGCGGTGACACCGTGGCATATTGCCGTGGAAGCGCCTATTTGCGAAAAATGCAGCGAATGCGATGCTTCATGTGCGCTTCATCCCAAAGGATGAGTCCAGCATGAGATTGGTCGGACATCCCCCACTCGGGGCTGGACAAACCGCCGCAAATGCACTGAACTAGAGACGTGGCAAACGGAGGGGCGCGTGACGCGCCCCTTCTCGACTCCGGTTCATCCCGGCAAGGCGCCAGCGAGCGCCGTGATATATCTTCGGCAAGTCCGCCCGTCGTGGGACGCATCCGATCAGACCGTATTTCAATACGGCATCGCCACCACGAAGACAGAGCGTGCGGACACACGTGCGCCAAACAAACAAGAATTTCAAGACAGAAGAGTGGTAAACGCGAACGTGTAGTGCCGGGGGTGTTGTACAACGGGGATCAGATATGAACGCAGGAGAAATCCGGCGACCCGCCATCGGGCCCATCAGCGAGTCCGCCAATCGTTCCATGCATCGAACCTGGGCAGTGTTGGGAGACGCCACAGGAGATTCAGCGACCCGCAAGATCCGCCATGACGGCGCAGCGGTGTCCGACGTGACCACTCTGCTCGAGGAAGGCGATTTGTCCTCGACCACGCGCCAGGCCGTAGAGAACCTGCTGCGGCGGCATCGGCTGCTTGAAGCCGAGCTGGTCCGCCAGCGCGAGCTGCTGCAGGAATGGATCCTGAGCCAGCAGACTTACAAGGCGCTGTACTACCAGTATTCCGGGCAGACGCCCGAGGCGCCGCGCGTCGAGTTGATGCGCGAGCGCGATATTGTCCGCCGCCGTCTCCAGGAGGAACTGCACCTGGGCAGCGATCCGCTCGCTGTCATGGGCGAGCCGGCGCACAGTCAGTCCAGTTCGTGATACCGACGTCGAGTCCGCGGCGTGAGCACCGGCCGGGAGGGTCGGTGCCAATGCGCCGGGAAACCGGGATAAACAATAAGCCCAACGTCCGGGAGATCGTTATGGACCGACTGTGCAAGGCGCCGGCACGCGCTGCGCAGGTCGTGGTCGTGTCGCGTCATGAGGATTTTGGTTTTACCCCTGCCCAGTTCGGGCCGGGCTGGGACGTGCGCCGCATCCAGCAGGTGCGCGACCTCGAGCGGGTCGTCCGCGGGAGCGCGCCCATGGCGGGCGTGATCGACCTGCAAGCCGAATACAGTGATGCAGAACTCGCGCAGCTGGAGCAGAGCCTGCAACACCAGCACGTGACGTGGGTGGCGATCACCACCGACGCCCAGCTGGCGGACCAGCGCGTGCGCATCCTGATCCGCGATTACTGCGTCGACTACGTGCGTACGCCGTTCTCGCACGACGAGTTGCTGTACACCCTCAAGCACGCGCATGGCATGGCCTGCCTGCATCACGGCCGCGCCACCGAGATGGCGTCGCACGGCGCGATGATCGGCGAATGCGCGCCCATGCGCAGCATGTTCCGTTCGTTGGCGAAAGTCGCGCACAACGAAGCGCCGGTATTCATTTCCGGCGAGTCGGGCACGGGCAAGGAGCTCGCCGCCCAGGCGATCCACGAAGCCTCGAGCCGGCGCAAGGGGCCATTTGTCGCGATCAACTGCGGTGCCATTCCATCGCACCTGGTGCAGTCCGAATTGTTCGGCTACGAGAAGGGCGCGTTCACCGGTGCGAACCAGCGCAAGATCGGCTGGATCGAGCAGGCGCAGGGCGGCACCTTGTTTCTCGATGAAATCGGCGACCTGCCGCTCGAAAGCCAGGTGGCGCTGTTGCGCTTCCTGCAGCAGGGCACCATCACGCGGCTGGGCGGACACCAGTCCATTCCACTGGATTTGCGCATCATCTCGGCCACGCACGTGGACCTGGTGGCGGCGCAGGCCGATGGCCGCTTTCGCTCGGACCTGTTCCACCGGCTGTGCGTGCTGACGCTGACCATTCCGGCGCTGCGCGAGCGTGGCGAGGACATCCTGCTGCTGGCCAATGTCGTGCTGGCCGAGCATGGTCACGAAGCCCACCGGCGCATCCGCGGATTCTCCCCCTGCGCCACGCAGGCGATGATGCAGTACGCATGGCCGGGCAATGTGCGCGAGCTGATCAACCGGGTGCGGCGTGCCATCGTCATGACCGACAACCGCAAGATCACGGCGGAGGACCTGCAGCTGCATGGCGGAACGGAGTTGCCGCGCAAGACGCTCGATGCCATTCGCGAAGAAGCCGAACGCGAGGCGATCCGCAGCGTCATGGCCAGCCACGGCTTTCACGTCGTGCCCGCCGCGCGCGAACTGAACGTGTCGCGCGTGACGCTGTACCGGCTCATGCACAAGCACAACATCCGCGTGGAAACGCAGCCTGCCGCAGGCGAGTAGTACCGGGCCCGCCACGCTGCAGGTCGTGAGGCTGGCGTCGCGCACCCCAGGCGCTCCAGGGAAAGGGGAACTGGCGACGTCCGCTCGCCGGTTCCCCTTTCCCCATGCCTTGCGGCACGTCAGCGCACAACGGTGTTGGCCGGCACGGATGGCTTGCGCCCCGTCCCGGCGGTGTCTTGCGTCCCGGCGGCCGACGTGGTCGCCAGGTTCATGCTGATCTTGCCGCGCGTATGGCGCGGCTGCGCATAGCCGCCTTCGTTGTGGCGGCCGGGCGCCGCGTCGCGGCGGTCCAGGCCATCGCGTGCCTGCCGCTCACTCGGCGTCGCGGCGCCCGGGTCCTGCTTGAACTGCAGTTCGCCCCATGCCCAGCCAAAGCCACGCACATAGACATCGTTGCTGACAGCGGCATGCGAATTGGCGCTGGCATTGTCGGGCCGGTCGAACCAGGCATAGCTGGCCGCTGCGGCGCTGGTCGAGAACAGAGCCAGGGCGGCGGCAAGGCATCCGGCTTTCATGGGTGGCTCCCTCCCTTGGTGGAAAAAAGTGCCCGCCGGGGGACGGAGCACAAATTCCGGCTGGTTTGCGGCGCTCTCCTGTGGTGCGCCGTGGTCCAGGTCTAGTGTCCCGTCCGGCGCCGGTATGCCGAAATCGCAAGCGCCCGGCTCCACAGCGCGCAAGGCGATACGGGCGGCACGGGCAAACGCGGATACGGCAGCAACGGCGCCGACAACAGGTCGATCACGGACGGTGGCGGTCCTGCCAACCGGTGCGAGCGCCGACGTGCCGTCATGCGTGCTGGCGGATGACGCATGGCTGGGGCTCCTCCTGCATGCTGCAGGTCATTTTGCTATGTCTCTTGACGACTCCCGGTCAGACAGAGAGCGACAAGTATGCCAATGGCCGCAAACGCTTGTTTCATGCGGCTTTCGGGGAAGTGCGAGGGGCTGATGGCGGGCTTGCGCCGCGGCCGCTGACGAATCGGTTACGTTGCTGCAACGCCGACATTCCCAATCGTGCACCGCGACGGCCAGCGGGCTTAAGACTCACATGCCGCGATCCCCCGCCCCGCGCGGCATGACACCTCGGCAGGCGCAAAGCCCGAAGAATCGGACGCGGTTACAGCGCTGATACAGGGACCACGTCCGTATCACTTGCACGCTGGCACGGCAGGACGCAGAAACGGGTACGCTTCAGCGCGGTGGTGAGGTCGGTTGCGCCGGGGCCGCCGACTGGCTGGCACCGCTCGCCGGGGCGCCCGAAATCGGCTTGGGGCCGGGCTGGCTACGCTCGCAGCCCCCGGCCACGAGGCTCAATCCGAGCAGAAGGAGGGCGGTCAGGGTCCGCCCCGGGGTGATGTGGGTCACATTGCCTCCTTTCGCAGTCCTTGCGGCGCAGGTCGCGTCGCAGGCGCTGGCAAGCGTGCCTTGTCTTACTGTAGCAGGTTGGTTCCGCACTGCCGGGCATGGCGCCGAGGCCTCGGTAAAGCACAACGATGCGCAGTATCATGAACGCAGGTGCCGCGTTTGCTGCGTGCTGTCGGTAGTGTTGCGAAGGACTCCCGAGCATGGCTGCTGAAGAACATAACCTGCCAGATAACCGACATCGCCACCCCGGCGATCCCGCGCCGCGTCCGTCCCCGGACATGCGGCGTTACCTGCCTGATCGCCATACCGGCCAGCGCACCGTCCGCGTGGTGACGGCCGCCGTGCTGTCGTGGTTTGCCCACCGTGCCGCCAGCAAGGGTGCCGCGCTGTCGTTCTACATGCTGTTCTCGCTGGCCCCGATCCTGGTACTCGTGATTTCCATCGCGGGGCTGTTCTTTGGCGCCGAAGCGGCGCGTGGCGAAATTTTCGAGCAGTTGCAGGGCCTGGTCGGCGAGCAGGGCGCCAGCGCGATCCAGGGCATCCTGGCCGCCACGCACCGTGCTGGCGGCAGCGGCCCGGCCGCCATGATCGCCACGGGCATCCTCTTTGTCGGCGCGACCAGCGCCTTTGTCGAGCTCAAGAGCAGCCTGGACGATATCTGGCACGTGCCCGTGCCGGCCAGCGCGGGATGGCAGCAGCTGCTGCGCTCGCGCCTGCTGTCGTTCAGCCTGGTGCTGGTGCTGGCGTTCATGCTGCTCGTGTCGCTGATCGTCAACGCCGCGTTGGCCGTGGTGGAACGCTTCTGGGGCCAGTTGTGGACGCAGTCGTGGTTCGCGCCGGTGGCGGACGTGCTGTCCACGCTGTTCTCGTTCTCCGTCGTGACGCTGCTGTTCGCCGTGATCTTCAAGATGCTGCCCAATGCACGCATCGCCTGGCGTGACGTCACCATGGGCGCGATCATCACCGCGCTGCTGTTCTCGGTCGGCAAGCGCGTGATTGGCCTCTATCTCGGCAACAGCGCGGTGGCGTCTTCCTACGGGGCCGCGGGCTCGGTCGTGGCGCTGATGCTATGGGTGTATTACTCGGCACAGATCTTCTTTTTCGGTGCCGAACTCACGCGCCAGTACGCGCTGCAGTTCGGCAGCTTGCGCGGCCAGCAGGCGGATGCGATTCCCGGGGCGGGCGGCGAACCGGTAAAATAGCGCCACATTCCCTTTCGTGCGTGCCCGCAGTGCCGGCCCGACCGCCCGCGTGCGGTCCTAGCTGTTGCCCGGCCAGCCCCCGCATGCCGGGCCCTGCAATCCTCCCGATTCCTATCCGCCGTGAGCTCGCTCGTTTCCGAAATTGCGCGTCGACGCACCTTTGCCATCATTTCCCACCCTGACGCGGGTAAAACCACGCTGACCGAGAAGCTGCTGTGGTTCGGCGGCGCGATCCAGGTGGCCGGCGAAGTGCGCGCGCGCAAGGCCGACCGCCACGCCACGTCGGACTGGATGGAGCTGGAGAAGCAGCGCGGCATTTCCGTGACGTCTTCGGTGATGCAGTTCCCGTACCGTCGTGAAGCCGGCGACGGCAAGGCCGAGGAGAACATCGTCAACCTGCTCGACACGCCGGGCCACGAGGACTTCTCCGAAGACACCTACCGCACGCTGACCGCGGTCGACTCGGCCGTGATGGTGATCGACTCGGTCAACGGCGTGGAAGCGCAGACCATCAAGCTGCTCAACGTCTGCCGCCTGCGCGCGACGCCCATCCTCACCTTCATCAACAAGCTCGACCGCGAAGGCCGCTCGCCGATCGAGCTGCTCGACGAGATCGAGGACGTGCTGCAGATCCAGTGCGCGCCGATGACCTGGCCGATCGGCATGGGCAAGGCGTTCCGCGGCGTGTACCACCTGATCGACGACAAGGTGCAGCTGTTCGACCCGCACGGCGACAAGGGCACGGCGGCGATTCTCGACGGGCTCGACAACCCCGAGCTGGACCGCATCCTGGGCAGCCAGGCGGATGAACTGCGACTCGAAATCGAACTGGTGCGCGGCGCTTCGCACACCTTCGACAAGGACGCCTTCCTCGCCGGCAAGCAGACGCCGGTGTACTTCGGTTCGGCGATCAACAACTTCGGCGTGCAGTCGCTGCTCGATGCGCTGTGCCAGCTGTCGCCGCCGCCGCTCGCCCGCAACACCGAAACGCGCGTGGTGGAGCCCCAGGAAACCAAGTTCACGGGCTTCGTGTTCAAGATCCAGGCCAATATGGACCCGCGCCACCGCGACCGCATTGCGTTCGTGCGCGTCTGCTCGGGCCGCTTCGAGCGCGGCATGAAGCTGCTGCACGTGGCGCAGGGCAAGACCGTGGCGATCAACAACGCCATCACCTTCATGGCGCAGGACCGCAACACCACGGAAGAGGCCTACGCCGGCGACATCATCGGCGTGCCGAACCACGGCACCATCCGCCTGGGCGATGTCTTCACCGAAGGCGAGCCGCTCAAGTTCACGGGCATCCCGTCGTTCGCACCGGAATTCTTCCGCCGCGCGCGGTTGAACAACCCGCTCAAGGTCAAGCAGCTGCAGAAGGGTTTGCAGCAACTGGCCGAAGAGGGCGCTACGCAGATGTTCCGCCCACTGGTGTCCAACGACCTGGTGCTGGGCGCGGTGGGTATCCTGCAGTTCGACGTGGTGGCGCACCGGCTCGAGCATGAGTACGGTGTCGACGCCATTTTCGAGTCGCACGAATGCGCGACTGCGCGCTGGCTGCGGGGCGAGCCGGGCGAGATCGAGAAACTGATTGCCAAGGCGGGCCACAACGTGGCGCTCGATGGTGCGGGCGATCACGTGTACCTGGCACCGAGCATGGTCAACCTGCGGCTCACGCAGGAGAAGTTCCCGAACGTGCAGTTCATGGAAACGCGCGAGATCGTCTGACGCCAACGTTGCTCAGATGGCGAAACGGCCCGCATTGCTGCGGGCCGTTTTGCTTTACCGGATTTGCCGGGTCAGTACGACAGCGTGGCTTGCACGTAGAAGGTGCCGACAGACCGGCCAGCGTCGGCGCGATCTTGCTGAAGTCGTAGCGCAGGCCCGGCGTGATGGTCCAGTTGCCGATGTCGATGGTGTCGTCGATATACACCGCGTTGGCCGTGGTGCCGCCGACGCTGCCCGAGGTCAGGTTCATCGGCGCGTTGCCGGCGTCGAAGGTGCTGCCCGGCACGAAGCTGGCCGTGCGCGTGGCCTGCTTTTCCGAGGCCTCGGGCAGGAAGCGGTAGCCCAAACGCGAATCTTGTCGTGCTTCTGTCGTTTTCATGCATCATGTTTGATACATTTGCGACACGTGGGAAACGCGTCGTGTGCGAATGTCGGCAGTTGCATGCACGCAGAACGGTGGCGCGTCTTAAAATGGCGCTTTTGCCGTCACGCGGCCTACCGGGTGCCCGAAGCGGCGCATCTTTTGTTGTCCTGCCCTGCCCGCCAGCGATCCCCGTCCATGTCTTCCCCTGCCGCCCCTGCTGCCATCGATGCGTCTGACCGCATCTTTGGCGATACCTCGTTCCGTCGCTTCTGGTTCGCGCGCCTGTGCACCACCATCGGTTACCAGATCTTCACCGTGGCGGTCGGATGGCAGATGTACGACCTGACGCGCGATGCGTTCATGCTCGGCCTGGTAGGGCTGGTGCAGTTTCTGCCGTCCGTTGTGCTGATCCTGATGTCGGGCCACGCGGCAGACCGCTTCGACCGCCGGCGCATCGTCCGTACCTGCCAGGCGCTCGAAGCGCTGATCGCCGTGGCGATGGCAGTGGCGAGCCTTTCCGGCCGGATCAACCCCGGGCACATCTTCATGTTTGTCGCACTGATCGGTGCCACGCGCGCGTTCGAGACGCCGACGCTGCAGGCGCTGCTGCCCAGCGTGGTGACACCGCGCCAGTTGCCGCGCGCCGTGGCGCTGGCCAGTTCGGCGGCGCAGGCCGCCATCATCATCGGCCCGGCCATCGGGGGCTTTGCCTATGTGGCGGGTCCGGGCGTGGTGTATGCGCTGAGCGCGACGCTGTTCGCGGTCGCCGCGGTCCTCGTCAGCGGCCTGACGCTGCGCCAGCCCATGCAGCGGCTGACCGCACCGGTCAGCGTGAAGACCCTGTTTGCGGGGTTTGCCTATATTCGCAGCCGCCCGGTGCTGCTCGGCGCGATCTCGCTGGACCTGTTCGCGGTGCTGCTCGGCGGCGCGACGGCGCTGCTGCCGATTTATGCGCGCGACATCCTGCACACCGGCCCGTGGGGCCTGGGACTGCTGCGCTCGTCGCCGGCCATCGGCGCGCTGGTCACCGCGCTGTGGCTGGCGCGGCATCCGCTCAACCGCCGCGCGGGCAAGGTGATGTTCGGCGCCGTGGCGGTATTTGGCACGGCCACGCTGGTGTTCGGCGTGTCGCACTGGCTGCCTTTGTCGATGACCGCGCTGGTCGTGCTGGGCGCGTCGGACATGATCAGCGTGGTGGTGCGCTCGACGCTGGTCCAGCTCGATACGCCCGACGATATGCGCGGGCGCGTCGGCGCCGTCAACTCGGTCTTCATTGGCGCGTCCAATCAATTGGGCGAGTTCGAGTCCGGCGTGACCGCGGCGCTGCTGGGCCCGATCGGCGCGGTGGTCCTGGGCGGCGTGGGCACGCTGCTGGTGGTGGCGCTGTGGATGCGCATGTTCCCGGCACTGACCCACCGCGACCGCCTGCACGACCATCCGGGCTGAACGCCGGATGGTGAGTTGGTGAGCGTACCCGTTTCTGCGTGATTGCATGCCCTGACGCGGGAAACCAATCCCCCCTTGTACTGGTCCTCTTGGAAGCAGGACAAACTTGCGCAATCACGTCCTTTGTCGGTGAATGTCCGACATTTTTACGCGATCAAGGGGCGTATATATGGCTTTGCGGCGGTCTCGGACCGTCGCGCCATGCCGATTGACGCGCGCAGAAACGGGTACGCCCACCACAACCGGAGCCGCTTTTGAATAACTGGAACATCGACGCCGCCAAAATCGAGACTGCCTGGAATTTCCTGGTGCAGTTTTCCCTGCACCAGGGCCTGAACGCCATTGCAGCCCTGCTGATCCTGATCGCCGGCTGGTGGCTGTCCGGCTGCGCGGCCGCGGCCATCCACCGCGCACTCGACCGCACCCACGTCGACGAGACCATACGGCCGCTGCTCGCCAGCGCGATCCAGTGGACGGTTCGCGTGCTGACCATCGTGCTGGTGCTGTCGCAGTTCGGGGTGCAGACCGCGAGCATCATCGCCATGCTCGGTGCCGCCGGCCTTGCGATCGGGCTGGCGCTGCAAGGCACGCTGCAGAACATTGCGGCGGGCATCATGCTGGTGCTGCTGCGGCCGTTTCGCGTCGGGCAATACATCGACGCGCAGGGTGTGGCGGGCACGGTGCGCGAGACGGGCTTGTTCATGACCGAGCTGACCACGGCCGACGGGGTCTGCCTGCGCGTGCCGAACGGCAAGCTGTGGGGCAGCGCGATCACGAACTACAGCGAGAACCCCTCGCGCCGCATGGACATCGAGACCACCGTGGCGTTCGGCAGCGACATGCACAAGGGGCTCGACGCGCTGCGCAAGCTGCTGTCCGCTGAACCGCGCCTGCTGCCCGAGCCCAAGCCCGAAGCGATGGTGGTCAACTACACGCAGCAAGGCATTACGCTGAACCTGCGCTGCTGGACCTCGAACGAACACTACTGGGCCGTGCGATACGCGTTCTATGAGCGCATCAAGCATGTGCTGGAGGACGCCGGCTGCAAGATCGCCGTGCCCATCCAGGAAGTCCGCATGCCGGACCCGGGCGCGACGCCCGTGACCACGCCGGCCGCGGCCACGCCGGATCCGCGCGCGAACCCGTTGCGCCGCGCGGGCTAGGCGCGCGCCTCTTCATCCGCGAAGAGCGTGCAGGCCCCCGCTTCGGCGTCGCTGACGTTGCGGCGGAAGGTCGCGAACAGGTCGCGGCCCACGCCATGGCGATTGGCACTCAGGTCGGGGCGCACGGATTCGCGCGCGTTCCACTCCGCGTCGGGCACCAGCACGGTCAGTACACCGGCGGGCGCGTCGACGCGCACCATGTCGCCGGTTCGCACGCGCCCGATGCCGCCGCCGTTCAGCGCTTCCGGACAGACGTGGATGGCCGCGGGCACCTTGCCCGATGCACCCGACATGCGCCCGTCGGTCACCAGCGCGACATGGAAGCCGCGATCCTGCAGCACCGTCAGCGTCGGCGTGAGCTTGTGCAGTTCGGGCATGCCGCATGACGCCGGCCCTTGCCACGGCAGCACCGCGACGAAGTCACGCTCCAGTTCGCCACGCTTGAACGCGGCAATCACGTCGTCCTGGTGCTCGAAGACGATCGCAGGCGCTTCCACTACCTGGTGCTCCGGCTTCACCGCAGAGGTCTTGATCACCGCGCGCCCCAACTTGCCATCGAGCAGCTTGATGCCGCCGTCCGGCAGAAACGGCTGCGCGGCACCGCGCACGATGGTGTCCTCCAGCGTGGTCACCGGCCCGTCGATCCATTCGAGCTTGCCATCGCGCAGCACCGGCTCGCGCGTGTAGGCTTCCAGCCCGCGGCCGACGACCGTGTTCACGTCGTCATGAAGCAGGCCCAGTTCGAGCAGCCCGCGGATCACCACGGAGAGCCCGCCCGCAGCCTGGAACTGGTTCACGTCGGCCTTGCCATTCGGATAGACGCGCGCGAGCAGCGGCACCGCTGCCGACAGTTCATCGAAGTCGTCCCACGTCAGCACGATGCCGGCGACGCGCGCCATGGCGATCAGGTGCAGCGTGTGGTTGGTCGAGCCGCCCGTAGCCAGCAGGCCGACGATGCCGTTGACGAAGGCATGCTCGTCCAGCACCTCGGCGACGGGCGTATACCGTTCGCCGCCATGCACCAGGCGCAGCGCTTGCCGTGCCGATTCGCGCGTGAGCGCTTCGCGCAGCGGCGTGTTCGGGTTGATGAAGGCCGTGCCCGGCAGATGCAGCCCCATCATCTCCATCAGCATCTGGTTGGAGTTTGCCGTGCCGTAGAACGTGCAGGTGCCGGGGCCGTGGTAGGAGCGCGTCTCGGCTTCGAGCAGTTCCTTGCGGCCGATCTTGCCCTCGGCATAGAGCTGGCGCACATGCGCCTTCTCGTCGTTGCTGAGGCCCGTGGTCATCGGGCCGCCGGGCACGAACACCGCGGGCAGGTGGCCGAACGACAGGGCGCCCATCACCAGCCCCGGCACGATCTTGTCGCACACGCCGAGGTACAGCGCGCCATCGAACATCTGGTGCGACAGCGCTACCGCCGTGGCCAGCGCGATCACATCGCGCGAAAACAGCGACAGGTCCATGCCGTCCTGCCCCTGGGTCACGCCGTCGCACATGGCGGGCGTGCCGCCGGCGAACTGCGCGGTGCCGCCGGCCTCGAGCGCGGCTTCCTTGAGCCACTTCGGGAACGCTGCCAGCGGCTGGTGGGCGGACAACATGTCGTTGTACGCGGAGACGATCGCCAGGTTGGGCCGCTCGTCGGCCTTGAGCCGGATCTTGGCTTCGTCCGGCATGGCGGCGATGGCGTGCGCGAGGTTGGTACACGATATCTGGGAGCGCTCGACTTTCTGGCCCGCCATGGCGCGGGTGCGAGCGAGGTAGGCCTGCCGGGAAGGGCCGCTGCGCGAGACGATGCGGGCCGTGACCCGTTCGAGGACTGGGTGACGTGGCATAGGATTCTCCTGCGGGGTTGCTTCCAGCCTAGCGCACTTCGCGCCACGCTGCACGCACAAGAGGCTCGGCCCGGGGTCACGCAGAAACGGGTACGCTTGTGGCGCGCGCGCCTCGCCAAGCGGCGGGGACTCACGTAAACTGCCCGGAACTTATGCGCCGCGGGCAGACACTCAATCCATGAGGCCGCATCGGGCAGGGCCGCGTTCGCAGCGCTCGCAGTGTTCTGACCGCCATCCTTCAAGGAGTCCACGGTGAGCATGCCTGATTTCGACATGGTGCTGTTTGGCGGCACCGGTGACCTGGCGCGGCGCAAGCTGCTGCCATCCCTGTTTGAAGCCCATCACGCCGGGCTGCTGCATCCGCAGGCGCGCATCCTGGCTACGGGAAGCCAGCCGCTCAGCCAGCAGGATTACCTCGATTCGCTGGAGCAGGGCGTGCGCCCGGGGCTGGCCCATGCGCCGCCCGACTCATGGGCCGCGTTCCTGGCCCGCATCTGCTACGTGCAGGCCGACGCACGCGTGCCCGCGCACTTCGACGCGCTCGCCGAGAAGGTGCTGTCGCGCCGTCCAGAAGTCGTGGTGTGCTACCTGGCCACCGCGCCGCACCTGTTCGTGCCGATCTGCGAGCAGCTCGCGCGCACGGGGCTGAACACGCCCAATGTGCGCATCGTGCTGGAAAAGCCGCTGGGGCACGACCTCGAATCGTCGGAAGCGATCAACGCCGCCGTGGCGAAGTTCTTTGCCGAGGACCAGATCTATCGCATCGATCACTACCTAGGCAAGGAGTCGGTGCAGAACCTGATGGCGATCCGCTTCGGCAATGCGCTGTTCGAGCCGCTGTGGCGGCGCGAATGGGTGCAGGACGTGCAGATCACCATTGCCGAGGAGCTCGGCGTCGAAACGCGCGGCGATTTCTACGACCAGACCGGCGCACTGCGCGACATGGTGCAGAACCACCTGCTGCAACTGCTGTGCATGGTGGCCATGGAGCCGCCCGCCAGCCTGTCCGAAGACGCCATCCGCGACGAGAAGATCAAGATCCTCAAGGCGCTCAAGCCGATCACGCCACAGGCGGTGGCCGAGAAGACCGTGCGCGGCCAGTACCGGGCCGGCGCTATCGGCGGCAAGCCGGTGGCAGGCTATCTCGACGAGAAGGGCATTGCCGCAGACAGCCGCACCGAGACCTTCGTCGCCATCAAGGCGGAGATCGCCAACTGGCGCTGGGAAGGCGTGCCGTTCTACCTGCGCACCGGCAAGCGCATGCAGTCGCGCGTGGCCGAGATCGTGATTCATTTCCGCGACGTGCCGCATGCCATCTTTCCGCGCCCGCTGACGCTGTCGCCGCAGAACCGGCTCGTGATCCAGCTGCAGCCGGAAGAGAGCATCCGGCTGTACTTCCTGGTCAAGCAGCCCGGCGACACGCTGGAGCTGACGCCGACCTCGCTCGATCTCGATTTCGCCAACTCGTTCAAGGTGCGCCGCGCCGGTGCCTATGAGCGCCTGCTGCTCGACGTGATTCGCGGCCGGCTGGGCCTGTTCGTGCGGCGTGACGAGCAGGTGCAGGCGTGGCGCTGGGTCGAGCCGATCCTCGACACCTGGCAGGAAAGCAACGTGCCGCCCAAGCCGTATACCGCCGGCACGTGGGGGCCGGCCGCCTCGTCGGCGCTGATGTCGCGCGACGACGCGCTGTGGCACGAGGAAGCCTGACACGGAGAGACACATCATGCGCGAGTTCGAACATGCAACGGTGATGGACCAGGCCGAGGCGCTGGCGATCTCCATCGGCCATGCGCTGGACCTGGCGATTCGCGTCAACGGCTGGGCCGTGCTCGCGGTGTCGGGCAGCCGCTCGCCGATCCCCATGTTCGAGCGCTTGCGCTACCGGCCCGTGCGCTGGGAAGCCGTGACCGTCACGCTGGTCGACGAACGCGTGGTGCCGCCGGACGATCCTGACAGCAACGGCGGGCTGGTGCGCGCGCATCTGCTGCGCGAGGCAGCGGCCAGCGCGGCGTTCGTGCCGCTGATCGCCGACGCCGCTGAAGTGGCCGATCCGGAGCGCGCTGTGGCGCGCCTGAACCAGTCGTACCGCCAGCCCGACGTCATCGTCCTCGGCATGGGCGAGGACGGCCACACCGGTTCGCTCTTTCCCGACGCGCCCGAACTGCAGACTGCGCTGAGCGACCCCAGGCCTGGCTACCTCGTCACGCACCCGACCAACGCGCCGCATGTCCGCGTGACGCTGAACATGGCCGCGATACTGGCCGCCGAGCGGACGTTCCTGGCCATTGCCGGCGAGGTCAAAGGCAAGGTGCTCGATCGCGCCAAACAAGGGCCGACGCCTGCCTTGCCGGTCAGCATCGTGGTGGCCAACCAGCGTCACGGTTTCGATATTTTCCGCGCATGAGCCATGCCATGACTGCTTCGGCCGTGTCTGTCGACGACACCTACCCGCGCCTGCTCGCCGACGTGGGCGGCACCAACGTGCGCTTTGCGCTCGAGACGGCGCCGATGCAGATTGGCGCGGTGACCGCCCTGAAAGTGGCCGACCACGCGTCGCTCGAAGCGGCCATGCGCCACTATCTGGACGGCCTGCGCGCCGCGCGCGCCACGCTGCCGCGTCATGCGGCCGTCGGCCTGGCCAATCCGGTCACCGGCGATCAAGTGCGGCTGACCAACCACGACTGGGCTTTCTCGATCGAAGCCACGCGGCGGGCGGTCGGGCTGGAGCGGCTGGTCGCCATCAACGACTTCACTTCGCTTGCACTGGCCTTGCCTTACCTCCGCGCGAGCGATCTCGTGCCGGTGCGGCCCGGCCAGGCCGTGGCCAGTGCGCCGCGCGCACTGGTGGGGCCGGGCACTGGGCTGGGCGTCTCGGGGCTTGTGCCGTCTCCCGCCGGCAGTGCCGTGGCCTTGGCGGGAGAGGGCGGTCATATCGAGCTGATGCCCGTGACCGACGACGAATGGATCGCCTGGCAAGCCGCGCACCGTACCTTCGGACGCGTGTCGGCGGAGCGTCTTTTGTCGGGCATGGGGATATCGCATATCCACGCCGCGCTGTCCGCAGAAACGGGTACGCTCCCCGACGCGCTGCTGACGCCGGAGCAGGTCACCACGGGCGCGTTCGAGCGCCACGATCCGCTCTGCGAGCGCACCATGGCGGTATTCTTCGGCCTGCTCGGCTCGGTCGCGGCGGATGTGGCGCTGGTGCTCGGCGCGCTCGGCGGCGTTTACCTGGGCGGCGGCATCCTGCCGCGTTTCGTGCCGGCGCTGCAGGCGTCCACGTTCAACGCGCGCTTCGCCGCCAAGGGCCGCATGCAGGGCTACCTCGACAAGCTGCCGGTATACGTGATTACCGCCAGCTATCCCGCGCTGCCCGGGCTGGCGCGCGCGCTGGCGGATACGCTTCATCCCGGCCAGCCATCGATCGGATAAGACATGCGTGTGTTGCTGGTGGAAGACGATGCCATGATCGGCGACAGCGTGAAGCTCGCGTTGCGTCAGGAAGGGTTTGCCGTGGACTGGGTCCAGGACGGCGAGGCCGGTCTTGCCGCCGCCACGCCCGCGGGTGGGCCCGGCGACGCAGCCCGCTATGACCTGATCCTGCTGGACCTCGGGCTGCCGCGCCGGTCGGGCCTGGACGTACTGCGTGCGCTGCGTGCGCGCGGCGTATCCACGCCGGTGCTGATCCTGACCGCGCGCGACGCGGTGGCGGACCGCGTGGCCGGGCTCAATGCGGGCGCCGACGATTACCTCGTCAAGCCGTTCGACCTGCAGGAACTGGCCGCGCGCATGCATGCGCTGGCACGCCGCGCGGAAGGACGGGCGGAGCCGATCCTCAGCTACGGCACGATTTCGCTCAACGCGGCGACGCGCGAAGTGACGTTGAGCGGCGAGCCCGTGCGGCTGTCCGCGCGCGAATTCTCGTTGCTCTCGGCGCTGATGGCGCGTCCGGGCAAGGTGTGGTCGGTGGCGCAATTGCAGGAGCGCCTGTACGGCTGGGATGACGAGGTCGGCAGCAATACCGTGGAGGTCTATATCCACGCGCTGCGCAAGAAATTCGGCGCCGCGCTGATCCGCAATATCCGGGGCGTGGGCTATGTCGTGCCCCGGCTCGAAGAGGAACCAGGACACTGATGCGCTCGATCCAGCGAACCCTGCTGTGGTGGCTCGCGGCCGGCCTGCTCGCCGGCATTGCCATGGCCACCGTGCTGATCTACGGGCAGGCCCGCCAGGAGGCCAATGCGCTGTTCGACTACCAGATGAAGCAGGTGGCGGCCGCCTTGCCGAGCCAGTTCGCGGACCCGGTGGCGGCGCCGTTCATCATGGAAGGGGGCGCCAGCGCCGACCTCCTGCACGCGGACGAGGACGTGGTCATCCATATCTGGGATGGCTCGGGCCGCAGCCTGTACCTTTCGCACGCGCATCCGGCGTTGCCGGCACGGGCGGAGCTGGGCTTTTCCAATGTCACCACCGGCGAAGGCGAATGGCGGCTCTACAGCATGCAGCTGGGGCCCGCCGTGGTCCAGATCGCGCAGCCCATGAGCGCGCGGCGCACGCTGGCCGCGCGCATGGCGCTGCGCACCGTGGCACCGCTGCTGCTCCTGCTGCCGTTGCTGGCCTGGCTGGTATGGATGGCGGTGGGCCGCGGGCTGCGGCCCTTGCGCGAGATCGCCACCGAAGTGCGGGCGCGCGACGCCAGTTCGCTCGCGCCGCTGGCCAAGCGCCCCATGCCCGACGAAATCGCGCCGCTCAGCGCCGCACTCGACCAGCTGCTGGGACGGCTGTCGCACGCGCTCGATACCCAGCGCGCGTTCGTGGCCGATGCCGCGCACGCCCTGCGCACGCCGCTGACGGCATTGCAGCTGCAGGCGCAACTGGTGGAGCGCGCCGAAGATCCGCGGGCCCGGCGCGAGGCGGTGGGCAAGCTGCGCCAGGGGCTGGAGCGCCTGACGCATCTGGTGGCGCAGTTGCTGACGCTGGCGCGCCAGGAGCCCGGCGCGGTGACGCTGCCGCATGAGCCGCTGGACCTGCCCGAGCTGGCAGCCGGCGTGGTGGCCGATATGGCGCAGGCCGCGCTCGACCGTGAAATCGACCTCGGCATGGACGCCGACAGCCTGCCGGCAGCCCGCATACGCGGCGATGCCGATGCCCTGCGCATCCTGCTGACCAACCTGATCGACAACGCGCTGGCGTACGTTCCGCGCGGCAGCCGCGTCGACGTGCAGGTGAGGGCGTCGCCGGGCGGCCAGGTGGAACTGGTGGTCAGCGATAACGGGCCGGGCATTCCCGCCGCCGAGCGCGGGCGCGTCTTCGACCGCTTCTACCGCTTGCCCGATGCCCCGACCGGCGGCAGCGGACTCGGGCTGGCCATCGTCGCCGAGATCGCGCAGTCGCATGGCGCCAGCCTGGCGCTGGAGGACGCCGCGCCCGGCCTGCGCGTGCGCGTGACGTTCCCGGCCGCCTGAGCCGGCAAGCGGTTCAGACCGCCGTCAGCAGCGGCTCGCCGGCAAAGTGTCGGCGGGCATTCTCGATGAACTGGTCCACCGATGCCTGGATCGCCTCCGGCGACCAGCCGGCCATGTGCGGGGTCAACACCACGTTCGGGCAATCGAGCAAGATCGTTGGCGGTGCCGGCTCCGTTTCGTAAACATCCAGGCCGGCACCGCGCACCGTCCCCGCGCGCAGCGCTTGCGCGAGCGCGGCGGTGTCCACCACGCTGCCGCGGGCGATGTTGACGAGGAAGCCGTCCGGACCCAGTGCGGCCAGCACGCCGGCGTCCACGATGTGGCGCGTGCCGGCTCCGCCGGGCGTCGCGATCACAAGGTAGTCGGCCCACTGCGCCAGCGCGGTGATGCTGTCGAAATACCGGTACGTCGTGTCGGCTCGCGCCGAGCGGTTGTGATAGCCGATTTCCAGGTCGAAGCCTTCGCCGCGCCGCGCGATGCGGCGGCCAATGGTTCCCAGGCCGACGATGCCCATCCGCTTGCCCGAGAAGTTCGGGCTCAGCGGCAGCGTGTCACGCCACTGGCCGGCGCGCGTGGCGAGGTCCAGTTGCGGGACCGCGCGCACCACTGCCAGCAACAGCGCCATGGCGTGATCGGCCACGCAACTGTCATTGGTGCCGGCGCCATTGGCCACGGCGATGCCGCGCGCGCGGGCATGCGTGTGCGCGATGTTTTCAAAACCGGCGCCCAGCGCGCTGACGAGTTCCAGCTGCGGCATGGCGTCGATCTCCGCCGCTGTCAGGCCAATCGAGCCGATCGTGAGTACCGCGCGTACCGTGCCCCCATGCGTGGCGACGGCATCGGCGCGCGCGGTGGCATCCGGCGCGTAGTGCACCGTGAATCGCTCGCCAAGGCTGGCGAGGTGTTGGGACGACATCGGGTTCAGGACAAGCAGGACGGGCTTCATGACGGAGACTGCGGGAGCGACTGCCGTGGTCACGGCGTAGGGCGCAAGGGGGACGAGGCGCACATTCTAGCCCTGCAGCGCCATGCGCGTGGGCGGCTTGCCTCTATGTCGGCACGCAGAAACGGGTACGCCTGCCTCCCGAGCGGTGTCCGCAGAAACGGGTACGCACGCAGAATTGGGTACGCTTTGGTGTGCCGTGCTTCAGGAAAGCGACGTGTTCGCGCGTGCCGGTGCAGGCTTTGACTGCGGAAATCCCGGGCGTTTCTGCGCGTCAGGCAGGCACGCAGAAACGGGTACGCTTTCGCCGGCGCGTATCATCGGGAACTCTTCACTTACGGAATCCATGCATGCGCGCGATTGGCAATTTCCTCTGGTTCGTCCTTGGCGGCGTGTTCATGGGCCTGGCATGGTGGCTCGCCGGACTGCTGGCCTTCTGCTCGATCATCGGCATTCCATGGGGCAAGGCGTGCTTCGTGATCGGCAGCTTCACCTTCTTTCCGTTCGGCAAGCAGGCGATCAGCCGGCGCGAACTGAACCAGCGCGACGATATCGGCACCGGCGCGCTCGGCATGGTCGGCAATGTGCTGTGGTTCCTTTTTGCCGGGATCTGGCTGGCGATCGGCCACGTGATGTCGGCCATCGCGTGCTTCGTGACCATCATCGGCATTCCGTTCGCCATCCAGCACCTGAAGCTGGCCGGCATCGCGCTGGCACCGATCGGGCAGACCGTGGTGCCCAATGAGGTGGCCGAGGCCGCGCGACGCGGCGCGGCGCGTGACCACGTGGACGGGCTGCGGCGCTAAGCGTCGCCGGACTGGTCGTCACGCGTGGCGTGCGCCACCAGCTTGTCGAGCAAGCCGCCCAGCACCGCCTGCTCCTGCTCGTTCAGGCAGCCAAAGATTTCCTCGTTGCGGCGGGCGATCATCGCAATGGCCTGCCGATACATCGGCTTGCCTTGCGGCGTTAGCTCGAGCACCACGCCGCGCCCGTCCGCCTCGCTCGCGGATTTGCTGACCAGGCCGCGATCGACCAGCGCTTGCGCCGAGCGGCTCGCCTGGCCCTTGGTCAGGTTGGCCTTCTGCGCCAGCGCATTGACCGACAGCGGCGCGAACGCACCAATGGCGGCCAGGCAGCGGCCTTCGCTGAGCAGCAGGCCACATTGCTCCAGGTAGGCGTAGGCGCTGTCCTTGTCGCTGAGTTTGTTGACCTGGTGCAGGCGGTAAGTCAGGAACTGGTCCAGGCGGGGCAGGGCTTTCATAGCGGATCCGTGCAGGGGAGCGGAAGTTTACACCCGCGCCCGGGCGGTTTCGATCAAGGCGAGCACCGGGTCCAGTGCATCCTGGCGGCTCATCAGGCCCAGGCAAACCATGGCGAGCAGCAGCGACGCCTTGTCCTGGCCGACACCGGCCACGGCTTCGCACAAGCGGGTGTAGGCGAGGTCGAGTTCTTCAGCTTGCATGGCGGGCTCCGTCAGCGCGGGTTTGCAGGAAAGGGGCGAGGGCGGCGCGTACCTGCGCCGCAAGCGGCGCGCGCCAGCGCGCGAGCACATAGCCATCGGGACGGATCACGTACAGCGTGCCCGCTTGCGCGGCATAGCGTGTGAAGGCGTGGCCGTCGATATCGGCCAGTGCGCCGTCCGTTGGCACGCTGTCGGCGGGAACCACCACGCGAAGCTGCACGTTGGCCGCATGCGTCTGCGCAAAGGCCGCCAGTTCAGCCGGCACGGACGCGCGATCGCCGAACCACAGCAGCGTGAAGCGCTGGCCGAAGCTGGCGGTCAGGTGTTCGCCATCGAGTCGCGCTTCCGGCGCGGGCATGCCGGGTGCGGCGCCGGGACAATCGTCGCCGAAGTCCGACGGACCGTTCAGCGCCGAGCCCGCGCCCGTATAGGCGATCGGCGCCGACTGGCGGGGGTTGATCAGCGAACGCACTGCCGGTTGATCGAGCGCCAGGCGCAGCGTGGCCTCGCGCATCAGGCTGAAGGCGAAATTGGGCGGCGCCATGAACTCCGTGCTCTTGGCGCCGTAGGCGATGTTCTGCCGCGTGGCGTGAACGCGTTCGGTCGAATAGGAATCGAGCAGGCTCGCGTCGGCGCGGCCCGCGATGACCGAGGCGAGCTTCCAGGCCAGGTTGCCGGCATCGTCCAGCCCCGAGTTGAGCCCGCGCACCCCAAAGATCGGCACCAGGTGTGCGGCATCGCCGGCGAACAGCACGCGGCCGTGCCGGTACGCATCGAGCGTGAGGCACTTGGCGTTGTAGATCGAAATCCACAGCGGTTCCCACGGTTCGGTCTCGCCGATCATGTCGAGGTGGCTCTGCACGCGCGGCAGCACGTTTTCGGGCTTGACGGCTTCGACGGGGTCCTCGTCGTCGCGGATCTGGTAGTCGATGCGCCAGACGTCATCGGGCTGGCGGTGCATCAGGATGGTGGAGCCCGGATTCGACGGCGGATCGAACCAGGCCAGCCGCTCCACCTCGCGGCGCGTCTTCTGCACGATGTCGACGATCACGTAGCGGCCTTCGTACTGCGCGCCTTCCATGCGCAGGCCAAGCTGTTCGCGCACGGTGCTGCGGCCGCCGTCGCACGCGACCAGCCATTGGGCACGCACCTGCCGGCTGCCCTGCGCGGTCTCGATGTCCACACTGACGCCATCGGCATCGTGGCGCACGGCGGCCACGCGCGCGCCGAAGCGCACGTCGGCGTGCGGACCGCAGGCCAGCGCGGCCTGGTGGGCGAAGGCCTCCAGGTAGTACTGCTGGATGTTGACCATCGGTGCGAAGCGCTCGCACGGTTCGCTCGGCATGCGGAAATGCAAGACCTCGGCATCGCGGTAGTAGCTGCGCCCACCGACCCACGGCAGGCCCTTGTCGACGGTGGCCTGGTCGGCATCCACCCAGCCGAGGATTTCCAGCGAACGGCGCGACATGCAGATGGCGCGACTGCCCGCGCAGTAGCCGTCATCGGCCTCCACCACGAGCGAGTCAATGCCCTGCCGCGCGAGCAGGGCGCTCAATGCCAGCCCTACCGGGCCGCCGCCGGCGATGAGAACCGGGACGGATGAAGGCCATGGGCGCGGCCCGGTGGCAGGCGGCGCGGGCATGGCCGCGCAAGCGGGGACGGAAAGGTCTGGCATGGACACCCTCTGCAATGTAGTTGTGGGCGCAACTATATCGACAATATAGTTGCGCACGAAACTAGTGAAAACCCCGGCGGAGCCGGCTCTCGCCTATGCTTTGCCTGAAGCACTTGTCAGGCACGCCGCCCTTCGCCATGCCCTCAGTCCCATCGGAAGCCGCTCCCCGCCTGCACTGGCTGCCCGCGCCGGGAAGCTGGCCATACCATCTTCTGCTCGGCGCGGCGGGCATGCTGGTGCTCGGGCCGCTGGGCGGCATTGCCGCGGCCTATATGAACTTCTCGCTCGGCTTTTTCGTGGGCGGGCAGGTGCTGGCCGGCATCCTTGGCTCGGTGGTGACCTGCGGCTACGGTGCTTCGGGGCGGCATGGCGCCAACTACATCCAGACGGCGGCCGCATCGGTCGCCGGCATGGGCGGCATGGCCGTGGTGATCCAGGCGATGAGCTGGCTCGGGCTGGCCCAGCCGCCGCTATGGCAATTGGTCGGATACATGCTGTGCATCGGCATGTATGGCGTCGGCGTCGGCATGCTGTACACGCCGCTGCTGGTGGACCGCATGCAGCTCACCTTCCCGTCCGGGCTGGCAGTGGCGAATATCCTGCGCGCGCTGACCGATCGGCAGCTCTTGCGCCGCTCGGTGTCGCGGCTGGCGGGCGGCATGGCGGCGGGGCTGGCCAGCGGCCTGTGGCTCTCCAGGCTGGCGCCGCTGGCGGCGCTCGATGTGTCGGCTTCGACCCTCGGCGCCGGCATGATCGTCGGCGCGCGCATCGGCATTGCCGCGCTGACCGGCGGCCTGGCGGGATGGGCGATGACCCCGACCTTCGTCTCGATCGGCTGGCTGGCCCCGGGCGAGCCCTTCCGCAAGATCACCTTCCTGATCGCGCTCGGCATGATCGTGGGGGCGGCGGTGGTCGACGTCTCGCTGCTGCTGGTGCGTGCGTGGCGACAGTGGCGTGGCGGCGCCGCGCCCGCGACGCGGCAAGCCAGCGGGCCTGACATGCGCTGGGTGGCGGCATGGGTGCTGCTGTGGGGCGCGGCCGTGGTCGCCGCGGGCGTGGCCTGGTTCGGCCAGCCGCTCGGTTACCAGCTCATGGCGGTGCTGCTGGTGCTGGTGTTCGCGCTGGTCAATGGCATTTCCGTCGGCATGGTCGACCAGAACCCGATCTCGTCGGCATTCGTGCTGTGCGTGATCCTGATGGCCGCCGCCGGGCTGCGCGCGCCGCATGTCGGCCTGATCGCCGCGACGGTGCTGCTGGTGTCCACCGCCGAGGCCTGCGACATGCAGCAGGACCGCTCCACCGGCTGGCGCCTGGGCAGCAACCGCATGGTGCAGTTCGGCTACCAGGTTGCCGGGATCATCGTCGGCGCGCTGCTCGCCGTGGTGCTGGCGCGGCTGTTCATGCAGGCGTATCCGGTGCTAGCGCTGGACCAGACCGTGCTCACGGCCGCGCAGCAGCCGGCGCGCTGGACCTCGGCCATGACCTACAAGATCGTCGGCGTGCTGCGCGGGCTGGCCGAGGCGCGCGGCTACCAGCACCTTGCCGTGGTTATCGGGGTGGCGATTGGCCTGGTGACGGAAGTGCTGCGCAAGGGGCTGCGGGCGCACGCGCGCTACCGGCGCTTCGCACAATCGGGCAAAGCGGGCCGGACGTTGGATTTCGCGCTGGACGCCGTCTTGCTGCCTTCTCCCTATGCCTCGTCGTTCGGCGGCTTCGTCAACCTGCCCGCCGCGGCATGGATGGCGGCTGGCGGCGTCGTGACGGGCCTCGCCGAACGGTTCGGGGCACGCCGGCCAAGCCGGTCCATGCCGGACGACATGAGCACCACGTCGCTGGTTGGCGGCGGGATGATCGCCGGCGATGCACTCGCGGCAATGGCCATCGGTCTGGCAGGACTACTCGCCGTCACACGCGGTTGAATGTCAAATTTTGTTGACGCTTCTGTCCAATATCGGGTGGATTGTCAAATCAGGCAGTGCGCGTACCATTGGCGCCCATACTGTCGAATTGGCTTGATCGGAGAACCAACATGGCCCTTGACCAGGAATCCTTTGCCCTGCTGCGCGCCTCGGTGCAGCGCTTCATCGACGAACGCCTGAAGCCGGCTGAAGACACGCTCGAAGAGCTCGACGACGTGCCGGCCGACATCGTCGCCGACATGAAGGAAATGGGCCTGTTCGGCATCTCCATCCCTGAAAACTACGGCGGCATCGGCCTGTCGATGTCGCAGGAATGCGACGTGGTCTACGACCTGGGCCACACCGCGTTCGCGTTCCGTTCGGTGTTCGGCACCAATGTCGGCATCGGCTCGCAGGGCATCCTGATGGATGGCACCGAAGCGCAGAAGCAGGCCTACCTGCCGAAGATCGCCAGCGGCGAGCTGATCATCTCGTTTGCGCTGACCGAACCGAACGCCGGTTCCGACGCCGCTTCGCTGCAGACCAGGGCAGAGCTGGACGGCGACCATTACGTCATCAACGGCACCAAGCGTTTCATCACCAACGCGCCGCGCGCCGGTGCCTTCACGCTGATGGCGCGCACGGGCGGTCCCGGTGCCTCCGGCATCTCGTCGTTCATTGTGCCGGCCGACACCCCGGGCATCTCGCTGGGCAAGCCGGACAAGAAAATGGGCCAGCGCGGCACCAAGACCTGCGACGTGGTGCTGGAAAACGCCCGCGTGCCGGCCGCCAACATCATCGGCGGCGTGCCTGGCGTGGGTTTCAAGACCGCGATGAAAGTGCTCGACCGCGGTCGCCTGCATCTGTCGGCGCTGGCCTGCGGCATGGCGCACCGCCTGATCACCGACGCCGTGGCCTATGCCAAGGAACGCAAGCAGTTCGGCAAGCCGATCGGCGACTTCCAGCTGATCCAGGGCATGCTGGCCGACAGCCAGGCCGAGTTGTACGCGGGCCTGTCGATGATGCGCGACTGCGCGCAGCGCTATGACGCCAAGCCGGCCGGCAAGAGCGATCCGGAAGTCAGCATGCTGGCTTCGTGCACCAAGATGTTCTGCACCGAAATGGTTGGCCGAATCGCCGACCGTGCCGTGCAGATCCATGGCGGCGCCGGCTACATCGCCGAGTACACGGCCGAGCGCTTCTACCGCGACGTGCGCCTGCTGCGCCTGTACGAAGGCACCACGCAGATCCAGCAGGTCATCATCGCCAAGCACCTGCTGCGCGACTGATGACGGTCACGGCTTCGGGACGCGACCCGGGCAGCCCTCAGGATGGCCGTGGCGTGCGTCGCCTGCGCGCCGTGGTGGCGACCTACCGGACGGATTTTCCGGCCTACACGCTGGCGGTGTCGCCGGCCGAGCTGATGGCGCTAAGTGCCATGCCCGGCGACCTGGCGGCGGCGCGCGATCCGCGCGCGCATGCTCACCTGGAGCGCCTGCGTGAAGACGTGCATGCCAGCGGTATCGCCCTGCCCGGCGCGATCGTGGTGGCGGTAAGCGGGGGCCGCATGCATTGCGAATGCGACCACCTGTATGCGCTGGAAATGCGGCCACAGGCCGGAGACCGGCTGATTGTGATCGATGGCTATGAGCGCCTGCTGGCGCTCGCCCATGGCGAGCGTCGCCACTGCCAGACGCTGGTCTCGACGGTGCTCTGGCATACCGCGATCCAGCCGGGGGCAACCCCGTGCGCAGCCGTTGTCGAGGAAGTCGCCGGCAATGCGATGGTGCAGTCAGCCGCCGCGCGCTGGGCCAATGCCGCGCGCGTCTGGCACTGAGTGACTCGCTGCCCGCTATGAAGCAATCATGCCGCCGGTTGGCGGCATGTTCGTTTTGGGAGGATTCGGAACCGGCGCCCGCGCCTTATTGGAGGAAGCGGGGCCCGCGCCTTATTGGAGGAACCGGCGTCAGCGCCTTATTGGAGGAACCGGCGTCAGCGCCTTATTCGGCGGGCCAGACGCAGTCCACGTCCCGCAGCAGGTGTCCGGCAAGAATGTAGTCGCCAAGCCGTGTGGCCCGGGCTTCGAGATCGAGCAATTCGTGGTCCGTCAGCGTGCCGAGGTCGAACTGGCAGTACAGGTTACGTTGCCGGAACGTTGCCTTGACCTTGGCGAGGCCCTCGATCAGCGCTTCGCGCGAGCGTACGGCGACACTCTCCTGGCCGCGATACTGCACCTTGATGCCGCGCTTCTCCCCTAGCCTGCCGAGTTCGACGGCGTCCTGCCATCCGGTCTCGTAGTCCAGCTCCAGACCCAGCACGCCTTCCGCGGCGAGAAGCCGGAGCGCTTCCGCCTTGCTGCCAGCCCGCACGTTTGACATCCACACCTCTTATCTCTACTTATACTGTACGAATATACAGTCAACACCAGGGCACGGCAAGGGGCTGCCCCGCTCCCACGCCCGGATGCCGGAGCGTCGGCCGATTGTGGCCTGTCTCCTTGTCGCTTGCGTGACAGCGGCTACGGGCGCACAGCCGGCGCCTCGCCTGCCGCGGCGCCATCGGGAGCCGGTGCGGTAGCGAAGTCGCCCGCGTAGACTTGCGACAGCCCGTCCGGGCGCACGTACTTGCGAATCGCCGCATTCACCGCCTCGGGCGTGGCCGCGCGCAATCGCGCTTCCAGTTCTTCGGTGTAGGCCATGGTGCGGCCGAGGTAAAGCTGATTGGCGAGGGCGCCGGCCAATGCGCCGTCGCTGCTGCGGCTCACCATGCCCTGCTGCAGGATGCCGCTGACGGCTTCCGACAGTTCCGGCGCGCTGATGCCGTCGCGCACGAAGCGCTCCAGCTCTTGGGACACGGCCCGTTGCAGGCGCTCCAGGTTCTGCGGGGCATACTGCGCCTGCAGGCCGAAGCGGCCCGCTCGGTCCAGCGCACCCACATTCACCCAGCTCGACGCACCATAGCTGAGCCCTTCCTTCTGGCGCAGGCGGTCGGCCAGGCGGCTGCGCAGCGAGCCGCCGCCAAAGACGCGGTTGGCGATCAGCATCAGTGCGAAGTCGGGGTGGTCGCTGACCAGGTCGATCGGTTCGGCGGCGACGTACACGGCGTTGGCCTTGCCGGGCGTGGCGAGCGTGAAGTCGGCCGGGGCAATCGCCACGAAGGGCCGCTCCACGCGCGCAAACGGCTGTTGCGCGCGCCAGTCGCCGAACAGCTCGGCCGCCTGCGTGGTGGCCGCGTCGGCGTCGAAGTCGCCCACCAGGCTCAGTTGCGCATTGCCCGACCCGTAGAAGCGCGCATGGAAATCGCGCACCTGCTCCAGCGTGGCGGCATTGAGCGCGGCAATGGTCTCGTCGAACGAGGGCGCGTGGCGCGGATCGCCGACCGGGTAGGGGTCGCCATGGCGGCCCAGCGCATCGGAGGCCATCACGCCCGGCTGCCGGCGCACGCTTTCGATATCGGCGATGGCGGTGCGGCGCAGCGTGTCGAATTCCGCCTGCGGGAAGGTGGGCGCGCGCAGGATGTCGCGCACCAGCGCCAGCAGTTCCGGCAGCTGTTCGCGCCGGGTCTCGAAGCTGACGGTGACGCGCTCGGAACCACCCGAGACCATCACGCGCGCGCGCAAGGCCTCGATGCGGTCGGCAAGCTGCAGGCGGTCCATGTTGCCGGCGCCGCGCTTGAGCATCGATGCCGTCAGGTCGCCCACCGTGGTCAGGCCCTGCAGGCTCTGGACATCGCCCATGCGCAGGATCAGCGTGCCGTTGACCACGCCGCCGCGCGTGGGCTTGGGCAGCAGCGCCAGCTGCATGCCGTTGGCCAGGGTCTGGCGCCGCGTGTGGGCCTCGATATTGGCCGGGCTCGGATCGAACGCCGGCACCGCCGCCAGCGCCGGCTTGCCCTGGTAGCCGCGCACCTGCGCGGCCACGTCGGGTGTCGCGGGAATCTGCGCGCGCAGCGGCTTGTCCTGCGGCAGGAACACGCCCACCGTGCGGTTCGAAGTCTGGAAGTAGTTGAGCGCGACGCGCTGCACGTCTTCGAGCGTCACGGTCTCGATGCGGTCGCGCGCGATCAGGAACAGGCGCCAGTCGCCCTTGGCAATGGCCTCCGACAGCGCAATGCCGAGTGCGCCCGGATCGTTCAGGTAGTGCTCGTAGGCGTTGCGCATGCGCACGCGCGCCCGCTCCAGCTCCTCGGGCGTCACGGGCGCTTCGGCGAAGCCCTCGACCTGCGTGATCAGCCCCGCGCGCGCCGCCGCCAGCGACTGGTCTTTCGATGTCTCGGCCATGAAGAGCAGCGTGCCGGGGTCCTTCATCGCACTGAACGAGGTGCCGACCGAGGTGGCCTTCTTCTGCTCCACCAGCGCCTTGTACAGGCGCCCGCCGGGCGTGTCGCCGAGGATGATGGTCAGCATCGACAGCGCGGTGGTATCGGGGTGGGCGCCGGCGCTGACGTGGTACTGCGCCGCCACCAGCCCGCTGTCGCCGGGGCGCGTCACGACGAGTTCGCGCGCGCCTTCCTGCGGCGGTTCCACGGTGTGCTCGGGCGGCAGCACGCGCGTCGGGCGCGCGATCGGGCCGAAATAACGTTCGATGCGCGCGATCGCCCACGCCGGATCGAACTTGCCGGCCACCACCAGCACCGCATTGTCGGGCTGGTAATAGCGGCGGTAGAACGCGCGCAGGTTGTCGATGCTGACCTGCTCCACGTCGCTGCGCGCGCCGATCGGCGCCTTGCCGTAGTTGTGCCAGCGGTACGAGGCGGACATCATCTGCTGGATCAGCATGCGGCCCGGGCTGTTCTCGCCCATCTCCATCTCGTTGCGCACCACCGTCATCTCGCTGTCGAGGTCGGCGCGCGAGACGAAGCTGTTGACCATGCGGTCCGCCTCCATGCGCAGCGCCCAGTCGAGGTTGTCGTCGCTGGCGGTGAAGGTCTCGAAGTAGTTGGTGCGGTCCTGCGCCGTGGTGCCGTTGGATGACATGCCGCGCCGCGCGAACTCGGTCGGGATGGTCTTGCTCGGCAGCGTGGGCGTGCCCTTGAACAGCAGGTGTTCGAGCAGGTGCGCCATGCCGGTCTCGCCATAGTTCTCGTTGCGGCTGCCGACCAGGTAGGTCATGTTGACCGTGGTGGTCGGCTTGGCCGCATCGGGCGCGAGCACGATGCGCAGGCCATTGGGCAGCCGGTACTCGGTGATGCCCTCGACCGAGGTGACCTCGACCGCGCTTGCCGCCGACTGGGCCGCCGCTGCGGCTGTGGCCGGCGCGGCTGAGGCAGCCGCTGGCAAGCCCAGCCATAGCAGCCCCGCGAGCGCGAGCGAGCAGGTCAGCGGAAGCGGTATTGCGGTGCGCATGGAATCTCCGGGAAACAGCACAGGCTGGTGATTCTAGCCGGACTGCGTAGCTGCAACTGTGCTCCATGGCACGGTCGCTGGCCAGAACGGAATGTCCGAATCCAGCGGGTGCGGGCCCGCCTGAAGCGGTAGCATGCCTGCATGGAACTCGATCCCGATACCTGCTACAAGGCCGTGGCCTCGCACGACCGCCGCTTCGACGGCCGCTTCTTTGTCGGCGTGTCGTCCACGGGCATCTATTGCCGGCCCGTGTGCGCGGTGCGTACCCCGAAGCGCGAGAACTGCACCTTCTATGAAAGCGCCGCGGCGGCGGAGAAGCAAGGCTTCCGCCCGTGCCTGCGCTGCCGACCCGAACTGGCGCCCGGCCACGGGCTGGCCGATCTGTCCGGCCGCCTGGCGCAGGCCGCGGCCACGCTGATCGACGAAGGCTTCATGGCCGATGCCGGCGTGGCCGCACTGGCGGCCCGCATCGGCGTGACCGAACGCCACCTGCATCGCCTGTTCACGGCGCAGTTCGGCGTGTCGGTGCTGGAGTACGTGCAGACGCAGCGCCTGCTGCTGGCCAAGCGCCTGCTGACCGATACCGCGTTGCCCGTCACCGAAGTGGCACTGGCCGCGGGCTTCGGCAGCGTGCGGCGCTTCAACGACGTGCTGCGCACGCGCTACGGGCTGACGCCGATGGCCTTGCGCAAGCGCGCGTCCGACGGCGTGGCCGACCGGTTGGTGTTCGAGCTGGGCTACCGCCCGCCGCTGGCGTGGCAGGCGCTGCTGGGCTTCCTGGCCGTGCGCGCGGTCGATGGCATCGAGCAGGTGCGCGATGGCGCCTATGCCCGCACGCTCGCGGTGGAAGCCGGCGGCGTGATGCATCGCGGCTGGCTGCGGCTGGACCATGTACCTGCGCGGTCGGTTCTGCGCGTGACCCTGTCGGCCTCGCTCGCGCGCGTGATTCCGCAAGCGCTGGGCAAGGTGCGGCGGCTGTGCGACCTTGGCTGCCGGCCCGATATCGTCGACCGCCATCTCGGCGAGCTGGCCAGCGATGTGCCGGGCATGCGGCTGCCGGGCAGCGTCGATGGTTTCGAGATCGCGGTGCGCGCCGTGATCGGCCAGGTGATCTCGGTGGTGCAGGCACGGCGCATCCTGGCGCGGCTCGCGCAGGCGGCGGGAGATGCCTTGCCAGCCGCGGCGATGCCGATCGATGGTTGTACGCCGCTGCAGCAGTGCTTTCCATCGCCTGCGGCGCTCGCCGCGCTGCCCGATGCCGCGATGGCCGCCGCCGGCGTGTCGCCGGTCAAGGCGCGTACGCTGCGCGCGCTCGCGCAGCGCGTCGCCAGCGGCGCGTTGCCGCTGGAGCCGCATACGGCGCCCGAAGAAACCGTGGCGGCGCTGCGCGAGATCGACGGGATCGGCGACTGGACGGCGCAGTACGTCGCCATGCGCGCGCTAGGCTGGCCCGACGCGTTCCCGGGCACCGACTATGCGTTGCGCAAGGTGCTGGGCGTGAACACCGTGCGCGCCATGCAGGCCCGCACCGCGCAGTGGGCGCCGTGGCGCGCGTATGCCGCCATCCACCTGTGGCATCGCTATGAAGCGATGAAGTCACAGGGCGACGGCGCAGTGGTACCTTTGGCAGCCATGACTCCTGCCAATTCCGATATCGAGGTGACGACATGACCAGCTACCGCCTGATCGACAGCCCGCTTGGCGCCATGCTGCTGCGCGCGGAGGGCAGCTTCCTGACAGGTGTCTATTTCGACGGGCAGAAGTACTATCCGCACGGCGCGGTGCCGGGCGCCGTGCCCGAAGCCACCGCGCGCCTGTTCGACGACGTGGCGGCGCAGATCGCCGCCTACTTCGATGGGTCGCTCGAAGCGTTCTCGGTGCCGCTGCGGCTGGCGGGCACCGACTTCCAGATGCGCGTGTGGGAGGCGCTGCGTGCCATTCCGTTTGGCGAGACCGTGTCCTACGGCCAGCTGACCCGGCAGCTCGAACTGCCGCATGGCCATGTCCGCGCGGTCGGCGGCGCGGTGGGGCGCAATCCGCTGTCGGTGATCGTGCCGTGCCACCGCGTGCTTGGCGCAGACGGGGACCTGACTGGCTATGCGGGCGGCACTGACCGCAAGCGCGCGCTGCTCAAACTCGAAGGCTTTGCCGCGGCCGCGCGCCTGCCGATCATGGAGCAGTGCGCGCTGGCGTTAGCGTAGGCGCGGCAGCGCAGCCAGCATGGCCCGCCTGTTTATCGCCGTGGAAACACCGCCGGCGGTGGCGGCGCAGCTGGTGGGCATCGTGCCGGCGGCAAGCGGCATCCGCCCCACGCCAGCCGCGCAGGTGCACCTGACCTTGCGTTTCCTGGGCGAGTGCGATGCGGGGCAGTCCGGACGCATCACCGCCGCGCTCGATACGCTGGCGGCCGAGGATTTCGCGCTGCGCGTGACGGGCGCCGGACGCTTTCGCGGCCAGCAGGGCAGCGTGCTGTGGGCCGGCCTTGCGCCATGCCCCGCGCTCGACGCGCTCCATGTGGCCGTGACCGATTGCCTGCAGGCTGAAGGCATCGCGCCCGAGCGGCGCCGTTTCCGCGCCCACCTGACGCTCGCGCGGTGCCGCCCGGCCGTCCCCGACGCGATGCTGCGCGACTGGGTGGCCGCGCATCGGGAGCTTGCCATGCCGCCCTGGCAGGCACGGCGCTTCGTCCTGTTCGAGAGCCGCCTGGACCGGCACGGTGCCACGCACGCGCCGATCGGCGCGTGGCCGCTCGTCGACCCCGGCGAAGCGCACACGATGGCAAGCGTACCCGTTTCTGCGTGAACGGAATCCGCCCCGCCGCAGCGCGAAAGCGGCGCAAGCGCTACCCCTCAAAAGTCTGTGCTCAAGTTTCGCCACAGAATGCCGAAGCCCATGCCATGAGTCTTGCCGTCCAATGGAGCATCCCCTTAATATGCGGCGCTCGGGCCGCAAGCCGATCCTGCCGCGGCGCCCCTGCCAACGCGCGGTGCTGCCACTCTGATGTTGCGTGATTCCATGAGCTTCCAAGATTCCTCCGAGTCCACCCAAGCCGGTTCCGGCCCGCAAGACGAAACCGACACGGAGGCCGGCGCGGCGCTGCCTGACGAGCGCTACCGCCTGACCCATACCTCGCAGATCGGCACGGTGCTGCGGGACCTGTCCTGGCAAAAGTGCCTGATCACGGTGCGCACGCGCACGGGCCATCAGTTCGTGACGTCGGTGCTGCACATGGACCCGGTCAACCGCACCTTTATCTTCGACTGGTGCAACGCCGATGCCGAGCGCCACGCGCTGATGACCTCGGACGAGAACGCCTTTTCGGGCCTGTTGCGCGGCGTGCCGGTCAACTTCATGGTTGGCCGGCCGTCGGCCACGCGCTACGAGGAAGGTCCGGCCTTTATCGTGGAGTTTCCCGAGAAGCTCTACCACTTCCAGCGCCGTCGCCATTTCCGCGCGCGCACGCTGGTGACCAAGGGCTACCGCTGCGAGATCCGCAACCCGGACAACAGCGTGCTGGCGCTGGACATCGCCGACCTGTCACTCTCTGGCGTGGGCCTGCGCTCCAGGACCGTGGGTGTGGACAAGCTGCCGGTCGGCACCATGGTGAGCCGCTGCCGGCTGGACTTCCGCGAGCTGGGCAAGCTAGACGTCGACCTCCAGATCGTGGGCCACTGGCTGGTCGGCAACGACGACAGCGCCATTCACCACTACGGCTGCGCCTTCGTCAGCCCGGACGGCCGCATGGAGAACTTCCTGCAGCGGCTGGTGTTCTCGCTGGAGCTTGCGCACCGCGGCTGACGCGGGGGGCGCGCTCGATTGCCCGCTTGCATGCGCTATCGTGGCAGTGCGGCTTCAAGCCGCCAGATGCTATGCGGGCACGACGAGGAGCAAGAAGTGAAGCGCCTACCAAAGCACCTCGCGTGCCATCCAGTTGCATCCCCGACCTCATCTGCTTAACATATCTATGTTTTGTAGATACGGTGGGAGGCGAACATGGAACGTGCCAAGATCTTCCGTCATGGAGGCTCCCAGGCCGTGCGGCTGCCAAAGGATTTCCGCTTTGACAGCGCCGAAGTCCGGATCCGTCGGCATGGTGCGGCGGTGATCCTCGAGCCCGTCCCCCAAGACTGGGCGTGGCTGGCGCCTCTGATCGGCCCCGTCGACGCCGATTTCGAGGCGGCTGTTGCCACACAGCCCCCAGAGCAGGACCGTCCCGGCCTGGATGTGTTCGAATGAAGTACCTGCTCGACGCCAACGCCGTGATTGCGATGCTCAAGGGCGAGCCCGCCATGCTGGCGCGATTGCACACGCAGCTCCCGGCTGATTTCGGACTCCCGTCCATCGTGGCTCACGAGCTGTACTACGGCGCTTACAAGAGCCAGCGAGCGGCGGCGAACCTGGCACGGATCGAGGCCCTGCAGTTGGAGGTGGTACCGTTGGAAGCCGAGGACGCCCAGCATGCCGGCGAGATTCGGGCTCATCTGGCGGCTGCCGGCACGCCGATTGGCCCCTACGATGTCTTGATTGCGGGGCAGGCGCGTGCGCGCAACCTGATCCTTGTGACGCACAACGTGCGAGAGTTTGCCCGTGTGGCCGGCCTGACGTTCGAGGATTGGCAGACCGACGGCCACTAAACGGGCCGCGCGGGCGAGCACCGGCGGCCGAAGCGTGACCAAAACCCCCGGCTGTTCACACGTTGATCAGGACGTGATCAGGCGTCCGATGGCCGCGGCCGCTTCGCGCATCGGCGGCAGCAGGCGCGTCAGCATTTCTGCCTCGGTCACCTTGGCCGCGCGCACGCTCACGCTGATGCCCGCCAGCACGATGCCGGCGGCCGAGCGCACCGGCACCGCGATCGCGCGCAGGCCCGGTTCCAGCTCTTCATCGACGATCACGTAGTCCAGCTCCCGCGCGCGCTCGAAGCAGCTTTCCAGTTCCTGGCGCGATACCTTGGTCTGCAGCGTGCGCGGGCGCAGGTCGGCATGCTCGAAGAAGCCATCGAGCACCGACGGTGGCTGGTGCGCCAGCAGCAGGCGCCCGTTGGACGTGCAATAGGCCGGCAGCCGGCTGCCCATGCCGAGCGAGTAACTGACCACGCGCTGCACTTCCGAGCGCACCAGGTACAGGATGTCGGTGCCGTCCAGGATGGCCAGCGTGCAGGTCTCGTGGATGCGCGCGCTCAGGTTGTCGAGGATCGGCTGCGACAGCGACACCATCGAAGTCGACGAGAAATACGCATGTCCCAGGTGCAGCACGCGCGGGCGCAGCGCGAACTGCCCGTCCTGCTGGCTCACGTAGCCAAGCTGCTCGAGCGTGTACAGGCAGCGGCGCACCGACGCGCGCGACAGCTGCGTGCGCTGCGCCACCTGCGAGATCGTGAGCGGGCGCTTGCGCTCGGAAAAGGCTTCGAGCACGGTCAGGCCGCGCGCGAGCGACAGCATGAAGTTCGGATCGCCGGAGAAACTGCCGAGCAGGTCGGACTGGGGGCGGGCAACTCGGACCGTATCGGCCTGGGCCTGGCCGATGCCAAGGGGGCGGGTAGTCTCCATGGTGCTTGTTTTGTTCGATAATCGCGCATCTTAAACGGAGTCGGCGCCGCGGGCCAGCGGTTTCGCTATCGCAGCAGAGTAGCGGTCTCAGCCGACCTGCTCGCGCAGCAAGGTGGTCATGCGCTGTGCCAGTGGCGAGAGATACGCGCCCGCTCGCGTGACCACGCCGATGCGCCGCCGCAAGTCCAGTTCATCCAGCCCCACGTCCAGCGGCCTGAGCCCCGGCATGATGGCTTCGACGTGCGCGCTGGAAATGCTCAGCATCGGCGTGCCGCAGACCAGCGCGAACAACGACGCGGTGCCGAAGTCGACCTCCACGCGCAGCGCAGGGGGCGGCAGGCCACGCCGGCGGAAGGCCTCGTCGACCTGCTGGCGCAGCACGATATGCCCTTCGGGCAGCAGCCACTCCTGGCCGGCCAGGTCCGCCAGGCCGAGGTTGCGCTGCTGCTGCAGCGGATGGGACTCATCGGCCACCACGACCAGGCGGTCGTCGAACAGCGCTTCGATGGCAAAGGCCTCGGTTGCATGCCGAGGCAGCGGTGCCACCGCCAGGTCAAGCTCCCCGGCCGCGAGCAGGTCCATCAGGTCACGGGCCAGGCGGCGGCGCAGCTTCAGGCGCGCCACCGGCCGCTCCTTCACGAGCTGGCGGCAGGCGCTCAGCACGATGGCATTCGGCAACGAAGGCGAATACCCCAGTCGCAGCACACCGAGTTCGCCAGTGCGGATGCCCTGCATCTCCTTGAGTGCGTCTTCGTACTCCAGATGGATGCGGCGGGCACGTTCGATAAAGAGCCGACCCGCGTGGGTGACGCTCATGCCGTTGGCGGTGCGCTCGAACAGTGGCAGGCCGGCCTGCGCCTCCACGCGCTGCACGGCCTTGGTCAGCGCGGGTTGGCTGATGCCCAGCCAGTCCGCGGCCCGGCCGATCCCCCGGCAGCGTTCCACGGCCAGGATGTATTCGATGTCGCGTGTCTCCATGATGGCATTCCTGTCGGTTATGACTTTATAGCCAATAACGCATTGTGGTAATGCCGTTCATCTTACAGACTTAGCCCAACCACAAGACACGAATCACACAGCACGGAGACGCCAATGGGCTTTGCGTATTTCCTGCGCCGCGCGGCGCGTTACTGGGGCGACCTGCCGGCCGTTCTCTACCGGGACCAGGTGCTGACCTACCGGCAACTGGATGAACGCTCGACGCGGCTCGCCAACGCACTACTCGCGCTGGGGCTGCGCAAGGGCGACCGCGTGGCCGTGCAGTCACGCAACCGCCCGGAGCTGGTCGAGATCGAATGCGCGCTGTACAAGGCGGGGCTGGTGAAGGCTGCGCTGAACCCGCGTTTCACGGCTGCCGAAGCCTCTGACGTGGTGGACAACTGCAAGCCGCGTGTATTGATCGCGGGGCCGGGCTACACCGGCTACTCGTCCACCACGCCCGGCTTCGGCTCGGTGGAGACCTTCATCGCCGTCGGCGAGGGCGCCCCGGGCTATGCCGGCTATGAAGCGCTGCTCGCCCAGGCGGAAACCGAATTGACGGAGCTCGTGCCGGCAGCCGATGACCTTGCCGTGCTGCATTTTTCATCCGGTTCGACCGGCAAGATCAAGGCCGCCATGCAGAGCTATGGCAACCGGCTGGCGGCACTGCGCAAGATGCTGATGGGCATGGATAGCCCGCCGCGTCCCGGCGATCGCCTGGCGCTGATCGGCCCCGTTACGCATGCCTCAGGCATGCTGATGCAGCCCTACCTGTACTGCGGCGCCACGCTGGTGCTGTTCGAGAAATACGAGCCCGCGCACTTCCTGGCCGAGGTGGCGCGCCTGCGCATCACGCACGTGTTCATGGTCCCGGCCATGATCAACATGCTGCTGGCCGAGCCTACGCTGGCCGGCGCAGACCTCAGCAGCCTGAAGACGCTCGCCTATGGCGCCGCACCGATGGCGCCGGCACGGATCCGCGAGGCTTGGGAACGCATCGGCCCGGTGCTGTCGCAAGGCTATGGTGCGAGCGAGTCGACCTCGGGCGTCACGCGCCTGTCCACCGCCGACCATGCACTGGCGATGGCATCGTGCCCGGAGCGGCTGGCCTCGTGCGGCCGTGCGTTAGGCGAGACCGAAGTGCGCGTGGTCGATGACCAGGGCCGCGAGGTCGACGTCGACCAGATCGGCGAACTGGTGATCCGCGGCGACGATGTGTTCCAGGGCTACTGGGGCGAGCCCGCCCTGACGCAAGAGGTGCTGGTCGATGGCTGGCTGCGCACCGGCGACATGGCGCGTGTCGATGCGCAGGGCTATATCTACCTGGTGGACCGCAAGAAGGACATGATCATTTCGGGCGGCTTCAACGTCTATCCGACCGAGGTCGAGGCCACGCTGTACCAGCACCCCGACGTGCTCGAAGCCTGCGTGATCAGCGTGCCCGACGACACCTGGGGCGAAAGCGTGAAGGCCGTGGTCACGCTGCGCCCGGGACGCGAGGCCAGCGCGCAGGCATTGATCTCGCATTGCCGCGAACGGATTGCCGACTACAAGTCGCCGCGTTCGGTCGACTTCGTCGATGAACTGCCCAAGAACGCCAGCGGCAAGCTGGCCCGCAAGCTGGTGCGCGAGCCGTACTGGCACGGCGCATCGCGCCGCGTGAACTGAGGAAAGCACCACCATGTTCGATACGCTGACCAATCCCGCGCTGCTCGAAACGCGCGCAGCCATCCGGCGCTTTATCGATGAAGAGCTGCGCCCGCTGGAGCGCGAACTCGGCCTTGGCTCGGAAGACCCTTGGCCCGTCGAGACCTTGCGCGGCGTGTGGCGCCGCTCCAGCGAGCTTGGCCTCTATGCCGCGTGCCTGCCGGAAGCGCTTGGCGGCAAGGGGCTGAATATCGCCGAGCAGTGCGCGCTGAAGGCGGACCTCGCGGCCAGCGGCTGCACACTGGCGCCGCATGTGCTGGGCGATCTCGGCGGCCCGCCGCGCGTGGGCAATATGCTCAAGTACGCCACGCCGGATCAACTCCAGCGCTACTTCCGTCCCGTGATCCGCGGCGAGAAGTCGACGTGCTTCGCGCTGACCGAAACGCATTCGGGCTCGGACGCGCAAAGCATCGCCACCACCGCAGTGCCCGACGGCGACGAGTTGGTGATCAACGGCGGCAAGCACTACATCAGCGGTGCGCCGTTCGCCGACTTCGCCATCGTCATGTGCGTGACCGACGCGAGCGTGTCGCCGCCGGCCATCAGCGCCGTGCTGGTCGACCTCGACCTGCCGGGCGTGACGGTGACGCAGGCCTATGTGCCGATGTCAGGCCAGCATATCGACGCCGACATCGCCTTCGACAACGTGCGCGTGCCGCGCGCCAACATCCTCGGCGGCGAAGGCAATGGCTTCCGCCTCGGCATGTCTCGCATCAACGTCAACCGCCTGTTGCACTGCCCGTCGATGCTCGGACTGGCGACGCAGGCTTACCGGTCATCAGTGGAATACGCCGGACGCAGGCGCCAGTTCGGCGGCCCGATCGCGCGCTTCCAGGCCATCCAGCACATGCTGGCCGACATGGCTGCGGCGCTGTGGGCTTGCGAATGCATGATCGCGCAGACCGCAGCGCTGGCCGATGCCGGCGCGGACCTGCGCATGAAGGCCGCCGCGTGCAAGCTGTTCGTGTCGGAGCGCTGCTTCGAGGTCGCCGACAAGGCCGTGCAGATCCACGGCAACGTGGGCGTCACGCGCGGCCATCCGGTCGAGCAGGCGTTCCGCAAGCTGCGCATGTTCCGCGTCTTCACCGGCACCAGCGAGATCCAGCGCAACACCATCGCCAAGGCGATTCTTGAACCGGCACCGGCGGCGGCTTAGATCGTCGCGCGACACGGCTGCTTCAACCCATCACGACATCAGGGGGCGCCGGACACGGCGCCCGCCACGGAGACAACCATGAACCGCCGACAATGGCTTGCCACGGCAGGCGCAGCCGCCGTGAGTTCCGTGCTGGCACCGGTGCGCGCGGCGACGGCCGCGGCCGCCGCGACCGCCGCTTATCCCAACCGCCCGATCCGGCTGATCGTTCCTTTCCTGGCCGGCAGTTCCCCCGACAACACGGCGCGGACGGTTTCGGCCGAACTCGGCGTGCGGCTCGGCCAGCCGCTGGTGGTCGAGAACATGCCCGGCGCGGGCGGCATCATCGGCGCCAATGCGCTCAAGCGCGCCGCCGCCGACGGCTACACCATCGGCCTGCTGGCGAATACGCATGTCATCAACGTGCATATGTACCGGCAGCCGCCGTACGATCCGGCGCACGACTTCACCGCGATTTCCGCCATCTCGGGCGGCCCGACCGCGCTGGTGGTGCCGGCGGACTCGCCCTACAAGACCGCGTCCGAACTGATCCAGGCGATGAAGAAGGCGCCGGGCAAGTTCAACTACGGCTCGGGCGGCAAGGGCAGCATCGCGCATCTTGCAGTCGAGGCGCTGCTGCACCAGGCCGGCTGCGAGGCCGTGCATGTCCCGTACAAGGGCGCGCCGGAAATCCTCTCGGCGATGCTGAGCCACCAGACCCAGTTCGGCATGCCGGTGCTCGCCACCGCCACGCAGTACCTGCGCAACGGGCAAGTGCGTGCGCTCGCGGTGTCTTCGTCCTCGCGCTCGCCGTTCTTTCCCGACGTGCCGACACTGGCCGAGGTGCTGCCGCCCGGGTTTGCCATCGACAACTGGAGTGGCTTGTTCGCGCCGGCGCATTTTCCCGCCGAGCTGACGCAACGGCTGTTCACCGCCGTGGCGGAGCTGCAGTCCGGACAGCGCCTGGCAGCGCAGGTCAAGGCCAACGCCGGCGAAGTGCGCCGCAGCGCGTCGCCGGCGCAGTTCCAGGCCATGGTCGCCGCCGACACAGCGCGCTACGCGGCGCTGATGCGCTCGATCGGCATGAATGGCGATATCAGCTGAATCCGGGAGCGTTGGATGAAACCAGAGTGGTCCTGCCTCAAGAATGTGAAGATCCTGGACGTCAGCCAGTTGCTGCCCGGCCCGCACGCCACCAGCCTGCTGATGCAGCTCGGTGCCGACGTGATCAAGGTGGAGCAGCCAGGCACGGGCGATACCTCGCGCCAGCTCGGCAAGGCGGTGTTTGCGCAGTTCAATCGCGGCAAACGTTCCGTGGCGCTCGATTTGAAGACTGCCGAGGGCCGCGAGGCCTTCCTGGTGCTGGCGCGCGAGGCCGATGCGGTAGTCGAGGGCTTCCGCCCGGGCGTGATGCGTCGGTTGGGGCTGGACTACGCGGCGCTGGCCGAGGTGAATCCCGCCATCGTGCTGTGCTCGATTTCCGGCTTTGGCCAGGAAGGACCCTACGCCGAGCATGCTGGTCATGACCTGAACTACCTGGCGCTGGCGGGCTACTGGTCGGTGCCGGTGCAGGTGCATGACACGGTGTCGCGGCCGCGCGCGCGCATCTCCGACTATGCCGCTTCGGGCTACGCAGCACTGTCGCTGGCCGTGGCCATCATGAGTGCGCGCGCCAGCGGCCATGGGCAGCATCTCGACGTGTCGATCCACGACGCGATCCTGTCGTGGACCGCGCAAGGGGCATGGGCCGCACGCGACTACGCGGACCGTCCCGCCGACGCGCCGATGGTGATGCCGGACAACGACCTGTTCGAAACCCGCGACGGCCGCCACCTGGCGCTTGGGATCCTGGAGAACAAGTTCTGGACGAACCTGTGCGAAGCCATGGGCGCGGAATTTCCGGCACTGCGCGATGCGCGCTTTGCCGCGCGTGCCGGCCGCCAGCAGCACAAGCGCGAGGTGCATGGCCTGCTCCAGGACATGTTCCGCACGCGCACGCTGGCTGCGTGGGCACAGGTGTTCGCGACCCTCGATGTACCGTTCTCGCCGTCGCTGGAGGCGGGGGAATTGTTCGACGATCCGCACGTCCAGGCACGGGGCCTCATTCGCCACTTGCCGGAAGAGGGCGCGATCGCGCTGCGGTTTCCGGTGAAATTCTCGCTGGGCCTGCCGGATGCCGATGACACCGTACCCCCGCTGGGCTCGGTCGGGGGCTGACGACTCGCCTTGTGGCGCGAATTGCCAAGTCAATGGCGCCTATTGTGATCTTTGCGGTCTCCGATGCTCGTACGATCGAGGCAGAGCTTTCGCCAGCCTGGCACGGAGACCGATGGAACTCAACGACTCGTTCATCACCGGACTACGACGGAGATGTCCACGACATCGGATGCCAAGGGCAACCTCATGACATCCCGATGAAAACCCCCTCCATGCCGGCATCCGGCGAAACGCCGCACACAGGGCCCATGCCGGGGGTCGCTGCCATGGCTGCCGTCGTCGCCGGATTGTCGATGCTCGGGCAATTCGCCATTGCCAGCTATTTGCCTGCCTTCCCGGTCATTGCCGATGACATGCACGTCACCGGGGCGCAGGTGCAGCAGTCGCTGACCGCCTACCTGCTGCCGTTCGTGCTGATGATGCCCTGGCACGGCGCCATCTCCGACGCCCTCGGCCGGCGGCGGATGATCCTGCTCGGCTGCGCGCTGTTCACGCTGGGATCCCTGGTCTGCGCGGGTGCCACCGGCATCTGGGGGCTTCACGTCGGGCGGGCCTTGCAGGGCGGCAGCGCCGGCATTGGCGTGATCGTGGGCCGCGCGATGGTCAGGGATGTTTTCCACGGCATCAAGGCGCAGAAGGTCATGGCACTCGTCGCCATGATCTTCGCACTCGGGCCGGCCCTTGCACCCGTCTGCGGCGGCTGGCTATTGCTGTGGATCGGATGGCGCAGCATCTTCGTTTTCCTGGCGCTGGTGTCCGCATCGCTTCTTGCCGCCTGCTGGCTATGGGTCCCGGAGACCTTGCCGCGCGCGCGCCGGCATCCGCTCGATCCCATGTCGCTCGCGCTCGCCTATGGGAACATGCTGGCACATGGCCGCTTCATCTCCCTGGCGCTAGCCAATGCCGGCGTCAATGTTGCCATCTATGTCTACGTCTTTACCGCTCCGCGCTTTGTGACCCAGTATCTCGGCTTGGGCGCGCAATCGTTCGGCTGGGTATTCATCCCGATCGTGGCAGGCATTCTGTTCGGGGCCCTGGCATCGCATCGCATCGCCGGCCAGGTCCGTCCGGAGCAAAGCGTGTGGATCGGGCATGCCATCATGCTGTTGGCCGGTACCTTCAACGTTGCCGTATGCGCCTTGCACGCCCCCGCCATGCCCTGGGCACTGGTTGCACTGCCGGTCTTTGCGGCCGGGATGACCATCACGCAACCCAGTCTGCAACTTCTGGCGCTCGATTGCTTTCCCACGCGGCGCGGGCTGGCGTCCAGTGGTTATGTCACGACCCAGCAGTTCGGCAATCTACTCTTGTCGGCGCTGCTGGTCCCGCTACTGGACTCCCCAGTCAAGACGGCGATCTGCATGGCAGGGTTGCAGCTGTTCGGCCTGGTCATGTTCCTGACTTCGCAACGTAGGGTCGCCGTTTCTCCGTAATCCAACGCGGTCGCCGCACGGTCACATTCGAGTGGCTCGCCATCCCCGCTCAACGGTGCACAGCGCAGCGAGCCGACGTGGCAGCGGCCACACGGTGGCTTGGTTGTTTGCGGACCCGAGGGATATGCTGCAGTCGTGGGCAACTTTTTCAAGGGGAGGCCAATGAAGCCTCTTGTCCCTCATCCGCCGCACCACGGTGCCAGATACTATCTGGGCTTCGCAGGTGCCATGCTGGTGATTGCCATGGTTTATGCCCTGTTTACCCTGGCGTCCGCTGGCACCTGAACGTGACGGAACGCTGGTCGCCACGATCGCACGCCTCCTGCCTCAGAGTTTCTGCAGCGCGGCCAGCGCGAAGATCTTCGCCCAGCGCCGCGCATGCGTGCCCGTGGGCATGGGAATGTGCCAGAGCGGCCGGACATTGTGCTCAAGCCGCAGGGCCAGCGCCCAGCCGCCTGCGTCGGATACCGGTTCCGCGTCGCCGAGCGTCACCGTGCCAAGCCAACGGCCCTTCGCCTGGATGACGTTCCCCTATGCCTTGCGCGCGCGCAGGAACCTGAAGAACTCCACGCCTTCCTGCAAGCGCCGCTTCATCATGTCCCAGCTCATCAGCATCTCGCGCACGATTTCCCAGATCTTCGATGGCCGGAAATAGAAGCGCTTATAGAATTCTTCGACGCCAAGATAGATCTCTTCGCGCGACAGGTGCGGATAACCGATCGTCGAAGCCTGTGTGCCGGAGTCATTGAGCAGGGTGATGACCTTGCTGTCATTGAGCCATCCATTCTCGACCGCCTGCTTGTGAAGGACCGTCCCCGGATAGGGCGCAGCGAGTGACACCTGGATGGTGTGAGGGTTGATCTCCTTCGCGTATTCGATCGTCTTCTTGATGGTCTCGTGCGTCTCGCCCGGGAGCCCGAGAATGAACGTGCCGTGGATCTTGATGCCGAGTTTGCGGCAGTCTTCGCTGAAGCGGCGCGCCATATCGGTACGCAGGCCCTTTTTGACGTTGACGAGGATCTGGTCGTCGCCGGATTCGTAGCCCACCAGCAGCAGCCGCAGCCCGTTGTCCTTCATCACCTTGAGCGTTGAGTAGGGCACATTCGCCTTGGCATTGCACGACCACGTCACCCCGAGCTTGCCCAGGCCGCGGGCGATCTCTTCTGCTCTTGGCCGGAGGTCGGTGAAGGTGTCATCGTCGAACATGATCTCCTTGATCTCGGGCATGTTGTCCCGGATCCACTTCACCTCTTCCAGGACGTTGTCGACCGAACGGGTGCGGTAACGATGTCCCCCGACCGTGTGCGGCCACAGGCAAAACGTGCACCGTGATTTGCAGCCGCGCCCCGTGTAGAGCGAGACATAAGGATGCTTGAGGTAGCCGCTGAAGTAATTGCGGGTCGTCAGGTCGCGCTTGTAGACCGGCGCGACAAACGGAAGCTGGTCCATGTCTTCCAGGATCGGCCGCGCCTCGTTGTGCGTGATGCCACCGTCGGGCAGGCGATAACTGAGCCCGGGAATGGATTCGAACGGCAGGCCTTGCGCGATATCCCGGCAGGTGAAGTCGAATTCCTCGCGGCACACGAAGTCGAGTGCGTCGCTTGCCGTCAGGGAGCCGTGGGGATCCACGGCCACTTTGGCGCCAACCATGCCGATCAGGATCGCGGGCTTGCGCCGCTTCAGGTGTTCCGCGAACTGGATGTCGCTCGGGAACGACGGAGAACTCGTATGGATGATGACCAGCTCATACGGCTCGGCAATGTCCAGGGTCGCTTCCAGCGACAGGCCGTCTGCGGGCGCATCCACCAGGCGACTGTCCGGGATCAGCGCGGCGGGCTGGGCGAGCCACGTCGGATACCAGAAAGACCGGATCTCGCGCTTGGTCTGGAATCGCGAGCCCGCTCCCCCATCGAAGCCGTCATATGAAGGTGCCTGCAGAAACAGCGTTTTCATAACTGTCCTCGGAGAAAGTCGTCGGCTTGACTGCGATCGTCACTGGTATGAACTCGCGGAGCAGCGTCAATCACAGAGTGGGCAGGATGCGGCTCGGGAATATTACCCCTTGTGATCCCGGTATGGCGAGAAATTCACCATCGGCACGTTGTCACTTTTAAGTATCTACAATGTAGAAACCAAGACTTGGTCCGCCACGTGCATGTGTCTACAATGGCTCTACGCAAAAAAGGAGCTGGCGATGGAACTGTCGATTCAAAAATGGGGCAACAGCGCGGCCGTGCGCCTGCCCACTACCTTGCTCGAGCAACTCAAGGTGGCATTGGGTGACAAGCTAACGGTGGATGTTCGTCCGGATGGCATCATGCTCAAGCCCGCCCGGCACAAGTACTCACTCCAGGAACTGGTCGCTCAGTGCGACCCCAAGGCGCCGATGCCCGACGAGTTGGGCGACTGGAGTGGCGCAAAGCCGGTCGGGCGCGAAGTATGGTGAGGCGTGCGAAGTATGACCGCGGCAATATTGTGCGGGTGAGCTTGAACCCAACAGAGGGGCGCGAGCAACAGGGCGATTTCCGTCCTGCGCTCGTGCTGTCGCCCGCAGCCTTCAATGCACTAGGTGTCGCCTTGGTGGCGCCGATTACGCAGGGTGGCGATTTCGCGCGTTTCGCCGGGTTTGCCGTGCCGCTGTCCGGTTCTGGCACCGAGACCCAGGGTGTCGTGCTGGTGAACATGGTACGCACGCTGGATCTCGAGGCGTGCGGTGCCAGAAAAGTCGAACAAGCACCGGCGGAGGTTGTGGAAGACGCGCTGGCGCGTCTTCAAACGATTCTCGAATAACCGTTAGTATGCGCTTGCCGCCCCGTCAGGAAAGCTTCCTCCCCAGCGTCTCGGGCACCATCGCCAGCCCCAGCAGCGAGACCAATCCGCAGCCGATCAGGTAGAACGCCGGCGCATTAGGGCTCCCGGTCATATGGATCAGCACGGTAGAGAACAACTGCGCGAAGCCGCCGAACACCGCGATGGCCACGTAGTAGGTCACCGCCATGCCGGTGGCGCGCATCCGCTGTGGGAGCACCTCGCTGACCAGCACCAGCGTGGCGGGCGAGGTCATCGCCATCGGGATCGCCAGGCAGCCGACCACCACCAGCAGGCACGTCAGCGTCGGGAAGGCGTTGATCAGCACGAAGGCCGGGTACGCCATCACCAGCAGCGCCACGCGCGACCACCAGACGATGGTGCGGCGCCCGTAGCGGTCGCTCATCCAGCCGGCGATGGGGCCGAAGATAACCATCATGCCCGCGGCAACAAAGCCCGCCCAGACGGCGTCACCGCGCGGGATGTTGAGCTGGAAGCTGGCATAGTTGGGCAGGTAGTAGGCGATCAGGTGCACCGCGGCGGCCAGGCCCGTCATCAGCAGCACGCTGGCCACCAGTTCACGCCAGTGCTGGCGCATCAGCTTCCAGCCACCGGCGGCCGCCTTCTTGCGGGCGGGCGGCTCCAGCGTCTCTTCCAGACGGCGGCGAATCACCTGCCCGACCGGAATCACGAGAATGCCGATCAGGAATGCCGCGCGCCAGCCCCAGTGTTCCAGCGCTGCCGGGCTCAGGGAATGGGTGAGCCCAAGCGCCACCAGTGCGGCGAAGACGGCGGCAATGCCCTGGCTGGCCGTCTGCCAGCTGGTGTAGAAGCCGCGCGAGCGTTCGTCCGCATACTCCATCAGCATGGCGGTGGCCGAGCCCATCTCGCCGCCGATCGCAAAGCCCTGCACCAGCCGCGCCACGATCATCAGGATCGGGGCCATGACACCGATCTGGGCATACGGTGGCGTCACCACCAGGATCAGCGCGCTGAACGCCATCAGCCACATCGACAGCAGCACCGCCGGCTTGCGGCCGCGGCGGTCGGCATAGGCGCCGATCACCAGGCCGCCGAGCGGGCGCATCAGGTAGCCCGCGCCGAACGTGCCGAAGGACAGCAGCAGCTGGCCAAACGGATTGCCCACGGGAAAGTAGAGCGGAATGATCAGCGTGGCGAAGAAGTTGTAGACGCCGGAGTCATACAGTTCCAGCGCGCCGCCGATGGTGATGGCCGTAATGGCCGACGCCTTCGACATGGGTTTCTTCTGGTCCGTGTCGTGGCTGGATACCGGCGGGTGCGCCGGTGCGGCCATGGTGGTGGGGTCGAGGGGCATTGCAACTCTCCTGGCGCGGCGGGCCGGCAGGTCTTGTCCGGCTGCCGCGTTGTCTCAATCTGAATCTGACCGATGACGGCCCTTTCGGGCGCCGTCGACTTAATCTTGTTTCCCGCTACGCTACTCGGGCTGAAGCCCGGCGCGACGCACGGCGAGGGGCCATTTCTTCTGATCCGCCTCGATCAGGCTGGCGAATGCCTGCGGGGTACCGCCAACCGGCTCGAAGCCCTGGCTCGTCAGGCGCTGCCGGACGGCTGGGTTGCGCATGGCCTTGGCCAGTTCTCCGCTCAACCTGGCTATTCCAGCCGGAATCCCGTCTGCTTGATGGCCAGTGCCCATTTCTTCTGCTCGGCGGCAATGAAGGTCCCGAACTGGTCGGGCGAACCCGGGGCAGCTGGCTCATACCCCTTGCTCGCCAGCTGCTGGCGCACGCCGGGCGCATTGAGCGCCTTCTCGATCTCCTTGCCCAGCAGGGCCACGATGTCCTTCGGCGTGCCGGCCGGGGCGACCAGCCCGTACCATTCGCTTGCCTCGATGCCGGGGTAGCCGGCCTCGGCCATGGTCGGGATCTCCGGGAACAACGGCAGGCGCTGCTTGCTCGCCACCGCAATGCCCTTGAGCTGGCCGCCCTTCACGAACGGCATCACCGCCGGCACGCCGTGGAACATCATGTGGATATGGCCGCCCACCATGTCGGTGAGCGCCTGCGGGCCGCCCTTGTACGGCGCGTGGACGATATCGACGCGAGCCATGTCCTTGAAGAGTTCGCTGACCACGTTCTGCTGCGTGCCCGGGCCGACCGATGCGTAGCTGAGCTTGCCCGGCTCCGCCTTCGCACGGGCGACGAGATCCTTGACCGAGCCCGCAACGGATGGACTGACCACGAGCATGTAAGGCGAACTCGCCATCAGGCCGAGCGGCGCGAAGTCCTTGCCCAGGTCGAACGGCAGGTTCTTCTGCAGGCTCGCGTTGATGGCCATCGGCGCGCTCGCGACCAGCAGCGTGTAGCCGTCGGGCGTGGCCTTGGCTGCGGCACCCGCGCCGATATTTCCCGTCGCGCCGGGACGGTTGTCGACCACGAACTGCTGGCCCAGGCTTGCGCTCAGTTTCTCGGCCACGGTGCGGGTGACGGTATCGACGCCGCCGCCTGCCGGCCAGGGCACGATGATCTTGACCGGGCGGTTCGGGTAGCCGCCCTGCGCCAGCGCGCTGGCGGCACAGGTGGCAAGCGCAATGGCGCCAAGGGCACGGTGCAGTACGGATTTCATGGCTTGTCTCCTCGTTATCGTTGGATGGTCCCCACGCCGTCCTTGCAGCGCGGGGCCTCTCTAACCAGTCTGGTTCAGGCCGCCACAGTCGGCTTGATTTCTTCGTCGCGCACGTCGCTGCCGTCCCACTGCGCCTTCAGCCGTTCCCAGCGGGCACCGGCGGCCGCGAGGTTGCGTGCCTTGACGTGGCCATAGCCGCGAATGTCCATTGGCAGCCGTGCGATCTCTAGCGCCAGTTCAACGTTCTGCGCGGTGAGCTTCGGCAGCAGCGCCGCGATGCAGTCGCGGTACTCCGCGATCAGCGCGCGCTCTTCACGGCGCTCGGCGGTGTAGCCGAACGGGTCGAACGCAGTGCCGCGCAGGCCTTTGAGGCGGGCCAGCAACGTGAACGCCTTGCGCACCCAGGGACCATAGGCAGCCTTGAGCGGCTCGCCGTCCTTGTTCTTCTTCGCGAACAGCGGCGGCGCCAGGTGATGCACCAGGCGGAAGTCGCCTTCGAACATCGACTCGATCTGCTTGCGGAACGCGGCGTCGGTGTGCAGGCGCGCCACCTCGTACTCGTCCTTGTAGGCCATCAGCTTGAACAGCGAGCGCGCCACGGCTTCGGTGAGGCGGGTCCCGCCCGTGACGGTCTCGGCCTTCCTGACGCGGTCGACCAGGGACTCGTACTGCGCGGCGTACGCGCGGTTCTGGTAGACAGTGAGGAACTCGACGTGCCGGCCCAGCAGATCGTCCAGCGTCGGCTTGCGCACGAACTGGATCACCTGCGCGTTGGCAGCCTTCAGCGGCACGCGCGACATGTCATGCGCGCACATCCGGCCCCATTCGAATGCGGCCTTGTTGCTGTCGACCTGCACGCCGTTGAGTTCGATGGCACGCATGAGTGCATCGTGCGACAGCGGCACGCGGCCCTTCTGCCACGCGTAGCCCAGCATCATCAGGTTGGCGTAGATCGACTGGCCCATGACCTGCTTCGCGACCTGCTCGGCATCGAAGCTACCGACGTTGTCGCTGCCGGCGGCCTGCGCAATGCGGCCCACGGCTTCGGCGGTCTGCGGATCCCAGTCCGGATTGCGCACGAACGCGGCGGTCGGCGTGACATGGCTGTTGAGCACCACGTAGGTCCGCTGCGGCGACATCGCGGCGAGCGATGCCTTGCTGGCAGCCACTACCGTATCGCAGGCGATCACCAGGTCGGCCATCGCCATGTCGACGCGGCTGGCGTGCAGGGCATCGGGGCTCGCGGCGATCTGGATGTGGCTCCAGGTCGAGCCACCCATCTGCGCCATGCCGGTGGCGTCCTGCGTGATCACGCCCTTGCCTTCCAGGTGCGCGGCCATGCCCAGCACGCCGCCGATCGTCACGATGCCGGTTCCGCCGATGCCCGCCACGACGATGCGCCGGGGCGTGGCGGCATCGGGCAGCATGGGCATCGGGATGTCGGCCGGGACCGGCTGCTTCTTGCTGCCTGCCGACGGCTTCTTCAACTGGCCGCCTTCGACGGTCACGAAGCTCGGGCAGAAGCCCTTGGTGCAGGAGAAGTCCTTGTTGCAGGTGTCCTGGTTGATCTTGCGCTTGCGGCCGAACTCGGTCTCCACCGGCTGCACGGCCAGGCAGTTGCTTTCCACCGAGCAGTCGCCGCAACCTTCGCATACCAGTTCGTTGATGACGACACGCTTGGCCGGATCAGGCATGGTGCCGCGCTTGCGCTCGCGGCGCTTCTTGGTGGCGCAGGTCTGGTCGTAGATGATGGCGGTCACGCCGCTCGCTTCGCGCAGTTCGCGCTGCACGGCGTCGAGTTCATCGCGATGGCGCACCGTGACGCCCGCGGCCAGGTTGGCGACCCCCTTGTACTTTTCCGGCTCGTCCGTGACCACCACGATCTGGCGGACGCCTTCGGCGTGCAGCTCGCGCGACATCGCGGGGACATCGAGCTCGCCGCCGTCCACCGGCTGGCCACCGGTCATCGCCACGGCGCTGTTGAACAGGATCTTGTAGGTCAGGTTCACGCCGGCGTGGATCGACTGGCGTATCGCCAGCAGGCCGGAGTGGTTGTACGTGCCGTCGCCCAGGTTGGCGAACATGTGCTGGCGCTTGCTGAACGGCGACTGGCCCATCCAGTGGACGCCTTCGCCGCCCATCTGCGACCACGACGTGGTGGAGCGGTCCATCCAGACCACCATGCCATGGCAGCCGATGCCGGCCGTGGCGACGGAGCCTTCCGGAACCTTGGTGCTGGTGTTGTGCGGGCAGCCCGGGCAGAACCACGGCAAGCGGTCGGCGGCGCGCGAATCGCCCTGGGCGGTGGCGCGCTCCTTGGCCTCGATTTCCTGCAGGCGCACATCCATGCGCGCGGCCACGTCGGCGGGCACGCCCAATGCCTTGAGGCGCTGCGCGATGGCCTTGGCGACCAGTGCCGGCGACAGGTCGGCCTTGGCGCGCAGCAGCCAGTCCTCGGCCGGCTTGCGGTGGCTCCATTCGCCACCGGCGCCGTCGGTGTGGTGGTACTTGCCGAACACGGCCGGGCGTGCTTCGGCGGAATAGTGATAAAGCTCGTCCTTCAGTTGCTGTTCGATCAGCGGGCGCTTTTCTTCGACCACCAGCACTTCGCGCAGCCCGCGAGCAAAGTCGCGCACGCTGTCGGGCTCAAGCGGCCATACCACGCTGACCTTGTGGACCCGCACGCCCATCGCGCGGCAGGTCGCGTCATCGAGCCCCAGGTCGAGCAGGGCCTGGCGCGTGTCGCTATAGGCCTTGCCGCTGGCGATGATGCCAAGGCGGTCGTTCGGGCCTTCGACCACGTTGCGGTTCAGGCGGTTGGCGCGTACATAGGCGAGTGCCGCCGGCCACTTGAATTCCATCATGCGCGCTTCGGCCGCCAGAGGATCGTCGGGCCAGCGGATATGCAGGCCGCCCTCGGGCATGGCGAAGTCTTCCGGCAGGATGATGCGCGCGCGGTCCGAGTCGGTGATCACCGACGCGCCCGATTCCACCACTTCCTGCACGGTCTTCATGCCGGCCCACAGGCCACTGAAGCGGCTCATGGCGAACGCATGCACGCCCAGGTCGAGGATGTCCTGCACATTCGACGGGAAGAACACCGGCAGGCCGCAGGCGATCAGCGTGTGGTCGCTCTGATGCGCCAGCGTGCTGCTCTTGGACACGTGGTCGTCGCCGGCCAGCGCGATCACGCCGCCCAGGCGCGACGTGCCGGCCAGGTTGGCGTGCTTGAGCGCATCGCCGCTGCGGTCGACGCCGGGGCCCTTGCCGTACCAGATGCCGAACACGCCGTCGTACTTCTTGCTGTCCGCGTCGAAGTCGAGCTGCTGGGAACCCCACACGGCGGTCACGCCGAGTTCCTCGTTGACGCCGGGCTTGAACACCACGTGGTTGTCGGCCAGGTACTTCTTGGCCTGCCACATGGCCTGGTCATAGGTGCCGAGCGGCGATCCGCGGTAGCCGGAAATGAATGCCGCGGTGTTGTGGCCCGCCAGCGCATCGCGCCGGCGCTGCAGCAACGGCAGGCGCACCAGGGCCTGCACGCCGCTCATGAAGGCGCGGCCGGATTCGAGCGCGTATTTGTCGTCGATCGACACGGCCTCCATGGCCTTCCGGGCTTCGTCGGGGAGTATTGGGGCGTTCATGGGACGGATTCAGCCTGTGTGTTGGTGGGGTAGGGGCGGCCAGCGTCTGCCGGTAGCCCGGATATCGTTGATGTCGCGTTGATGTCGCCGAAGATCCGGCTACGCCGGGAACGGGATGGCTAAGGTCCGGCCAAGTTCGCCCAGCTCGCGGGCGATGGCTTCGGGCAGTGCAATGCCGCGCTCGCGGCCCTCGCGTTCGAGCTTGTCGCCGCGCTGGCCGGGGAGCCTGGCGTCGGTGCCGCCGGCTGCGAGATAGTTGCCGGTCCACTGCGCCATGTAGTCGGCAAACAGCTCCCGGCCGGAAAATGCCTCGGGCCGCACCAGCCACACAAAGCCGCCCTGGCGTCCGACCGCGCCGCCGCTGCCGACGCTGTTGCGCTCGGGGTCAAGCGAGTCCGCGGTAGCCGACAGCGCGCCGGCCAGGCACTCGACCATCATGGCGATGCCGATGCCCTTGTGGCCGCCGGTCGGCAACAGCGAGCCCTTCAGCGCGCGCTCTGCATCGGTGGTCGGTTCGCCGTCCGCATCGAGCGCCCAGCCCTCGGGAATGGCTTTGCCTTCCCGCGCGGCGAGCAGGATGTGGCCGCGCGCGGCAACGCTGCAGGCCACGTCGAACACGATCGGCGCGTGGCCCGGCAACGGGCAGCCGAAGGCGATGGGGTTGTGGCCGATGGCGGGACGGGCAAAGCCTTCCATGCCGAGCACGGGCGGCGTGCGCTGTCCGACGATGCAGAATGCACCGGCTTCGGCCGCGAGCAACGCGTGGATGCCCAGTGCGCCCAGGTGGCCGCACGACTGCACGGCAACCAGTACGCTGGCACTCGATTCCAGCGCTTCGAGGCCCAGTTGCACGGCGTGCGGCCCGGCGACCTGGCCCATGGCCCCATCGGCGTCCAGCACGATGCCGCCGGGGAACGTGCGGTGCGACATATTGGCGCGCGGGTTGAAGTCACCGGCGCGCAGGCGATCGACATAGGACGGCACGCGCGTCATGCCATGCGTCTTGTAGCCGCGCAGTTCGCTGCGCACGAGCGCGGTGGCGGCCTCGACGGCATGTTTGGGCGCCACGCCGCACGATTCGAATACGGCAGACGTCCAGCGCTCCAGGTTTAGGGCGGTCCAGCGTGTGGTCATGAAGATTTCTCCCGTACGATCATCAGCCGCTCGGTGAACGGGGCGGCATAGACCGACTGGTAATACAGCGGCTGGTCGCGCAGCGTGTAGCCGCGCATTTCCATGATGAAGGCAGGCGCTTCGGCGTCGAGCCCCAGCTCGCGTGCGGCGATGGCCGGCGGCGGGCCGAAGCGGATCCACTGGTCCACGCGCAGCGTCGGCAGCGACAGGCGCTGGCCGATCAGTTCGCGCAGGTTCTTCTCCAGCGCCTCGCGGTCCAGGCCGCCCAGTTGCGCGAAGTCTTCCTCGCGCAGCCAGAACTCGCTGTACAGGTCGAAGCGGCCGCCGACATTGATCACGCGCTCGATGCGCACGTAGCCGTCGCCTTCGAGGAAGTCCGCCCACGGGCCCTTGCGCTTGATGCGCTTGACCGAACGCGCATGGACGTAGGACGGCAGCTCGTTGCCGTCTTCATCGCGAAAGCGCAGGTAGCGGACATCGGCGGGCGCCACGCGCGTGCCGGACACGAAGGTGCCGCGTCCCTGCTCGCGCGTGATCAGTCCCGAGTGCGTCAAACGGATCAGCGCCTTCTGGATCGTGCCGACGCTCACGCCATGGATCGCGGCCAGCTCGCCTTCCGAAGGCAGGCGGTCGCCCTCGCGCAGGGCGCCGGATTCGATGGAGCGGATGATCGCGTCGGAGACGCTGTTGAGTTTGGTCATGGTTGCTCAGAGGCTCAGTGCGAATCGACTGATCGCGGTCTCCCGGATATCGAGCACCTCGCTGGTCAGCTGCGTGCCGGATGCGACGTCCATCGCATAGGCATAGAGCTGATCGCCGAGATCGGAGATTTTTTCTCCGTGCTGAAGGATCCCGCTGACGTCGAAATCTATGTTGTCGGCCATGGTCTGCAGCGTATTGACGTTGCCGCATACCTTGACGGTCGGTGCCACCATGCTGCCGATCGGGTTGCCCACTCCGGTGCCGAAGAACGTGAGCTGGCACCCGCCGGCGGCAAGCGCAGTCAGATTTTCCACTGCCGCGGCCGGGGCGTCCATGAAATGCAGGCCCTTCTTCTGCGGTGCCTCGCCATAGCGCAGGACGCCCACCAGCGGCGTGGTGCCCGCCTTGGCCAGGGCGCCGAGCGCTTTTTCCTCGACCGTGGTCAGGCCGCCGCGCTTGTTGTCGGGCGAAGGCTGGTCCTCGCGCATGTCGACGCCGCGCGAAATCGCCAGGTTTTCCATATTGCGCACGGCGGTGACAAAGGCCTCGCGCACGCGAGCGTCGGTGGCCCGGTCGGCAAACAGGTGATCGGCGCCGATGAACTCGGAGGTCTCGGAGATGATGACCGTGCCGCCTTCCGCGATCACGAGATCAGCCATGCGGCCGATCACCGGGTTGCAGCTCAGGCCCGAGGTGGTATCCGATCCGCCGCATTCGACGCCGAGCACCAGCGACGATACCGGGCACGGCACGCGCCGTGCGCGCGATGCCTGCAGGGACAGCCGCGTGGCCTTGCGCGTGCCTTCGGCAATGCAATCGACGGTGCCGTTGGGCTGCAAATGCACTTGTTCCACGGGTTTGCCGCTGGCCTTGATGCGTCGCGCGACTTCCTCGGTGGAAGACGGCTCCAGGCCCACCAGCAGCACCGACGCAATGTTGGGGTTGCGGCCCAGTCCCGCCAGCGATTCGAAGGCGAAATCCAGGTCGGCGCCGAACTGGCCGCGCACGAACAGCGTCGTGACCGGGATGCAGCCGCCCACGGTGCGCGCAATGGTGCGCGTCACGGGGTTGCAGTTGTCCATGACCGAGACGACGGCGACCCAGTTGCGCACGCCGACCGCGCCGTTTTCGCGCGGGTAACCGAGAAAGGTGGTTGCCATCTGTGTTAGCCCTTGTGCAGGTCGCCGCGCGCACGCGCCGACTCGATGTTGTGAACGTGCATGTGTTCGCCGGCACGGATCGCGTGGCTGGCGCGGCCGATGATCTGGCCGTACTTCAGGATGTCCTGGCCTGCCGTGGTCTCGGTGACGCACACCTTGTGGCCGAACGGAACGTCCTGCAGCAGGACCAGCTTCCCGGTTCGTTCGCCTTCCAGGGCGCAGGCGTCGCCGGCATGGCCGGCGTCCAGCAAGGTGGCCACGTTGTCGGCCGGGTTCAGTACGATGGCTCGGGGCATTGATCAACTCCTGTATAGGTGTTGAGATGCAATGTAGAGAATCGACATGGCATTAGTCAAGAAGAAACAAGGTCATCCCCGAGAAAACCACTACTCCTCAGTGTAAGTCCTATATAGAAGTTGTTGACATCGTCCATGCGCATGTCTATCGTCATAACAACGGCGCCGCCCGGATGCGGCACCCGCTCCCAACACAAGAGGACAGGCATGAAGGTGGCATCACACCTCGTGAAAATTGCGAAGCTCCAGGCGCTGCGTGAACGCCTGGATCCGCTCGAGGATTTCGAACTGTGGTTCTGGGCAGGCATGACCGCGGGCACGCATGCGGTCAATGCAGCACTGCACCACGCCGGCATCACGCTCGACGACGAGATGTTCGCGACGCAGCCCGGGGTCTATCTGGTGCCGCAGCCGGACGGCAACCTGAAGGCGGCCTTCCGCCCGTTGGGGGACGTGCTGCATGTCGGCCGTCCGAAGGTCGAAGCGCCAGTGCCCGCCGATATCGCGGCGATGATGGAAGACATGGAGCGGATCGAGCACTACCGCGATCCGTGCCTGCGGGAAGGCCTGGCGCCGACGCAGGCGATTGCACAGAGCTGCGACGCGGCGCTGCAACGATGCCTGGGCGTGCTGAACCGCCGCATGGAAGGAGCCGCGCATGGACATTGAAGCGCACATGGCGATTGCGCGCCGCATCGAGGCGTCGATGCAGAAGTGCCAGGCCACGGACTACGAGATGACGATCGAAGCCGCGATGCTGGCTGGCACGCACTGGCTGAATGTCCTGCTGCACAAGTGTGCCGCCACGCCGTCGACGCAGGACGTGTTCCACAGCTATCTGCTGACGGTGAATGAATTCCGGCGGCTTGCCGTGGCGGCGGAAAAGCCGCTCGCCGCGCTGGCCGCGATAGAAGACAGCCGCGCGCCGTTCGTGCGGGGCAATCATGCCGGCGGCGAGGCCGCGGCCGAACGCGCGCTGACGCTGCTTTCGCTGATCCGCGCCGCGGCGCTCGGCGCAACGTGAACGGTAACGTTTGAGCCGCAGACAGATTCAAAGACAACGACAGAGTCAGACAAGGAGCGAACAGTGAAGGCAGTCCGCGTAGTACCGGGCCCGGAGGGCGGCAAGGTCGAAGTGCAGGATATTCCCGTACCCGTCGTGGCGGCGGGACAGGTGCTGGTGAGGGTCCGCGCATCGGGCCTGAACCGCGGGGAAATCAACCAGGCGAAAGAGCTGCGCACCGGCAACACCATCACCACCGGCGTCGAGTTCGCGGGCGAGGTGGCCGAGGTTGGGGAAGGCGTGCATGGCTGGCGCAAGGGCGACCGGGTCATGGGGCACGGCAAAGGTTGCCAGGCCGAATTCGTGATTGCCGACCCGATGGCGCTGATCGCGGTGCCGGACGGCATGTCGTGGATCGACGCCGCGGCATTCCCCAATGTCTTCATCACCGCGCACGACGCGCTGGTGGTCAACGGGCAGCTCAAGGCCGGCGAGTCGGTGCTGATCAACGGCGCCTCGGGCGGCGTCGCGCTGGCCGCGATCCAGATTGCCGCGCTCATGGGCGCCAAGCCTGTGATCGCCACGTCGCGGTCGGCGGCCAAGCTGGACAAGATCAGCCAGTACGGGGTGGACGTCGGCATCGATGCTTCGAAGGACGACCAGGTCGAAGCCGTCATGGCGGCCACCGGCAACAAGGGCGTCGACGTCATCATCGACACGGTCGGCGGCCCGGTGTTCGAGGCCAATATGAAGAGCCTGGCGGTCAAGGGACGCTTCGTGAATATCGCGCGGCTCGGTTCGGCCACGGCGCAGATCGACCTGTCGCTGCTGTGGCTCAAGCGCCTGCAGCTGATCGGCGTGACCTTCCGTACCCGCACCGAGCAGGAGCGGCTGGAATGCATCCAGGCGTGCGCGCGCGACATGCTGCCGTTCCTGCGCGCCGGCCGCGTGCGGTTGCCGATCGACCGCACCTTTGCCATGACCGACATCGGCGCCGCCCACGAATACATGAAGCAGGACCAGCACGTCGGCAAGATCGTGCTGTTGGTCGACTGAGCCATCGACAAACGAGGAGACATGATGACTATCGAAATCAAGCCGCTGACCGGCTCCGTAGGCGCCGCGATCACCGGGGTGAACCTGAACGACCCGATCAACGACGCCACCTTCCAGGTCCTGCACCAGGCCTTCCTGGAGCACGGCATGCTGGTGTTCCGCGGCCAGTTCCTGCAGCCGGCGGCGCAGGTGGCGTTCGCGCGCCTGTGGGGCACGCCGGTGCAGGGCAACCCGCTGCTGAAGGGCCTGGCGGAGTTTCCGGAACTGTTCCAGGTCACCAAGATCCCGAAGGAAACCGCATCTACCGAAGCGTGGCATTCGGATTCGATCTACACCGCCGTGCCGCCGAAGATCTCCATCCTGTCGGCCGTCACCATCCCGGTGGGTGGCGACACCATGTGGTGCAACCAGTATCTGTCGTACGACCGGCTGTCGCCGACGCTGAAGCGCCTGATTGAAGGCCTGCGCGCCACGTTCAGCGGTGGCCGCCTCGCGAAGATGACCGGCTCCGACAAGGTGCCGACGGCGGTGCATCCGATCGTGCGCACGCATCCGGAAACCGGCCGCAAGGCGCTGTATGTCGGCCACCCGGATACCGCGCTGTGCATCGAAGGCATGACCGAGGCGGAAAGCCGCCCGCTGCTCGACTTCCTCTACGAGCACTCCACCACGCCGGACAACGTGTACCGCCACATGTGGCAGGAAGGCGATGTAGTGATGTGGGACAACCGCAACACCATGCACTACGCCGTGCATGACTACGGCAATGCCGAGCGCGTGCTCAACCGCGTGACGCTCGAAGGCGACGTGCCCCGCTAAGCGGCACCACCAAACCGGCACCGCCCCGGCCGCTGTTGGCCGGTGGCGTGGCCCGGCGCACTGCCCCACGCAGGACGGCGCGGACCACAGGAGTGAAGCATGCAGATAGGAATTCCGACTGAGACTCGGGCGGGGGAGGCGCGCGTCGCCGCCACGCCGGAGACGGTCAAGAAATACGTCGCACAGGGCCATCAGGTCGTGGTGCAGGCGGGCGCCGGCGTGCGGGCCAGCCAGCCGGACGCCGCCTATGAGGCTGCGGGCGCGCGCATCGGCAGCGCGGTCGAGGCGCTTGGCGCGCAACTGGTGCTGAAGGTGCGCGCACCCGAGATCACCGAGCTGGCCCACATGAAGCCGGGCGCGGTGCTGGTCGGCATGCTCAATCCGTTCGATGCCGAAAACAAGGCGCGCATGGCCGCCGCCGGCATTACCGCGTTCGCGCTCGAAGCCGCGCCGCGCACCACGCGCGCGCAGAGCATGGACGTGCTCTCCTCGCAGGCCAATATCGCCGGCTACAAGGCCGTGCTGGTGGCCGCGCACCACTATCAACGGTTCATGCCGATGCTGATGACCGCCGCGGGCACCGTCAAGGCGGCGCGCGTGCTGATCCTCGGCGCCGGCGTGGCCGGGCTGCAGGCCATCGCCACGGCCAAGCGCCTGGGCGCGGTGATCGAGGCCTCGGACGTGCGCCCGGCCGTGAAGGAACAGATCGAATCGCTCGGCGGCAAGTTCCTGGACGTGCCGTTCATCACCGACGAAGAACGCGAGATCGCGCAAGGCGTGGGCGGCTATGCCCGGCCGATGCCGCCGGACTGGATGCGTCGCCAGGCAGAACTGGTGCATGAGCGCGCGAAGCAGGCCGACATCATCATCACCACCGCGCTGATCCCGGGCCGCCAGGCACCGGTGCTGCTGCAGGAAACCACCGTGCAGCAGATGAAGCCCGGCTCGGTGGTGGTCGACCTTGCCGCCGCGCAAGGCGGCAATTGCCCGCTGACCGTGGCAGACGAAGTGGTCGAGCGCCATGGCGTGACCTTCGTCGGTCACACCAACCTCGCCAGCATGGTCGCGGCCGATGCCTCGGCGCTCTATGCGCGCAACGTGCTGGACTTCCTCAAGCTCGTCATCGACAAGGAAGGCCAGTTCACGCTCAACCCGGACGACGACATCGTCGCCGCTTGCCTGATGACACGGCGGGAAGAAGAGGCATTGGCCTGCTAAGGAGAGTTCGATGGAAATGGTGAACCACACGGTGATCAACCTGATCATCTTCGTGCTGGCGATCTACGTGGGCTACCACGTGGTGTGGACGGTAACGCCCGCCCTGCATACGCCGCTGATGGCGGTAACCAACGCCATTTCGGCCATCATCATCGTCGGCGCCATGCTGGCGGCCGGCCTGACCGAAGGCGGCGTGGGCCGCACGATGGGCACCTTGGCGGTGGCACTGGCCGCCGTCAATGTGTTCGGCGGCTTCCTGGTCACGCAACGCATGCTGGAAATGTTCCGCAAGAAGGCGCCCAAGGTGAAAGCCGAAGGCAACGCGAAGGCCCCGCATGCCGGCGGCGAACTGGTGGAGATGCCGCGATGAATGCCCTGTCCATGAATATGGTGACGCTGTTCTACCTGGGTGCGTCGGTCTGCTTCATCCAGGCCTTGAAGGGGCTCTCGCATCCGGCGTCGGCCCGCAAGGGCAATGCCTTTGGCATGATCGGCATGGCGGTGGCGGCGCTCACTACGGTGGCGCTGATCGCCAAGCTCAAGAGCGAATTCCTTGCTGCCGACGGTGGCACGGGCGCGGGTTCGGGCCTGGCGTTGATTCTCGCGGGGCTGGTGGTCGGCGGCGGTATCGGCGCCTACGTGGCGAAGAAGGTCGAGATGACCAAGATGCCCGAACTGGTGGCCGCCATGCACTCGCTGATCGGCATGGCGGCGGTGTGCATTGCCGTGGCAGCCGTCGCGGAACCTGCCGCATTTGGCATCGCAGCGGCGGGCTCGCATGAGATCCCGATGGGCAACCGTATCGAGCTGTTCATCGGCTGCTTTGTCGGCGCCATCACGTTCTCCGGTTCGGTGATCGCGTTCGGCAAGCTGGCCGGGCGCTACAAGTTCCGCCTGTTCCAGGGCGCGCCGGTGGTGTTCGCCGGCCAGCACATGCTGAACCTGGCACTGGCCGTCGCGATGGTCGGCTTCGGCATTGCGTTCTTCATGACGCAAGACTGGATGCCGTTCCTGGTGATGCTGGCCATTGCCTTCGTGCTCGGCGTGCTGATCATCATCCCGATCGGCGGCGCCGACATGCCGGTGGTGGTGTCGATGCTGAACTCGTACTCGGGCTGGGCGGCAGCGGGCATCGGCTTCTCGCTGAACAATCCGATGCTGATCATCGCCGGCTCGCTGGTGGGTTCGTCCGGTGCGATCCTCTCGTACATCATGTGCAAGGCGATGAACCGCTCGTTCTTCAACGTGATCCTCGGCGGCTTCGGCAGCGATGCCGCCGCAGCCGGTGCCGGTGGCGCGCAGGTGCAGCGCAATGTGAAGTCGGGTTCGGCCGATGACGCGTCGTTCCTGATGGGCAACGCCGAGACCGTGATCATCGTGCCGGGCTATGGCCTGGCCGTGGCGCGCGCGCAGCACGCGCTCAAGGAACTGACCGAGAAGCTGACCGAGAAGGGCGTGACCGTGAAGTACGCGATCCATCCGGTGGCGGGCCGCATGCCGGGCCATATGAACGTGCTGCTGGCCGAGGCCGAGGTGCCGTATGACCAGGTCTTCGAGATGGAAGACATCAACAGCGAGTTCGGCCAGGCCGACGTGGTGCTGGTGCTCGGCGCCAACGACGTGGTGAATCCCTCGGCCAAGACCGATCCGAAGTCCCCGATCGCAGGCATGCCGATCCTGGAGGCCTACAAGGCCAAGACCATCATCGTGAACAAGCGTTCGATGGCTGCCGGCTATGCCGGCCTGGACAACGAACTGTTCTACATGGACAAGACCATGATGGTGTTCGGCGACGCCAAGAAGGTGGTCGAGGACATGGTCAAGGCTGCATAAGCCGCGCTGCAAGCGATAACACAGTACACAGGAGACATGGCAATGAAGCAGCACGATGGGCGCGGCCTGGAACCGTTTGCCGACCTGGAGGGCAAGGTGGCGCTGGTCACCGGCGCTTTCGGCGGGCTTGGCCTGCATTTCGCGAAGACCCTGTCGCGCGCGGGCTGCAAGGTGGCGCTGGCCGGACGGCGCGTGGGCGAAGGCGAGGCGTTGCTGGCCGAACTGCGCAAGCACGGCGGCGAGGGCTGCGTGGTGGCGCTCGACGTCAGGGACCCCACCTGGGTCGACGCGGCGTTCGAGGGCGCCAGGCGCGAGCTCGGACCCGTGCAGATCGTCGTCAACAGCGCCGGCATCGCGACCACGGGTGCGGCCATGGAGGTCGACGAGGCGCAGTGGCAGAGCGTGATCGACACCAACCTGAACGGCGCCTGGCGCGTCGCCCAGCGCGCCGCGCGCATGATGCGCGATCACGAGACGGGCGGCAGCATCATCAACATCGCGTCGATCCTCGGCTTGCGCGTGGCCCAGCAGGTGCCGGCGTACACGGCAGCCAAGGCCGGCCTGATCCACCTCACGCGCTCGCTGGCGCTGGAGTGGGCGCGCCATGGCATCCGCGTCAATGCGCTGGCGCCGGGCTATTTCGAGACCGAGATCAACCGCAGCTTCTTCGAGACGGAAAGCGGACAGGCGCTGATCCGGCGCATTCCGCAGCGCCGGCTCGGGCAGCCGCGCCAGCTCGACGGCGCGCTGCTGCTGCTGGCCTCCGACGCCTCCGACTTCATGACCGGCACGGTGCTGCCCGTCGACGGCGGCCATTCCATCAATTCGCTCTAATTTCGCTTCGAGGCAAGCTCCCATGTTCACTCCCTGCCCCACCGAGCGCAGCCAGGCCATCGCCGAGCGCGTCGAGGCCTTCGTGCGCAAGGTCGTCGTGCCCTACGAGCGCGATCCGCGCAATGCCGGCCACGGTCCCACCGAGGACCTGGTCCGCGAACTGCGTGCCAAGGCGCGCGAAGCCGGCGTCATGACGCCGCACATCCTGCCCGATGGCGATCACCTGACGCAGCTGGAGACGGCTGCGGTGCTCAAGCGCTCCGCGCTGTCGCCGCTGGGTCCCGTGGCCGTCAATACGATGGCGCCGGACGAAGGCAATATGTACCTGCTCGGCAAGGTCGGCACGCCGGAGCAGAAGCGGCGGTTCCTCGACAAGCTCGTGAGCGGCGAGGCGCGCTCGGCCTTCTTCATGACCGAGCCCGCCGAGGATGGCGGCGCGGGTTCCGATCCGTCGATGCTGCAGACCATTGCCGTGCAGCAGGGCGACCACTGGGTCATCAATGGCCGCAAGATGTTCATCACCGGCGCGCAGGGCGCCTCGGTCGGCATCGTGATGGCGCGCACGGGTGGCGACGACAAGGTCCGCTCGACGATGTTCCTGGTGGACCTGCCGGATCCCGCCATCCGCGTCGAACGCGTGCTCGACACCATCGACAACTCGATGCCGGGCGGCCATGCGCTGATCGTCATCGACAACCTGCGCGTGCCGGCCAGCCAGGTGCTGGGCGAGGTCGATGAAGGCTTCCGCTATGCGCAGGTGCGGCTGTCCCCGGCGCGGCTGTCGCACTGCATGCGCTGGCATGGTTGCGCCACGCGCGCGCACGAGATCGCCACGGACTACGCGACGCGGCGCAAGGCCTTCGGCAAGCTTCTGATCGACCATGAGGGCGTGGGCTTCATGCTGGCCGAGAACCTGATCGACCTGCAGCAGGCGGCGCTGATGATCGACTGGTGCGCCGGCGTGCTCGATGGCGGCGTGCTCGGCACCACGGAGAGCTCGATGGCCAAGGTCGCGGTGTCCGAGGCCGTGTACCGCGTCGCGGACCGCTGCGTGCAGGTCATGGGTGGCATGGGCGTCTCGCGCGATTCGATCGTCGAGCAGGTGTTCCGCGAAGTGCGCGCCTTCCGCATCTACGACGGCCCGACCGAAGTCCACAAGTGGTCGCTGGCGAAGATGATCAAGCGCACGGCCCTGACCGGCGAGGCGCGCCATGGCTGAGGCAAACGATTTCGCCGGCACCGTGCCGGTCCGCGAGCAGCACCGTTTCGACCAGGCCTCCCTGGAGCGCTGGATGACGCAGCACGTCGAGGGCTATGCCGGGCCGCTGACGATCGACCAGTTCAAGGGCGGCCAATCCAACCCGACCTACCGCCTTCGCACGCCGGGCCACAGCTATGTGCTGCGGCGCAAGCCGCCCGGCGAACTGCTCAAGGGCGCCCATGCCGTCGAACGGGAGGCGCGCGTGATGGCGGCGCTGGGGCGGGCGGGTTTTCCGGTGCCGCGCATCCATGGACTCTGCACCGATGATGCCGTGATCGGCAGCTGGTTCTTCGTGATGGACATGGTCGAGGGACGCATCTTCTGGGATGCCGGCTTTGCCGATGTGCCACGTGTCGACCGTGCCGCGTACATGGATGCCATGAATGCGACGCTGGCCAGGCTGCATACGATCGACCCGCAGGCCATCGGGCTCGGCGACTACGGCAAGGCTGGCGGCTATGTGGCCCGACAGGTGGCGCGCTGGTCCGCGCAGTACCTGAACGACGAACTCGCTGGCCGGCATCCGGCGATGGATAAGCTGGTCGAATGGCTGCCTCGGCATCTGCCCGCTACCGACGATGTTGCCATCACCCATGGCGATTTCCGTGCCGACAACCTGATCTTCCACCCGACCGAGCCGCGCGTGCTGGCAGTGCTGGATTGGGAACTGTCGACCCTGGGCGACCCGCTTGCCGATTTTGCCTACCACGCGATGATGTTCCGCATGCCGCCCGATATCCTGGGCGGCATCGCGGGGCGTGATCTCGCTGCGGCGGGCTTGCCCGATGAGGCGGCCTACGTTGAGGCCTATTGCCGTCGCACGGGACGTGACGGCATTGCCGATCTCGACTTCTATATCGCCTTCAACATGTTCCGCTTCGCGGCGATCCTGCATGGCGTCAAGGGGCGCGCTGCACGCGGCACGGCGTCCAGTGCCGAGGCGCATGCCATGGGCGAGCGCTTTGCACGCGTGGCGGACCTGGCGTGGGCTCAGGCGCAACGCGTGGGCTGATCTCTGCCGGCGGTCAAGAAAAGCTTCTCGCCCAAAAAAAATCGCCGCTTGCGGCGGCGATGGGGAAGGGGTCTGTCAGTCAAGATGGGGGTCTCAACGACAAGAACATTATAGGTTATGTATTAAGACATTACATACAACTTTAGTGGGGTTTCGTTGGGCAACAATTAAGAAGCAACGCAACCGTCGCTTCAATAGGGTCTGCCGAGAAACAGATAGAAGCTGTAGACGCCTGCCGTCGCCCGGCCGTAGGCCAGGTAAAGGGGACCGATCGGGCTGTCGAGCGCAAGGAAGATCGAGCCTGACTTCAGGATGCCCGTGGGGCTGCCGGGCACGAGCGGACCGCCCACGTGCCCGGCTTCCAGCGACATGCCGGCATAGACGCCTTCCAGCAGGGTTTGCTTGACCAGCTTGTTGTAGTAGACGATGCGCGCGAACTGCAGGTTCTCGCCAAGCAGCTGGCCCGTGCTGTAGCCCGATTGCTGCAGGAAGCCGCCCCATTGGAACAGGTCGTAGCGCGGCAGCGGGTTGCTGCCGATCTTGCTGCCCGCCCGGAAGCCCAGGTTGAAGGTGTTGTTGCCGAATGAAATCGCGTAGTTGCCGTCGATGGTGCCCTTGACATAGGTCTGGTCGGCGCCAAGACCGGGCTGGGAAGCAAAAATCTTGAGCCAGCCCGCATAGCCCGTGCGCGGGAACGACGTACTGTCGATCTGGTCCAGGAAGATCCGTCCGGTAATGGCGCCAATCCGGATATGCCCGGGCCCTGGCGCGAGCTGGGCCGGTCCCGTGCTGAGCGAGGCATCCGCGGCACCTGCCTGGACGCCGATGCGGGCCTCCCCGTATTTGGTGAACTGGCTGCCGAAGTCCAGCGACGCGGTGTAGCTGCGCACGTCGTACTGCGCGATCCGCGTGGTGCCCTGGAAGATGTTGACGGGCCTGCGTTCGATATCGATGCGCGGCGCCACGAAGAAGAACTGGCGGATGTTCAGCGGCTGGTAGAACTCGCTGTGCAGCGCGGAGGTCTGGCCGACCTGCACGTCATTGCGCCATTCGGCGCCTAGCGAGTTGAGCCACGTGCGCCGGTGGCTGGCGACGAGGTTGAAGTACGCATCGCCGCGGAAGTCCGTGTTCAGGCCCAGGCCGAAGCGCAGGTAGTTCGGCCCGTAGGACTTCTCCACGGCATCGACGGTCATGATGTGCCGGCCCGGCTCTTCCAGGAAGCCATAGTTCACATGTTCAAAGTCGCCGGTCCCGAACAGGTGCCGCATGTCGAGGTCGAGCTGCGCCTGGTCGATCGGCTGCCCCGGCTTGGTTTCCATCGCCGCCGCGGCAAAGGCGGGATTGACCCGTTCCATCGGCGCAAAGCGGATTTCATCGACAGGCCGCAGGTCCGGCGGCGCCAGGTTCTGCTGGCGCGTGCGCAGTGCCGCGTACTGCTCCGGCGGCAGCGCCAGCGGCGCGAGGCGGTCCGCCACCTTGCGCGCGGCGGCTTCACCGATGGGGATGGTGTCGGTCAGGTGGTCGAAATCGCTGGCCGAGAAATCGCCCAGCTCCGGCAGGATCAGCACATCGGTGGGCTTGAGCAAGGCCAGCGAGCTGCGCACATTCTGCTCGGTCAGGATGTTGAGCATCTGCCCCGTCACGCCGAGGATCGAGTTGAGCTCGTCGCGCCGCATCAGCGGCGTGCCCAGGTTCACGGCGATCACGATGTCGGCGCCCATCGTCCGCGCCACGTCCACCGGCAGGTTGTCCGTGAGTCCGCCGTCGACCAGCAGGCGCCCCTCGTACTCGGCCGGCGCGACCGCGCCCGGCACGGACATGCTGGCGCGCATCACCTGCGCAAGTTCGCCGTCGCTGAACACGACCGGCGTTCCCGCGACCAGGTCGGTGGCCACGGCCCGGTAGGGAATCGGCAACTTGTCGAAATCGCGGTAGCCCGGCACCTGGGCCAGCTGGCGCAGCACCGTTTCCAGCTGCACGCCCGAGACCGCGCCCTTGGGCAACTGGATCTTCCCGTCCTTGAGGCCGATCTCGGGCGTGAACAGGTTGGTGTAGTCGTCGAGCTTGCGGCGCACCGTCAGGTCCTGGCGCGGCGGGCGTTCCTTGAAGATCTTCGCGGTCGTCAGGCCGCCCACGAGCTTTTCCATGTCGGCCGGCGACATGCCGCTTGCATAGGCGCCGCCGACCAGCGAGCCCATGCTGGTGCCGGCGATGCAATCGACCGGCACGCGCATCGCTTCCAGCACCTTGAGCACGCCGATATGCGCCGCGCCGCGCGCTCCGCCCCCCGACAGCACCAGGCAGATGCGCGGGCGGCCCAGGCCCGGGGCCGGCACCCCGGGCGGCGACGGCGGCGTGACGGCGGGCGCGGGGCCTGGCGCGGGCGTTGGCTCGCCCGCGGCCTCGGCCGCGCAGGCATTGCCCAGCCCCAGCAGCAGTGCGGCAGCGGGCAGCGCAGCCAACAGGGATCGCGTCGCAACGTTCATGGGACAGGTCCGCAGGCGCCGGGAGTTATGGCTCGGGTCGCCCGGCCAGGGAAGGGTGACGCTGACGGGCCGGCGATGCTTGAAGGTATCTTGGCGCAAAGCCGGCGGCACTGAGCCCGCCGTCGAAACAATTCATCATGGCCCGCGGAAGCGTTCAGATCGCCGCACTGCACCACAACATGCCGGGCGCCGGGCGCGCGGAACGGCTACTATCGATAGAACAGGCAAGGCTCTGGGGACCGCATGCACGGTTATTTTTTTTGCCAGACCGCCGCGGGGCAACTGACCCTGATTCCTCGGGAAAAAGACTGGATGCTGATGTTGGGCAATGGCGTCGTCGGACGCTATCCGGATGCCCAGGCTGCGGTGGATGCCCTTCACGAGGGCGATTTGCGGGTGCGCGGGCGGCCACTGGACGCCAGGGGCCTGGGGATTCCCAGGCGAGCGCACGACTGGCTCTACCATGTGTTGAGCCGCTGAGCGGCCCGCCGGGATGCCGGCGCCCGATGGAGGGAACCGCCATGACTGCACTGGTCGATTGGGCGCGTGAGCATACTTGTCGTCTCTTTCCGATGTCGGCGCAGTACAGCCGTGGCAGCGGCAGCCAGGTGCAGGTGGTCTGGCAGGCGGAGCCGCCAGACTCCGGCGGCCGTCCGCGTCACGGCGCGGCGCTGCAGTTCGACCAGGACGTGATCGACGCGGTCTATGTGGCTGACGCGGCCGAACTCGCGCGGATCGGCGGCAAGCTGGCGGATGTCGTGGCGCGCTGGCTGGCGGGCGATGATATCGCTTGCCTGGGTGGCGACAGGCTGGTGATTCCGGTTGGGAACGGGTTGCTGAATCACTAGGCTGTCAACAACGGCAAGGCGCTGCGGCGATCGCTGCCACAGCGCTAACCGAGATTCGCGGCAGCAGCTTCCGGATACAGGTTCGGAAATAGGATGTTCAGAGCATCCAATGGGAATCCGATCCGCAATTCCGCCCGATGCGAATCGCTGACCAGAAGGCCATCCTTGAGCAACTGCGAGATAACGTTGCGGGCTCCCCGCTCGCCCATCCCGGTCATCTGCGAGAAGTCGCTGCGCGAGACGCTGCCCGCAAGCAGCACATGGAGCAAAGGCAATACAGCTTCGCTCCGATAGTGCTGGTATTCGGATGACTGGCTACGGACCAATACCAGGCCCTTCACGCGATCTCGCAAGCCAGGCACGTCGAACATCTTCGTCATGAAGCCGACCTGGTCGTCGCAGAGGTCGATAAAGTAGTCGCACCATTTCCAGAGCATCCTCTCACTGAGGTTTCCCCGGCCATCCAGATCGCCCTGTCGTGCCATGTCAGCATTCGACAGCATGGCGTAATAGGTGTCCCGGTCCCGTGCGAGGCCGCGATTGACCGACCAGAGTCCTCCGCTAAGGCGGCTCAGCGCGGTGTGGGTCTGAAGCCGTGCCGCACGGCCGTTGCCATCCACGAATGCGTGTGTCCAGACCGTGCGGTGGTGCGCCGCCGCGATTGTATAGAGGAGGGCATCCACTCCTTGCACACGCCCGTACACCTGGTCCATGCGCGACATGAACTTCGGTAGTGCCGAGAACGCCGGTGCGTGGTGACGACCAACCGAAACATCCTCAGTCCGAACCCTGCCCGGCTCGACAATGCGTCCCTCGGGCGTTGTCCGGTCATCAATCGACAGCCGTCCGTAGAGGCTTTCATGGGCGCGAAGCAGAAATTCACTCCCGAGGATCTGGGCTTCGCTCAGGTCATCGACCGCCTCGAGTTCCCGCTCAGCCTCGATGTGCGCGATGGCGATGCGCTGACGCTGCGCGATCTCGGGGTTGGCGGAGAAGTCATGTTTTAGCGCCCTGCTGACGTTCTGTGGATGCGTGCTTTGCCCCTCGATCCGGTTCGAGTAATACGAATTCATTTCCCGAACGAGTTCGCGCAGGGCATCCCGGGCGGGCAGGCATAGCGCACCCTTTAGCGAATGCGCCTTTTCGAACACTGCGCGCGTTTTCACGATGAGTGTCCCAAGCCTCGCCTGGGGAAGCAGGGGTTCAAAGTGATGAGGGCTGTCGTACGCCGCGATCTTCGTGCTGGATGCAGATGACATTCCGGTTTTTTTGCCGGTTGATATGCCGGTTAAGAAAATTTATTTATCTATTATAGACAAATACTTAGACGTTGTTTTGGTTCAATAAAGTGAAAAAATTTGCCGGTTCAGTCGCTGGCAGTGATGCCGGGCCCGTCGCAGGGCGCCAAGAGCGGCAGGCCGCCTGCACGCCAAGAAAACAGCACCCCGGCTCGTTCCCCGCCCCCGGCATATACTGTCGCCAACACCGGCGTTGCCGGCTTTGCGACTTCGAGCGGTTCCGTGTCCGACCATTCCCATCAAGACGACCCCCGTCCCCTGCCGCCCGAGCGGCCCGGCGACAACGAATGCTGTGGCTCCGGCTGCGACCCCTGCATCTTCGATTACTACTACCAGGAACTGGAGCGCTACCGCGACGAGCTGAAGGCGTGGGAGGCGCGCCAGGCCGCCGCCGAGGATTCGTCCACTTGAGCGCGCTTGGCGATTTCGTGCGGCAGCATCCGCGCCTGTTCGTGCTGACCGGCGCCGGCATCAGCACCGATTCCGGCATCCCGGGCTACCGCGACGCGAACGGCCAGTGGCAGCGTTCGCAGCCGATCACGCTGCAGGCCTTCCTCGGTTCGCACGCGGCGCGCCAGCGCTACTGGGCGCGCAGCATGATCGGCTGGCCCGTGGCGGCCGGCGCCCAGCCCAATGCCGGCCATCACGCGCTGGTGGCGCTGGCCGGGCAGGGGCATGTGACGCGGCTGGTGACGCAGAACGTGGACGGGTTGCACCAGCGTGCCGGCAGTGAAGACGTGATCGAGCTGCACGGCAGCATCGGCAGCGCGATCTGCCTGTCGTGCGGCACGCGCCATGACCGCGCCGGCGTGCAGCGCTGGCTGTCCGAGCAGAACGGCGAGATGCGCGATGTGATCGCCGAGCCCGCCGCCGATGGCGATGCCCATTTTGAATCGCCGCTGTTCGCGCATTTCCGCGTGCCGTCCTGCGAACGCTGCGACGGCCTGCTCAAGCCCGATGTGGTGTTCTTCGGCGAATCCGTGCCGCGTGATCGCGTGGAGGATGCACGCGCGGCATTGGCGCAATCCGACGCGGTGCTCGTGGTCGGCTCGTCGCTGGTCGTGTATTCGGGCTATCGCTTTTGCGTCTGGGCCGCCCAGATGGGCAAGCCGGTGGCCGTGGTCAATCTTGGCGTGACGCGTGCCGATCCGATGCTCGCGCTCAAGGTCGAAGCGCCGTGCGCGCAGGCGTTGTCCGAGCTGGCGGCGCAACTCGCAACGGCCAGGTGATTGACCGACGCGTCTTCGGCCGATAGCATCGTCGCATTGTTTCGTGTTTTCCAAATTTCCGAGTCCATGAACGCAGCCCGCCATCGCCACGCCCTGTCCGCCCTAGCGGCCGGCGCGCGCGCACGCGGCCTGGCTGCGAGGGTCTCGGTCGCTCCCCCTCCTCCTGTCGCATCGCCACCCCCGGCGACCGCCGGCGCGCCTCCGCCGCCGGCATTGCTCGGCTGACGGGTTCTTCCCGCAGCACCTCCTGACGTCTCCGGCATCCGCATTGTTGGCGCACGATTGCGCCGACGACGCGCGCGCGTGCCGGAGCCTGCCATGCATTCGACAGGTGCAACACCATGCGTATCGACAACAACCTGGCGGCACGGACCCGTGCCGCTTCCGGCCAGCGCACGCTGGCCTCGCTGGGCGCCACGCCCCTTTTCGTGCTGCTGTGGAGCAGCGGCGCCATCTTTGCCCGCTGGGCGCTTGACCATGCCACGCCGTTCGCGCTGCTGACGCTGCGCTTTGCGCTGGCGCTTGCCGTGCTGGTTGCCATCGCGCTCGCGCGCGGGCCGTTGCTGCCGCCGCGCGGCGAGCGTGGGCTGGCCGCGCTAGCGGGCTTGCTGATGATTGCCGGGTATTCCATCGGCTATTTCCTTGCGCTGGAGCGCGGCCTGACGCCGGGCGTGCTGGCCACGATCCTCGGCGCGCAACCGATGCTCACGCTGCTGCTGACCGAACGGCGCTTTGGCGCGGCGCGCATGGCCGGACTGGCCCTTGCGCTGGGGGGCCTGGCGATGGTGGTGGCGGACAGCCTGCTGACGGCGCGGCTGTCGCCGGCCGGCGTGCTGTTCGCACTGGCCTCGCTGATGAGTGTGACAGTCGGCGCGATCGTGCAGAAGCGGCTCGCCAGTAGCCCGACGCAGGTGCTGCCACTGCAGTACGGCGCAAGCACCCTGGCGTGCCTGCTATGCCTGACGTTCCAGCCGTTCGCCTTCGATGTCACGCTGGCGTTCTTCGTGCCGCTGCTGTGGCTGGCGCTGGTGATCTCCGTGGCCGCGACGCTGCTGTTCTACCGGCTGATCCGCACCGGCAACCTGGTCAACGTGACGAGCCTGTTCTACCTCGTGCCGGCGGGCACGGCCGTGTTCGACTACCTGCTGCTCGGCAACCGGCTGGCGCCGATGGCGATCGCCGGGATGGGGGCCATCCTGGCAGGACTGGCCGTCGTGTTCCGGCGCAGGCCGGAACACTGAACGTCGGTGACTCAGGCCGCCGCCTTGCCTCGCAGCAGCTTGCCGGGCAGGACGCCGGTGGCTGCCTTGTGCTCGAAGATCGGCACGCCGGCCACAAGCGTTGCCAGGTAGCCATCGGCCTCCTGCACCAGGCGCCGTCCGCCTGCGGGCAGGTCGAACGCCATGCGCGGCGCGTGCAGCCGCAGCCCGTCGTGGTCGATCACGTTGACGTCCGCCTTCATGCCCGTCCGCAGCGTGCCGCGGTCGGTGAGCCCATAGAGCCGTGCCGTATCCGCGGGAAGGTCGGCATGCTGACGTCGCAGATATAGCCGCAGTGCGCGGGGTTGCCGCCGGGTGGCTGAGCGCTATCGGTCCTTCACCTCGACGCGGATGCCGTCGGGTTCCACCTTGATCGCGCCCGGCTCGACTTCCTTGCCGCCGAAGCGCAATTCGTCCGGCCTGAACGTGTAGATCGGGTAATCCTTCAGCAACTGCTGGGCGACCACGGCGCCAATGGCATTGAGCTGCTCTTTGTACAGCGCCATGCCTTGCACCTGCACGTCCTGCACCGTGGGGTTGTCCAGCAGCACGGCGCGCTGGGTCCTGTCGTAGCGCAGGCCGCTGTTCAGCGAGAGCGTACCGTTGACCGGCGGCGAGGCGGCCAGCCCATTGGTGAGCTGGGCATCCATCTGCGTGGTGATGCGGTTATTGGCGTCGTCCAGCACCAGGCGCGGATGAGTAAGCTGCACGCTGACCACCTGCGCGTAGCGCAGCGTGGCCGGAAAGCGCTTGTCCACGGCTTGCTGCAGCTCCTGCCTGGTAAAGGTGTAATCGCCGGTCCAGATGTTGTAGCCGGCGTGGGCGGCGGTGGCCACGGCAAGGGTCGCCGCGGCGAGCATCAGGTGGCGAGGAAGAAAGCGTCGATGAAGGCGCATGTGGCGATGGGCGCGCATTGGCGCAACGTTGTCTGCAGGTGCCTGTCAGACACGGATCGGCACGGCAACGTTCCGGCGCATGGGCAACACCGCCGCCGTGTCCCGGCATCGGCTTCAGTAGTGCGGGGGGATTTCGTGCTGCGGGTTGGACTCGGCTGCTGTCGACGCGGCGCTGTGCACCTGCTGGTAGAGCGCGCGGAACTGCTCCTGGAGCAGGTCCAGCTGTTGCTGCTGGCGCGCGACGGTCAGGTTCAGCGTTTCGAGCAGGTCTTCCTGGAAGGCGAGCTTGATTTCCAGTTCTATGAGGTGGTCATCCATGGGCGTGTGTCTCCGGCTTCATCTCCGGCAAGGGCGCCGAGCCGCGCATTGTAAGCGAGGCCAGGCGCCCGGGTCCTGCCGGATCTATCCGCCGGCTGACGCCTTAGTGATGGGCTGCAGGCTTGATCAGCATCCACAGCACGCCGAAGCGGTCAGTCACCATGCCGAATTTCTCGGCAAAGAAGGTCTGGGTGAGCGGCATCATGACCTGGCCGCCGTCGGTCAGGCCGTTGAAGGCTTTTTCCAGCGCGGATGCGTCTTCGTAGGTGATCGACAGGGCCACGCCCTCGAAATTCGGCTTCCCGCTGCAGCGGCCGTCGGACACCATGATGCGGCTGTCGCCGATGGTGAACTCGGCATGCATGACCTTGTCGTCCATGGCGGCCGTGGGGCCGCAGCCTTCGCCGGCGCCGGCCTTGTCTTTGTCGGGGTTGTCCTTGAATCGCATCAGCATGCCGGGCTGGGCGCCGATTGTCTTCTTGTAGAACTCCAGTGCTTCCTCGCAACGGCCTTCGAAGAACAGGTAAGGCTGGACTAGCATGGACATCTCCTGGTGTGGCGGTCCTGGCGGACAGCCTTGGAAATCAGTCTGGAACAGTCTGGAACCGGGCCCGCGGCACCGGTCGGGAGCAGCGGCGACACTGCGTTTGTGTACGCCGTCCACAATACCTTAGCAAAGAAAATGGACGACGTCCACGTCGCCTTGCCGAGGCCGTGCGCCGCCGGCCGCCGTCGGTGCCGTGACATAGAATGGCCGCGCCGCCTGGCTCTCGCATTCCAATCTGGCACGGCGGGCACCAACCGACAAATGGGGTTGCATTGCGTTACGAACTCACCGACCTGCGCCTGTTCCAGGCAATTGCCGATGCACAAAGCCTGTCCGGCGGTGCGTCGGCCACGCATATCACGGCCTCGGCCGCGAGTTACCGGCTGAAGAACCTGGAACATGCGATGGGGACGCCGTTGTTCGTGCGCAATGCGCGCGGCATGGAGCTGACCCCGGCGGGCGAGACGCTGCTGGTGCACGTGCGCGAGCTGCTGCTCGGCGTGGAGCGCATGCATGGCGAGGTCGGGCGTTTTTCCGCCGGCCTCAAGGGCCACATCCGCCTGCTGGCCAACAGCAGTTCGCTCAATGGTTTCATCATCCCCAGCGTGAGCCGCTTCCTGGCGGCGAACCCGGACGTGAATATCGACCTGGAGGAACGCGCGAGCCAGTCCATCCTGACGGCGGTGGCCGCGCACGAAGCGGACGTCGGCATTCTTGCCGGTGACTTCGACACGACTGGCGTGCGCTCGGTCCGCTATGCCGTCGACGAGCTGATCCTGGCCGTAGCCGCGGACCATCCGCTCGCGCGCGAGGCGGAGGTGCGCTTCGGCGCGTCGCTGGCGTTCGACTTCGTGTGCATGAGCCGCACCAGCAGCAACTTCCTGTTCCTGCGCGACATGGCGCAGCGCGCGGGCAAGAGCCCGAACGTGCGGCTGCATGCGCACAGTTTCGACGCGGTGCTGTCGCTGGCGGAGGCGGGTGTCGGGGTGGCGCTGGTGCCGCGCAGTGTCGCGGCGGCGGCGTTGCGCGATGCGCGCGTGGTGGGCGTGCGGTTGGCCGAGCCGTGGGCACTGCGCGAACTCAACCTGATCGTGCGCGCCGATGGCAAGCTGCCTGGGTTTGCCGCTGCATTCGTGCAGTTCCTGCTCAACGACCCGCGCGTGGCGGCCACGCGCGAAGGCGGTGCGGTCGCGGTGACCGCACCGTAACGACCCCGAGGATTACCGCTTGCGGTTGAGGAACGTCGCCATGTGATGCTGCGGCTCGCCGGTATCGAACGCGCGGCCGAACTCCGTCACGCTGTTGTTGATCGAGACATCGAGCGGCGCTTCTTCCCATTCGCGCAGCAGGCGCTTCTGTTGGCGCACCACCTGTGGGCCGAAGCCCGCGAACAGCGCCGCGACGCGTTCGATTTCCGCGTCGAGTTCGGCCAGCGGCACCACGCGGTTCACCAGGCCCCACGACAGCGCTTCTTCCGCGCCGCACAGTTCGCCCGTCAGCAGCATCCACGCGGCGCGGGCGTTGCCAACCAGTCGCGGCATCAGCGCGGCGTGGATCACCGACGGAATGCCGACCTTGACCTCGGGCATGCCGAGTTGGGCGTTATCCGCCGCGATGCGCAGATCGCAGGCCAGCGCCAGTTCCAGCCCGCCGCCCAGGCACCAGCCCGGCATGCGCGCGATCACCGGTGCCGGGAAATGCCGCAGCGCGTCGCACAGGCCGCGCAGGCCGCTGATGAAGACCTCGGCGCTTGCGCGTGTCAGCGCCGCCATCTCCTTGATGTCGGCGCCACCGATGAAGCCCTTCTCGCCCGCGCCGCGCACCACCAGCACGCGCACGGCGTCGTTGGCGGCCAGCGCGCCGATCGCGCGGGTCAGGTCCGCGATCACCGGCGTGCCGAGGATATTCAGCGAGCCCGCTTCACGGATGGTCAGCGTGGCAACGCCGCGTTCGTCGATCTCGACGCCGGCGTGCGCAAGCGATGCGGGGGTAGCGTGGGATGCGTGTTCGCTCATGATGATGCGTTCCTTATTGCAGCTTGGTGAAGTGGATGTCCTCGACCACCTTCTTCCAGTGCGCGTTCTGCGTGCGGATCAGGTCGGCGAAGGCCTTGCGCGAGGTCCATGCCGGGATTGCGCCTTGCTTCCCGATGGCGCTGATCACTTCCGGCTCGGCCAGCACCTGGCGCACGGCATCGTTGAGCTTGTCGAGGATCGGGGCCGGCGTGCCCGCGGGCGCGCCGAGGCCAAACCACGACGGGTTGTTCATGGCGCCCAGGCCGGCTTCGGCATAAGTCGGCACGTTCGGCAGCACCTTCAGCCGATGCTTCGCCGCCACGGCCAGCGGCTTGAGCTTGCCGCCCTGGATCAGTCCGGACGACGACGGGATATTGTCGAACACCACCTGGATCTGGCCCGCCACCGCATCATTGAGCGCCGGGCCCAGGCCCTTGTACGGTACGTGCAGCATGCGCGTGCCGGTCTCGTTCATGAACAGTTCGCCGTTCATGTGGCTCAGGCCGCCGTTGCCGGACGAGCCGAACGAATACTTGCCCGGGTTGGCCTTCAGCAGCTTGATGAACGCCGCCAGGTCGGCGGCCGGGAAGGCCGGGTTCACGACCAGCACGTTGGGCACGTCGGCGAGGTTGCTGATCGGATCGAAGTCCTTCACCGGGTCATAGGCGGTCTTCAGGTACACGTTCGGGTTCACCGCGTGCGAGCTCTCCACCTCCATCACGAGCGTGTAGCCATCGGGCGATTGCTTGGCCGCGTAGGCACTGCCCACCGCGCCCCCGGCGCCCGGGCGGTTTTCCACGACCACGGGCTGGCCGATCACCGGGCCCAGCCGCGTGCCGACGATGCGCGCGATGATGTCGGTGGTGCCGCCGGCCGCATAGGGCACGATCAGCTTGATCGGGCGGTCCGGCCAGGCGGCCTGCGCGGTGCTGGCCAGGCCAAGGCCGGCCAGCAGGGCCGCAGCGGTAAGGGTGGTTTTCATGGGATGTCTCCGTGTCAGGGGTATCGGTGCCATATGGGCGCGATGGCGTCAGGCCGCCGCGGTGTGTTCGCCCAGCAGGGGGGGCGGCTGCAATGGTCCGCTGTGGCCGGCCAGCATCGGGTTGCGCACCATCGGCACGACACCCATCACCGGGTGCTCGGCCATTTGCTGCAGCCCGCGGTGGCGCACCTGCGGATGCGCGAACACCTCTTCCATCGTGTGGATCGGCCCCCACGGCACGCCGGCGGCGTCGAATGCGTCGGTCCATGCGGTGCGCGTGCGCGTCGGGAAGATCTCCGTCAGCAATGCGCGCAGTTGCGGCAGATGCTCGATGCGAGCGGAATTGGTGGTGTAGCGCGCGTCCTGTGCCAGCTCCGGCATGCCGGCCACCGTGCAGAAGCGGGCGAACTGGCCATCGTTGCCGATGGCGAGGATCAGGTAGCCATCGGCGCAGCGGAACACTTCATACGGCGCGCAATTGGGATGCGCATTGCCGCTGCGCTGGGGGCTCTGGCCGGACACCAGGTAGTTGGCGCCCTGGTTGGCGTTGAGCGCCACCGCCACGTCGAGCAGCGCGATGTCCAGGTGCTGGCCGGCGCCGGTGGCCTGGCGCTGGTACAGCGCCGCCAGCACGGCGGAGGTCGCGTATATGCCGGTGCTCAGGTCCACCACCGCCACGCCCGTGCGCAGCGGGCCGGCGCCCGGGCTGCCGTCGGGCTGGCCGGTATAGCTCATGAGCCCGCCCATGCCCTGGAACACGTAGTCGTAGCCGGGCTTGTCGGCCATCGGGCCGTCCTGGCCGAAGCCGGTGATCGACAGGTAGACCAGCCGCGGGTTGATCGCCTTGAGGCTGTCGTAGTCCAGCCCGTAGCGCCGCAACGTGCCGACCTTGTAGTTCTCCACCAGCACATCGGCCTGGCGCGCCAGTTCGCGCACGTGCGCGGCGCCCTCGGGCGTGCTGTAGTCGATCGCTACCGAGCGCTTGCCGCGGTTGCAGCTGATGAAGTAGGCGGACAGCCGCGTGTCGCTGCCGTCGGCCGCCTGCAGGTAGGGCGGGCCCCAGCCGCGCGTATCGTCGCCGCGCTCCGGGTGTTCGACCTTGGTCACCTCGGCGCCAAGATCGGCCAGGTTCTGGGTGCACCAGGGACCGGCCAGGATGCGCGACAGGTCCAGGACCCGGACGCCTTCAAGGGCGCGTTCAAGCATGACAACTCCGCATTCGCCAGACAATGCGGCGCAGTATAGGGAGGGGCCCCGGGCCCAATCCAGTCGAGAGTTTTTAAAGGCGCGTTCGCCAGTTTTGAACGCTCCGGCATGGCCTTGCCGGACGCCGGGTTTGGCGTCAGCCCGCTGCCGTGTCACAATTCGCGTTTGGCACCTGACTCGGCACGCGACTCGGCCGGCCGCAGTCCCCGTGCTTCCGGCCCCGGCCGAAAGCCGCTCCAAGAGCCGACAAATTCACATAGATTTACTGGCGATGACTACCATCCTTCAGCACATTCCCTCCGGCCAGCGCGTCGGCATTGCGTTCTCTGGCGGCCTGGACACCAGCGCGGCGCTTCTCTGGATGCGCCAGAAGGGCGCCGTCCCCTACGCCTACACCGCCAACCTGGGCCAGCCGGATGAGCCGGACTACGACGACATCCCGCGCCGTGCCAAGGCCTATGGCGCCGAGGAAGCCCGCCTGGTCGACTGCCGCACCCAGCTGGTCGCCGAAGGCATTGCCGCGCTGCAGTGCGGTGCCTTCCACATTTCGACCGCCGGCATCACCTACTTCAACACGACCCCGATCGGCCGTGCCGTGACCGGCACCATGCTGGTCGCCGCGATGAAGGAAGATGGCGTCAATATCTGGGGCGATGGCAGCACGTTCAAGGGCAACGACATCGAGCGCTTCTACCGCTACGGCCTGCTGACCAACCCGGGCCTGCAGATCTACAAGCCGTGGCTGGACCAGCAGTTCATCGACGAACTGGGCGGCCGCGCCGAGATGTCGGAGTTCATGCGCCAGAACGGCTTCGACTACAAGATGTCGGCCGAGAAGGCGTACTCCACAGACTCCAACATGCTGGGCGCCACCCACGAGGCCAAGGACCTGGAGCACCTGGACTCGGGCATCCGCATCGTGCAGCCGATCATGGGCGTGCAGTTCTGGCGCGATGACGTCGAAGTCAAGCGCGAGGAAGTCACCGTGCGCTTCGAAGAAGGCCAGCCGGTCGCGCTGAACGGCAAGACCTTCGCCAACGCCGTCGACCTGTTCATGGAAGCCAACCGCATCGGCGGCCGCCATGGCCTGGGCATGAGCGACCAGATCGAAAACCGCATCATCGAAGCCAAGAGCCGCGGCATCTACGAAGCCCCGGGCCTGGCGCTGCTGTTCATCGCCTACGAGCGCCTGATCACCGGCATCCACAACGAAGACACCATCGAGCAGTACCGCGACAACGGCCGCCGCCTGGGCCGCCTGCTGTACCAGGGCCGCTGGTTCGACCCGCAGGCCATCATGCTGCGCGAAACCGCCCAGCGCTGGGTGGCGGGCGCCGTCACCGGCGAAGTCACCATCGAACTGCGCCGCGGCAACGACTACTCGATCGTCAACACCACCTCGCCGAACCTGACCTACAAGCCGGAACGGCTGACCATGGAGAAGGGCGAGTCGATGTTCACCCCGCTGGATCGCATCGGCCAACTGACCATGCGCACGCTGGATATCGTGGATACACGCGAGAAGCTGCAGACGTATGCGAAGACGGGGCTGCTGTCGTCGTCGGTCAGTGCTTCGCTGCCGAAGTTGGAAGACTGAATGGACGGGCTGTGATGGTGCTGCGTGATGACGCAGCGGCATGAAAAGACCGGCACTTTGGGGTGCCGGTTTTTTTTAGCCTCGTTCTTGGCAGGCGCCGCTGTTTCGCAGGCGTAGCCTGCGAGTCACTTTTTGTCCGAGCGACAAAAAGTAACCAAAAAACGCGTTTACTTGCCCTAACGGGCGAATATTGATCGTAGCGTGCGAAGAATTTCGTACGGGTATTCGCTTCAGAGTCTGCCCCGCTGCCTGCCGCGTGGAGCGCGTCCGTATGCAGGCTCTCCCACAATGATTGAACCAGCCCCGAACCTGTCCGTGGCTCGACACTGCCCGCGTTATCGCATCATCGCCTTCGGCTGCTGCGCGGCTCAGTAGTCGGTTGGTCGGGGGGCATCAACGGCGCAGATGCTGGTGCTTCCACTTCTTCACCGCCGGCTACGCCGGGAAAAACAGCGGCATCCAATGCCCGCAGCGCCAGAAAGAGACGGCTCCGCACGCCCACTCGGCTATCATGCCAATCCTCCCTGAAGCCGCTCCCTATGATTTCCGTCCGTAATGTCACGCTGCGCCGTGGCGTCAATGTCGTGCTCGACCGCGCGTCGGCCACCTTCAACCCCGGTGAAAAGATCGGTCTGGTCGGCCGCAATGGCGCCGGCAAGTCGTCTTTCTTCGGCCTGCTCAACGGCACGCTGCACGAAGACAGCGGCGAGTTCTCGATTCCCGCGGCATGGAGGATGGGCCAGGTCGCGCAGGACATGCCGGAGACCGAACAGAGCGCGACCGACTTCGTCGTCGAAGGCGACACCGTGCTGCTGGCCGCACAGGCCGAAGTCGCCGCCGCCGAGGCCAGCGACGACGGCATGCGCATGGCGCACGCCTACATGGCCCTGCACGATGCCGGCGCACACGATGCCCCCGCACGTGCCCAGGCGCTGATCCTGGGCCTTGGCTTCAGCGCCGCGCAGCTTGACCAGCCGGTCAACAGCTTCTCCGGCGGCTGGCGCATGCGGCTGCAACTGGCGCGCGCGCTCATGTGCCCGTCCGACCTGCTGCTGCTGGACGAACCGACCAATCACCTCGACCTCGACGCGCTGGTCTGGCTGGAGGCGTGGCTCAAGCGCTACCAGGGAACCATGGTAGTGATCAGCCACGACCGCGAATTCCTCGACGCGGTGACGCAGGTGACGGTGCACGTCGACAACGCCAAGCTCGTGCGCTATGGCGGCAACTACAGCAAGTTCGAAGACATGCGCGCCGAACAGCTCGTCCTGCAGCAGGCCGCGATGGCAAAGCAGGCGGACAAGATCGCCCACCTGCAGAAATTCATCGACCGATTCAAGGCCAAGGCCTCGAAGGCGAAGCAGGCGCAGAGCCGCGTCAAGGCGCTTGAACGCATGGAGAAGATTGCACCGGTGCTTGCCGACGCCGAGTTCAACTTCGAGTTCAAGGAGCCGCTCAATGTCCCGAACCCGCTGTTGTCGATGCTGGACGCGACCTTCGGCTACCCGGCGCCGACCGGCGCACTGCCGGGCACGCCGCCCACGGTCATCGTGCGGGGCATCAACCGTTCCGTGATGGCGGGGCAGCGCATCGGCATCCTGGGTGCCAACGGCCAGGGCAAGTCCACGCTGGTGAAGACGGTGGCGCACGCGCTGGCGCCGATCGCCGGCGAGATCAGCGAAGGCAAGGGCCTGAACATCGGCTACTTCGCCCAGCAGGAACTCGACGTGCTGCGCCCGCTCGACACGCCGATGGAACACATGATCCGCCTGGCCAAGGACACGCCGCCGCATTTGCGCGCGCCCGGCCAGAGTGGCACCGAGCAATCCCTTCGCACCTTCCTCGGCACCTTCAACTTCACGGGTGACATGGTTCACCAGGCGGTTGGCACGATGAGCGGCGGCGAAAAGGCGCGGCTGGTGTTGTGCATGATCGTGTGGCAGCGCCCCAACCTGCTGCTGCTCGACGAGCCGACCAACCACCTCGACCTGTCGACACGCGAAGCGCTGGGCATGGCGCTCAACGAATTCGAAGGCACCGTGATGCTGGTCAGCCACGACCGCGCGCTGCTGCGCGCGGTGTGCGACGAGTTCTGGCTGGTCACCAAGGGCGGCGTCGAGCCCTTCGACGGCGATCTGGACGATTACCAGCAGTTCCTGCGCGACGAAGCCCGCCGCCTGCGCGAAGAGGCGGCCGCGGCGTAGCCGCTGCGCGCGTCAGTGAATCTGCATGCCACGCATGGCGTGGATGCGTTCGTGATGCTTCTGCATGCCCTCGTACTGGCGCAGGACCACCGAGCGGATTTCCTCGGGCATGTCCTTCATCAGCGCCGAGCGGTACTCGCGCGTGGCGGCTTCCTCTTCGCGTTCGCACAGCTGCAGCACCGCGTCATCGTTGTGCGGGGCGATGATGTGCATCACGCCCATCCAGGCGCGATGCATCGTGCCTGTCATGGTGCCGCGGTCGCGCGGCACGGCGCCCAGGGCGCTTACCAGGGCCTGCAATTCGGTCACGGAGTGGCGGCAGGTTTCTGCGGTGCCCGCCAGGATGCCGCGCATCTCGGCGTTGTCCACTTCCTTGGCACCGGTCATGCAACTGAGTTCGCCGTCCTTGCCGACTTCGATGAGGTGGTTCAGCGTAGAGACGAGTTGTCCTTGATGGTTGTCCATGACATTCTCCTTGCCGGAATCCCGGGGAAAAATGTGAGTCGACGCGTACATTGTCGCCGCGCGTGTGGTGGTACCGGCTCACGCGGGCGTCTCGCACGCTCGTAAGCTCAGTATAGAAGTGGGGCAGCCCAGTGCTGCCAGCGCAGAAACACTTCAGCCATGCGGCAACGCATCGCTGGAAATCAGGATGCCATCCGCGTCGGCATAGACATGGCAGCCAGGGCGGATCGCGATACCCGCGATAGCCAGTTCCACCCCGCGTTCGCCTGTGCCGTCCAGGCTTCCACGGACCGGCACCGTTGCCGACGCCAGCACGCCAAAATCCATCCGGCCCAGTGCCTCGCAGTCGCGGATTGCTCCGATCACGATGACGCCGGCCCAGCCATTGTGAAGACCCAGCGTGGCCATCTTGTCGCCAAGCACGGCAACGCGCAGGGAGCCGCCGGCATCGACGACCAGCACCCTGCCTCGGCCGGGTTGCGCCAGGCAAGAACGGATCGGGCCGGCATCTTCGTGGCATCGCAAGGTTTCGATCGCGCCGTGGAAGGCCCTGCGTCCACCGTAGTGCGTGAAGGGATTCGAAAACCCCTGGACGCGGTCAGGAAAGCGATCCGCCAGATCGCTCGTGAAGGCGGTGATGGTATCGGACATGGGCCAGCGCTCAGTTCAGCGTGGCGCCCGCCTGCCTGACGATGCGGGCATGCTTGTCGAGTTCGCTCCTGAAGAACGGAACGGCCGTGTCCGGGCCTGACGTCGAGACCAGCACGCCCTGCTGGGCCAGCAAGTCCTGCATGCTGCGCTCCTGCAGCGTTGCCCGGATTTTCGCCTGAAGACTGGCGACGTTCTGCGGCGACATGCCGGCCGGCCCGACGATCGCCAGCCAGGCATCGAAGTTGTATTGCGGGATCCCGGATTCCGCCAGCGTCGGCACATCCGGCAAGGCCGGCACGCGCTGCGTGGTCGACACGGCTATGGCCTTCAGCTTGCCTGCCTTGATCAGCGGCAGCACGGTCTGCACGGTCAGGAACCCGATCTGCACCTGGCCGCCGATGAGATCGGTAGTGTAGTTGCCGGCACCCTTGTACGGCACGTGGCTGATATTGACCTTGGCTTCGCTCGCGAACAGTTGCCCCGCCAGATGCAGAACCGTGCCGTTACCCGACGAACCGTAGTTGAATTCGCCCGGCTTTGCCTTGAGCAAGGCAACCAGCTCCTTCGTCGTATTCGCGTGCACGGACGGATTCACGACCAGGACCAGCGGCAGTGTGCCGATCACCGCAATCGGCGTGATGTCCTTCAGGGCATCGTACGGCATGCTCTTGTAGATGAACGGATTGATCACGTGGTTCGAGGAGATCAGCCCCAACGTCGAGCCATCCCTGGGCGCGCGGACAATCTGCTGCGTGCCGGGTACGCCGCCGGCGCCTGGCAGGTTCTCCACGACCACCGGGTGCCCGAGGTTGCGGGAAAGGGACTGGCTCATGGCCCGCGCGACGGCATCGGCCTGGGAACCCGCCTGGGTCGGCACGATCAGGCGCACCGGCTTGCCGTCAGGGGACTGGGCCTGCGCGGAAACGGCGGGGGCAGCGACCAGTGCAAAGGCGGTGAGCGCGGCAAGCGCGCGTCGCGCCTGCCGGGGCAATGAGATTGGCATTCCATGTCTCCGTCTGTTGTGCGGCATCGCCAATGCCGGCGAGGCCCTGTGTCGGACGGAGTGTAGTGCCGCCCATGGCGGCAAAAAGAGTGCTAATCCGCTGGATCGGCTATCTCAATCCGGCATAGCCCGGGTGTCGCCGGATTGCCGCAGCGCCTCGATCAACGCGGAGATGGCGCGCAGCCGCGGGTGCTTGACCGGCGCATAGACCAGCAGCCGCCGATGGCTCCATGACTCGTTCAGCGGGATGCGTGCGAACCGGCGCGCCCCCGCATAGGCCGCACTGGCACTGGTGGGAAGCACCGCGATGCCCAGCCCGGCCTCGATCATCCGGCATCCCGCCTCGAAGCTCGATACCGCCACGCTTTGCCGCAGCGGCAGGCGCAAGTTTGCGGCCTGCTCGCGCAGTTCCTGGTCCAGCGCGCCGCCCTGCTGCACGACGACCAGCGGATGGTCGAGCACCTCCGCGTAGCGCAGGTGCCGCCGCCTGGCCAGCGGGTGCTGCGCGGGCACCACGACATTGAGCGGATCGCTGGCAAAGTCCCAGGACTCGAGCCCCGCCGGCGCCTTGGCCGCCACGCCGATGCCGATATCGACGCGGTCGTCCATGCAGGCGCGCAGGCTCTCGGCTGTCGACCGCTCGTACAGCGCGATCTCCACCAGCGGATGCGCCAGCTTGAAGGCGTGCAGGCGCTCCGGCAGGAACCCGACGATGGCGGACGGACTGGCCGACAGCCGCACGACGCCCGCAATCCGGTCGCCCAGGTCCTGGACCTCGCGCGCAAACGCCTCGATATCCTCGTTCAGCTTGCGCCCCAGTTCCAGGGCGCGCGAGCCGGCATCCGTGAGCACCACCCCGGACGGCGAGCGCACGAACAGCACAACGCCGAGGCTGCGCTCCAGTTCCGCGATACGGCGGCTCAGCGCCGACTGTGCGATGTGTTCGGTCTCGGCGGCACGCTTGATCGAGCCTTCGCGCGCGGCAGCCAGGAAGAGTTGAATGTTGACGGGGTCGATGCGCTGCATGGCGTGGGCGGAGCGGGTGTGCGAACACCCGGATATCTCGTCAGACGATAGCGGCCATGCTACATCAGGGCTTCGTATTCCGGCGCGGGGCCACGTAAAGTCCATGCATCGCCCAAAGGAGACCCCCATGAACGTCATCGAGCCCCCGTGCCGCGTCCTGTACCTGGCCGAATCGCCGGCCATCATGGCGCAGCAGCTGGAAGGCCACGCGATGACGCTCGAGACCGCCGGTCCGCTGCGCGACGATGTCTCGACCGACGAGATCACGCCGGTGCCGATCCTGACGCACTATGACGACGCGCTGGGCCGGTATCCCTACACCGGCTACAAGGCCGGCGGCAGCCTGCCGTTCGCGCCGGATGCGGTGCGCAACGGGCGATTCTCGGTAGCGGTCGCGGGTAGCCGGTACGGCAAGGGCTCCTCGCGCGAACATAGCCCGGCAGCGGAAAAGCTTGCGGGCATCCGGCTGGTGGTCGCGAAAAGCTTCGAACGCATCTACCGGCAGAACGCGGACAACATCGGGCTCTACACCTCCACGGATTTCAGCCTGATCGACCGGATCGAAGCGGGGCAGCCTGTCACGGCCGACGAACTCGTCGCGGGACGGGACCCGCTCGCCGCGTCGATCCTCCGCCAAGGCGGCCTGCTGCGCTTCGGCCAGAAGTACCTGAGCAGCGTCGCACCGGCGGGGCAGGCCGAAAGCACGCGTGCGCAAACGCTGTTCGAGAAGATCGTGCGCCGCAACCTGCTGGCCACGCCGGTGACGCCCGCCACGCCGGAACCGGGTGATGGCATCTTCGTGCAGGCCCACTGGCGCTTCATCCACGAGTACTACACGGGCATGTGCGCGCACATGCTGCATGACACCTTCGGCAAGCCGGTCCCCCTCAAGCAGGCCGACCATATCGTCGTGTTCGAGGATCACACCTCCTATGTTGGCGAGAGTCCCGCACATGTGCGCAACGGGCTGGTCGAGAACGTGGTGCAGATGCGGCATGCGCAGCGCGATTTCGTGCGCGACCATGGCCTGCGGTTCCACCGCACGCTGTCCGAAGACGAGCTTGGCAGCGATGACGGCAGCAACGTGGCCGGGATTTCCCACGCGATGATGACGGAGCGGTACGCGCTGCCGGGGCAGGTTGTCGTCGGTACGGATTCCCACACGCCGCACAGCGGCGCGCTCGGCTGCGTGGCCTTCGGGGTCGGTACCACGGACATGGCCAACGCATTCGTCACGGGCGCGGTGCGCATGACGCTGCCCGAATCCATCCGCGTCGACTTGCATGGTCCCTTGCCGCCTGGCGTCACGGCGAAGGACGTGGTGCTGCACCTGCTAGCGCAGCCGGCCATCCGGGCAGGAGCGGGCGTCGGCAAGGTGTTCGAGTTCACGGGGCCGGTGGTCAGCGCCATGAGCGTGGACGAGCGCGCCACGCTCACCAATATGTGTGCCGAACTGGGCGGCTTTACAGGAATCGTCGCGCCGGATGCGGAGACCGTGCGCTTCCTGCGCGAGCGGCGCGGCATCGATTTCGTGCTGGAGTCGTGGATGTGCAGCGACGACGGCGCCGTCTATGCCGCAACGCTGGAGGTGGATTGCAGCGCGCTCGCGCCAATGGTGGCTCGGCCCGGCGACCCGGGCAACGGATTGCCGCTCGCGGATCTCGATTGTCAGGTGCGTGTGGATATCGCGTACGGCGGCTCATGCACCGCGGGCAAGCGCGAGGACTTCGACCAGTATCACGCCGTCTTCGCGTGGGCGGCCGGGCGCGGCCTGAAGATTCCCGCGCACGTGACGCTGTACCTGCAGTTCGGCACGACGGATGTGCGGGACTATTGCCAGCGCAACGGGTACCTGGCGGCGTTCGATGCGGTGGGCGCGCGCATCCTGCAGCCATCGTGCGGCGCGTGCGCCAATTGCGGCCCGGGCTCGTCCACCAGCGCGGACCAGGTCACGGTCAGTTCGATCAACCGGAATTTCCCGGGCCGCTCGGGCCCGGGGCAGGTGTGGCTGGCCAGTCCGCCCACGGTCGCGGCGAGCGCGATCGCGGGTGAGCTGGTTTCATTTGAAGAGCTTCAACGGCGTCATTCCGCGCGCTGACGCTGACCGCTGCGCATCGCCGGCCATCGGTTATGGCTGATGGGTGCGCAGCCAATCGCGCAGGGCGTCGTTCATGCGGGTCTGCCATCCGTCGCCCATGGCGCGGAACGCTTCCAGGACCTCCACGTCGTAGCGCACGCTGACGAGTTCCTTGCGCACCTCCAGCCTGGGGCGGCCACGCCGTGGCTTCATCTGCCCGAACTGCTCGTCGCTGGGGACGAAGGTGTCAGTGTCGGCTGCGATTCCACGCGCAATCGCTGTCTCTTCCTGAGGGGTGTTTCGAAGTAGCTTGCTCATAGCGTTCGATCTCGCGGTTGTTTGCCTTGCGCAGGCTGATTACCCGGACTATGTTGCCGCGCTGCGTGAATACCACGCAGTACAGACGTCAACTGATGGCCGCATAGCCAATTTCGCGCAACTCCCCGTAGTCCCGGCGGTCATCCGGCGCACACCAGACAGCAGCCCAGCCGATTGCAACAGCCAACGCCAGCGATACACCGTGCTTGATCTTGTTGGCCACCTCCTTGCCAGGCTCGTAGAGGGTGCGCAGGCTATTTATTGTAGCTACATAAATTACGTGGTGCAACGAATTCCAGGCACTGCAGGACTTGTGATCCTCAAGGCCTGGCCCTGTCGGAGCGTAAGGCCCTGTATCCGCGCCCCACAGGGGCTTCAGTCTGAGTCTCCGGGCGCATAGACTGGTGTGAGCATGTCCGAGGGGAACTTCACATGAGCACATCGCCTCCCGACCGTCCCGTGATGACCACCCGCCGCCATTTCCTTCGCGAGCTTGGGGGCCTGACTGCCATGGCAAGCGTGACACCTGCAGCCGGCGCGGCGCAGGGCGCGCCGGCCGCGTGCCTGCTGACTCCTGCTGCGACGGAAGGCCCGTTTTATCTTGGCGATGCGCAGGTGCGCAGTGACATCCGCGATGGCCGTCCTGGCCAGCCGCTGCGCCTGCGGCTGCTCCTTGTCGACGCGGACCGTGGCTGTGCCGCAGTCCCGGGCGCGCTGGTCAGCATCTGGCATTGCGATGCTCAAGGCAGTTACAGCGGAGAAGAGGGACCACGCGATGCCACGCGTTTCCTGCGCGGGGTGCAACCGACCGGCGCGGATGGCGCAGCCAACTTCGTCACAATCTATCCCGGCTGGTACCGGCCACGCGCCGTGCACATCCATTTCAAGGTGCTGATGGGAAATGCCGAAGTGCTGACCAGCCAGCTCTACTTCAGCGATGCGCTCAATCGCGAAGTGCTGGGCAGCCATCCGGCGTACCGCGCGCGCGGGGCGCCGACGCGGGTGAACGCGCAGGATCCGATTGCGGGCAGCGCGCCGCCGCTGGTGCGAGTAAGCAATGCGGCGGAAGGGCTGGACGGGGAGTTTGTTGTGGGGATTGCACGTACACCGGGCCAGCGCCGTTAGTGCATGCCCGGCGGCTACGCCGGCGAAACAGCCGCGCATGCCAAGCACGACGAGCCACTCATTACCAGCGCCCCACCAAATCTCACCCCCCAAGCAAATTGGCATCCCGGCAAAGCCGCCAATCGCCATCTGCCTCCCTGCGCAGCACCGTGAGCGTATAGCCCGAGCGGTGCACGGCCTGACCACCGGGCGGCGTCACCGTCAGCTCGATGAAATTCCGCAGGTAAGCCCAATCCCCCATCACTTGCACTTCCTGGATGTCATAGCGGCCGTGCATCTGCACCGACTTCATCCCCGCCGCCGCCTGCGCAAAAGCGGCCTTGCCGAAGGGCTCCTGTCCAGGAACCATGAAGACGACGTCGTCGGTCATCAGGCTCAACACCGTGTCGGTATCGCCGCGCTGGCTGGCGGAGAACCAGTTCTGCACCAGTTCACGGATGGCGCGTTCGTCGTCTGCGGAATTCATGGTTGCCTCGCTGGTTCTTTCGTACCCGATTCAGTTGGGCATAGTAGTGCATGCGGCGGCCGCGTCGCGTTGCTCATGCCGTATCGCCGCGGAAGCGGCCTTGATTCCGATGCAACAGACATACCAATCTCCCGGTACCGAAGATCGCCTCTCTGCGCTTTTACAGTGAGGGGTGTCGCCAGATGATGCATTTTCTACATTGAAAGCAGTAATTACGTTTCTTGCCCGAGCATAGCCTGACCTGGAAAAGGTAAGACAGTGCACATAGGCCGGCCTTCCTGCGTTGGTATGGCAGTTGCCTGTGCCAAGCAGGACCGGCTTGGAGAGCAGGCCCGGCTGAAGGCTGGCCTGCGGTGCCGATCGCCAACGGCTCAGATGGAGGAAAGCATGAGCAAGAAGATACTGATCTGCATGATGGTGGCGACCACCCTTGGCTCGCTGGCGGGCTGCAGCGCAACCGGCACGGCTTCAGGGTCTGGCGCCGGTACGGGCACGGTGACGGGTTCGGGCTCCGTCTCGGACAATACCGGCCGCTCAGGGTACGGCACCGCCCCGCGTTCCACATCGGGCGGGGCTACATCCAGTGGCGCCACCTCTGGCGGCACCTCGTCGACTTCGCCGCGCTATTGAGATCGCGTGGGGTAGAGAACAGAGTGTCTGCAAAACGGGCACCGGCAATTGTCGCCGGTGCCCGTTTTGCGTGATCGCCCCTGACCGTGCTGGCTAACGCGAAGCGGTGCCCGCACTGGCCGTCGTGCCGGCGGCCGCGGAAGCCGGCTTTGCCGATTGCGCGGGCGCTGCTTGCGCCGTTGCCGTGCGCTGCGACCAGCCACCGCCGAGGGCCTTGTACAGATCGACACGACTGGTCAGCCGCGCCAGCCGGATGGTGACCAGCGACTGCTGCGCCGAATAAAGCTGGCGCTGCGCGTCGAACACCGGGAAGTAGTCATCCACGCCATTGCGGAACCGCATTTCCGACAGGCGCCGCGTCTCGCCGATCTCGCGCGCGAGCGTTTCCTGCGCGGCGGCTTCGCGATCATAGGTCCCGCGCGCGGCAAGTCCGTCAGCCACTTCGCGGAAGGCCTGCTGGATCGTCTTCTCGTAGGCGGCGACGTTGATGTCCTTCTGCACCTTGGACGCGTCGAGCCTGGCCTGGTTGGCCCCGCCATTGAAGATCGGCATGGTGATGGCCGGTGCGAACGCCCACGCCATGCCGCTCGAGAACAGCCCCGCCAGCGCGGTGCTGGCCACGCCGATCGCCGCGGTCAGCGAAATGCTCGGGAAGAAGGCCGCGCGGGCCGCGCCGATATCGGCATTGGCCCCCTTCAGCCGGTGCTCGGCAGCCATGATGTCGGGCCTTTGTTCGAGCAGCGCCGACGGCAAACCGGCCGGCAACTCGGCGACGAACGAGGTGTTCTCGAACGGCTGCGGCGGCGGCAGGTCTGCCGGCAATTGCGTGCCGACCAGCACCGCCAGGGCGTTCTCGTCCTGCGCGACCTGGCGTGTGTACTGCTCCACGCCCACGCGTGCCGTTTCCAGCTGCGTCTGCGCGCGGTGCATGTCGATCTGCGCCATGCCGCCGGCACGCTTGCTGCGCTCGACCATCTGCACGGCCGACTGCTGCACGTCCAGCGTCTCCTGCGAGATCTTCAGCAACTCCTTGTCGGCCTGCAGCGTCAGGTAGGCGCTGGCGACTTCCGCCACCAGGCTGATCTGCGCGCTGCGGCGCACTTCCTGCACCGCCAGGTACTGCTCCAGCGCCTCGTGCTTGAGGCTGCGCACGCGGCCGAATACATCGAGTTCGAAGGCATTGAAGCCAACGCCGGCGGTGTAGGCATGGATCACCGATGACTGTCCGCCCCCCACCAACGCGCCGGGCACGCGCGTGGCGACCATGTTGGCACTGGCGTTGATCGACGGGAACTGCGCGGCGCGCTGGATCCGGTACTGCGCGCGCGCCTGGTCGATGGCCAGGGTCGCCATGCGCAGGTCGCGATTATTCGCCAGCGACAGTTCGATCAGCCGGCGCAGGCGCGGATCGGTGAAGAAATCTTCCCAGCCGAGGCTGGCCGCGGGCGTCTGCGTTTCGGCGAGCGTCTTGCCTGCCTGCCCACCTTGCGCGCCCGTGCCCTGGACGTAGGCCGGACCCGTCGGCCAGGCATTGGGCACCGGCTGGTCGGGCCGCTGATAGGTCGGCTCCAGCGTGCAGGCCGCCAGGGCAAGGGGTACCGCGGCCGCCGCAATACGCCGCAAGGGAAAGAAGGTCCGCATCTGTCGTGATTTCATAGAGTTCATCCGTGGTCAACCGGCAAAGGCGCGGCGCAGCAATTGCGCGATGGCGACGCGCGGGCTGCCCTGGTAGGCGATGTTGTGGGGGGGCTCGCTGAACAGCAGGCGGATCAGCCGGTGCCGTGCGGCCATGTCGGGCCGCAGCGCTATGCCGATCAGCCCCTTGCGCGTGCGCGCGACGCGGCAGGGCACCCAGCCCAATGGCGCCAGCCAGAACGCACCTTCTGCACCGTCCGTTGCGCTTCCCGCGTGCGGGCACAGCAGCGCCGCGCCGTTGCAGGAAAGATCCCGCGTGACGCCGACGAACTCGCGTGCCGTGCCATCGGTGCCGTGCAGCCGAAGCAGGGCCCGCGCCTGGTACGGAAAGCGCTCTTCCTTGCGCGGGCGCGGCAGCTCGAAGCAGACCAGCAGCGACGCCAGGTAGAGCACCATCGATACGATGGTCCACGTGATGTTGAACGCCACGCCCTGCGCGTCGGCATCGGCGGCCACGGCGCGTGCCAGTCCCATGCCGGCCAGCACGAACAGCGCGCCATACAGCACGGCGAACTTGCCGTGCACGACCACCTTCGAGCGGTCGAGCCCCTTGTTGGTGACCTTGAAGGGCCGCCCGAAGGGTTTGATCACCGCACTGGCCAGGGTCGCAGTGACCGCGACCGCGGCGACGATTTGCGTGACCTCCGTGAAGATCGGCATCGCGCGCGAACCGGTCACCCAGATGCTGTAGGCCCAGTACATCAACAAGGCCGGCACGCCGTAGGCCAGGAACTGCAGCGGATCGCCATAGAGCGTGGGGACATTCAGGTACCAGTACAGCAGCGGCCCGGCCAGCAGCATCAGCGTGAACGGACGGCTGAGCCAGTGCAGCAGCCCGTGGATGTAATGCAGGCGCTGCAAGCCCGTGTAGCCGCGACCGCGCAGCGGCCCGTCGGCGGTCAGCGCCACCTGGATCGTGCCCAGGCCCCAGCGGCTGCGCTGGCTGATGTATTCGGGCAGGCCTTCGGCGGACAGGCCCACGCTCAGCCGCTCGTTGAGCCAGCGCGTGACGTAGCCGTGCGGCATGAGCCGGTAGGTCAGGTGGATGTCTTCCGTGACGGTGCCGGTCGGGAATCCGCCGATGGCCTCCAGCGCTTCACGCCGCACCACGAACGAGGTGCCGATGCAGAACGCCGTGCCCCACGCGTCCTTGGCCGGCTGCATGATGTCGAAGAAGGCACGCTGCTCGTCGACCCAGCATTCGGTCGAGCGCAGGTTGTACTGGATCGGGTCGGCGTTGTAGTAGAACTGCGGGGTCTGCACGACGCCGACCTCCGGGTCCTTGAACAGGCCGACCGTGCGCAGCAGGATATTGCGGTTGGGCGCGAAGTCCGCGTCCAGCACCATGATGAACGGCGCGCCCCCGTCCGGCTGCGCCGAGCTGTGCTGCAGGCCGTTGTTGAGGTTGCCGGCCTTGGCGTGGGCGTTGTCGGGTCGCGTCACGTAGTTGACGCCGACGCGCTCGCAGTAGTCCTTCAGCCAGTCGCGCCGCGTATCGTCGAGCACCCAGACGCGGAAGTTCGGGTAGTCGATCGCCTGCGCCGAGACGATGGTCTTTTCCAGGACGTCCAGGCCCTCGTTGTAGGTGGCGATGAAAATGTCCACCGCGGGCGCGCGCCGGTTGCGCCGCAGCGCGGCCTCGCCGGCATCGGCGTCGGCACTGTGGTCCGAGGTGCGGGTCAGCGTGACGATGGAGATCAGCGTATAGGCGATCGTCATGGTCTCGAAGCCGAAGAACACATAGGCCCACAGGCTCGGGAAATCCATGCGCCAGTCGGGCAGCGTCTGCGAGAAGCGCCAGAAGTAGTACACGATCAGCAGGACCGCCGCCGCGGCGCCGAACAGCCACCGGTCGGCGGCGCGGTGGCGGTCGCCGCGCAGGCACAGCACCGCGATCAGGAAGGCGCCGGCGTTGATCTCCACCAGCATGCGGTTTTCAAGAAAGTAGGCGAACATCGTCACTCCCTGCGGATGTCGTCGGGTGAAGCCTGCGCCTGTGCCGTGCCGGTCTTGCAGGCCGGGCAGGCGCCACCAGGCTGGAACGGATTCCAGCCCGCGGCCGCCAGCACGGCCCAGGCCGTCGCGCCCAGGTGTGGCAGGTGGAAGTAGTAGAAGTCTTCGGTGGTCGAATCCGGACCGATCGACAGGCCCGTGCTGATGCGGGCTTGCGGCGTGGCGAACAGCATGCCGGACGGCGCGCGCTGCGCCAGCAGCAGCGGCCACAGCGCGCGGGTCTCGCCGTCGCGGCCGCTGGCGCGCAGCACCAGCGCGGCCTGGCCCGTGCCCTCGGTCCACACGCCGTCGGGCCGCGCCTTGAAGCCATAGCCGCCGCCCACCGTGTGGTGCGCGCGGGCCCAGTCCAGCGCGCGCCGCCATGACGCCGCCGACTCGGGCACCGCGATCAGCGGCCACAGCGATGCATCGAGTGCCGACGGCTCGCTGTTGAGCGCGCGCCCGTCGTCGCGCGTGCCGATCACGAAGCGGCCGTCGCCCGGCTGCCACATTGCATCGACGAAGCGGCGCGCGCGCTGCGCGGCGGCGTCCCAGCGCGGGTCGCTGGTGCGCAGCGCGAGCCAGCGGAACGCGGCATAGGCGTCGACATTGTGCTCGGTCGATTTCCAGCCCTGGCGCCGCGGCGTCGGCTCGTGGCCGAAGAAGCCGCCGATATAGCCGGCCGGGCTTTCGCTGCCGAAGGTCTGCTTGTCGATCCAGGTCATCAGCGTCGCCGCGGTGTCGAGGTAGCGGCGCTCATGCGTGGCTTCGTAGGTGGCCAGCAGCAGCAGCGCCGCCCACGCGACATTGCCGGTGGCGGTGCCGACCTGGTAGGCATCCTCGAACCAGCGCTGGCTGGGGGCGTCCCACCAGCCGGGCATCGGCACGGGCCCATCCGGCACGGCGCCGGCGCGATAGGCATTGCGCACGCGGCCGTCGTGGTAATGCCGGTCGCGCGTGACGCCCGCCACCACGCCGTCGGCGATGCGGCGCGCGGCGTCAGGCTGGCCGCACGCAATCAGCGCGACGCCTGCGAGCGCGTTGTCGTAGACGAAGGCGGATTGCTGCAGCGGCGGTGGCAGCGGCTCGCCGCCCGGTGCGGGTTCATAGCTGCCGACCATCGCCGGCCCCTTGCCCGGTATGGCGGCCACGCGCGCGCTCAGCGCCTTGCAGCCGTCGCGCAGCAGCTGCTCGCGCGATGACGGATCGGAAGCATTCGGAGGCGCTGCCATGGCCGTGCCCAATGCGGAGCAAGCCACCAGCGCCGCTGCCAGGCGCCGCACGTGGCGCGGGCCACGATGCGGCGGTCTGCGCGCAGGCAAGCGTGGAATCGGATAACGCTGCACGGTGATCTCCATCCTGCGGGCGCTCGTTCCACCCTGGGTTGATCGGATCAGATCAGGCTGCGCAGCCAGGAGCGGTCCAGGCTGACCTTGGCCCAGTGCCCCAGTGCGCACCGGTCGGTCTGGTGCGTGCCGGTCGCGGGCAGGTCCGGCAGCGGCTTGTCGAGGCGGGCGATCAGGTACACCTCGTTCTTCTCGATCGGCGGGAACGGCACGAAATAGCGGGCCTGGTCGCCGTCCGGCGCGCGCGGCAGGACTTCGGCCACCGAGCCCGGTACGGGCCTGGCGACACCATCCACCTTCACCGTGACGCGGGCGCCCGGCAGCAGGTCCTTGCTCAGGCTGCGCGGGAACACCGCAACCACGCGCGGCTGGCTGCAGGTGGTGGTGCGCATGAGCGTGGCGCCCGCGGCGACACGCGTGCCCGGGGGCGCCAGCACGTCTTCGACCACGCCGCCGGTATAGGCCTTGATCTCCAGGTTGGACACGCGCTCCAGCCGTTCCTGTTCGGTGCCGACCATCTTGTCGACGGACGCGCCGTACTCCTGCAGCTGCGTGATCTCGGACTGCAGCTGCGCGATGCTGGCGCGCAGTTCATCCTGGCGCTGCACGAGCGCACCGACGGCACCGTCCGCGCTGCTCATGTAGACCTTGCTGCGTGCGGCTTCGCTGCTGCCGCGCGCGCTGTCCAGTTCCGCCTGGATGGCATCACGCTGGCCCGACAGCACGGTCAGCTGGTTACGCGACGCATTGGTGTAGGCCTCGCTGACCGCGCCGGCCCATTGCATGGCCTGGTTGCGGTTGACCACGTCTTCCTGCTGGTCGATCTGCTGGCGCGCGACGGCCAGCTTCGCTTCGATGCCCTTGACGCGCGCCGAGTGTTCGCGCTGCGCCGCCGACTGATAGCGCTGGATGTCCTGGCCCGTCGATGCGAGACGGGCCTGGTCCGAAGCGAGCTTGGCCCTGGCGGCTTCCAGGCGCGTCTGGTTGTCGAGCTGCTTGCCGGTCAGCTCCGTCAGCAGCGCGCGGTCGAGGTTGGAGTTCTGCAGCGTCATGAGCGGCTGTCCGGCTGCAAACGTGCCGCCCACCGCGACCGTCTGGCGCGTGATGACGCCTTCGACGGGCGTGGTCACAAGATTCACGGGGCTGTTGACGACGGCGCGTTCCGAAGACCGGTTGAACACCGGTGGAAACATCACCGACAGGATGATCCAGATGATGAAGGCGACCATCCCGTAGCTGGCCAGGCGCGGGGCGATCTGCCACAGCGGACGCAGGCTGATTTCGCGGCTTCGTCGGCGCACCAGCGCTTCTTCCTGCCGGGACAGACGCGACTGCGGCATCTTCGTCGGCAACAAGTGCCTGGTATTTTTCGGGTCCGGCTTCTCGGGCTTCTTGTCCATGGTTTCCTCTGGCAAATAAAGCTGGTCCGCGCCGCCTCGGCAGGCACCGGGCAGCATGGGCGAGCGCTGTCGGCGCACGTGGCCCGCAGGCTGGCGCGCAAGCGCAGTCGTCATCCCCCAACACATTTTTTTATGCACCGCGTCCCGGAGCCTGTCTCGGCACGGAACGGACCTGCGTATCGGACCGGGCCAGCCGGTCCTGGAGTTGCCCGCGTCATCACCACAATGAACACCGCAGTGAATCGTGCGAGCAGGAAGAGCGAGGCGCGAACGCCATTGATCCCCGGGACTGTTGCAGCGCGACGTTGCTGCCCGGAGCGTTTCAAGGCTATGCAAGTTGCCGCATCACTGCTGTAAGAATGTGTAAGGGCCGCATGTCACACCACTTATCACGGCGCAAATCGCCGGCTCGATTTATGGTGAACATCGGCTGCGCGGAGGCGATGGGGATTTCATATCGCCCGCCTGCGCGATTCACGCAATCACGGCAAAATGCAAGGCCGGCACACTGCCGCGAATCTCGCCAATCCGGACATCGATCCACCCGATCCACCCCACAGGGAATTCTCCATGCCTGCCATTGCCACGCCCGACATGCCCTACCGCCGCCTTGGCGCCAGCAACCTCAAGGTCTCCGCACTGTGCCTGGGCACCATGATGTTCGCCGACCAGACCGATGAAGCCGAAGCCGCGCGCATCATCGGCAGCGCGCGCGAGCACGGCGTGAATTTCATCGACACCGCGGACGTCTACAGCAAGGGCGCATCCGAGCAGATGGTAGGACGCTTGCTGACAGACACCCGGCACGACTGGGTGCTAGCCTCCAAACTCGGCAACCCCATGCAGCCGGGTCCCAACCATTCGCACTATTCGCGCGTGTGGATCCTGCGCGAAGTCGAGGAGAGCCTGCGCCGCCTGGCGACGGACTATCTCGACATCCTGTACCTGCATCGCGACTACGCGGAAGAAAACCTGGAGGAAGCCGTGCGCGCCATGGGCGACCTCGTGCGTGCCGGCAAGATCCGCTACTGGGCCGTGTCGAACTTCCGCGGCTGGCGCATTGCGGAGATCGCCCGGCTGTGCGACCAGTTCGGCGTGCCGCGACCGGTGGCCTGCCAGCCCTACTACAACCTGCTCAACCGCATGCCGGAAGTGGAAATCCTGCCGGCGTGCGAACACTTCGGCCTGGGTGTGGTGCCGTACAGTCCGATTGCGCGCGGCGTGCTGACCGGCAAGTACCTGCCGGGCCAGGCGCCTGGCACCGGCACGCGCGCGGGCCGCGCCGACCGCCGCATGATGGAGACCGAGTTCCGCGAGGAATCGTTGCTGATCGCGCAATTGCTCAAGAAGCATGCCGAGGCGCGCGGCCTCACGGCGGGACAGTTCGCCACGGCGTGGGTGCTGGCCAATCCCATTATTTCGTCCGTGATCGCGGGGCCGCGCACGCTGGCGCAGTTCGAAGATTATTTCGGCGCGCTGAACGTGACCATTTCGCCGGAAGAAGAGAGCCTGGTGGATGGTCTCGTTCCGCGCGGACATGCCTCGACGCATGGCTACAACGATCCGAACTACCCGTTCTCGGGCCGGCCGGTAAGCGTCGCCGAAGCGCCATCCGCCTGACACCAGCGATCAAGTGGACGATGCGTGGCCCGGGGCTGGCGATGTTCTGTGGCAACAGTCGCGCAAAGCGTCTTGCTCCTACAGCGCTGCGCGCCCGTTCCTACTAATATTCAGTTAGAGCGGGTTCCGCGATAGGAGACCCGCTGCCCTTGCACTCGGGACCGGCGTGAAGACCGCGCCGAGAGTGCCGGTAGAAGAACGGGATGGCCAAAACGTGGCACGACGTGGCTGGATCTTCGCTGGCTTGGCAGTCGCCCTCTGTGGGGGCGGGTATGTCGTGTTCAGCCTTGTTTCGAATGAAGTGCGCAATTCGCAATGGCAGGCGCGCTACCTTGGCCGCTTTGCCAGCGAACTGACGTTCGACGTCCAGCCCGGGGCCAGCGACAGCATCCGCTTCCCGCATTCCGGACCGTACGACGACCGCATGGGCTATGGCCGGCTGCCGCTGTTTGCCAAGCGCCTGGGCGCGCGCGGCTACGTGCCCGCCGAACAGGCACGCATGTCGCCCGAAATGGTCCGGCTGATGGACCAGGGCATCTTTCCCCCTTACCGTGAAAAGAACCAGGCCGGCCTGGTGCTGCGCGACTGCAACGGCATGACGCTGGCGTTCGAGCGCTATCCGCAGCGCCAGTACGACGATTTCGCCGCGGTCCCGCCGGTGCTGGTGAACTCGCTGCTGTACGTCGAGAACCAGGGCCTGCTCAATCCCGAGTACCCGAGCATGAATCCGGCGCTGGACTGGAAGCGGCTGTCGCGCGCGGTGATCGACCGCGCGATCCGGCTGGCCGACCATTCGCATGATTCGCCGGGCGGCAGTACGCTCGCCACGCAGATCGAAAAATACCGGCACTCGCCCGAAGGCCGGACCCAGTCCATCCCGGAGAAATTCCGGCAGATGGCCTCTGCGTCGCTGCGCGCCTACATGGACGGCCCCGACACGCAGCGTGCGCGCGAACGCATCGTGATGGACTACCTCAATACCGTGCCGCTGTCGGCGCGGGTCCGCTTCGGTGAAGTCAACGGCATCGGCGATGCGCTGTGGGTCTGGTACGGCGAGGACTTCGGCGAAGCCAACCGCCTGATGAAGCAGATGGATCCGCGCGCGCCGACCGACCGCCAGGCGCAGGCGTACAAGCGCGCGCTGTCGCTGATCATCTCGCAGCGCCGGCCGTCCTATCACCTGCGGCGCGACGATACCAACCTCGACGCGCTCACCGGCAGCTACCTGCGGCTGCTGGCGGCCAACGGCATCATCACGCCCGAACTGCGCGACGCGGCGCTGCGGCAGCCGCTGGACAAGGCCGCGCCACCGGCCAGGCCGGAGCGCGAGCCATTTGTCACGCGCAAGGCGGTCAACCGCGTGCGCGCCGACATCGGGCGCCTGACCGGCGTGGACAGCCGCTACGACATGGACCGCCTGGACCTGACCGCCGACAGCACCATCAACCGCGAGGCGCAGCGTGTCGTCACCGATACGCTGCTGCGCATGAGCGACAAGAACGTCGCGCGCGCCATGGGGCTGTACGGCCACAACCTGCTGCGCGACCAGGACGATCCGTCCAAGCTGATGGCAAGCTTCACGCTGTTCGAGCGGGTCGGCAACGCCAGCGTGGTGCGCGTGCAGGCCGACAATATCGACCAGCCGTTCGACATCAATAGCGGCGCCCGGCTCAACCTGGGTTCCACGGCCAAGCTGCGTACGCTGGTGACCTACCTGGAGATACTGAGCGAGCTGCATGCGCGCTATGTTGGCATGAGCAAGGAAGAGCTGGCCGGCGTAAAAGTGGCGAAGCCGGACGCGCTCAGCCGCTGGGCGATCGACTACCTGTCCAAGGCGCGCGCGCCGCAGGACCGCACGCTGGCGGCCATGCTGGACGCCGCCATGGAACGCAAGTATTCGGGCAGCGCCGGCGAAGGCTTCTACACCGGCGGCGGCTTGCAGAGCTTCACCAACTTCGAGCGCTGGGAAGGCGAGCGCATCATGACCGTGCGCGTGGGCTTCCAGCACTCGGTCAACCTGGTCTTCATCCGCATGATGCGCGACATCGTGCGCTATGAGCTGTTCCACGGCAAGGTGGACATGAGCGACATCTTCGAAGACCGCAACTCGCCAGAGCGGCGCGTCTACCTGGAGCGCTTTGCCGACCAGGAAGGCAGCGCCTACATGACGAACTTCTACCAGCGCTACCGCGGCAAGGACGCCGACCAGCGCCTGGCCACGTTGCTGAGCCGCGTGCGCGTCAGTACGCCGCACTATACGGCGGTGCGCATGTCCGTGACGCTGCTCAGCGCGCGTCCGGATCTCGACGAGGAAAACTTCGAGCGCATCATGCGCGCGCACATGACGGCCAGGCAGCTCGCCGGCGAAGACCTGTCGGCGCTGTACAGCAAGTACGGCCACGACAAGTTCAACCTCAATGACCGCGGCTACCTGTCGCGCGTCCATCCGCTCGAACTGTGGATGGTCGAGTACATGGGCAAGAACCCGGACGCCACGCTGTCGCAGATCCTGGACGCCAGCAAGGACCAGCGCCAGTACGTGTACCGCTGGCTGTTCCGCTCGCACAGCAAGTACGGGCAGGACAACCGCATCCGCACGCTGCTGGAGCAGGAGGCCTTCCAGCGCATCGCCAAGCGCTGGCAGCGGCTGGGCTATCCGTTCGACGCGCTCACGCCTTCCTACGCCACCGCGATCGGCGCATCCGGCGACCGCCCGGCCGCGCTCGCGGAACTGGCCGGCATCATCCTGAGCGGCGGCATGGCCACGCAGACGGCGACCGTGCGCAGCCTGGACTTTGCCGCCAATACCCCGTACCAGAGCCGCTTCGTGCTGCAGCCCGAGCCGGGCAAGAGGCTGCTGGCGCCGGAGATTACGGCGCTGGTGCGGCGTTCGATGCTGGACGTGGTCGAACGCGGCACGGCCAAGTCGATTGCCGGCGCCTTCGTGGCACCGGGCAAGGGCGGCGCGCCGATTCCCATCGCCGGCAAGACCGGTACGGGCGACCAGCGCTTCCAGACCTATGGTCCCGGCGGGCGGCTGATCTCGTCGCGCTCGGTCAATCGTTCGGCCACCTTCGTCTTCACGCTCGGCGAGCGCTTCTTCGGCACCGTGACCCTGAACGTGAAGGAGCCCTATGCCGCGCGCTACAGCTTCACCAGCGCGCTGGCGGTGCGGGTGCTGCGCTACCTGGCGCCGCAGGTGGCGTCCATGGCCGCACCGGGCGGTGACCAGGCGCTGCTGCGTTGCCGCGACTGGTCGCAGGAGATGCGCCTGCCGCGGACCGAGGCCCAGGCGCCGGCGCCCGAAGGCGCCACCGCCTCGGCGGACCTCGTGAAGGTCGATCAGCCTCTGCGGCGCACCATGCCATAAAGCACGAGCAGGATGATCGCGCCGATCACCGACGCGATCCAGCCGGCCGGCTGCCCTGGCTGGTACCAGCCCAGCGAGCGGCCGATGAAGCCGGCCACCACCGAACCCAGGATGCCCAGCAGGATCGTCATGATCCAGCCCATCTTGTCGTCGCCAGGCTTGATGGCCCGTGCAATCAGTCCCACGATCAGGCCAACGAACACGGTGCCAAGGAATGCCATCATGATCTGCTCCGGCTTGTGGAAGGGATCGGGGCGGCGCTGGTCCAAACCTGGTCCGGACCGGGTCCGAACCGGGTCCGAACCGGGTCCATTAGCGGCGCCCGCTGCGATCCATAATAGACGCGGCCAAGGCGGGCAGCATGTCCGCGCTGTTGCGGGGCCTCGGCCGTTCAGCCGCCCGCCAGCCTGAACTGGCTCACCGCGTGGTGCAGGGCGGCGGCCTGGTCTTCCAGCGACGCTGCCGCCGCCGCGGCTTCTTCGACCAGCGCGGCATTCTGCTGCGCCATCTGGTCCATCTGCGACACCGCCTGGTTGACCTGTTCGATGCCGCCGGTCTGCTCTTCGGTCGCGGCCCGCATTTCGCCCATCAGGTCGGTGACGCGCTTGACCGCCTCGACGATCTCGTCCATGGCCTTGCCGGCGCCTTCCACCAGTACGGCGCCGTCTGCCACGCGCTGCGCCGAGTTGCCGATCAGCGCCTTGATTTCCTTGGCGGCCGTGGCGCTGCGCTGCGCCAGCGTGCGCACCTCGCCGGCCACCACGGCGAAGCCGCGGCCCTGTTCGCCGGCGCGCGCGGCTTCCACCGCGGCGTTCAGCGCCAGGATGTTGGTCTGGAACGCGATGCCCTCGATCACGGCAATGATGTCGACCACCTTGCCCGAGGCGTCCTTGATGTCGCCCATGGTCGTCACCACCTGGCTGACGATGCCGCCGCCGCGCACCGCGATCTCCGACGCGCCCTCGGCCAGCCGGCTGGCCTGGCGCGCATTGTCGGCGCTCTGGCGCACGGTGCTGGTGAGCTGTTCCATGCTGGCCGCGGTTTCCTGCAGCGAGGCCGCCTGTTCCTCGCTGCGGCGCGACAGGTCGGAGTTGCCGGTGGCAATCTGCTTGGCCGCCCCGGCGATGGCGTCCGCCGAGCCGCGGATGCTGCCGATCGCGCCGGTCAGGCGAGACTGCATCTGCTGCATGGCGAACAGCACGCTGTGTTCGTCGCCCTGACGCACGTCGACGTGGGTAGCCAGGTTGCCTTCGGCGATGCGCGCGGCAATCTGCGACGTGAGCGCGGGCTCGCCGCCGAGCTGCTTCTGCAGGCTGCCCGCCACGCGCAGCATGACCACCGTCATCAGCGCGCCCACGCCGAGCAGCAGGCCCAGCGCCTTGTACAGCGCGACGCGAAACTCGGCCTGGATGTCGTCCAGGTAGAAGCCGGCGACGAAGATCCAGTCCCATGGGCGGAAGTTCGCCACATAACTGAGCTTGGCCTGCGGCTCCGCGGCGCCGGGCTTGGGCCAGAGATACTCGACGAAGCCCTTGCCGGCGCCCTTGCCAATCGCGGCCATGTCGCGGAACAGGTAGGTGCCGTTGGCATCCTTGGTGTCCTCCATCTTCTTGCCGTTCATCTCGGTCTTGAATGGATGCATCAGCACCTGTGTGTCGGAGCGCATCAGCGTGAAGTAGCCATCGGCGCCAAAGCGCATGGCGCGCACGCGCGCCAACGCCTGCTGCTGTGCCTCTTCCTCCGGCAACTTGCCGGCCCGGGCCAGCGCTTCATACTCGGCCACGACCGACACCGCGGTGTCGGTCACGTGGGCCAGGTCCAGGCGGCGCTCCTCAAGGCGCAGCGCACGCATCTCCCACGCATTCCACAGCGTGATGCCAAGCAGGCAGACCCAGCTCAGCACCAGTGGCAGCAGTAGTTTTTTCCTCAGACTCATGTTTTGCAGCATTGCCTTGCTTCCTCCATACGCTCGGTGAGTCGGACTTTTTGCCGTCCGTCACCGCGATATCGGCGGCCGTCCTACTAACTTGATTGGGGTAAAACCACCCATGGAAGGGGGAGGGTCTATTTGCACGGCAAGAAGTGCAGACGTCGTCACGGCAAAGGCTGCGAGCGTCGCCTACAATCGGCGTCGGTCCGCAACTGGCGGATCACAAACGTTCCGGCAAGGAGAAAGCATGGCAGCGCCGCCACGCAACCCGATGACGCAACCCGATGCAGTCGACAGCAGCGAGCACAACGACGACACGCACCATCACGGTGCGCTGTCGGTGTTCCTGGTGTTCCTGCGGCTGGGGCTGACCTCGTTCGGCGGACCGGTGGCGCACCTGGCGTACTTCCGCGCCGAGTTCGTGGCGCGCAGGCGCTGGATGAGCGAGCGCGCCTACGCCGATCTCGTCGGCCTGTGCCAGTTCCTGCCCGGACCGGCCAGCAGCCAGGTCGGCGTGGCGCTCGGGTTGTCGCGTGCCGGCTATGCCGGGGCGCTGGCGGCATGGACAGGCTTCACGCTGCCGTCGGCAGTGGCCATGATCCTGTTCGCGCGAGGACTGTCGGCGTGGGGAGCGGCCGTTCCGGCGGGATTGCTCCACGGCCTCAAGCTGGTGGCCGTGGCGGTGGTGGCGCAGGCGTTCTGGGGCATGGCGCGCAGCCTGTGCCCGGACACGCTGCGCGTCACCATCATGGCGATGGCGGCGTGCCTGGCCGTGGCGGTGCCGGGCCCGTGGATACAGGTGGCCGTCATTGCCGCCACGGCGATCGCCGGCCTCGTGCTGATGCGCCCGCAAGCGGACCTGGCGCATGACCCGTTGCCGATGCCTGTCAGCCACCGCGCGGGCCTTGCCGCGCTGGTGCTCTTTGCGGTGCTGATGGCCGGCCTGCCATGGCTTGCGCGGCAAGCGGGCGCGGGCGGGCTGCAGATGTTCGATGCGTTCTTCCGCTCCGGCGCGCTGGTCTTCGGCGGCGGCCATGTCGTGCTGCCGCTGCTTGACGCCGCGGTGGTGCCGACCGGCTGGGTCGGCCGCGATGCGTTCCTGGCCGGCTACGGCGTGGTGCAGGCCATGCCCGGCCCGCTGTTCACGTTCGCCGCATTCCTGGGCGCGGCCATGCAGATCGAGCCGTCCGGCTGGGGCGGCGGGCTGCTGTGCCTGGTGGCCATCTTCCTGCCGGGTGTGCTGCTCGTGATCGGCGTGCTGCCGTTCTGGGAAAGCCTGCGCCGCAACCGGCGCGCGCAGGCTGCGCTTGGTGGCGTGAACGCCGGCGTGGCAGGCCTGCTGCTGGCCGCACTGTACCAGCCGGTGTGGACCAGCGCGGTCCATGCGCCGCTTGATTTCGGGCTGGCCGTGGTGGCGCTGGTGGCGCTCGTATTCTGGCGCATCCCGCCCTGGCTCGTGGTGGCGGTGGCCGCTGCTGTGGGCTGGGCCAGCGGGCTCTGAGTGCCGGATAGGGCGCCGTCGACGTCGCCGATTTCGTCGGAACCATCCCTGTCAGCGAATTGTCAACAACCTGACCTAGGGTCAAAACCTGGCGCTACAGGGTTTCCCTGGGCCCGAGCATGCCTGGAATCACCTGAAGGAGGTTGCCATGTCGGTCAAACTCAGGTGCTGGTCGGAAGATGGCGAAGAGGTCATCGACGTTCCCCAGTCCACGCTGGCCGCGCAGGTTGCGCAGCTCGCGGAGGACGAAGCGCACCACGCGCCGAAAGCACCGCAGCCGGCGGAGTTCACCAAGTGGACGATGCCGGATGATCCGGACCGCTACGCAGACTTTGCGTAGTCCATGTGGCACCCGGCGCAGGCTGTCGGGTGCTGTCTCACAGAACATTCCATTCCCTTTCCACCGGACCAGCCGCGCGCACGCAGCCCATGCGCGCGGCCTGCGGCTTGCCCCATCCCACTACTCCGGAAAGGCTGATATCTCGCTTTTCGCATAGGACGCGGTCTCGCGTTTTCATATGCTTCGGTCATCGCGCTGCACCCTTCCAAACGCGGCGAGAACGATGACTGGAGACATCAATGCCCTTGTTCCTGAACGAAGTCTGGCTTGGCGATATCAAGCCCGAACTGATCGAAGAGGCCGTGACCTTCTTCGGCAACCTGAGCGTCGGCACCAAGCCCGACAACCTCCCGCCCGATTTGCGCATGATCGCCGGCCCCTGGCTCTCGGCCGAGGAGGCCAAGGTGATGTTCATCTTCGAGATCGACGACCCGTCGACGATGTTCGATGCCTACGCCGAACGCGTGGTCAGCGGCCTGTTCGCGCGGCGCAAGCTGACGCTGCTGTCCGGCTGGGACCAGATGAAGGCTTATACCGACCGCGTCGCCAGCGCCTGATCCACATCGAAACAAGGAGAACGAACATGCCGAAGTTTTTCAATGAAGTGTGGCTGCGCGATATGTCGCCCAAGACCATGCAAGGGGTCGTGGACTTCCTCGGAAACCTGCGCCAGGGCGTGCGCCCGCACAACCTGCCCGGCGACCTGAAGCTGCTCGCGGGCCCGTGGTTGTCCAATGAAGAGGCGAAGGTCTATTTCGTGTTCGAGATCGACGATCCGACCGAGACCTTCGAGGCCTTCGCCGAACGCGTGGCCGACGGGCTGTTCCTGAAGCGCCGCCTGACGCTGATCCAGGACTGGGACGGCGCGCGCAGCTTCTCGAAATACCTCAGCGGCCGGCAGTTGAAGGCAGCATAGGCGGGCAGCCACCCGCCCTGGCGGCCCCCGGGGCCGCCGCCGCGCGACAGCGCAGGACACTACAAGACCGACCGCAGGAGACAAAGAATGAGCGGTATCAACAGCGGGCGCCGCCTGGCGCTCAAGCAGGGTATTGCGCTGGCGGCGGCCTCTGCCGCCTCTGGCCTGATGCTCCACGCCCCCGCCCGCGCGGCGGGGCAGACCTACAACTACAAGCTCGGGATCGCGCTGGACGCGACGCACCCGACCACGGTCAACCTGACCGCTGCCGCCGCCGAGATTGCGCGCGTCTCCAACGGCCGCCTGAACATCCGCGTATTTCCCAACAGCCAGCTCGGCAGCGACACCGACATGGTGTCGCAGGTGCGTTCGGGCGCCATCGACCTTGTCAGCACGGCGGGCCTGATCTGGGGCACGCTGGTGCCGGCCGCTTCCGTGAGCGGCATCGGCTTTGCGTTCCCGAGCTACGAGCAGGTCTGGAAGGCCATGGACGGCGAACTCGGCGCGCATATCCGCGGCGCGTTCGCGAAGGTCAACCTGATGCCGCTGCCGAAGATCTGGGACCACGGCTTCCGCCAGGTCACCAGCAGCAACCGGCAGATCAACACGCCGCAGGACCTGAGCGGCTTCAAGATCCGCGTGCCGCTTAGCCCGGCGCTCACGTCGATGTTCAAGGCCTTCGGTGCCGCGCCTGCCGGCATCAATATGGCGGAGACGTACACCGCGCTGCAGACGAAGATCGTAGACGGGCAGGAGAACCCGCTGACGATCCTCGGCACACAGCGTCTCTATGAAGTGCAGAAGTACTGCTCGCTGACATCGCACGTTTGGGACGGTTTCTGGCTCGTAGCCAACCTGCGCACATGGAACGCGCTGCCCGATGACCTGCGCCAGCTCGCCGCCACCACGTTCGATACCTACGCGGTCAAGCAACGCCAGGCCGTCGATGCGCTCAATACCCGCCTGCGCGAAGAGTTGAAGGGCCGCGGCATGGTCTTCAACCAGCCGGACGTGAAGGCCTTCCGCGACTACCTGAGCCAGGCCGGCTTCTACCGCGACTGGCAGAAGAAATTCCCGGCCGAGACCTGGGCGATGCTCGAAAAGTACGCCGGCAAGCTGGTCTAGCCACGGCAACGTTCCCCTGTCGGTATCCGCTGGCCGGTGGCGCTGCGCCACCGCCATGCCGGCGCTCACACACAAAAAACCTGGAGACATCATGGCATTCATCGCGCGCGTGGCATCGCTCATCACGCTGGGCTTCACCCTTTCCTGCATGGGCACGCACAGTGCCGCGGCGCAGGAGACCAGGGGCAAGTACATGAAGACGCCGACCGGCTACCTGATGGTGCTGCGTCATGGCGACAACGTGCTGCAAAACCTGGAGCAACTGGCGCGCGAGGAGAAGATCCCGAGCGCCAGCTTCGTCGGCATCGGCTTCATGCAGGAGGCCACGTTCGGCTTCTACGACTTCGGCCGCAAGCAGTTCGACCCGAAGACGTACCGCAATGTCGAGATGGCCAATATGACCGGCTCCATCGCTTGGAAGGAAGGCAAGCCTTCGATCCACGCGCACGGCACGGTGACGGATGGCACCTTCCAGGGCGCCGGCGGCCACCTGCTCGGGCTGACCGTTGGCACTGGATCGTGCGAGATCACCGTCACGGTCTACCCGCAACGGCTGGAGCGCTTCGTCGATCCTGAAATCCAGGCCAACGTACTTGGCTTGCCGCAGCAATGACGGAGGCGGGACATGTCCACGCATATGGTCGATATCAATGCCCCGCGCATGGAGCCCGATGCGGGGGCACTACCGGGCAGCACCCCCGCGCGCGTACTGCGGTTCGCCGACAGGGCTCTGGGTGTGATGACCGAAGTGCCGGCCGCGCTGCTGGTGGTGGCCGAGATCGGCGTGCTGTTCAGCGGCGTGCTCAGCCGCTATGTCCTGCACACGCCGCTGGTGTGGGTCGATGAACTGGCTTCGCTGCTGTTTATCTGGCTCATCATGCTCGGTGCCGCAGTCGCGTTCCGGCGCGGCAGCCACATGCGCATGACCGCGCTCGTCGACGCGGCGACACCGAAGTGGCGCGCCGTGTTCGAACTCGTGGCGACCGTCGCCGCGCTGACCTGGCTCGCGCTGGTTGCGCATCCGGCGTGGGAGTTCGCGAGCGAGGAAGCGGTGGTGACCATGCCGGCGCTGGATATCTCCAATGCCTGGCGTGCCGCCGCGCTGCCGCTTGGCATCGCGCTGATCCTGTTGATGAGCGTGGTGCGGCTGTTGTCTACGTCGACCTTGCGTGTGGCGCTGCTGGCTCTGCTTGCGTGCGGCGCGGTGGTCGGCGGCCTGGTCATGCTGCAGCCCGTGTTACAGGGGCTCGGCAATGCCAACCTGCTGGTCTTCTTTGTCGGCATCGTGGGTTTGCTGGTCTTCACCGGCGTGCCGATCGCGTTCTCGTTCGGGCTGGCCACCTTCGGCTACCTGTCGCTGACCACCTCCACGCCGACCATCGTCGTCATCGGCCGCATGGATGAAGGCATGTCGCACCTGATCCTGCTCGCGGTGCCGATGTTCGTGTTCCTCGGCGTGCTGATCGAGATGACCTCGATGGCGCGCGCCATGGTGCAGTTCCTGGCCAACCTGCTCGGCCATATCCGCGGCGGCCTGTCGTATGTGCTGATCGGGGCGATGTATCTCGTCTCCGGTATCTCGGGCTCCAAGGCGGCGGATATGGCGGCTGTCGCGCCGGCGCTGTTTCCCGAGATGAAGAAGCGCGGCGCCGATGATGGCGACATGGTGGCGCTGCTCGCCGCAACGGGCGCGCAGACCGAGACGGTGCCGCCGAGCCTGGTGCTGATCACCATCGGGTCCGTCACGGGCATCTCGATTGCCGACCTGTTCACGGCGGGCCTGATGCCGGGCATCGTGCTGGCCCTGGTGCTGGGTCTCGTGGTCTGGTGGAAGGCGCGCAAGTCGGGTGCCGCGTGCAGTGCGAAAGCCACGCGCGCCATGATCGGCAAGAGCCTGGTGGTGGCACTGCCCGCGCTGGCGCTCCCGTTCGTCGTGCGTGCAGCGGTGGTGGAAGGCGTGGCAACGGCGACCGAGGTCTCGACGATCGGCATCGTCTACGCGCTGATCGTCGGCCTGCTGGTGTATCGCAAACTGGATCTGCGCCAGCTCTGGCCGGCGCTGGTCGATACGGCCGCGCTGTCCGGCGCGATCCTGCTGATCATCGGCACCGCCACCGGCATGGCCTGGTCGCTAACACAGTCCGGCTTCTCCGGCGATCTGGCTGCGGCCATGGCGCAGCTGCCAGGCGGGGCACCGGCATTCCTGGCGGTCTCCATCCTTGCCTTCGTGCTGCTGGGCAGCGTGCTGGAAGGCATTCCCGCCATCGTGCTGTTCGGGCCGCTGCTGTTCCCGATCGCGCGCCAGCTCGGCATCCACGATGTCCACTACTCGATGGTGGTTGTGCTGGCCATGGGCATCGGCCTGTTCGCGCCGCCGTTCGGGGTCGGCTACTACGCCGCCTGCGCCATCAGCCGCACGAAGCCGAGCGAGGGCGTACGGCATATCTGGCGCTACATGGCTTTCCTGTTCATCGGCACCGTCGTGGTCGCGGCCGTGCCCTGGATCTCCACCGGTTTCCTCCATCACTGATTGCCCATGAAATTCGCAGCCTTCGTCGAGTACGCCAACGAGCCCGAGCGCATCGCGCAGTTCCGGCCCGCCCATCGCGCCTATCTGCAGGACCTGCTGCAACGGGGACGCCTGGTCATTGCCGGTCCGTTCGCCGACGGCAGCGGCGCCCTGTTCGTGTACGAGGCCGCCAATGAAAACGAGGCCAGCAAGCTGGCGGCCAATGATCCGTTCGCGAAGGCGTCGCTGTTCAGGGGCATCGTCATGAAGCCCTGGAAGCTCGTGTTCGCGAGCACCGACAACCTGACCCTTGCACTGTGAGATCGAACATGAGCATGGATAACACCATCCTGCAAAGACTGGCCACGTCGCTGCGCGATGCGGCACAGGAGCGCCAGCCGATCGCGCCGGTGCGTGAAGCACTGGCCGATATGGGCGTCGAGGGCGCCTATGCGGTTCAGGACATCAATACGGCCTACTACCTTGATACCGGACGGCGGCTGACGGGCCGCAAGATCGGCCTGACGTCGAAATCCGTACAACAGCAGCTTGGCGTCGATGCGCCCGATTTCGGCATGCTGTTCGCCGACATGGAACTGGCGCCCGATGAAGAGGTGGCACTCGGCCGCGTGCTGCAGCCGAAGGTCGAAGCCGAAGTTGCCGTGGTACTGGAGCGCGACCTGAAGCATGAACCGGTCACGCTGTCGCAGCTGATGTCGGCCATTGCCTATGTACTGCCTGCCGTAGAGATCGTCGGCAGCCGTATTCGCGAGTGGGATATCCGCCTGCTCGACACGGTGGCGGACAATGCGTCGTCCGGACTGTACGCACTTGGGACGCAGCCGAAGAAACTTTCGGAGGTGGACCTGCGCACGTGCGGCATGCTGATGGAGCGAAAGGGCGAAGTCGTTTCGCTTGGCGTGGGCGCGGCCTGCCTGGGCCATCCGCTCAACGCTGCGCTGTGGCTGGCCCGCAAGATGGCCGAAGTGGGCCGGCCGCTGCACGCGGGCGACGTCATCATGACCGGCGCGCTCGGGCCGATGGTGACCGTTGCACCCGGCGATGTCATCGACACCACCATCGCAGGCCTCGGCATCGTCCGCACGGCCTTTGCCTTGAACTGAACGGGCGTCGGGCTCAGTCCTTGCGCGTCAGCTTCCGGATCAGGTCGATCACGGTCCGGCTGGCGTAGGTCAGTGGACGTTGCGTGCTGGTGGCCAGCACCAGCGTGCGCGTCAGGACCGGGTCGGTGATGCGGCTCACGGCAATGCGCCCGAGCTGCATCTCGACGGCCACGGCCTGGCGCGTCAGGATCGTGTACGCGGCGCCATTCGCGACGATCTCGCGCATGGCGGTCAGCGAATCGACCTCGATCTGGGTGTTCAGGTGGACGCCCGCCTTCTTCGCCTCGTCGAGCAGCATCATGTGGAAGCCGTCGGGCGCGCCGGGCAGCACGAGCGGCAACGCCGCGGCATCGGCAAACCGGCAACTGGGCTTTGCGACATTAGGATCGCCCGCGCGCGCGATCAGGTACAGCTCGTCGGTGGCGAGTTTTTCGTCGGTCTTGTGAATGCGTTCGCCATAGCGCGAAAACACGCCCACGTCGGTGCGGCCGCTGGCCAGCGCCTCTTCGATATTGCCCGCGAACCCTTCCATCAGGCGCAGCTCGATCTTCGGGAAATCCGCGCGCACGACCTGGAACAGCGGGCCGACGATCTGCTGCGTGATCGACGCCTGCAAGGCGAGCCTGACGGGGCCGCTCGGGACTTCGGCCCGGTCGCGGATATCGTTCCGGAGCAGTTCGAATTCGCCGAGCAACGCTTTCACGCGCGGCATGATCGACTGCCCGAACTCCGTCAGCACCACGCCGCGTCCGGTGCGATAGAACAGCTTCGCGCCGAACTCGCTCTCCAGTCCCGCAATGTGCTTGCTGAGCGCGGACTGCGCGATGCCGCGCGACGCGCAGACCTTGCTCAGGCTGCCGGCTTCGACGATGTCGGATAACAGTTGCAGGTGCTTGATGTCCATCGCCTGATTGCGTCTGTGGGGTCGTGTCCGCGGAGCCGCTGGAAGGCCACGCGGTGGCGACGATTGTAGCGAAATGGCTCGTCTCGCAACGCCTGTTCGCTGCCCCTTTTCGCAAGCATGACGCGAGAGCGGAGAAGGACGCCAACCTGTACCATCGCATCTTGGCCGCCTGGCGCGGCGGCGGGAAATTCGTGGGGAAGGGCATGGTATTGCAGGCAGGAAAGATGTTCATGGCGGGCGAGGCGGGCAAGATCGAACTGATCGTCGATACGCCGCGCACGCAGGCACATGGGATCGCCGTCATCGGGCACCCGCATCCGCTGCAGGGCGGCACGGCCACGCACAAGGTCCCGCACGTGCTCGCGAAGGCCCTGGCCGCAAGAGGCTATGTCGCGGTGCGGCCAAATTTCCGCGGCGTAGGCGATACCGAGGGCGAGCATGACAACGGAGACGGCGAGACCACCGACACGGTTGGCGTCATCCATCACCTTCGACAGGTATACCCGGGACTGCCCCTGGTCCTCGCAGGATTTTCATTCGGCGCGTACGTTATCGCGCGCACGGTGGAAGTGCTGAGCGGCGAGGGGCTGCAGTGCCCGCTCCTGATCCTCGCCGGCATGCCGTGGGGGACCATTCCCGGGCACCGGAGCTACGAGACGCCAAACGTGCCATCGACCGCACTGGTCGTGCATGGCGAGAAGGACGAGCGCGTGACCCTCGGCGCCGTGCTCGACTGGGCCCGCCCGCAGGAACTGCCCGTCGTGGTGGTGCCGGGCGCCAATCACTTCTTTACCGGAAAGCTCGGCGCGCTGGAGCGCGTGGTCGGCGGCTATCTCGACCATCTCCCCGCGCCGGGCGCGAACGCTTGACCCTCCAGATCCACTTGCTGTAACGGGCTGTAAACAGTCGCCGGCATCGCCTCGTTGCGATTTTAAATGAGAACGATTATCCTTTTTGCTTGCGATTAATTTGTGACTTCAGTGTCACAGTCTCTGTGCGGCCTGCGCCGCCCGTCCACAGCAATGACCGAAACCGAGCCGGCGTCCGGCCAGCAGCGACGTGCCTTCTGGCTCAAGCATCTCCATCAGTGGCACTGGATCAGTTCCGCGATCTGCCTGATCGGGATGCTGCTGTTCGCCGCGACCGGCTTCACGCTGAACCATGCGGCCCAGATCGAGGCGTCGCCCAGCGTGGTGACGCGCCAGTCCACCGCGCCGGCGAGCCTGCTTTCGGCGCTGAAATCTGCCATGCCGGCGGCCTCGGGCAGCGGGCGCGATGCCAAAAGTGTCGTGCCGCCTGTGCTGGCCGACTGGCTGTCGCGCGAACTCGCTATCGACGCCAAAGGGCGCGAGGCGGAATGGTCCGCCGACGAGGTCTACGTCTCGCTGCCCCGTCCGGGCGGCGACGCCTGGGTCAGCCTGGCGCTGGATACCGGCGAGACCCAGTACGAGACCACCGCGCGTGGCGCCATCTCGTACCTGAATGACCTGCACAAGGGCCGCAACACCGGCCGCGCGTGGAGCCTGTTCCTGGATGTGTTCGCGCTGGCCTGCCTGGTCTTCTGCGTGACCGGCCTTGTCCTGCTCAAGCTGCATGCTGCCGGCCGCGTGGCCACGTGGCCGCTGGTGGGACTGGGGCTGGTGGTGCCGCTGCTGCTGGCCATCCTGTTCATCCACTGACCTGATCGATCGGCACCGTACCCATCTTTCCTGCATCTTCCTGAAGAGGTTTTCCGATATGCGCCGACTGCTCTCCGTCACCCTCACCGGCATGGCCGCCGTGCCGCTGGCCGGCCCCGCCTTCGCGGCCGACATGAACGTGAAGGTGGAAATTCCGCGCCTGAACGTGGCGGAGTATCACCGCCCCTATGTCTCGGTCTGGGTGGAGCGCGCCGACCAGAGTCCGGTGTCGACGCTGGCGGTCTGGTACGACGTCAAGAACAAGGAAGGCACCAAGTGGCTCAAGGACATGCGCCAGTGGTGGCGCAAGGCCGGGCGCGACACGCAGATGCCCGCCGATGGCATTTCCGGCGCCACGCGCGCGCCAGGCGAGCACACGCTCACTTTCACGGATGGCAAGGCACCGCTTGGCAAGTTGCCGGCAGGTGACTACCAGCTCGTGGTCGAGGCCGCGCGTGAGGTCGGTGGCCGCGAACTGGTGCGCGTGCCGTTCACCTGGCCGCCGCAATCGGCCCGGACCGCCCGCGCCAAGGGCGAGCATGAACTGGGCGGCGTGACCGTCGACCTGAAGCCCTGATGCCCGTGATGCCTGATCCCAACCGGAGACCGACGATGAAGACCTTCCAAGCGCGCCTGTCCACCCGCCTGGCCGTGCTGGCCCTGGCGACCCTGGCCCCGCTGGCCGCCCATGCGCACCGCCAATGGCTGTTGCCCTCGGCCACCGTGCTGTCCGGCAACGACACCTGGGTGACCGTGGATGCCGCGGTCTCCAATGACCTGTTCTACTTCGAGCACGTGCCGCTGCGCCTGGACAACCTGGTCGTAACCGGCCCGGACGGCACCGCCCTGAAGGCGGAGAACGCCTCGACCGGACGTTACCGCAGCACCTTCGACGTGCACCTGACCCAGCCCGGCACCTACCGCGTGGCGGTGCTCAACCAGGGCCTGTTTGCAAGCTACAAGGAAAACGGCCAGACCAGGCGCTGGCGCGGCACGGCCGAGGCGTTCGCGAAGGAAGTGCCCGCTAACGCCACGGACCTGCAGGTGACGCAGGCCGAAGGCCGCGTCGAGTCCTTCGTCACCAACGGCAAGCCGAGCAGCAAGAGCCTGGCCGCCAGCGGCCGCGGCCTGGAACTGGCCCCCATCACGCATCCGAACGACCTCGTGGCCGGCGACACGGCGAGCTTCCGCCTGCTGCTGGACGGCAAGCCGGCGTCCAACCTGAAGGTGGCCGTGGTGCCGGGCGGCATCCGCTATCGCGACCAGCTGCAGGAGTTCAGCGCCACCACCGACGCCGACGGCAAGTTCAGCGTCAAGTGGCCGGCCCCGGGCATGTACTGGATGGAAGCCGAGGTCCGCGACGAGAAGACCTCGGTCAAGGCCGCCAAGACCCGCCGCGCCACCTACGCGGTGACGGTCGAAGTGCTTCCGCAATAAGCGGCCGGAAGGGTTTGCCAGCTTGAACCGCGTCCTGATCCCGCTATCGCTGTCCGCGCCGCCGGTGCCACCCGGCGTGCAGGCGCGCGCGCAGCGCTGGGCCGGCGAGACCATGGGCACGACGTGGTCGGTGGTGGCCATGCTGTCGCCGCAGGCCGATGCCGACGCGCTGGAGCAGGGCATCCGCGCCGTGCTGGAGGGCGTGATCGCGCAGATGAGCAACTGGGCGCCGGACTCGGACGTGAGCCGCTTCAACCGCGCTGCCGCCGGCACGTGGGTCGCGCTGCCGGCAGACTGCCTGCGCGTGCTCGCCTGCGCGCTGCAGGTGGCTCGCGACAGTGGTGGCGCCTACGACCCGAGTGCCGGGCCGTTGGTCGACCTGTGGGGTTTCGGCCCTGCGCCGCGGCGCAGCGCGCCGCCGGCACACGACCAGGTTGTGCAGGCCAGACGGCAATGCGGCTGGGGCCGTGTCCAGCTCGATGCCGACGGGGGGCGCGCGCTGCAGCCCGGCGGCGTATCGCTCGACTTCTGCGCGATTGCCAAGGGCTTCGCGGTGGACGCCGTCGCGCAATACCTGCAAGCCCACGGCGTGGCGCACCACCTGACCGAAATCGGCGGCGAACTGCGCGGCCACGGCGTCAAGCCGGACGGCATGCCGTGGTGGGTGGCGCTGGAAACGCCGCCTGACGGTGGCGCCGCCACGCACGAACAGACGCTGGTGGCGCTGCACGGCCTGTCGGTTGCCACCTCGGGCGACTACCGGCGCTTCTTCGACAGCGAAGGCCGCCGCTATGCGCACACCATCGACCCGCGTACCGGCTATCCCGCCAGCCATGCGCTGGCCTCGGTCACGGTGCTGCATGCCGAATGCATGATGGCCGATGCGCTTTCGACCGCCCTGACCGTGCTTGGCCCGCAGGCCGGCATGGCGCACGCACGCCGGCATGGCATTGCCGCACGCTTCCTGGTGCGCACGCCGGGCGGCTTTGACGAACATCTTTCCCCGGCCTTCGCCGCGATGCTGGCGTGAATCGCTTTGTCACATGCTGGCTGGCCGCAGTGGCCGGCGTCTGCCTGGCCATGCTGAGCGCTTCGCGCATCGGCATGGTGGCAGGCGTGTTGCTCGCCTATGCGGGCTTCTGTGGCGCTGTTTTCGATCATCACCGCCGTCGCCGCGCACGCGTCTCGTCGCTTGCCCCGTTCACGGACCGGGACGATGCCACGCTGGTGGCCTATGCCAGCCAGACCGGCTTTGCCGAGCAGCTGGCCATGCAGACCGCCACGGCGCTGCAGGGGGCCGGCATGCCGGTGCACCTGCTCTCGTTCGCGGACCTGGATGCGCGCCGCCTCGCCAGCTTCCGGCAGGCGCTGTTCGTGGTCAGCACCACCGGAGAAGGCGATGCGCCAGACAGCGCCTCGGGGTTTGCGCGCCGCTTGCTTGCCGGCGCAGGACCGGATGCATTGCGGCAGCTTCGTTATGGCGTGCTGGCCCTTGGCGACAGCAGCTACGCGCGCTTCTGCGCGTTTGGCCACGTGCTGTCCGCCTGGCTGCAGCGCCACCATGCGCGTCCGTTGTTCGATCTGATCGAGGTCGACAATGGCGATGCCGGCGCGCTGCGTCACTGGCAGAACCATTTGTCGGCGCTCAGTGGCGGTGCGGAGATCGCCGACTGGGAGCGTCCCCGCTACGGCAGGTGGCAGCTTTCGGCGCGCCATCACTTGAATCCCGGCAGCCAGGGCGCCCCGGCGTTCCACCTCGTGCTCAAGCCCGAGGCCGCCATGCCGGACTGGCAGCCCGGCGACATCGCCGAGATCGGCCCTCGCCATGACCCCGCCGACATCGGCAAGCTGCTCGACAAGCTGGCGATGGACGGTGCCACGCCCGTTCGCTGCGATGGCCAGGCGATGTCGCTGTCGGAGGCGCTCGCCACGCGCCTGCTGCTGCCGGAAGGGCACCTGGCGACGATGCGCGCCGTGCCGCCGCAACAGCTTGTCGATGCGCTGTCGCCGCTGCCGCATCGCGAGTATTCGATTGCCTCGCTGCCGCAGGACGGGCAGCTTGACTTGCTGGTGCGGCAGGCTCGGCATGCCGATGGGCGGCTCGGGCTGGCGTCGGGGTGGCTGACCAGCCATGCGCCGGTGGGCGCGCGCATTGCGCTGCGCATCCGCACCAATCGCAGCTTCCACCCTCCGGTCGAGGATTGCGCGCTGATATGGATTGGCAACGGGACGGGGCTGGCCGGCCTGCGCGGACATCTGAAGGCGCGTGCGCTGGCCGGACGGCATCGCAACTGGCTGATCTTCGGCGAGCGTTCGGCGCGTCACGACGATTTCTTTGCCGATGAACTGGCTGCGTGGCAGGCCGACGGCGTGCTGGAGCGGCTGGAGCTTGTCTATTCGCGCGATGGCAGCGCCGTGCGCTACGTGCAGGATGCGCTGCGCGAACGCGCGCAGTTGCTGCGTGAATGGGTCGATGCCGGGGCGGCCATTTATGTGTGCGGCAGCCTGCAGGGCATGGCAGGCGGCGTCAATGATGCGCTGGCCGACGTGCTCGGCGCGCAGGTCTTGCGACAGTTGACCGAGCAGGGGCGCTACCGGCGCGACGTCTACTAGCCGGCCGCGTCAGCCCACGTACCAGAGGATGCTGACAAACTGGCATGTACTGCCCGCCAGCACGAACAGGTGCCAGATGCCGTGGAAGTGCCGGACCTTCTCGTCGAACAGAAAGAACCCGATGCCGGCCGTATAGAGCGCGCCGCCCGCCACCAGCCACCACAAGCCCGCTGCCGGCAACGCGGCCGCGAGCGGCTGGAACGCGATCAGCACCAGCCATCCCATCACCACGTAGATCGACAACGAAAACACGCGCGTGCGCCGGCCGATCCAGAGTTCCTGCACGATGCCGATCACCGCGAGTCCCCAGTTGATGCCGAACAGTGCCCATCCCCACGGCCCGCGCAGCGTGACCAGCGCAAAGGGCGTATAGCTGCCTGCAATCAGCAAATAGATCGCGCAATGGTCGAGCCGCTGGAATACGTCCTTGGCCGGGCCGCGCAGGCTGTGGTACAGCGTGGAGATGGAGTAGAGCAAAACCAGCGTGGTGCCGTAGACCACGGAACTGACCACCTTCCACGCGTCGTGGTAGAGGGCCGAGGATGTCACCAGCACCGCCATGCCGGCGGCTGCCAGGATGGCGCCGGCAAGGTGGCTGTAACCGTTGAATCGTTCGCCGCGATACATGCGCCGTCCTCCGGGAAAACTCAGTCGGTGCGCAATTCGCGGTTGCAACTGCGGATGCGCGAAGCCGTATTTTCGCACGGGTGCGGTGGCCGACCCCCGCAAGGCCCTGACGCGAGTCATGGCTTCGTTGCCGCGCCGCGACGGCGTTGCGACATATTCATCAGATTTGCTCCGAGAAACCCCGCCATTCATGGCGCGATGCTGCCTTCGCTGGCCAACACGTGGGTGTCTATGACCAAGGATACGTCGCTGGCCTATATCGTCGGCTTCACCGAGCTGTCGACGCTGGCGGCACAGGTCAACGGGCGCAATATGAGCTATGCCGCCGAAGTGTTCGTCGCCGTGGCCTTGCTCTGCTTCCTTGCTTGTGCGGCGATTGAATCGTGCGCCGCATTGCTGTTGGCGCCGGGCAGATACCGGCAGCGCCGGACGTACCCCCATGTGGGCGCCGCTACTGCGTGGCCGGCTTCAGCCTCGCGAAATCCGTGACGGCGGCGCGTTCGGTCCGCCGGCTAACCGAGCGCGGCGTCCAGCATGGCAATGGCAAGCCCGACCAGCAGCGCCACCGCCGACGCGATGAACCAGCGCACGGTCTGCCGATACTCGCTGACGGCATCGTCCTCGATGCGCAAGGCGCGGAACAGTGCCACGATCTGCAAGACGACCGCCCCGACCAGTGAAAGCGCGGCAAACAGCGCGCGCGCGTTCCAGTGCCCCGGACTCTCGAAGCCCCAGAAGCGCCAGAAGGCGAGCGAAAAGCCCAGCAGCACGGTGATGGCCGTGATGATGCCCTGGCGATAGCCTGCGGGCACCATCTGCGGCGGGATATCCGGCGGGATATCCGGCGGGGCCATGTCTGGCGGCCTTATGGTTGCGTCGAGGGCAGTTCGACCACGGCCACCGTTGCAACCAGGCCGCCCAGCACGCGGCTGCGATGGCCCTTGCCAGTCGTATCCTCCAGCAGCAGCGCGCTGCCGGGGACCAGCGAACGGCGTTCGCCGTCGGAGGCTTCGAACTCCATCTCGCCGTCCAGCATGAACATCCACATTCGCAACGGCGTCGTATGCAGGTCTCCTGCCCAGCCGGCAGGCACCACCAGGAAACCCTGGCGGACGGCAGGCGGCATCGGTGAAACCCAGAACGATGGGGCAGGCGGCGCGAAATTGCGCTCGGACATTTCCATCGACAACGCGCCGAAATGCGATTCGCCGGATGCATCGGCGTACAGGCGGCCGAACGCGAGCGTGGAATGGTGGGAAGCGGGGATTGCGCGGTTTGCGGGGTCAGACATGGGCGTCTCCGGCAGGGGGCGACAGCCCCCGTCGCTACGCTAACCAGTCTAGTTCGCGAGCGTGATACGGGCGCAATGTTTTGCCGTTCTAACTACTGAGCCGCGCAGCAGCCGAAGGCGATGATGCGATAGCGCGGCCACTGCCGGGCCACGGACAGGTTCGGGGCTCGTTCAATCATTGCTGGAGAGCCTGCAGACGGACGCGCACCACGCGGCAGGCAGCCGGGCATTCTCTGAAGCGAGTACCCGTACGAAATTCGTCGCACACTACGATCAATATTCGCCCGTTAGGGCAAGTAAACGCGCTTTTTGGTTACTTTTTGTCGCTCGGACAAAAAGTGACTCGCAGGCTACGCCTGCGAAACAGCCGCGCTTGCCAAGAACGACCTCGCCACAATTCGCCGAAGGAATCTCTTTAACCCGGGCGAAACCGCGACACGCCACGCACCCCCCGCCCCCATCCTTCACAACACTCAAAACGCCACACGCGCCGTCAGGCTGACACTGCGCGGATCCGCCGGCTGCAGGTAGTTCTCATACTGGAACCCCCAGTACTGCCTGTTGGTCACGTTGTTCAGCGCCGCACGCAGCGTCACGTCCTTGCCAGCCACGCGCGTGCTGTAGGTCGCCCCGAGATTGAACACCGTATAGCCGCCCGCCTGCAGCGTATTGGTCGCGTTGGCCTTGATATTGCCGGTGTACTTGCCATCGACACCAAGACGCAGCCCCGGCACGAACGGCACGCGGTAGCTCACGCGGCCGGCCAGCACCATATTGGGCGCTCCGGCCACGCGGTTGTCGACGTTCGGGTTGCCCTTGTCATAGTAGGTGTCGAGGAACATCGCGCTGCCGCCGAATTCCCACTGCGAGCCCAGGCGGTACACGCCGGCCAGTTCCAGGCCCTGGTAGATCGAGGTGCCGTCCTGCTGGCGCGTCGGCACGCCGCCGCTGACGCTGTCGTACTCCGCGCCGCGTTCGATGCGGAACAGCGCGGCGGTGGCGCTCCACCTATCCTGGTCGGCCTTGACGCCAAGCTCATACTGCTTGCTGCGGATCGGGCTGAGCAGCTGGCGCGCGTTGGTAAAGCCATCCGGCACGATCGAGCCAGGCTCCAGGGCTTCGACGTAGCTGGCGTAGACCGTGGCGGCCGCCACCGGCTTGAACATCAGCGCCAGCGTCGGCGTGATCACGCCGTTCTTCGTGTAGCTGGACGCCACCGGTACATACCCGTTCTGCTCGAAGTTGGTTACGCGCAGGCCTGCCAGCACCGACCAGCGCTCGGTGAGCTGCACGGTGTCGCTGGCAAAGACCGACTTCTGCGTGATGTCGCTGTTGCGCACCTTGTTGAATGCGGTGGAACTGAAGTAGGTGTTGGTGTTGGGCGCGTAGATATTGCCCGTGCCGATCTGGCCGCCGAAGCCGTTGTTGTCATAGCGGTCGATCTGCTTCTGCCACGACAGTCCCGCGACGACCTGGTGGCCGAACTGGCCGGTGCGGAACTTGCCTTCGAGCATCGCCTGCCACTGGCCCACCTGCTGATTCTGCGCGGTGTCGTAGCGCTGGTCGGTGTAGTCGCCGGCCTGGTTCAGCAGGTTGTAGGTGCTCTCGTTGCGGTTGCGGTTGACCTTGTTGAAGCTGTAGTTGGTGCTGACCGCCCAGTCCGGATTGATCTGGTAGCGCAGCCCCGTCGTGTAGAGCTGAAGGTTGGTGTTCAGGTGCTGGTCGGTGCCGGCGAAATTGCCGATGCGCCCGGACACGTTGGCGGGCAGCGCGGTGTCGCCGTAGGACCACAAGCTGAACGAAGGCATCTGGCCGGTCGAGCGGCGGTCCTGGTAGATCGAGTCGAAGGTCCAGGTCAGGCCTTTGGTCAGACGCGCATCCAGGTTCAGCGAGACGGTGTCGCGGTGGATGTCGCGCGCGTTGTAGGGCGCGCCTTCTTCGTGCGTGTAGTTGAGCCGGTAGCCGAACCTATTGTCCGGGCCCGCGCGGCCGCCGACGTCCACGTGCTCGCTCCAGACATTGGCGGCGCGATAGCCGAGCTCGAACGCGGCGGTGAAGGTCTCGGTCGGTTTCTTGGTGACGTAGTTGACGATGCCGCCCGGCGTGGCAAAGCCGTACATGAAGCCCGGCAAGCCCTTGAGCAGTTCCACCTGTTCCATGTGCTCGTACGGCAGCGTGATGCCATAGGCGATGAACGGCAGCCCGTTGATCTTGTAGCCGTTCTGCCAGTCGATCTGCAGGCCGCGCACCGACACGTAGCTTGACCAGCTGTTGTAGCCGTTGCTGTTGTCGGTGACAGACGCGTCCATCGCGAAGACATCACCGAGCTTGCTGACCTGGCGGTCGGCCAGGTCCTCGCCGGTGACGATGGCGGTGGAGTACGGGGTATCGAGCTGAGGGCGCGAGCCCAGCGCGCCCGTGCTCGTTTTCCGCTCAAGCTGCAAGCCGGCATCGTCGACCGCGGCGGCGCTGACCGTCACGGTCGGCAGCGACTGGGCATTGGCCGGCGCTGCCTCCTGTGCCAGCGCAGTGGCGACCGGGAAGCCGGTCAGGACGGCAAGCTGGGCCAGGGCGGCAAGCTGGTGGCGACGGGGCAAGGACGTCGGGCGTTTGGCGGCACGGCTGGACTGACGGAGCATTCGGATTGTAAATGTAGATACAAATGCGAGTGATTCGCATTTGCGAAGATGCGAATGATGCCCAGTTGCAGGGGCTCGCGTCAAGCGGGAGGGCAAAACGTTGATGAAACCACCAAGTGTGTTTGGGGCGGCCCGCAGTGAACGAAGGGCGTGCGACGCCGGGGGATGCTGCGCCGCAATGTGGCCTGATGGCTACCTCTGCCTGCGTGCGGCGGTGTATCTTGAGAGATATCGGACCCGAACGCCATTGCGGCGAGCCGGCGCCTGTGCCGTGCCGCGGAGATAACCGAATGCGCCTGAACTGCGATGCGTCGAGCCTGTCGCCACCCTTGACGGGACCGGCAGGCGCCTGGCAAGCCTGCTGGCGGCGCCTGGCCACCTTTGCCACGGCCGTCGCGTGCGCGGGTGTGCTGGCCGGCTGTGCCAGCTTGCCGGCCTCGGCGGAGCGCACGCCTTCGACCGCCCCGGCCGCGACCGCGACCGCGGACACGCCGCTGGGCAAGGCGCTGGCGCCGCGCCTGGCGCAGCATCCTGGCGATTCCCTGTTCTACCCGCTGTCGACGGGCCCCGACGCGCTTGCCGCGCGTCTGGCCATGGCGCGCGCGGCGCAGCGCAGCCTGGACGTGCAGACCTATATCTTCGAGCCCACCGGCACCGGTGCCGCCATGCTCGGCGACATCATCGACGCCGCCGACCGTGGCGTTCACGTGCGCCTGCTGCTGGACGACCTGCATACCGCCGGCCTGGACAAGGTTCTGGCCGCGGTCGACTCGCATCCCAATATTGAGGTCAGGCTGTTCAACCCGTTCGCCAATCGCAGCGCGCGCTGGCTGGAGATGTTGTGGAGCTTCAGCCGGCTGGACCGCCGCATGCACAACAAGTCGATGACGGTGGACAACCAGATGTCGGTGGTGGGCGGCCGCAACATCGGGGACGCCTATTTCTCCGCGCGCGCCGACATGGATTTCAGCGACCTCGATGTGCTCGTCGCGGGGCCGGCGGTGCCGCAAGTGTCGGCGGTGTTCGACCAGTACTGGAATGACCGGTCGTCGTATCCCGTGGCGGCGCTGGTCCCGGAAGGCAAAGACGCGCCGGAGGAAATGCGCGCCCTGCGCAAGCGGCTCGAGGCGCGGGGCGACCAGGCCAAGGCCAGTGCCTATGTGCAGGAGCTGCTCGACTCGGGCCTGGCGAAGGGTATCGAAAGCGGCCACATGCCGGCCTATACCGGCAAGGCCACCGTCATATCCGACAAAGCGGACAAGATCAGCGCGCAGACCGAGGGCGAGGGCTATGCCACGATTCGCCTCGAACGCCTGATCAGCGCCGCGAAGAACGAGGTGGTGCTGGTGTCGCCGTATTTCGTGCCGGACGATGACGGCGAGGCGTGGCTCAGTGCCATGGCGAAGCGGGGCATCCACGTGCGCATCCTGACCAACTCCTTCGCGGCCAACGATGTGAGCGCCGTGCATGCGGGCTACGCACCGCATCGCGAGGCGCTGGTGGCGGCCGGCATCGAACTGTACGAACTCAAGCCGAGCGCCAATGCCGAACTCGCGCAGCGCGGCAAGGGCGCCGGCTCCGGCTCGCGTTCGCGCACATGGCTGGCTTCGAGCCGCGCCAGCCTGCATGCCAAGAACTACATCGTCGACCGGCACCTGATGTTCATCGGCTCGCTCAACATGGATCCCCGCTCGGCCAAGCTCAATACCGAAATGGGCGTGGTGCTTGACAGCGCGGCGCTGGCCGAACGCATCCTGAAGGGCATGAACGATGGCCTGCTCGATATCGCCTATCGGCTAGAACTGCGCCAGAACCCGGACGGCAGTTCACGCCACCTGGTCTGGGTCACGCGCGAGCAGGGCCAGTTGAAGACCTACGACAGCGAACCGGGCATGGGTCCGCTCCAACATTTCGGGATTGGCGTCCTGCGCGTGCTCCCGATCAAGGAAGAGCTCTGAGCGGGAGGCGGGTGCTGCACAGCGTCTTACATGAATCTCCGATCGGCGGTAATGTCGGCCGCTGCGCCCCGGAACCCACTGACGGCCGTCCGTACTGCTTTCCGGCAGCTTCGCGCGCGGCCCGCACGCAAGGAGATCCATGAAAGCCGCTGTCCTGCATCAACCGAAGTCCCCCCTGGTGATCGAAGACGTTGCCATTGGCAAGCCCGGCCCGCATGAGGTGCTGGTGCGCACCGCAGCCGTTGGCGTGTGCCATTCCGACCTGCACTTCGTCGACGGTTCCTACCCCTATCCCATGCCCGCCGTGCTCGGCCACGAGGCCGCCGGCGTCGTGGAGCAGGTCGGCGAGCTGGTGCGGACGGTTCGCCCCGGCGACCACGTGATCAGCTGCCTGTCGGCCTATTGCGGCCATTGCGAACACTGCCTGACCGGCCACCTGTCGCTGTGCACCGAGCCCGATACGCGCCGCGGCGAGAACGAGGCCCCGCGCCTGACGGCCCCCCACGGCGGCTTGATGAACCAGTTCCTCAATCTTTCCGCCTTTGCCGAGCAGATGCTCGTGCATGAGCACACGCTGGTGGCGATCCGCCGCGACATGCCGCTGGACCGCGCCGCGCTGATCGGCTGCGCCGTCACCACCGGCTTTGGCGCGGTGGTGCATACCGCGCGCGTGCAGCCGGGCGAAACCGTGGCGGTGATCGGCTGCGGGGGCATCGGGCTGGCCACCATCAACGGCGCGGCCATTGCCGGGGCGGGGCGCATCATCGCCATCGACCGCGTGCCGGGCAAGCTGGCGCTGGCGCGGCAGTTCGGAGCCACCGACGTCGTGGAGGCCGGCGACGATACGGTGGACGCCGTACGCGCGCTGACCGGCGGCGGCGTGCATCATGCGTTCGAGGCCATCGGCCTCAAGCAGACCGCCGAGCAGGCCTTCGCGATGCTGCGCCGCGGCGGCACCGCCACGGTGATCGGCATGATCGCGCCAGGCGTGAAGATCGAGCTCAAGGGCAGCGACTTCCTCTCCGAGAAGAAGATCCAGGGCTCGCTGATGGGGTCCAACCGCTTTCCGGTGGACATGCCGCGCATGGTCGATTTCTACATGGCGGGGCGCCTGAAGCTCGACGAGCTGATTTCGCGGCGCCTGCCGCTGGCAGAGATCAACGGCGCGTTCGATGAACTGCGCCGGGGCGAACTGGCGCGCTCGGTGGTGGTGTTCGGGGATTGAGCAAGATTGGGGGCAGGCCGGTGTCAGGCCTGTACCGTCTCCCGTTTCCTGGCTGCCGGCCGCCGCGTCTCGGGCACGCCCAGCGTCTGTTCCAGCACATCCAGGAACACGCGCACGCTGGCCGGCATCAGCTTGCGCGCGGGCATCAGCACGTAGACTTTCAGCGGTGACGACGTATAGGCGGGCAGCACGCGCACCAGCTGCCCCTGCCGGATCTGCTCCTGCACGAAGCGCGGCGACAGCCGCGCGACGCCCAGGCCATCGATGGCGGCCTTCAGGCGCAGTTCGGCGTTATGCGTGCAGATTCGCGGCTCGACATCCAGGCGCGCGGTTTCGATATCGTCGCGCAGGAATTCCCAGGTATGGTCGTCGGCGTTGCCGAGCGTGGGCCAGCCGGCCAGGTCCTGCGGCGTGCGCGGCAGGCCGCGGTCGCGGATCAGGGAAGGGGCGGCATAGAAGCCGCGCTCGATCAGCACGACGCGCTTGCTGGCGAACGAGGTGTCTTGCAGCCGCGTGTTGGTCATGACGAAGGCCAGGTCGTAGCCGTGGCGGATCAGGTCGGGCTGGTCCCAGCTCACATCCACATGGATGCGCAGGCGCGGATGCAGCCGCATCAGGCGGCTCAGCCCCTCGGACAGGTGTTGCGACCCGACTTCGTACGGCGTGGAGATGCGCAGCACGCCACTGACTTCGCTGCTGACGGACGCCGCTTCCGCGCTGATCTCATGCAGCTCGGCGAACAGCGGCGCCACGCGGTCATAGAGCCGCTGGCCGCGTTCGGTCACGCGCACGCGCCGCGTGGTGCGCTCGAACAGGCGTACGCCAAGCTGGCTCTCCAGCCGCGCCACCGCGGCACTGGCCGATGACTTGGGCACCTCGGCCAGTTCGGCACCCTGCGTGAAGCCGCCGCCTTCCACCACGCGGCAGAAAATCTCCCAGTCCTTCCATTCGATTGTCTTCATGCGGGGGCTCCGGCGTCAGCGGCGCCCCTGAAGATTGCGGTCATCCTCTGGCTGAGGTGGCGGGGGCGTTTGGGCCCGATTGTCCCACAGTGTGGACAATGGCGCAGCGCGGAAACTGCGCACGATGCGAGCATGAAAGCTTCATCCTTGCATGTCGGAAATCGCCATGCGGCGCGATTCCCGACAGTACGGATCACCGATGGCTAGTTGACGATCGGGTTCTTCTTCTGCATATCGTCCTTGATCATCTTCGACCAGGCCGCGCCGACCTGCCGCTCCGTCACGTAACCGCGCTTGCGGGTGTCGATCTTGTCAAAGCGCTTGTAGACCTCAGGCATGCCGGCCTGGGCTTCGTCGCGGGTCAGCTTGCCGTCGTGGTTGGTGTCGGCTTGCTTGAAACGCTCGGAGAACCACTTCTTCCGGTCGCCCGGCGTCATTCCCGCAGGCGGTTGGGGGACTTCGTTGACGTCCGCGGTCGGTGGCGACGCCGGAGCGGCCGCCGGTGCCTGCGGTGGCGTGGGCTGTTGTGCACCGACGCTCGCGCTGGCCAGGCCCGCGGCGATGACCAGGGCACTGGCAAGGACGTTGAACCGGATCATATTCTTCTCCTTTTTCATTTTCATCTGATTTGCGCCCCGGGGGCGCTGGTAATGGGCAGTGCATGAGCGGACTTCACAGTAGTCGCTTCCATGGGCTGTACCTGCCTTCGACTCCCTACCCCCGAAGGAGCGACCCGCCGTTCAGTCTAGGTCGCTCTTAAACGATGGACAAATGATTCGCGCATCAAAAGGCCCGGTTATTCAAAGCCGTTGCTTTCCGTGCCCGCATTTTCCCGCGCGATTATCTTCGTGACCCGAGGAAACAAATCAGAGGATAAAAACCATCGCTATCAAAGCGTTGACCCGATCCAGCCCTTCAGTAAGGCTGGTCGCCGGGACGGATGGCGAGACCGAGCGTTTCGGCGATATCCGTCATGTCTTCGTCGTCCTCGCTACGCGTGATCCAGCCGCCGTAGGCGTCGCCGTCCGTGTCCCAGTTCCACAGCGTATAACCGGCCACGCGCAGTTGCTGGTGGGCCAGTTCCATCAGTTCGGCCACGCTGGTGTTTTCCAGGAAGCTCTCGTCCTCGGGATCGTCGGTACCCCAGTCGACCTCCAGGTCCATGCGCTCGCACAGCTGGTTCATGCAGCCGATAAAGGACTCGCAGTCCTTCCAGTCGACGTAGAAGCCCGACTGCCAGTCGATCACCTCGCGGATCACCCACAGCAGTTCCTGGCCCTCGGTGTCGTCGTCCTCGGCGTCCAGCAGCGCGTCGGAGAACAGCGCCACCTGCGCCTCGGTCTGGGCGATGTCGCCAAGGTTGATCAGCGCGAAGAAGCGGTGGATGGCGTCCTGTGTATCGTCGTCCAGTGGTGTGACCATGTTCTGTTTCCTTGTTTGGTTCTTGCTATTCAGCCCGCGATGCCGACGATCTCGCGCTGGCCGCGCGGCGTGACCCGCAGCGCGCGCGATGTCGGCGTGGCCTCGACCCAGCCGCGCTGCAGCAGGGTGCCAAGCAGTGCCGCGCCCAGCGCGCCGCCAAGATGCGGCTTGCGCTCGCTCCAGTCGGGGCAGGTGCAGGCGAACTGGCGCCGTTTGCGGCGCGCGGCGCCCACGTCGATGCCCAGCCGCGACATCGCCTGCGCGCCATCGCCGCTCAGGTCCACGGCATTGCCGTCGACCACCAGCCAGCCTGCGCGCGTCATGCGCTCGAACAGCCCGACCGCGAGTTCGCCGGCGAGGTGATCGTAGCAGGTGCGCGCCTGCCTGAGCGCGGGCGGCGCGGTGCGCGACACCGGCACATCGCGCAGCCGCGGCGGGCGGCTCGCCAGCGAGGCCGAAGCCAGTGCCTCGATAGCGACACCGATCTCGGGCGCGGCCAGCCGGTAGTAGCGGTTGCGCCCGCGCGTCTCCACGGCGAGAAGTCCGCCTTCGCTAAGGCGGGCCAGGTGCCCGCTTGCCGATGACGCGGACAGGCCCGCGATCAGCGCCAGTTCGCCGGCGGGCCGCGCGCTGCCGTCCATCAGCGCCCACAGCATGGCCGCGCGGCCGGGGTCGGCCAAAAGGCTGGCCAGCTGGCTGATGCCCGGGGTGTATTCCATGGTTTGGTGGGGGGTGAAGGGTGGGATGAAGTATAGGCGCTGGCTGACGGTAGCTGATGGGCGGTGCTAATTAAGTTCTTACAAGCGAATTAAGTTCTTACCGACCGGTCGCTCGTGTTTCCTGTTGTACGACAAGGTCTTCGCGTTGCCAGTCTGATCGCCACCGGCTTCGCATATCCGCGGCCTGGGCGCTCTCCTTCATCACTTCGCCCAACTGGCCGGTGAGCAAGAGCCGGCCACTGCCCGGCGAACTGCTGGCTTCGATGAAGAGCAGATCGCCGCCAACAGGTGTCCAGGATTACGACACCGGTCGTCACCGACGGGGATTTGTAACTGCCGCTTGCTGCGCGAAAGCTGAAGTCTATGGTTACGTGTAACCCGTATGAGCAGCGGGTGATCAGTAAACGTAACCACATCCGGACCCGCCGGATGTGTTGGGGAGCGGACATGGCTATTCGACGCGAAGTGCCAGGTGTCAGGCCGTATGACGGACCGGCTGGCGGTTGGGGTGCGCTTCGGGCGACGACGCAAGCCATCCGGTTGCAGATGGAGACCGTGAAGGCGCCGATCACGCTGATGCGGACCAATCAGCCGGACGGCTTCGATTGTCCAGGGTGCGCGTGGCCTGACAAGGAGCACCGCTCCACCTTCCAGTTCTGCGAGAACGGTGCCAAGGCTGTCACTTGGGAGGCGACCACCAAGCGGGTTCCGCCGGAGTTCTTTGCGACCAAGACGGTGACGTCGCTGCTGCAGATGTCAGACTTCGAACTCGAGAACATGGGGCGCATGACCCATCCGATGGTCTATGACCGCGCCACCGACACCTTCCGCGCAGTCGAGTGGGAGGATGCGTTCCAGCGGATCGGGGAAATCCTTCGCGCTTTGCCGCCTGACCAGGTCGATTTCTATACCTCCGGCAGGGCTTCCAATGAGGCGGCTTACCTGTTCCAGCTGTTTGCGCGGGAATATGGCACGAATAATTTCCCGGATTGTTCGAATATGTGCCACGAGCCGACCAGCGTCGGGCTGCCACAGTCGATCGGTATCGGCAAGGGCACGGTGTCATTGGACGACTTCGATCAATGCGAGCTGATCATTGCGATTGGCCATAATCCCGGGACCAACCATCCGCGCATGATGGGAACCTTGCATGAAGCCTCACGCCGCAATGTTCCGATAATCGTGTTCAACCCGCTCCGGGAGCGGGCGCTCGAACGGTTTGCCGATCCACAGAACTGGCTGGAGATGGCCACGTACGGATCGACCAGGATTGCATCGACCTATTACCAGGTCGATGCCGGTGGAGATGCGGCCGCGCTCAAGGGCATCATGAAGGCGCTCCTGGCCATGGAGGCGGATCAGGGCAATATCCTGGATCGCGATTTCATCGCCATGTACACCGAGGGCTTCGATGCCTTTGCTGCCGATCTGAACGCGACGTCGTGGGAGGATATTGAAAAGGCGAGCGGACTGACCCGCCCGGATCTCGAGGCGGTCGCAAAGCTCTACGCGGAATCGAATGCGACGATCGTCACTTACGGCATGGGTGTTACCCAGCATAGCAAGGGGACAGCGAACGTCCGGCTGATTGCCGACCTGCTGTTCTTGCGTGGAAACTTTGGCAAGCCAGGTGCCGGCATTTGCCCGTTGCGCGGCCACTCCAATGTGCAGGGTAACCGGACGGTGGGGATCACGGAAAAGCCGTCGGAAGATTTCCTGAAGCTGATCGAAAACGTATTCGGCTTCAATCCGCCCCGGGAGCATGGGCGTGACGCCGTCAAGACGGCGCAGGCCATGATCGATGGAAAGTGCAAGGCGTTGATCTGCCTGGGTGGAAACTTCGCGGTGGCGCTGCCGGATTCCGGGCAGTCGTTCCCTGCGATGGGAAAGCTCGACCTGAGTGTTCACATCGGCACGAAGCTGAACCGCACGCACCTGCTGGTCGGGAAGGAAACCTACATCTTTCCGTGCCTGGGTCGCACCGAACTGGACGTGCAGGCCACTGGCCCCCAATCGGTGACGGTCGAGGATTCGATGTCGATGGTCCATGCCTCGGCCGGGAAGCTCCCGCCGGCGTCAGAACACCTGCGTTCCGAGCCGGCAATCATCGCGGGGATGGCCCAGGCAACCTTGCCGCACACAAAGGTGGCATGGTCTGACCTGATTGCGGACTATGACAGGATTCGCGACCTGATCGAGAAGACGGTGCCGGGATTCGAGGACTTCAATGACCGTATCCGGGTGCCGGGGGGCTTCCGCTTGCCGCTTCCGCCGACTGAACGGAAGTGGCCGACGCCATCGGGCAAGGCAGTGTTCTCGGTGTATGGCGGGGTGAAGGAAGACGCGGATGTCCTCGGCGGCGAAGACGTGCTGCGCCTCATGACCATCCGCAGCCATGACCAGTACAACACCACCATCTATGCGCTGGACGATCGCTATCGCGGCGTGTTCGGACGCCGCGACGTGCTGTTCATGAATGAATCGGACATGTCGGCGCGCGGGCTCGAGCATGGGGATCTGGTCGACATCGATACGATCGTGACGGGACGGAAGCTTCAACTGAAAGGGCTGACCGCCATCGCCTACGAGAACATCGTGCGGGGTTCGGTGGCCGCCTATTATCCGGAAGCCAACGTGCTGGTTCCGCTGGATTACATCGACCAGGAGAGTGGTACACCGTCGTACAAGTCCATTCCGGTGCGCGTACTGCGTGCGGAGGTGACCTGATCGCGGCAGGGAGTTGAAGGATTTTCAAGCGACTGCAGCGGGCCCGCCGACCAGTCGGCGGGCGATATCCGAGGCACGAAAAGGGTATTCGCGATTGATCCCTTCATGGCAGAAGGTCCAATACTATTATGGTGGGCCGGACATGCCATGATCGCATTCCTATGGAATGGATCGCTTCGTGCCATTGTTGGTGATCAAAAACAAATAACAGCTGATCTGATGCCAGGTAACCTTACCGAGCCCCAAGCCGTTTACAGCCCGATTACTCGCAGCGCGATCTTTATTGTCGCGACTATTTTGCCTGGCGAGGAGCACGCCGCTACCGTGCGTGCATGGTGTGCGGACGTCGCAGCGCTGGTTCGTGCCGTGGGCAAGCGTGTGCAGACCGGCAACCTTTCCTGCGTCTGCGGTTTTGGATCAGATACATGGGATCGCCTGTTCGGCCAGCCGCGCCCGGCATTGCTGCATCCGTTCCGTGAAATTGGCACTGGTACGCGCCGAGCCATTGCCACCCCGGGCGATCTGCTGCTGCATGTCCGCGCGGATCAGATGGATCTGTGTTTCGAACTTGCCGCGCAATTGATGGGGCGGCTCGGCAATGCGGTGTCGGTCGTTGACGAAGTGCATGGCTTCCGCTATTTCGACATGCGCAGCATGGTGGGATTCGTCGACGGCACGGAGAACCCTGTCGGCAATGAAGCGGTTCGCTTCACCATTATCGATGATGAAGATCCGGCATTCGCTGGCGGCAGCTACGTGCTCACGCAGAAGTACCTGCATAACATGGCAGCCTGGAATGACCTTACCGTCGAGGCACAGGAACGAATCATCGGCCGTGCCAAGGTGTCCGACATCGAGCTCGATGCAGCGGTCAAGCCATCGTGGTCGCATAGTTCGCTCACGACAATCGTTGAAGATGGCGCGGAAGTGAAGATCCTGCGCGACAACATGCCGTTCGGCCGGCCGGGCATGGGCGAGTTCGGCACCTTCTTTATCGGTTACGCCCGCTCGCCGGCGCCGATCGAGCAGATGCTCGAGAACATGTTTGTCGGGCGACCGCCCGGCAACTATGACCGCTTGCTCGATTTCAGCCAGGCCGTCACCGGTGGGCTGTTTTTCGTTCCGTCGGCGACACTGCTGGAAGCGCTCGCGGAGCGCCGGCCGGACACAGCCAATGCCGGATCCGGACATCGGGATGCGTCCACGACCGATACGCGGTGGCGCGACGGTTCGCTGGATATCGGTTCCCTCAAGGGGCCATCGGGACCCGATTGACCCGCTTCGTTCTGGCGGGCGACACGGATCCGGGATTCCGGCTACCTGCGTGGACCTTTACGTACTATTGTGGTTAGGCGATGGCGACCTCGCCGGCCGCAACGCTACTATTCTCGAGCTAGATTTCATCAGCGTGCTAGGACTAGCGGGTATCAGGACTTCTAGCTTGATACGACAGGTCTCATGAATCGCTACGCGATGCTGGAGCCGTTGCGGGAGCGCGAACAACGTGGGGCCGTGATTCCTGACCAGGAGACAAGTCCACCATGCCGACACTATGTGAAATCTGCAATGCACGCCCTGCCGTTGCCCGTGTGACCGTCGTGCAGGATGGCGAGCGCAAGTCGATGTCGATCTGCGACTACGACTATCGTCAGCTGATGCGTCACCAGAGCATGCTCAACCCGTTCGATTCACTGCTGGGCGGTGGCGGGTTGTCCCGCTTTTTCGATGACATGGGCCATGACGATCTCGGGATGGCGGCCGAAGTGCCACGTGAGTCCGTCGATGTCACCGATGCATTCAGCGAACAGACCATGGAGCTGCTGCAGCGCGCCGCGGAGAAGGCCCACGAATTGCGGCGCAATGAGCTCGACACCGAGCACTTGCTCTATGTGCTTGCCGATACCGATGTCGGAACGGCCTTGCTCAAGGAGCTGAAGCTCTCGCCGCAGGATATCAAGGGATATATCGACCAGCACGCGCAGACGGGAACGGCAGGCGCCGACGCGTCGATTGAAAAGATGAGCGTCTCGCCGCGTCTGAAGAAGGTGTTCCAGTACGCCTTCCAGGCATCACGCGAGCTTGGGCATTCCTATGTGGGCCCCGAGCACTTGCTGATCGGCCTGGCCGCGGTGCCGGACAGCATTGCCGGGACGCTGCTCAAGAAGTACGGCGTTACGCCCGAGGCGCTGCGTCAGAAGGTGGTGAAGGTGGTGGGCAAGGGCGCGGAGGATGGCCGGGTCGATACGCCGACGGGTACCCCGACACTCGACAAGTTCGGACGCGATCTGACGGCCATGGCGCGGCAGGGCAAGCTCGATCCGGTGCTGGGGCGCGCGCTCGAGATCGAGAACACCATCGAAGTGTTGGCGCGGCGCAAGAAGAACAACCCGGTGCTGATCGGCGAGCCGGGCGTTGGCAAGACAGCGATCGTCGAGGGGCTGGCGCAACGCATCGTCAACGGTGACGTGCCGGAAGTGCTGCGCGGCAAGCGGTTGGTGGAGGTCAACATCAACTCGATGGTGGCCGGGGCCAAGTATCGCGGTGAGTTTGAAGAACGCGCCAAGCAGCTGATCGACGAGGTGACGGCCAAGAACGAAGAGTTGATCCTGTTTATCGATGAGCTCCACACCATCGTCGGTGCAGGGCAGGGCGGCGGCGAGGGCGGCCTCGACATCGCCAATGTGCTCAAGCCCGCGTTGGCACGCGGAGAACTGAGCCTGATCGGCGCGACCACGCTGAACGAGTACCAGAAGTACATCGAGAAAGATGCGGCACTGGAGCGGCGCTTCCAGCCGGTGCTGGTGCCGGAGCCGACGGTCGAGCAAACCATCGTCATCCTGCGCGGGCTGCGCGACAAGCTCGAAGCGCACCACCAGGTCACCTTTGCGGACGATGCCTTCGTTGCAGCAGCTGAACTGTCGGATCGCTACATCACTTCGCGCTATCTCCCGGACAAGGCCATCGACCTGATCGACCAGGCCGCGGCACGGGTGCGCATCGGCTCCACGTCCCGGCCCCCAGACATGCAGGAACTGGAGGCCGAAATCGCCCAGCTCAAGCGCGAGCAGGACTATGCGTCGTCGCGCAAGCGCTTCGATGAGGCCAAGGGCTTCGAGGAACGCATCAGCGACAAGCAGAAGCAGCTCGATGAGAAAACCGAAGCCTGGCAGCGCAAGACGGGATCGGAAACGCTGGAGGTCACGGTCGCGGCAATCGCCGAGGTCGTGTCGCGCCTGACCGGCATCCCCGTCACTGATCTCACCCAGGAGGAGCGCCAGAAGCTTCTTAAGATGGAGCAGACGCTGCGCGAGCGTGTGGTGGGCCAGGACGATGCGGTGGTTGCCGTCAGCGACGCCGTGCGTTTGTCGCGCGCCGGGCTCGGTCAGGAACACCGCCCCATCGCAACCTTCCTGTTCCTCGGGCCAACCGGGGTCGGCAAGACCGAACTCGCCAAGGCGCTGGCGGAAACCGTGTTTGGCGATGAACAGTCGATCATACGCATCGACATGTCCGAATATATGGAGCGTCACGCGGTGGCACGGCTGATTGGGGCGCCACCGGGCTACGTGGGTTACGACGAAGGTGGGCAACTGACCGAACGCGTGCGGCGGCGCCCCTACAGCGTGATCCTGCTCGATGAAATCGAAAAGGCGCACCCCGACGTGAACAACGTGCTGCTGCAGGTGTTCGATGACGGCAGGCTGACCGACGGGAAGGGGCGCGTGGTGGACTTCAGCAACACCATCATCATCGCCACCAGCAACCTGGGTGCGTCGATCATCATGGACAACCTCGAGAAGCCAGAGGGCGAGCGCATGCCCGACAAGGCGTTGCGAGAGGCGTTGATGAAGGTGCTGAAGGGTCACTTCCGGCCCGAGTTCCTCAATCGCATCGACGACATCATCGTGTTCCATGCGCTCTCGCGCGACAACATCCGCTCGGTAGTGAAGATCCAGCTCGATCGCGTGTTGCGGACTGCGGCCGCCCAGGACATCACGGTGACGCTGAGCGATGCCCTGGTCGATCACCTTGTCGACGTCGGCTACCAGCCAGAATTCGGCGCGCGCGAGCTGAAACGGCAGATCCGGCAGGAAGTGGAGACCCGGCTCGCCAAGGAGATACTGGGAGATGCGCTGAAATCGGGCGACAGCGTGGAGCTTGGGTACGACAAGGACAAAGAGGAGGTGACAATCAGCAAGGTCGCTGCGGCTCAACCGGCGAGTGAAGCCAATGCACCGAAGGGCGCGTCCAAGAGCGCCCCGGCAAAGACCAGGAGCCGGCGCGCTGCCGCCGGCAGTGAGGCACCATCGGGGACTCCAAGCTCCTGAAGGGCGAGGCGAGTTTGGCTTTGGCGAGTGCGGAGACTTGAAGGAAGAGGGGCCGCGTGCGTCTTGACGGACGGGCGCGCGCACGCGGAATGGAGCGAGCGCAGCCCCTCTCGATGATTCCGGCCCCTGGTCTCCGGGGCTTGCGGCGGATCCAGGCTTGGCTGCTGCCACGCTAGAGAACAATCATGATAGTGCGGCCAAAGAGGAACTGGTTCAGCATGTTGTTCGTGTGGAACGGTTCGGTACTGCAGACGATAATTCCACAACTCATCTTCCTGGCAATTGTCAGTGGCTTCGCGGTCCTGACGCAGGGACGCATACTGGGCGAGAAGATCCCGCTCAACACCGCCCCGTTCACGTTGTTCGGCGTAGCCCTGACTATCTTCCTGGCCTTCCGGAACAACGCGAGCTATGAGCGTTTCAAGGAGGCGCGGCTGATCTGGGGTCATGTCCTGATCGCCACGCGATCGCTCACATCGCAGATGCTGAGCTACATTCCCGAGAGCGCAGGCGTGGACCGCATTCAACTGGTTCGCAGGCTGGTTGCCTTTGTGTATGCATTGAAGCATCAGCTGCGCAAGACCGACCCGGCCGGCGACTTCTCCAGGCTCCTTGGCCGGGAAGGGGAAGGGCGATTGCGGCTGAAGCACTATCGGGCGGTCGCGCTTCTCAACGACATCAGGTCCGAGATCGGCCGGCTCAAGTTTGCTGGCGTGCTTTCCAATGCGGATGTCTGGATGTTCGATACGCAACTCAATGAACTGGAGAGCACCGTGGGCGGGTGCGAGAGAATCGCTTCGACGCCGATCCCCTTCGCGTACGGCGTCTTGCTGCATCGTACCGTGTATGCGTATTGCATCATGCTTCCATTCGGATTGGTCGATTCGACAGAATTGTTCACGCCGATTGTCAGTGTGTTCGTGGCCTATACGCTGATCGCCCTGGAGGCGATCGCGGATGAAGTCTCGGAGCCGTTCGGCACTGCACCCAATGCGCTCGCGCTGGACGCCATCTCCTGCAATATCGAGCGCTCCTTGCTGGAGCTTTGCGGTATCGAGATTCCGGCAGAGAGGGTTCCGGATAGCCAGTACGAGCTGACATAAGTGATATGGCGCCAGGACCGGCCGGGCACTAGGAAGTACGAAGGCGTTGTGGATGCGTGTACACGACCAGGCTGCCACTTCGCACAAAGCCGGCCAGGGTAACGTCGGCTGCATCCGCCAGTCGCACTGCCAGGGCGGTCGGGCCGGAAACGGCTGCCAGGATTCCCGCGCCGATCGACGCGGTCTTCAGGACCATCTCATAGCTTGCCCGGCTGGTAACAATCACCGCGCCACGGGTGTGGTCCTCATTGCCGCGCGCGAGCGCGCCGGCAAGCTTGTCCAGCGCGTTGTGGCGGCCGACGTCCTCACGCACGATGGCGATCTGTTCATCGGCTCGCATCCAGGCCGCGGCATGCGTGGCGCCCGTATCGTGCAGCAAGCTCTGGTGCGCACGCAAAGTGGCAAATGCAGTGTCGAAGACCGCGGGATCGAATGAGGCCGAGCTGCGTACCGGTAGCGGTGCGCGTATGAGCTGATCCAGCGATTCGGTGCCGCACAGACCGCAACCGGTGCGGCCGGCCAGGGCACGACGCCTGGCCTTTAGGTCAAGGAACGCTTCACTTGCAATCGAGATTCGGACCGTGACACCGTTCTCGCCGGCTTCCGTATCGATGTCATAGATGTCGCTGGCACGCTCAATGATCCCTTCAGTGAGGCTGAAGCCAATCGCGAAGTCTGCAAGGTCGGTGGGCGTGGCCAGCATCACGGCGTGCGAGATCCCGTTGTACTCGAGTGCGACGGGGATCTCCTCGGCCAGACGATCGTTCTCGGTGGTCGTCTGGCCGCGACGCCACCGCCTGACTGCGAACGTGTGCTGGGGCGGCATGTCCTCGATACCGGCGCAAAGGCTTTTGTCTGGCATATCACGCTTCATTCTTGGGGCCGCTCCAGGATTGCCAGGGTACCAACATTGTCCGGGACGCCAGATCGGGATACGCGTCCATAACGATGCCGGCATACCGCTCGAACCGCGTCCGCGGTGCGGCAGGTCTATGTCTTTCCATGAAACCCGGGCAGGCCATGGGCGAGGTTGCCGGTTGCCAATATGGTTGCGCGCTTGACTGCTGCATGGAAGTCCGCGCTGATATCTTCAACGGCGATTGCGCGGCGGAAAAAGTCAGCCCAGACAAATTCGGCGAATGCCGTGGGCGTCTTTTCATAGCCGCCCGCATCCCTGACGTAGCCTGCCAGCGACCGGTACGGGTCGTCTAGGAGCTTTTCAAGATGATGGGGAATAGAGTCAAAGCGGTGCCGCACGCCTTGCTGGTCCAGCGGGTGTACCCACAGATTCTTATCCATTTCCAACCAGAATTTGTCTGGCTGCAGGGCCGAGAGATCGGCCTCTACCATGAAGTATCCGATATCGACACCAGCTTCCAGCGCGGCGCGTCCAAGATGGTGGTGATCCGTGATGTACAGCTTGCCGCCCGGCCCCTCGACGGCAGGGATGGGGTGTGCCTGCATGAATGCCCGTTGCTCCTTCGCCGTGATAGAGGCCAGATGCTTCTTCTTGTCTTGAACCTCGATCATGCCCACGGTGAGCTGAGTCGGGTGGAGTTGATGAATCAGGGCTTCGCGGATCTTCGGCATGCAAAACTCCCGGAGGTCTATTGCTCACATCGATGCCGGGTGGAACGATGCGTGCCGTTGGACCTGGAGACCAGACGCTGGTCTCAGTGAGTATAGGGCGACTGGCCGCGAAATAGTTTCAGCGCCCTCGTACGGCTATCATGTAACCATGAGCGTATCCGCGGGGCTGCAGGACGCCAGGCGGCATGCCCGCCAGTCGTCGGGTTTCGCGGATTCCGGGCGGCGCTGTCCGGGCTATCAACAGCTTGATTCTAGGTGCACGGCATGTCGAGTCTTCCCACGGAAGCTGTGGTGCGGCGCATGCCGTTCCTGACAGGGCTGCTACCCATCCATCGTGCACAAGTGCCGCGGGATATCGCCGCCGGTATCACGCTGGCGGCGCTCGGCATCCCGGAAGTGATGGGCTATACCAAGATCGCCGGGACGCCGGCGATCACGGGGCTCTACACGATCCTGTTGCCGCTGGTGGCGTTCGCCGTGCTGGGCGCGTCACGCCACCTGGTGGTTGCCGCCGATTCGGCTACCGCGGCCATTCTGGCCAGCTCCCTGGTGGCAGTGGCCAGTCAGGGCAGTCCCGAGTATGTTGGCCTGACGAGTGCCGTCGCGCTTGCCGTCGCCGCCATGCTCGTGCTGGCACGCATCCTCCGACTGGGCTTCCTCGCAGATTTCCTCTCTCGCAGTGCGCTGATCGGCTTCCTTACCGGCGTCGGCATACAAGTCGCGCTCGGCGAATTCGGGGGGCTGTTCGGCCTGCCCAGGCAAGGCCATGGCGCGCTCGCGCAAATCACGTCGACGTTCCAGCGTCTTGGCGAGATCAGTGTCGTGACCACCATGCTTTCGTTCGGGGTATTGGCCGTGATCCTGGGGTGCAAGCGCCTGGTTCCGCGCGCGCCTGGCGCGCTGATCGCCGTAGTCGGGGCCATTGCCTGCAGCGCGGCTTTCGATTTCCAGCGGTACGGGATCGAGGTAATTGGCAAGGTGCCGGGTGGGGTGCCGTCGTTCTCGCTACCGCTCTTGCATCTTGCCCAGGTGAACCAGGTGCTACTGACCGCGGCCTCCTGCTTCATTGTGATCATTGCACAGAGCGCGGCAACTGCGCGGGCTTATGCCAACCGCTACGACGAGCACGGCGACGATAACCTGGACATTGTCGGTCTGGCGGGTGCGAATGCGATGGCGGGGCTGACAGGTACCTTTGTCGTCAACGGCAGCCCGACGAAGACAGAAATGCTTGATGACGCAGGGGGAAGAAGCCAGCTTGCCCACCTGGCGACGGCATTCCTCGTCTTGATGGTACTGCTGTTCCTGACCGGCCCGCTGGGACTGTTGCCCACCGCGGTGCTGTCGGCGATCGTCTTTATGATCGGCGTGAAGCTGATCGATGTGAAAGGCCTGGCTGAACTGTACCGCATGCAGAAGGACGAATTCGTCATCGCCCTGATCACGGCTGGCGTCGTGGTGTTTGTCGACGTCATGCATGGGATTCTCGCAGCCGTGCTGTTGTCACTGATCGACCATACCCGCTATAGCTACCGTCTGCGCACCCGCGTGCTGACGCCGCTCCCGCACGGGCAATGGCAGGCGCACAAGGTGGGGCCCAATCTTTTTGCGGCGCCGGGCGTCGTGGTGTATCGCTTTGAAGCAGACCTTTTCTACGCGAATGCGGGACGCTTCATGGACGAGGTCCGGAAGCTTGTCGAACAGGGCAGTCCGCAAGTGAACTGGATTGTCATCGATGCTTCGGAAATCTTCAACGTTGACTACACTGCGGGGAAGGCGCTGCAACAGCTTTGCGAGGAACTGCAGCGGCGCGGAATTGGCATCGCCACGGTTGCAGTGCCCGAAGGCATATTGCCGGAGCTGAATCGGTATCGCGCGCTCGGTGTCCAGTTTGGCCACCCCGAGATATTCATGACCGTTGAGGCAGCCATTGCTGTCCTGCGCGATCTGCCACGCCCTGCGTCCACGCAGGATGCCTCGGTGACCGACAAGAGGTGCCCGACATAGTGCACGCGGTGCGAGGGCTACGGAGGCATCAGGTCCCTGTAGGACATGGCACCAGTGCCTGCGAGTCGCCCGCCATCCACGATGAGATACTCCTCCCGAATGGGCGTGCCGACGCAATGGCCGGGAGGCGCTTGACAGCGTCGGTGCCGGAGCCTATGTTGGGCAAAATCAGGTTCAAGCCGACGCTTGTCATCATGAGCGCCGACGGATACCTCTCTTCGCGAGAGGTGCTCAACGATCCTCGCTGAGGGGCGCATGATGACTGAGGTTACTTGGCTTGTTGTAGCTGACGGAGGTCGCGCGCGGGTCTTCGAAATGCCTGAACTCACGCTGGACCTGCAAGAGATCGAAGATCTCGTCAACACCGAATACAGTGGCACCGCCTTAACGGAGAAGGACCGCGAAAAATTTGCAAAGCGTGTGTCCGACTATCTCGAGCAAGGGCGGTTGCATCGGCGTTACCATCGATTGCGACTCGCAATCGAACCAAAATTTCTCGGTATGGTGAGAGCGAATCTGAGCGACGACACTCGTCGTCCAATATTCGAGCAAATTAGTGAAGATCTCTGTGCTCTCAATACTCGGGAGGTTCAGGCGTACCTGGAGCGACGATGATCAACTGACGTCGAGGTCATCACGCTGCGTGAAGGGGGCGGTCTGCATTTGTACGATGAAAAACGTGCCGCGCGTTCAGCCAAAGCCTCGATAGCGAATAGCATTTCGGAATAACTTCCGACAACTCAAATTCCTCACAAGCGCCGTCGAAGCGCGCGAGGTATGCGCCGCTCGAGCCGAAAGTCATCCACGAGGAGAAAACAATGACTAGTCGAGAAACCACATTGAGCGAGGAGTTTATTGCGCAACAACGTAGCCGCCTCGAGGCTCTACGCAAGGAGCTGCTGGGCGGGGAGGAACACACGATAGCGACAGAGCGAGTGGATCAAGAGCTGCACGGTGACGAAGCTGAGGAGTTTGAGGACGAGGCGCAGTCGATGGCGGAAGAGGAAGTAAGCCAAGCACTGCGTAATGTGAACGACAGACGTATCAACGATATCGAGCGCGCGCTTCAGAAGATCGATGAAGGTACCTACGGGCTTTCAGATGCGAGTGGTGAACCGATACCGGAAGCCCGTCTTGAAGCAACCCCTGAAGCTATTCTCACCGTTGAGGAGCAGCGTAGTCGCGAAGCCAAAGGATGACACTATCCGGACGCACAGATGGCGATCGGTCGGCCCGGCGGGGACCCGTTGTGCAGGTGACGCGGCGCCTGGTCGACTCTAGCCGGATGGCTCTCAAAAAACCAAAGATGCGGCCATATCAGTGTTTTGAGGGCGGAACACCCTCCCAGCGCATGAAGGCCCTTCGAAAATTGGCTACATCGTTGTACCCGAGCAGGTAGGCAACCTCTTTCACGCTCAATTTCTCAACCACCAGGCATTCCCGCGCAATTCGGTAGCGAGCGCTCCGCGGAGTTTGCCTCCCATGCCGGCGGGGGAAGCGAGATCACGCGTGGCCCCGACAGCCCGGCCTGCATCGTGGCGGATTTCGACCAAGGCGCCGGCGAGCGGCTCGCTCGAAACGAGGTGTTCGCCCCGGCTCTTGCGCCAATGCGTTGGTGGGATAGGGTTGTGGCTGGGCGCTTTCCGTCGAGGCTACTCCGTGCCGTGGAGTAGCCGGAAGGTTGGAGGTGCCAAGCCTCAGCGCACTCGCGGGGTTGCCTTCACTCGCGGGTTGCCTTGGGAGTCAGCCGAGCAAGCACACAATGTAATGGTCCGGGAGGGACAGATTGACCCGAGGGCCAGGCTGCCGCGTGGACATTTTGTCCACGACCCCGACTCGCCGCGCGGGCGGCGCACCGCAATCTGTTGATGGCAAAGGGAATCCGCCATAGGCATATGTCTTGCTGAATGACGCGCTCCAGCCCGCCGCGCCAGGCGCAAACACCTGGTGAAATAAGAGGCTCCCACTTCCAGGTAGGAGACGCCTTCTTGTCATATTTCGCGCAAGCGCAAACGCTCGACCCGGAGCGAGTTCCGGATCGTCGATGCTGCGGGATCAATCCATGGCTGTGATCCTGCGCCTTGCGTCATCTGTACCGGTGGCGCAAGGCGCCTGGCGATTCTGGCTTGCGAAACTGAGCTTGCACCGTTCCATGACAACTGTATCCCTCGCGGCCAGGCTGTCATCCGTACGCTAGTTCATAGTGTCGCGCGACACGCCGTCGTACCGGGCGAGGTCGGCGGCGAGGTCAAGGCCAACAACCCCTGTTCGGCGCGCCGGATGCCGACGCCAGCTAGCGGGCGTCCTGCGCCGTCTGCGCGAGGCTGCCACCAACACGTGGCGCGCGCACTGGCGTCACACAAGAACACACAGCAAAGGAAGAGGAGACCTGTCATGCCAGAAATCCAGAGGGTGACCCTGACGCAGTTCCTGATCGAGGAGCGCCGCCGCTACCCGGATGCCAGCGGTGGCTTTAACGGCCTGATCTTCAACGTCGCCATGGCCTGCAAGGAGATCGCGCGCGCTGTGGCCTTCGGCGCGCTGAGCGGCCTGCATGGCCGCGCCAGCGGCGCCGACGGCACAGACGCCGCCTTCAACGTGCAGGGCGAGATCCAGCAGAAGCTGGATGTGCTGAGCAACGAGGCCTTCCTGCGCGTCAACGAGTGGGGCGGCCACCTGGCCGGCATGGCCTCCGAGGAAATGGAGGCGCCGTACCAGATCCCCGCGTGCTACCCGCGTGGCAAGTACCTGCTGGTGTTCGACCCGCTCGACGGTTCCTCGAACATCGATGTAAACGTTTCGGTGGGCAGCATCTTCTCGGTGCTGCGCGCACCGCAGGGCGCCGAAGCCGTCAGCGAGCAGGATTTCCTGCAGCCTGGCACTGCCCAGGTGGCGGCCGGCTACGCCCTCTACGGCCCGACCACCATGCTGGTGCTGACCGTCGGCAATGGCGTCAATGGCTTTACGCTCGATCCCAACCTGGGCGAGTTCTTCCTCACGCACCGTAACCTTCAGGTACCGGCCGATACCCGCGAATTCGCCATCAACGCTTCCAACAGCCGCTTCTGGGAAGCGCCGGTGCGGCGCTATATCTCCGAATGCATGGCAGGACAGAGCGGCCCGCGCGGTAAGGATTTCAACATGCGCTGGATTGCCTCGATGGTGGCCGAGGCGCACCGCATCCTGATGCGTGGCGGCGTCTTCATGTACCCGCGCGATACCAGGGATCCTGCAAAGCCGGGGCGTCTGCGCTTGCTCTACGAGGCCAACCCGATCGCCTTCCTGATGGAGCAGGCCGGCGGGCGCGCCAGCACCGGCCGCCAGCCATTGATGACGGTGGCGCCGCGAGCGCTTCACCAGCGCATCGGCGTGGTATTTGGCTCGCGCAAGGAGGTCGAGCGCATCGAGGGCTATCACACCGACCAGTCGGACCCCGATCTTCCCAATCCCCTGTTCAACGAGCGCAGCTTGTTTCGCGCGTCCGCCTGAGGTGCACGGCCATGTCAGAACGTTATCCCATCATCGCCATTACCGGTTCCTCGGGTGCCGGCACGACCTCCGTCACCCGTACCTTCGAGAACATCTTCCGCCGCGAAGGCGTGAAATCCGTGGTGATCGAAGGCGACAGTTTCCACCGCTATGACCGCGCCGAGATGAAGGTCAAGATGGCCGAGGCCGAGCGCACCGGCAACATGAACTTCAGCCACTTCGGACCCGAGAACAACCTGTTCGGCGAGCTGGAGAACCTATTCCGCTCGTACGCCGAGTCCGGCACCGGCATGCACCGCCACTACCTGCACAGCGCGGAAGAGGCCGCGCCGTTCGGGCAGGAGCCAGGTACCTTCACCGAGTGGGAGCCACTGCCCCAAGACACCGACCTGCTGTTCTATGAAGGCCTGCACGGCGGCGTGGTCACCGGCGAGGTCGATGTGGCCTGCTATCCCAACCTGTTGATCGGCGTGGTGCCGGTCATCAACCTGGAGTGGATCCAGAAGCTGTGCCGCGACAAGAAGCAGCGCGGCTATTCGACGGAAGCGGTGACCGACACCATCCTGCGCCGCATGCCGGACTACGTGAACTACATCTGCCCGCAGTTCTCGCGCACGCATGTGAACTTCCAGCGGGTGCCGTGCGTGGACACGTCCAACCCGTTCATCTCGCGCGAGATTCCCGCGCCCGATGAAAGCATGGTGGTGATCCGCTTTGCCAATCCCAAGGGTATCGATTTCCAGTACCTGCTGAGCATGATCCACGACTCGTTCATGTCGCGCGCCAACACCATCGTGGTACCGGGCGGCAAGATGGAGCTGGCCATGCAGCTGATCTTCACGCCCTTTGTGCTGCGCATGATGGAGCGCCGCAAGCGCGCCGCGCTGTGAACCGAAGTGATGCAAGGACACTCCAGATGAACGCCCCCGAACGCATCGACTCCGCGGCGCGCTGTGCCAAGGCGCTGCGCTTCCTGGCCGCGGATGCAGTGGAACAGGCCAAATCAGGCCACCCCGGCCTGGCCCGACCGCGACCGCTTCGTCCAACGGCCATGCTTCCATCCTGCGATATCCGCTGCAGCATCTCACCGACTACGACCTGCCGATGTCGCAGCTGCGCCATCGGGAACCACCGAGCTGCTGCGCATCGCGCTGATCCAATGACACCTGAGATGCCATCGATCCAGAAGATTTGGGGATATGAGAGCCTCAATTCGGGCGGCAGTTCAGCCAGCGCCGCCCAGGTAGCGCTGACCGAGGGAGGCCCTGCCAGGTCAGGCGTGGAGAAAGAGACAGGGCGCATCTATGCCACCCGGCCAACGCATGCGGCGTGATGTCTAGGAACTGGATTTGCACTAGCATGGAGTGCGCTCCAAGTGAGCGTAAATTTCATGCAAATATACCAAGGAGAAGAAACAAGCACTGATGCGCGTTAGACGCATCAGAGGGCAAGTCTCGGCTCTTGAGCAGGCACTTGAAGAGGGTGCTGAATGCGCGGCCGTTCTTCAGCAACTCGCTGCCGTCCGCGGTGCGGTCAACGGTTTGATGGCGGCGGTCCTTGAAAGCTATCTGAGGGAGGAGTTTCCCAACAGTGAGGTTAGGAGTGATTCGCAGAAGAAGTCGATTGACGAAACGATCTCTATCGTTCGGTCCTATCTCCATTAGCCCGCGCCAAGGTGGTGTCCGGTGAGGGGATTTAATTTAGGAAAGGAAACGAAATCATGAAATCACGTGCAGCTGTTGCCTTCGGGCCCGGAAAGCCGCTGGAAATCGTCGAGATCGACGTTGAGCCGCCACGTAAAGGCGAGGTTCTCGTAAAGATCACGCATACGGGCGTTTGTCATACCGACGCCTTCACTCTGTCCGGCGATGATCCAGAAGGTGTGTTCCCGGCAGTGCTCGGCCATGAAGGCGCTGGCGTAGTGGTTGAGGTCGGTGAGGGCGTCACCAGCGTCAAGCCGGGGGACCACGTGATCCCGCTCTATACCGCTGAATGCGGCGAGTGCCTGTTCTGCAAGTCCGGCAAAACCAACCTGTGCGTGGCTGTACGCGCTACCCAGGGCAAGGGGCTGATGCCCGATGGTACGACTCGCTTCTCCTACAACGGACAGCCGCTTTTCCATTACATGGGCTGCTCGACCTTCAGCGAATACACGGTGGTCGCTGAGGTTTCGCTTGCGAAGATCAATCCGCAAGCCAACCACGAGCACGTCTGCTTGCTGGGTTGCGGCGTCACAACTGGCATTGGTGCCGTCCACAACACGGCCAAGGTGCAGCCGGGTGACTCGGTGGCCATCTTCGGCCTCGGCGGTATCGGGCTCGCCGCTATTCAGGGGGCACGTCAGGCCAAGGCTGGTCGCATCATCGCAATCGATACCAATCCGGCCAAGTTCGAACTGGCCCGTTCGTTCGGTGCAACCGATTGCCTGAACCCCAATGACTATGAGAAGCCGATTCAGCAGGTCCTCATCGAAATGACCGGATGGGGTGTCGACCACACCTTCGAGTGCATCGGCAACGTCAACGTCATGCGTGCCGCCTTGGAAGCCGCTCACCGTGGTTGGGGGCAATCGATTGTCATCGGCGTCGCCGGTGCGGGGAAAGAAATCTCCACCCGACCGTTCCAGCTGGTTACCGGCCGTGTCTGGAAAGGCTCCGCCTTCGGGGGAGTCAAAGGACGTTCCCAGCTTCCCGGCATGGTGGAGGACGCAATGAAAGGCGAGATAGATCTTGCCCCCTTCGTCACCCACACCATGGGTCTCGAAGACATCAACAGGGCCTTCGACCTGATGCACGAGGGCAAGTCGATCCGCTCGGTGATTCACTACTGAGACCATCGCATGGCGCGGCTTGCTACCTCATGTGGAGTCCGGACTTCTGACTCTCGTCGGAGGGACCACCGAGCATCCGGGTCTGGCCGCCAATACCGCGCTTCTCTCCAGAGCGCAGGTCTACACGCTTGAACCGCACTCCGGCGATGAACTGCAGCAGCTCTGCGAACGCGCGCTCCCCCATCTCCAGGATGTCACGCTGGATTCGGACGCGCTGGACTGACTTGCTAAAAGGCTTCGCCGAAGGGGCTCACCTGGCTGCGTTCGCTCGATGACGCAGCACAGAGTGACGCCGACTCTTGATCGATCTTCAACTGGAATTTGAGCCGCTGCGCCACCTCACGAACTGCAGGTTAAAAAAATGCCAGATACTTCTTTCGGTGAATCCTCTTGTATCGCTGCGGCGAGTGGCTTCGTGGAAGTGCGCGGGGCGCGCGAACACAACCTCAAGGAGGTGGATGTTTCGATCCCGCGCAATGCAATGGTGGTGTTCTCAGGAGTTTCCGGTTCCGGCAAGTCCTCCCTGGCCTTCGGCACCATCTATGCCGAGGCACAGCGGCGCTACTTCGAGTCGGTGGCACCGTATGCGCGGCGGCTGATCGACCAAGCGGGTGTACCGGACGTCGATGCCATTGACGGCCTGCCGCCGGCAGTAGCGCTGCAACAGCAACGTGGCGCGGCCAACGCGCGCTCTTCCGTGGGCAGTGTGACGACCTTATCCAGCCTGGTGCGGATGATGTACTCACGCGCTGGCGCTTATCCGGCAAACCAGCCGATGCTGTATGCCGAGGACTTCTCGCCGAACACACCTCAAGGGGCATGTCCGACATGTCATGGACTGGGCCATGTGTATGAAGTAACCGAAGCCACCATGGTGCCGGACCCGTCGTTGAGCATCCGCGAGCGGGCAATTGCTGCCTGGCCGCCAGCCTGGCATGGGCAGAACCTGCGTGACATTCTGGTTTCCATGGGTTACGACATAGACAGACCGTGGAAAGACCTGCCAAAGAAAGACCGCGATTGGATTCTGTTCACCGAGGAAACACCCACAGTACCGGTATACGCTGGCTTCACCCCTGCCGAAACTCGCTCCGCTCTCAAGCGCAAGCTGGAACCAAGTTACATGGGCACCTTCACCGGCGCGCGGCGCTATGTGCTGCATACCTTTGCCAGCACACAGAGCGCACTGATGAGAAAGCGCGTATCCCGCTTCATGGAAGGCAGGCTGTGTCCCGCCTGCCATGGCAAACGGCTCAAGCCCGAAGCGCTTTCGGTGACGTTCGCGGGGGTGGACATTGGCGAGTTCATGCAAATGTCGCTGGACCGGTTGGAGACGTTGCTCGAACCCATTTCTCGAGGGGATTTCCGCGCCCATGCGGCCGGAGCGGCGACCGACAAGGAAGCGACCCGGCGTGACCGAGCCGAGCGCGCTGCATCGGGTCGCGCCACGCACACGGTCACACCGGACGTGCGCCGCACTTCCGCGTTATCAGAGGAAAAGCGCTTGGCCGCTCAACGCTTGGCTGGCGGAGTGGTGGCGCGGTTGCGTCAACTTCGAGGCTTGGGCTTGGGCTACCTGACACTGGACCGTGCCACGCCTACCCTCTCGGCCGGCGAACTGCAACGTCTGCGGCTCGCCACACAACTGAGTTCCATGTTATTCGGCGTAGTCTACGTGCTCGACGAACCTTCGGCAGGGCTACATCCCTCCGACAGCCAGGCGCTGTACGACGCGCTCGACAAGCTTCGCGATGCGGGCAATTCGGTGTTCGTGGTTGAACACGACCTGGAGTTGATGCGGCGCGCACAATGGTTAGTGGACGTCGGACCTGATGCCGGTGAGCGCGGGGGGCGCGTGCTTTACAGCGGCGCCCCCGCCGGCCTGCGCGAGGTTGCGCAATCACGCACCGCACGCTACCTGTTCGATGAGATCCCCGCGCAAACCAGCCGCGGACGCAAAGCGTCCGGCTGGCTAGAGCTGCAGGGAATTCATCGGCACAACCTGCGCGGCGTAGATGTACGCATTCCATTGGGCGTGCTCACCGCCGTCACTGGCATCTCCGGCTCCGGCAAGTCCAGTCTGGTTGCGCAAGCTCTTCCCGAGCTGATGCTGCTGCATCTGGGCCACGAACCAGAGGACGAACCGGCCGACGGAGGTACGAGCGAGGGGCCGGCGGTAGTCGACGTTACCTGCGGCCACCTGGCTGGTGATGTGGATGCCATTCAGCGCCTTGTGCAGGTGGACCAGAAGCCGATTGGCCGCACCCCGCGCTCCAATCTGGCGACATACACCGGCCTATTCGATCAAGTGCGCAAGCTATTTGCCGCCACGCCAGATGCCCGCCGCCGTCGGTTCGATGCAGGCCGTTTTTCATTCAATGTGCCAAAAGGGCGCTGCGATACGTGCGAGGGAGAGGGATTTGTCAGCGTCGAACTTTTGTTCATGCCTAGCGTGTATGCGCCTTGCCCGACGTGCCATGGTGGGCGCTATAACGAGGCCACGCTGAAGGTACTCTGGAACGGGCGCAACATCGCCGAGGTGTTGCAGATGACGGTAGATGAAGCGCTTGATTTCTTCGCCAATGAAGAGGTAATAGCTCGCCCGCTTCGATTGCTGCGGGAAATCGGGCTTGGATATCTGCGCCTGGGACAGCCGGCCACCGAACTCTCCGGAGGCGAAGCTCAACGCATCAAGCTCGCGACAGAATTGCAGCGCAGTCAGCGCGGACGCAACCTGTACGTGCTCGACGAGCCAACCACCGGGCTGCATGCGTCGGACGCCGATCGGCTGCTGGTACAGTTGCAGCGCCTCGTCGATGCGGGCAATACCGTGGTGATGATCGAGCACGACATGCGTGCGGTGGCGCAGTCAGATTGGGTGATGGACGTGGGGCCAGGCGCGGGTAACGCCGGTGGCCGTCTGGTGGCTACCGGTACCCCGCATCAGGTGGCACAGGTGCCGAGCAGTCGAACGGCGCCGTATCTTGCGCAGGAGCTGGCGCGGACCGAATCGAGCGTACCGGATCGTCGTCGCAGACAAAAATAGCCTGTGCCCACTTATGGCGCAATGCTTACGGATGCGGAAATCAGGAAGAGCGCGCCTCGCGAGTTGCAATATCGGCTCGCCGGCGGTGGCTGCATGTACCTCGAGGTTCAAGCCAGCGGGGAGCGTTACAGGCGGCTGAAATACACGTCAGTTCCCGCGACAACATCGCTGAGTTCGCCGCAAACTTCACTCTGTTGAGATGTCCGCGAGCGTCCAAGTCTTTTCGAAAAGGGCTGCCTCAGGTCCATAGAACCGGAAGGATGCGAACCACTGCTTGCCGGGCTCGGTATAAATCCAGTTTTCAACTTTGCCCTCGGGTGGGTGCGGTCCGAAGTAGATGTCGACGGACCCATCTGCATTGCGCTGCAGCCTCTTGTCGAGGGAATCGAGGCCGATGCGGGGGGCGCGGCGAAGAAACGCGGCAGTTTCGCTGTCATACACGTTGATCGCCCAGAACTCCCGTGCCGGCACCTGCGGTGGCACGCGCAGATGATAGCGGCCCGAGCCGTCGAACAATTGTCCCTGCGCGTCGCGCCAGGCTGTCAGGTAGAAGGTTGCCTTGCCCAATTTCTGCGGCATCCCGTAGGCGAGGAAGAACGTTGTGCCGCGCATCTTGGTATCAAGGCGTTGGGCGTCACAAAAGGTGAAGGCGGTCTTTGCGCCCGCCGTGCCCGCCGAACTGGTTCCCCATTGCGAGCCCGGCCACCAGGGGCGAGAGCCGTTCACCAGAGTCTGGCGAAATCCGGTCCTTGCCTCTTCCGCAGCAGCGCGCAACAGGGCGCGCGTGGCGGGATCGGGAGCGAAGGGCTTGCCCGGTTCGATGCCAAAGGCACGCAGACGGGCGTAGGCGTCGGCATCGCGCGTCGATGGCGGCTCCTCGCTCACCATGCGGGCCAGGCGTTGGAAGAACGTGTCGCCGAAGCGCACGATGCCGTCAAACAGCTTGCCGTCCATGTTGATGAAACGCTGCGGCACGGTGCCCGGCGCCGCCGACAGGCTGGCCACGCGCAGCCTCCGGATGACAGCGCTGGCCATGTCGAGATCGCCTTGCGACGAGGTCTTCGGAGTTATCCGGAACAGGGCATAGCCGTTGTTCGTGGAAACCCGCACCGGAATGACGCCGGCGGGCACGGGGCCATCGAACCCGGGCGGCAGCAGCAAGTAGCGGCCGCCCTTGCCGAGGTCTTCGCCGTCCTTGCCGATATCGGCGCGCGGAGCCTGCCATGCGTCGAGCATGCTGCCGAATATGCCGACGTCGCCGGCAGGGGGAATGTCCACTGCGACCGGGCCGTCTTTCAGGTTGAAGTTGAAATAGACGTAGAGCGACGTCGAATTCGGTGTGGCGGTCTGATTGCGCCAGTCTGCCGGGCGCGACCAGTAGACAATGTCGTTGTAGCGGGCACCTGCGTCGCGAAAATATGCCTCGCGCATGGCGTCGACGCTGACGATGGGCATGCCCCAGATGGCGGCCTCCACGGCCTGGCTGCGCAGGTCTTCGGCCGGTGCCATGGCAGCGGCGAGTGGCGATGTGGCAGCGGGCACGGTCTGGGCGATGGCGGGCTGGAGCGACAGGGCGGCCGCAAGGGACAGCAGGCCCCAGGAGGGTGAGGATTGCACGATGTTCTCCGGCAATGGGTTTATTGGACGGGCTGGGCCTCTGGAAACTTCCAGCGGCCATCGAGTACCTGCGCGCGCGGCCGGTACAGGCGCACCATGTAGTTCCAGCCGGGCGTGACGGGCAGACAGTTGGCCTGCTTGCCATCGCAGCCCCCGAACTGCACCGACACGGCGCCGTCGGCATCCTTCCTTGCCACTACATTGTTCAGCGTGTACGCCCCCTGTGCATTCGGCTCGAAGTAGCCCTTGGCGTTGTAGACGCTGATCGACCAGAAGCCGTCCACCGGCACGTCGGCGACGCGCAGGCGATACACGGTCACGCCGTCGTTGCGAGCCGGCTTCACGTTGAGATAGATAGCGTCCTGCCGGGGATTTCCTCCCCACGCGATGGCCGTGCCGATCAGGTGGTGGACCGGCGAGACTTTGCCCGGCATGCCGAAGGCATCATTCAGGTTCGGCAAGGTTTCACCCAGCGAAGCGAGCGCGTCGCGCACGCGCTTCTGGCTGCCCGTGTCCCAGTCCGGCACCTCGAACCGTCCCCGCGCGCCCTGTCGCAGCGTGATGCCGTCCTGGAGTGCGTGGAGTGTCTGGACATCGGCGGGATCGCGTGTGTCGACCAGCGTGCGCACGCCAATCATCAGGTAACGCGTACCGGCCTGGTCGCGCGTGAACGTGTAGGGCCCGTTCCCATACGCAACGCTCGTCACATAGTGGTCTTCGTTGATTGCGATGACCGAGCGGAAGCGCTTGCCTGTGTCGGGCAGCGTGATCGTCACGGGACCCGCGTCGAGGTCAAAGACGCCGGTCGAGTAGGCGGTGTCGCGGTTGGCGCGCACGACGGATTGCCGGTCAATGGGCATCACGTCGCGTTGGTGGCGCAGCTTGCCGAAGCCACCCTGCTTCACGATCGTGGCGAAGTACATGTCCGACTCGGCGCGCACGAAGTTGTCGGCCGTTACCGTGGCCGGCGCGGTTTGCGCCACCGACGGCAAAGCGAACCATGCGACCGCCGAAAGCACCGCGCTGCAAAGGGTACGAGCGCTCAGGTTCATGGCGTCTCCTCTCACGCATACAGGAATGCCATCCTTGCGCAAGGCCGGCGGGGACAATGCGCCGCGCCGCCGCAGTATGGCTCCGGAAGCCTACGTCCGGGAGATGCCCCTTGTCTCCTCCCTATTTGGACAGGGCGACTTTCCCTGCCATGGGGCGCGCGGTTTCCCTGCAACAGTTGATGCGAGGCCTCATGGTTCGCAAAATAGGCGGGATCAGGATGAGTCGCTTATTGCCGGCGACAGATCGAAACCGAGACGCCTCGGCCGCCACTCGGCGCACCGCAGGGCCAGTCCGCTGAGGGACACCTGTCCCAAGAGGGAGGAGACGGCGGACATCTCCTTGTCCATGATGAGTCCTCAGAAGGTCGTGGATCAGAGGGGACAGCAACATGAGGAAATCGCTTGTAGCGTTGGCGGCGCTGAGCGCGGTGCCTGGGGTGGCACTGGCGCAGACCAGCGTGACGCTTTACGGCGTGATCGATGCGGGGATCGAGTACATCAACCGTGTGGCGACGGCGCCGACCGCGCTGCCGCCGGGCGCCACCGGTCCGAGTGTCGGCGTCAATCCCGTTGGTCCCCGCGTCGGCATGATGAACCAGAGCGGCCTGTCAGCCTCGCGCTGGGGCTTGCGCGGCGTTGAGGATCTTGGCGGCGGGCTGAAGGCATCCTTTGTTCTCGAAAGCGGATTCAACTCCGATACGGGCATCTTCACGGGGAACAGTGCCGGCTTCAACCGGCAGGCATATATCGCACTTGGCAATGATTCCTGGGGCAAGGTGGCATTCGGCAAGGTGTTCTCATCCTTGACCGACGTGGTGGTGAATTTCTCGCCGAATCGCTTTTCGCCAGCTTACGAGCCGGCAGTCTGGCTGGTCGGCGTCGACTACAAGCCGAACAACTCGCTCAAGTACACGGGGCGGTTCGGCGACGTCTACGCCAGTGCCCACTATTCGTTTGGCGCAGGCGCGCCGGTGTCTTCGCTGAGCGTCGGCGGTGTCGGGCTGACCAATGGCGGCAACGGTGAGATTCCTGGCAGTCCGCGCGACGACACCGCCTACGGCGCATCTCTGATGTACCTTGGCCAGACCTTTGGCGCAAGCATAGCCTACGACCAGTGGAATCCGTCCGTGGTGGTCGGACAGACCGCGAAGATCCGCAAGGCCTATGTCGGGGTCAGCTATACCGAGGGCCCGTTCAAGCTGACGGGCGGCTATCGCTGGGGAGACCAGACCTACGCCAACGGGAACGTGGCCCTGCGCGACGACTTCTGGTTCGCCGGGGTGAGCTACAAGGCCACGGCCGCGCTCGACTTTCAACTGGGCTACTACTACTCGAACATCAAGAAGATGAACCTCGGCGGTGCAACCGGCGTTGCCATCAACCCGGCCAACCCGCAGCAGGTCAGCTTCGTGGCCGACTACGCGCTCAGCAAGCGCACGGACATCTATCTCACGACGGCATGGGCGCACAACGGCAGCCTCGGCAACGACGGTGCCTTCACCTTGTACCTGTTCAACTACGCGCAGCCTCCGGGCGGCAAGAACATGGTTGGCGTGGCAACAGGCGTGCGGCACATCTTCTGAGTGGGGGCACGGCACGCCGTTCCCCCCAAAGGTAGAGGCGAAGAGTGGCCGGCGTTCCCCTATCGTCGACGTTACCGGCGGGCATGGCATCGGACAGAATTGCCGGCCTTCCGGGCCCCCTGCGCCAGCGGCCGGGGTCCATAACTACACTCAGGAGACGCCATGACGATTGACCACCGCACGGTCGACGTTCAGCAGTTCATCGACCAGCAACGCTTTTCGCCATACCAGTGGCGCATTCTGATCGCCTGCTTCCTGCTGGTGGCCATCGACATCTACGATAACGTGGCCGTCAGCTTCGTCGTCCCCGTCCTCGCGCAGGACCTGGGCGTGGCGAAGTCGGCGTTCGGTCCGGTGATGAGCGCGTCGATCTTCGGGCTGTCGATCGGCGCGCTGGCGGCCGGGCCGCTGTTCGAGCGCTTCACGCCCAAGGCCGTCATGATCGGCGCGATGTGGATGTTCGGCCTGTGCAGTTTCGCCACGGTCATGGCGGACTCGGTCATGTCTCTGGGCGTATGGCGCTTCCTCACCGGCCTCGGCCTGGGCGCGGCAATGCCCGCAACCGCGACGCTGATGTACGAATACGCGCCCCGGCGCATGGGTGCGCTGCTGGTCAACGCGCTGTGCTGCGGCGGCATGATCGGCGCGTCGGCATGCGGCTGGGCGGCGGCGGTCATGGTGCCGGCCTACGGCTGGCAAAGCGTGTTCGTGCTCGGCGGCATCCTGCCTGTCGTGCTCGGTCTCTTCATGCTGTTTGCCACGCCGCAGCCGCTGCACTTCATGGTGCAGCACGGCTATCCGGCTCCGGCCATCGCCGCGGTGCTCAAACGCATCTCGCCGAAGGCCGTGCCCGATGACGCGCGGTTCGCGCTGGCGGACGAAACCCCGGCAAGCCGCAACGGCGTTGCCGTCGTGCTGTCGAAGGGGCTGCGCCTCGGCACCGGCATGCTGTGGCTGGGCTATTTCTTCGCCTGCATTGCCTACTATCTGCTGCTCGGCTGGATGCCGACGCTGTTCCAGACCATCGGTGCCACGTGGCGCCAGTCGACGCTGATGTCGACCCTGCTGACCATCGGCGGCATCGTCGGCACGCTGTTCTTCGGCTGGCTGATGGACCGCTTCGAGAAGAACGCCGTCATCGGTGTGGCCTTCGCGATCGGCGGCTTCGGCGTGTGGACCATCGGACAGAGCTCGCAGGACCTCGGTTGGGTCTGCGCGAGCATCGTGCTGACCGGCATCGGGCTGAGCGGCGGCATGGCGTCGATGATCTTCCTTGCCGCCGCGTTCTACCCGGCCACCGCCCGTTCGCTCGGCGTCTCGTGGATGCAGGGCATGGGCCGCTTCGGCGGCATCCTGGGGCCCATCCTTGGCGGTGTGATGTTGCGCGAAAACTTCGGCTTCCACGCCGTCTTCAATACCATGGCGGTCATCATCCTGGGTGCCGGCATGGCCGTGCTGGTCAAGCGGGCGATGACGAGGCCCGCCGCGGTGGGCGCATTGCAGTCGGAATCGGCGTGACGATCATGCGGGAATCCAATCCAATGCCGGGAAATGCGAGCATGTCAGAGTTGAAGGGAAAGATTGCCATCGTCACCGGCGCCGCGGCGGGCATTGGCCGCGCGGCCGCTTTGCTGTTCGCGCGGGCGGGAGCGAGCGTTGTCGTCGCTGATCGTGCGGAGGAGGCCGGACAGGCGGTGGCCGCCGAGATTGCGGGCGAGGGCGGACAGGCGCTGTTCCGGCGCGTGGACGTCAGCCGCGAGGAGGACTGTGCCGGTATGGTGCAGGCGGCCGTCAGCCGCTTCGGCCGGCTTGACATTGCCTTCAACAACGCCGGTATTCCCGGCCATGTATCGAAGACAGAGGACCAGGGGCTGGATCATTGGCACCGCGTCCTCGGCGTCAACCTGACCGGGGTCTTCCATTGCATGGTGCACGAGCTGCGGGCGATGACGGCGCACGGCGGGGCCATCGTCAACACCGCGTCGGTCGCCGGGGTTCGCGCTGCGCCCTACAGCGCGGCGTATGCCGCATCGAAGCATGGCGTGATCGGCCTGACCCGGTCTGCAGCACGCGAGTATGGCCGGCATGGCATCCGGATCAATGCGATCTGTCCGGGCGTAGTGAAGACCGCGATGTCCGACGAACTGGCGGCGGCATCGGTGCCCGGAAGCGCGGAGGCGCTGCTCGCGGCGTCAATCCTGCGCCGCGCCGGCGAGCCCGAGGAAGCAGCGGAACTGGTGCTGTGGCTGTGCTCCGGCAAGGCGTCGTTCGTCACGGGCGCGCACTACATGGTCGATGGCGGCCTGACAGCGTAGCAACGATGCCCTCCGGCCGCTGCCGGAGGGCATTCACGGTCAGCCCCGCGAGGCGTTGCCATCCGCGCCGAACGCGGTCCACCCGCCATCCACCGGCAAGGTCACGCCAGTAATGTACGAGGCCCAGTCCGATGCGAGGAAGGCCACCGCCTGTGCGACTTCCACCGGATAGCCCAGCCGGCCCATCGGCGTGCGGCGTTCCAGCGTCGTGACGTCGAGCTGTCCGTTGCCGGTCATGGCATCGAGCGGGGGCGTGCGGATGATGGCCGGTGCGACCGCATTGACGCGAATGCCTTTCTGCGCCCATTCGCAGGCCAGCGAGCGCGTCAGCATCACCACGCCGGCCTTGGAGGCGGTGTAGGCGGTAATGCCCAGTCCGCCGCCGAGCCCGTAGATCGACGCGATATTGATGATCGACCCGCCGCCCTGTCCGAGCATCTGCCGCCCGACCGCCTTGCTCATCAGCCACGTACCGGTGAGGTTGACGTCAATGGTCCGCTGCCAGGTCGCGGCGTCCTGCCGGTCGGTGCGGCGGGCGGGTTCCAGGATGCCGGCGTTGTTGACCAGGATATCGATGCCGCCCATATGGGCGGCCGCTTCCGCCGCGATGCGCTCCACGTCGGCTTCGGCAGAAACATCGCCCCTTAGCATCCGGCATCCGGCCCGGTCCTCTGCCGGGTTCAGGTCGGATGCACAGACCACGGCACCCCGCTCCGCGAAGAACGCCGCCACGGCCGCGCCGATGCCGCTGGCGCCGCCCGTGACCAGCACACGCTTGTCGCTGAAGTTCATCTCTTTCATGGCTTTCATCATCTGGCCGTACCGCTTACCGGCCCGTGAAGGACGGCTTGCGCTTGTCGAGGATGGCGGTGATCGCCTCGCGGTGGTCCTCGGTCTTGCTCGCCAGCCACTCGTAGCCCATGCAGGTGTCCATGATCGAGTGCGCGAGCTGCTTGAGGCCGATATTGGTGGCCACCTTGGTCCAGCGGATCGCATTGGTCGCGCCGTTGGCAAGGCGGTCGGCGAACTGCTCGACGCGCGCGTCCAGTTCGGCGGCGGGCACGGCGTGATTGATCAGGCCGATGCGGGCGGCCTCCGTGGCGCTGATCGGGTCGCCGGTGAGCAGGTATTCCTTGGCGCGGGCGTAGCCGATGAGCTGCGGCCAGATGATGGCCCCGCCGTCGCCGGCCACGAGGCCGACATTCACGTGCGGATCGGCGAACTTCGCGGTGTCGGCGGCGAAGATCACGTCGCAGAACAGGGCGATGCTGCAACCGAGGCCGACCGCCGGCCCGTTGACCTTGGCGATGATCGGCTTCTCGCAGTCGAGCTGGGCAAAGACGATCTGCTTGCCTTCGCGCGCCGTGACGCGGAAGACGGCGGGGTCGTCGAAGCCGGCCTTCACGGCCTCCAGGTCGCCGCCTGCCGAGAAGGCGCGGCCGGCGCCGGTCAACACGATGACCTCGGACTCCGGGTCGTTGTTCGCATCGATGAACACCCGGGCCAGCTCGGCGTGCAGGCCGCCATTGACGGCATTCAGCTGCTCCGGACGGTTCAGGGTGATTTCGAGGACGCGGCCGCGCCGCGCGAATGCGATGTGCTGGTAGGTGCTGAAGTCCATGTTGTCTCCGATGTGATGGGTGTTGGGCCGGGAAGGCTTGTTCAGACGATAGCCATCTGCCCTTCGTGGCGTCGCCTCCCTCTGCGACAGGGTGAGCCGCCGGGGGAGGTGGCCCCGGCAGGGCGCGCCTGTCCGAAGGAGAGGTGAAGCGAGGGCCGGCGGCGCCTATCGTGACGAGCAGGCAAGAACGCCGTAACGAATCGATCGAGGAGAAGACATGAGTGACCCCGTGTCATTTGAAGTGAAGGGCCAGGTCGGCTGGATCACCCTGATGCGGCCCGAGGCCCGCAACGCCATCAGCATGGACATGGCGCTGGCCATGGCCGCGCAGCTGCGCGCCTGGCAGCAGGACGACCAGGTGCGCGTAGTGGCGGTGACTGCCACGGGCCCCGCCTTCTGCGCCGGCGCCGACCTGAAGGCAAGCGGCAAACCAGGCCCGGGCGAGCCGGACCTGCTGGACACGCTCGTCACCTTCTTCGATACGCTGCGCGCCTTCCCCAAGCCCACCATCGCCGCCGTCAACGGCCTCGCCATCGCGGGCGGGCTGGAAACCGTGCTTGCCTGCGACTTCGTCATTGCCGCCCAAAGCGCGCGCTTTGGCGACGCCCATTCGAACTTCGGTGTGTTCCCGGGCGGTGGCGGTGCCGCCATCCTCCCGCGCAAGATCCCCCAGAACATCGCCAAGTACCTGCTGTACACCGGTGAATCGCTGCCGGCGGCGGATATGAAGCAGTACGGCCTGGTGGCCGAAGTGGTCGCCGACGAAGAGCTGGTGGCACGCGTGCAGGCCATCGGCGACAAGCTATCGGCCAAGAGCCCGCTGGTGCTGCGCAAGATGAAGAAGGTGGCCGACGAATGCGCCGACAAGCCGGCGGCCGACGCGCTGCGCCACGAGCTGTTGTCGCTGCGCGACCACCAGCGCTCCTATGACATCGCCGAGGGCCTGCGCGCCTTCGCCGAAAAGCGCACGCCGCAGTTCAAGGGCTATTGATCGCCTGCCTCACTGGAAACGAACCGAATATGGAAAACATCTACATCGTCGGCGTCGGCATGACGCCGTTCGGCCGCCACGCCGACAAGACCATCAAGCAACTGACCGCCTGGGCGGTGGAAGACGCCCTGAAGGATGCGGCCTGCGATCGCAAGTGGGTGCAGGCCGCGTTCTATGGCAACTGTACGCAGGGCCACTTCGACGGCCAGCACATGATCCGTGGCCAGGTCGCGCTGCTGCCTCTGGGTTTTGACAGCATTCCCATCTTCAACATCGAGGGCGCGTGCGCATCGTCGAGCCATGCGTTCAACCTGGCCGTGACGCAACTGCGCGGCGGCGCGGCCGACGTGGCCATCGCCGTGGGCGCGGAGAAGATGTTTTCGAAGGACAAGGCCAAGATGTTCTCGGCGTTCGAGTCCGCCTGGGACGTCGAGACGTTCGAGGACAACAAGAACTACCTGGCCGAGATGGGCAAGGCCATCGTGCCGCCGCCGGGATCGCAGTCGCCCAATCCCTACAGTCCGTTCATGGACGTGTACGCAGCGCTTGGCCGTGGCGGGCTGATGGAGCGCTTCGGCATCACGCAGCGCCAGCTCGCGGCTGTTTCGTCGAAGAACCATGGCCACTCGGTGCATAACGAGCGCTCGCAGTACCGCAATGCCATGACGATCGAGGAAATTCTCGCGGCACCGCCGATCACCTACCCGATTACGCTGCCTATGTGCTCGCCGATCTCGGACGGTGCGGCCGCCGCGATCCTGTGCACGGAAGCGGGCCTGAAGAAGTACGGCTTCGACCGCAAGCGAGCCGTGAAGGTGCTGGCAAGCGTGGTGCGCTCGGCTTCGGCCCGCGCGGCCGACGACTACGAGAACGGCTGCACGCACCTGGCCGGCAAGGCGGCCTTCGAGCAGGCCGGCGTGTCGCCCAGGGACGTGAGCGTGGCCGAAATCCACGATGCCACCGCCATCGGCGAACTGCTGGCAGTGGAGTCGCTGGGCCTGTGCGAGCCAGGCGACAGCGGCGCCATGGCCGAGCGCGGCGATACCACGCTGGGCGGCAGGCTGCCGATCAACCCGTCGGGCGGCCTGGAGTCGAAGGGCCACCCGATCGGCGCCACCGGCATCGGCCAGATCTTCGAACTGGTGGAGCAGCTGCGCGGCAACTGCGGCAAGCGCCAGGTGGAAGGCGCGCGCATTGCCCTGCAGGGCAATGGCGGCGGGCTGTGGCGCGTCGAGGAATCGACCGAGCACGTCGGCATCTTCGGGCTGGCCTGACGGCTGGCGGCCCCCGGGCGGCATCGCGTGGGCATCCCGCCCGTCCGGGGCTGTGCAGAACGGAAAACTGTAAGGGAGGAGATTCCACATGTATGACGCGGTCATTTTCGAGCGAGTCGGCCATACGGCTGTCATCACGCTGAACCGCCCCCATCGCCGGAATGCGCTGGATGGCGCATCGCGCGACCTGCTGATCGCCGCTATCCGGACCGTGCAGACAGACAGGGCCATCCGATCGGTCGTGCTGACCGGCGCCGGCGGCCATTTCTGCTCGGGCGCGGACCTCGCGGGCGGCGCGGAGGAGGAAGAGGGCGAGAAGGGCTTTCTCGGCCGCGACGTGCTGGTGAACCACCAGCGCTGGCACAGCGCGCTGATGGACCTGGAAAAGCCGGTGATTTCGGCGGTCGACGGTTTCGCCGTGGGCGCGGGCTTCTCGCTGGCGCTGGCGGCAGATTTCGTCATTGCCAGCCCGAACGTGCGGATGGTGGCCAACTTCGCCCGCATCGGCTTCGGCCCGGACCTCGGGCTGATGTACACCCTGCCGCGATTGGTCGGACTGGCACGTGCCAAGGAAATCATCTTCACCGCGCGCGACATCCTGGCCGACGAAGCGCTGGCAATGGGCCTGGTGCAGGCCGTGGTGCCGCCCGAGCGGCTGCGCGATGCCGCCATCGAGATGGCGCAGCGTTTCGACCATGCCCCGACCCAGGTGCTGGGTGCCGCCAAACGGATCCTGAACCGCTCGTTCGAAACCGACCGGGACGCCATGCTCCAGATGGAAGCGACGCTGCAGGGCATGTGCACGAACGGCGGCTTTGCCGCGGAGGCCATGCGCCGCTTCTTTGCGAAGGACGATCCGCTCTACCCCGGTGCCGAACGCCTGTTCTGAAGCGGCGGCCCAGTGAACTCCAACACCCAACTCTCCAAGGAAACAGACATGACACAGAAGGTCGTGGTTGCCGGCGTCGGCATGATCCCGTTCAAGAAGCCGGGCCAGAGCGATCCCTACCCCGTGATGGGCGCCCAGGCGGCCCGTCTCGCGCTGGCGGACGCCGGCGTGGGCTATGAGTCGATCCAGCAGGCATTCGCCAGCTATCTCTATGGCGATTCGATCTGCGGCCAGCGCGTGCTGTACGACGTGGGCATGACAGGCATCCCCATCATCAACGTCAACAACAACTGCTCCAGTGGTTCCACGGCGCTGTACCTGGCGCGCCAGGCTATTGCGAGCGGCGAGGTCGACATTGTGCTGGCGGTTGGATTCGAGCAGATGAACCCGGGCGCGCTAGGCTCCAACTTCGCCGACAAGCCGAACCCCGTCGAGCGCTTCTCCGACAAACTCAAGGAACTGCTCGGTGACGTTGACGTGCCGCAGGCGCTGCTGACCTTCGGCGGTGGCGGGCTGGAACACATGCGCCGCTTCGGCACGCCGTTGGAAACGTTCGCCAAGATCCGCGCCAAGGCCAGCCGTCACGCGGTCAACAACCCGATGTCGGTGTTTCGCAATGTGCTGACCACCGAGGACGTCATGGCCGACAAGATGATGTGGCCTGGCGTGCTGACCCGCCTGATGGCCTGCCCGCCGACTTGCGGCGCGGCGGCGGCGGTGCTGTGCAGCGAAGCCTATGCGAAGAAGCACGGCCTCGACGGCCGCGTGTGGATCGCCGGCCAGGCGCTGACGACGGACGGCCCGGAAACGTTCGCGTCGAATGACCTGCGCGATATCGCGGGCTTCAGCATGTCGCGCGCGGCGGCCAACAAGGTGTACGAGCAGAGCGGCATCGGTGCCGAGGACGTTGACGTGGTCGAACTGCACGACTGCTTCGCGCAGAACGAACTGCTGAGCTACGAGGCGCTGAACCTGTGCCCGGAAGGCGGTGCGCAGAAGTTCGTGGATGACGGCGACAACACGTACGGCGGCAAGTACGTGGTCAACCCGTCGGGCGGCCTGCTGTCGAAGGGCCATCCGATCGGCGCGACTGGCCTTGCGCAGTGCACGGAACTAGTCCAGCAACTGCGCGGCCGTGCCGACAAGCGGCAGGTCGAAGGTGCTCGCATCGCGTTGCAGCACAACGTCGGCATCGGCGGTGCCGCAGTCGTCACGATGTATCGCATCTGACGCTTGCCAGGCAGGCGCCGGGCGCGAGGTCTGCTTGCCCGGCGCGCTGCACGGCACGATATCCGTTGTCAGCGCTAGGACGCACGCGCGGCCTTCAGGTTGCCGCAGAAGAGGTCCACGCTGCCGTCCCACGGGGCGCTGCGAACCACAAGGGCATAGTCGCCCGCGCGCAGGTTTCCGAGCGGAATCTGTGCATCCCGGTGCAGCCTCAACGGCCCGTTGCCGTTCGTGGCCTCGACGCGTCGTGTCTGGTTCATGCTGACCGCCGGTGTTGCCGGCAGGTTGCCGCAAGAGCCGGGGTAGATGTACGTATACAAGCGCAGTGGACGGGTCACCGGCGGTGACACGCCGCTGATCGTGATCACGACGCTGGTCTCGTCCCCCCGCCGCGCCAGCGAGGCGACGCCGGTTTCACCGAGATTCGCGGGCGCTGCCGCGAGTGGCACGTCAACCACTTCACGCGGATGTTCCGGGTTCGTCGCACAGGCGACGAGGCACGCCGGCACGGCGGCGAGCATCCATGCATTGGCCATGTTCATGGCACCTCCTTTGTCCCGTGTCCGGGACGGTCACAACTACCACTACTCTAGTCCGGGCCGCGGCCCCGGGGCAGTGCTTTCCCGTCGCGATGCATGGCGCCGTACGCACGGCCGCCGACGTTTTCGCCGACAGGCTGCGCCCCATCTGCGCGGGCGATCCACAGCCATCGGGATGGCGCCGCCGATCCCCTGCCTGCTCTCCCATTTGGGGAGGTGATCCGGTGCCCGCCGCCCGATATCGTTCATGCACCAGTTCACCTGCGGGCGCTGGACCTGGGCCATCCGGCACAGGGCATCGAGCGGGCGCAGAGAGCGATCCAAGGAGAGAGAGATGACGGAAAGGGTCGTTGTTGCCGGTGTCGGCATGATTCCCTTCAGGAAGCCGGGCCAGAGCGAGCCCTACACGGTCATGGGGGCACAGGCCATCCGCCTGGCGCTGGCCGACGCGGCGGTGGGCTATGAATCCATCCAGCAAGCGTACGCCAGCTACGTTTTTGGCGATTCGACCTGCGGGCAGCGCGTGCTGTACGGCATCGGCGTGACCGGCATCCCGGTCATCAATGTCCACAACAACTGTGCCAGCGGCTCCTCGGCGCTCTTCCTGGCCAGGCAGGCCATCGAGAGCGGCCGGGTGGACATCGTGCTGGCCTTCGGCTTCGAGCAGATGAATGCCGGCGCGCTCGGCGGCATCTACAACGACCGGCCCGCGCCGCTCGAGCCATTCCTGGAGCGGTGTGCGGGCGTGGTGCCCGAAGGCGTGCCGATGGCCCTGCGGCTGTTCGGCGCGGCCGGACTGGAACATATGCGCCGGTTCGGCACGCCGCTGGAAACCTTCGCCAAGATCCGCGCCAAGGCCAGCCGCCATGCCATGAACAACCCGATGGCGGTGTTCCGCAAGCAAGTCACCGCCGAGGAAGTCATGGCCGACCAGATGATGTGGCCGGGTGTGATGACGCGCCTGATGGCCTGCCCGCCGACCTGCGGCGCGGCGGCGGTGGTGCTTTGCAGCGAACCCTATGCAAAGAAGCATGGCCTCGACGCAAGCGTGTGGATTGCCGGCCAGGCGCTGGCCACCGACGGACCGGAAACCTTCGAGTCGGGTGACCTGCGCCATCTTGCCGGCTTCGGCATGTCGCGCACGGCAGCCAGCAAGGTGTATGAGCAGGCCGGCATCGGCGCCGAAGACGTCGACGTGATCGAACTGCACGACTGCTTCGCGCAGAACGAGCTGCTGAGCTACGAGGCCCTGGGTCTGTGCCGCGAAGGCGGGGCGCATAGATTTGTCGATGATGGCGACAACACGTATGGCGGCAAGTACGTGGTCAACCCATCGGGTGGCTTGCTGTCGAAGGGACACCCGATCGGCGCGACCGGGCTCGCGCAGGCCACCGAGCTGGTGCAGCAACTGCGCGGCCGGGCCGAACAACGGCAGGTGGAAGGCGCCCGCATTGCCCTGCAGCACAACGTCGGTATCGGCGGTGCGGCAGTGGTCACGATGTACCGCAAAGGCTGATGGAGGCGCTACATGGATTTTCAACCTGATTCCATCCTCGCCACGTTCCGGCAGCAGGTGCGACAGTTCATCCAGGAACACGTACCGGCCGACCTGAAGGGGCTCCCGCGCAGCACGCGTTCGCCGCGCCAGCAGGTGCTGCGCTTTCAGAAGCTGCTGCACGATCACGGCTGGGGCGCGCCATACTGGGCAGCCGAGCATGGCGGCAACGGCTGGTCGGTGCCGCAGCAACTGATATTCGACGAGGAGTGCGCGGCAGCCGGCACGCCAACGCAGGATGGCTTCGTGCACAAACTGCTGGGCCCGGTCCTGAACGCATTCGCCACCCCGGAGCAAAAGGCCGCGCACATGCCGGCGATCCTGAACGGCGAACGGCTGTGGTGCCAGGGGTTCTCGGAACCCGGCTCCGGCTCGGACCTCGCCTCGCTGAAGACGCGCGCCGTTCGCGATGGTGACCATTACGTCGTCGACGGCCAGAAGATATGGACCAGCTACGCGCATGAGTCCGACTGGATCTTCCTTCTCGTCCGTACCAACTCCGAGGCGAAGAAGCAGGCCGGCATCAGCTTCCTGCTGGTCGACATGAAGACGCCGGGCATCGCCGTGCGGCCGATCCGCAGCATCGATGACGCGCACCACCTCAACGAGACGTTCTTCGACGGCGTCCGCGTGCCGGTGGGCAACCTGGTCGGAGAGGAAGGCGCGGGCTGGCGCATCACCAAGTTCCTGCTCAACAACGAACATGCCACTGCGGCCGAACTGCCGGCGCTGAAGCGCTACATGGCGGAGCTACGCGGGTTCGCGGCGACGCAGCGCGTGGGTGCGCAGCGCCTGATCGACCGGCCTGAGTTCGCCCTGAAGCTGGCGCGGCTCGACGCCGAACTGCAGGCCATCGGCATGATGGTGCAGCGGGTGGCGAAGCTGGAGATGGAACATCATCCCGATTCGCTGACGATCGGCTCGATGCTGAAGATTCGCGGCACCGAACTGCAGCAGCGCATTACCGAAGCACAGGTCGAAGCGCTCGGCGACTACGGCGCGGTGGCCTATGCCCATCCGCACGATCCGGCGCCTGCGCAGCCGTATCCGCTGCAGGACACGGCGCGCGGCATCGCCAACGACATGTTCTTCCGCCGCGCCTCGACCATCTATGGCGGCACGAGCGAAGTGCAGCGCGGCATCATCGCCAAGCTCCTGTTCCAACTCTAGGCCGCATACAGACATGGATTTCACCCTGAATTCGGAACAGCAACTGTTGCAGGACAGCGTGCGCCGCTACGTCGACAAGGCGTATGACTTCGAAGTCCGCAATGGGTACATCCGCGAGGCCCGGGCTGGCCGGGACCCGGTCTCCGGCAACTGGAAAGTGTTCGCCGAGAATGGCTGGCTGATGGCCGCGCTGCCGGAGGCGCATGGCGGCCTGGGCGGCTCGCTGATCGACACGGCTCTCATTGCGCAGGAGCTGGGCCGCGGACTGGTGCTCGAGCCCTATATGGGCTGCGCGGTGCTGGCGGCGCAAACGCTGGTCGCAGGCGGCACGCAAGCGCAGAAGGAGAGCCTGCTTCCCCGACTTGCCGACGGTTCGCTGCGCATCGCGCTGGCCTATAGCGAGCCGGATGCACGCGGGCTCCCGGAAGTGGTGTCGACCCGCGCCGACAAGAATGCGGACGGCTACATCATTCACGGCAGCAAGTCGCTTGTGCTGGGCGCAGTCGGTGCCGACCTGTTCATCGTGTCGGCACAGGTGCAGGGAGAAGCGGACATCGCGCTTCTGCTGGTCGATGCCGGCAGCGCCGGGCTGTTGCGCCAGACGATGCCATTGCATGACGCCACCTGGATCGAAGAACTGACGTTCGACGGCGTGCGGGTTCCGGCCGGCAACCGGCTCGATGGCGGTTTGTCCGTGTTGCGCGCTGGTTTGGCCCATGGCACGGTCGCGCTCTGCGCCGAATTGGTCGGAGCGATGGAAAAGGTCATCGCGCTGACGGCTGAATACCTGAAGACGCGCCAGCAGTTCGGCGTGCCCATCGGCACCTTCCAGTCGCTGCAGCACCGCATGGCCGACATGTCCGCGGAGATGGAACTGGCGCGCTCGATGCTGCATGCCGCGCTCGCGTCGGTGGAGAACGACGGTGAAGCGGCCCGGCAGCTTACGTTGTCGGCGGCGAAGTCGCTGGTCTGCCGTGCCGCGAAGTACGTGTGCGGACAGGGCGTGCAGCTCCACGGCGGCATCGGCATGACCGAGGAATACGCCGTGGGCCACTACTTCAAACGCGCCATCGTGGCCGATCTGCTGCTGGGCAGCAGCGACCGGCACGATGCGGCCTGCGCAGCTGCGTTGCAGGCCGAACCGGGCCAGTAAGGAGGAAATGAACATGAACCGCTACGAGATCGCGGACCTGAAAGGACTGGTGGGGGAGCGCATCGGCACCAGCGATTGGGTCTGCATGGACCAGGCCCGCATCAACACGTTTGCCGACGCCACGGGCGACCACCAGTGGATCCACGTGGACCCCGAACGCGCCGCGAAGGGGCCGTTCGGCGTGCCGATCGCGCATGGCTTCCTGACGCTGAGCCTGCTGCCGGTCTACATGACCAACGCCTTTGAAGTCACCAACGTCCGGATGGGCGTGAACTACGGCTTGAACAAGGTGCGCTTCCTGAAGCCGGTACCGGTGAACAGCCGCCTGCGCGGCCACTTCACGGTCGCGGAGTGGGAGCCGCTGGACAACAACGGTGCCCAGGTGACCTTCGAGATGTCGGTCGAGATGGAAGGTTCGGACAAGCCCGTGTGCGTGGCCGAAACCATCCTCCGCCTGTTTGCCTGAACCCTATTTATTGCTGGAGAGAAACATGACGATTCGCTTCGACGGCCGCGTGGCCATTGTGACGGGAGCCGGGAACGGCCTGGGGCGCGTGCATGCGCTGGAACTGGCCAGGCGCGGTGCCAAGGTGGTGATCAACGACTTCGGCGGCAGCCGCGACGGCAAGGGCAGTTCGACGGAGGCGGCACTGGCCGTGGTGGAAGAGATCCGCAAGGCCGGCGGGCACGCGATTGCCAATGGCGCCAACGTGGCGGACTTCGAGCAGGTGACGGCGATGGTCGAGCAGGCCAGGGCCGAGTTCGGCCGCATCGACATCCTGATCAACAATGCCGGCATCCTGCGCGACAAGAGCTTCTCGAAGATGGAGATGGCGGATTTCCGCGCGGTGGTGGATGTACACCTGATGGGCTCGGCCTACTGCACCAAGGCGGTGTGGGAGATCATGCGCGAACAGAACTACGGCCGGGTTCTGATGACGACGTCGGCCGCGGGGCTGTTCGGCAACTTCGGGCAGGCCAACTACGGTGCGGCCAAGGTGGGCCTGGTGGGCCTGATGAACATGCTGGGGATCGAAGGCAAGAAGAACGATATCCGCGTGAACACGCTGGCTCCGATGGCTGCCACGCGCATGACGGAGGACATCTTCCCCGAGGACCTGCTGAAGTCGGTCGGCCCGGAGACGGTGACGCCGGGCGCGCTGTATCTGGTGAGCGAGAACGCGCCGAGCCGCGTGGTGCTGGGCGCCAGCGGCGGCGTGTTCTCGGCGATGCGCATGATCGATACGGCGCCGGTGGCGATTCCGGCGTCGGACGTGTCGCCCGAAGCGGTCGAGGCGCACTTCGCGCAGATCACGGACTGGAGCACGGCGAGCTTCCGCGAGGACGCCAACCAGCAGGTGCATGCCTACGTCACGACCATGCAGGCCGCGCGCGGCTGAGTGGTTCACCGGGAGTCAGCAACATGGCCTTGAACGGAAGCGGCCCGCTGCAGGGGCTGCGCATACTGGAGATTGCCGGAATGGGTCCGGCCCCGATCTGCGGGATGCTGCTCGCGGATCTCGGCGCCGATGTCGTCGTCGTCGACAAGAAGCAGATGGGGGCGGAAGACCTCGACCTGGGCAGGCACGCGATCCAGAACCGCGGCAAGCGCTCGGTCGCCGTCGACCTGAAGACGCAGGAGGGCGTCGACACTGTGCTCTGGCTGGTCGAGCATTGTGACGCGCTGATCGAAGGCATGCGCCCCGGCGTGATGGAGCGTATCGGCCTGGGGCCGGATGTGTGCCTGGCGCGCAATCCGCGGCTGGTGTACGGCCGGATGACCGGCTGGGGCCAGCACGGGCCGCTGGCGCAGGCCGCGGGGCACGACCTTAACTACATCGCCTTGTCGGGCGCGCTGTGGTGGTCGGGCCAGCCCGGCGAGCCGCCGATGTCGCCGCCGAGCCTGGTCGGTGACATGGGCGGGGGCACGATGTACCTGGCGGTCGGGCTGCTGGCCGGCATCATGAGCGCGCGCGGCACTGGCAAGGGGCAGGTCGTGGATGCGGCGATCGTGGACGGCAGCGCCCACATGCTGAACCTGATGCTGAGCCTCAAGGCCACGGGCCAGTTCGTCAACGAGCGCGGCCGCAGCCTGCTGGACGGGCCGCACTGGTATCGCACCTACCGCTGCGCCGACGGCAAGTTCGTCTCGGTCGGTGCGGTCGAGCCCCGCTTCAACAAGCTGTTGCTGCAGAAGCTGGGCCTGGCGGACGATCCCGTGCACGCGGCGGCCTACGACCCGCGGCGGTGGCCGGAACTGCATGAGCGCTTCGTGGCCGTGTTCGCCACGCGGACCCGCGACGAGTGGTGTACGCTGCTCGAAGGCACGGACGCCTGCTTTGCGCCGGTGCTCGATCCGGACGAGGCCGCGGCGCATCCGCATATGGTGGCTCGCGGCGTCTACGATGAGGTGGACGGTATCCTGCAGGCCAACCCCGCGCCGCGCTTCTCCGGCACGCCCGCAGGTAAGCCGGGGGGCATCCCCCGGCGCGGCCAGCATACCGACACGGTATTGCAGGACTGGTGCAACTGATCTGGTGCAGGACGGGTGCCTGAGCGCTGCCTGCCTCGCCCCGGGCGAGGCAGGCAGCGTACAAAGATGTCTTCGGCCACGAGAAGGGGCGGCCAAAGGAGACAAGTGGAGACAACATGACAGACAACAACGCGAATACCCTCGTCCACCGCTTCCTGCACTGGGAGCGTACGCAGCCAGACGCGGTTTTTCTCACGGAGCCGAGGCCGCATGGCGAGGTAGTCGATATCACATGGCGCGAGGCCGGCGACCAGGCGCGCCGCATGGCCGCTTACCTGCGTTCGCTGCAACTGCCGGCGGGCAGTGCCATCGGCATCGTCGGCAAGAACAGCGCGCATTGGGTCCTTGCGGACGTTGCCACCTGGATGGCGGGCCATGTCTCGGTGCCGCTCTACTACACCGCCAATGCCGACACGGCCAAGTACGTGTTCGACCACAGCGAGGTCCGCGTGCTCTTCGTCGGCAAGCTCGACGGCAAGTCCGATTCCTGGAACGACATTCGCGATGTCGTGCCGCAGGGCGTGCCCGCCATCGCCCTGCCCATGGCGCCGGAGCGGGCAGGGCGGGGCTGGGATGAGATCACGGACGCGACGGCGCCGCTTGCCGACATCCGTCTGCCGGCTGCTGCCGACATGGCGACCATCATCTACACGTCGGGCAGCACTGGCCGCCCCAAGGGCGTGATGCACAGCTTCGGCGCCATGTTCGAGTATGCGTCGCGCTCCGGCGAGTTTTGCGGCTTCAGCCCGCTGGACCGTGTCCTCTCGTACCTGCCGATGGCGCATACGGCCGAGCGCTGCTTCATCGAATCGAATGCACTGTGCCACGGCTTGCGCGTCTTCTTCAGCGACAGCCTGGCGACCTTCGGACAGGACCTGCTGCGCGCGCGGCCTACGGTGTTTGCCTCGATGCCGCGGCTGTGGACCAAGTTCTACCAGTCCGTGTGTGCGAAGGTGCCGGCCGGGGAGCAGGCACTGATCCACGAACAGTCGCCGCAAGCGGACGCCCTGAAGAAGAAGCTGCTCGGCATGCTCGGCCTCGATGCCGCGCGCATTGCCTTCACGGGCGGGGCGCCGCTGCCGTTGGAGATCACCAACTGGTACCGCACGCTGGGGCTGGAACTGCTGGACGTGTACGGCATGACCGAGAACCTCTCGTACTCGCACTACAGCCGGCCGGGGCTGGTGCGCCTCGGCTATTCGGGCCAGGCCATGCCGGGCGTGGAATGCCGCATTGGCGACGAAGGCGAGGTGCTGGTCAAGGCGACCACCATGATGATGGGCTACTACAAGCAGCCCGCCCTGACCGCCGAGAGCTTTACGGAAGATGGCTTTTTCAAGACCGGCGACCGCGGCGAACTGGACGAGATCGGGAGGCTGAAGATCACGGGGCGCGTCAAGGAGATCTTCAAGACGAGCAAGGGCAAGTACGTGGCGCCCGCGCCCATCGAGGGCAAGCTTGGGCATCCGAAGGTGGAGGCGATCTGTGTCACCGGCCACGGCTACCCACAGCCCTTCGCCATGCTGATGCTCGGCGCTGACGCACGCAGCGAACTGGAAGATACGGCAAAGCGCGGTGCGCTGCGCGACGAGTTGCAAGCGGTGCTCGACACGGCGAACGCCACACTTGAGCCGCATGAAAAGCTGGCGTTCATGGTCGTCGTCAATGACGCATGGACTACCGAGAACGGCCTGTTGACGCCAAGCATGAAGATCCGCCGCAGCGTTGTCGAGGAACGCTACGCAAGCAGGATGCCGCAGTGGGTGGGGCTGGCGCAGACGGTCATCTTCGAATGAGCGTGTGACGCGCTTTCGCCAGCCCTGATCGCGCAGGGCTGGCGGGGCCGCCGCTGGCTGCAGCGTGCGACCCTCTGCATTCTTCTCGCAATTTCCCCGCGCCTCGCTGTACCGCGAGGCGTCCCGCCGCGCCTTGGGCGCGTGTACGTGTCTTCCGTCTTCGCCGGCAAGTGTGCGGTGACCAGGCGTTAGCGCTTCGTCTGACGTATCCCACTATTCCTTTCTTTTGCCCTGCCGGATTATGCGGCAGCTCGCTTCGCTTGCTCCGCGTGCGCCGGCACTGTGCCCCATTTCCTCGCGCGCGAGCAGCGCTTGCGCGCTCCCCCTCCCACTGGCCACTTTGGGAGGAGCGCGGAAAGGGCAGGTCCCGTACTCTCGTCATCGGATCGGTTTGGCATTTCAGCGCCGCGCAGCCATCGCTGACATTGCGCGCAATTGCGGTCCACCAGAAAGAAAAAAGAGACCAAGGAGACAATCAGAATGGGAATCCAGAAACGGGTTCGGCGGACGCATGCGCTGCTCACGCCGCGCACACGGGTAGTGGCGGCAGTCGTGATCCTGTTCGCCGGGATGCATGGCAGCGCGAACGCATTCGAAATCGAAACCGGCAATGACGACCTGCAGGTGCGCTTCGACAATACCGTGCGCTACAACATGGGCTATCGGGTCGAAGGCCAGAGCCCGGCCATCCTCGCCACGCCCAACTCGGACGACGGCGATCGCAACTTCAAGCCACATAGCATCATCACGAATCGCGTCGACCTGCTGACCGAGTTCGACGTGGTGTACAAGAAGTTCGGCGGACGCGTGTCGGCCGCCTCGTGGTACGACCAGGCCTATTCGGGCGGCCTCGACAACACCAGCGTGGCGACGTCGAACCATCTCGTCAATGGCCGGCAGGCCCTGGGGCTCTCGTCCTATGCGGACCGCTACTACAACGGTCCATCCGCCGAGTTCCTGGACGCTTTCGTCTTCGGGACTGTCGATGTCGGCAGCATGCCGCTCACGGTCCGCCTCGGCCGCCACAACCTGTTCTGGGGCGAGACCCTCACGAACGCGATCCACGGCATCAACTACGGCCAGGCGCCCCTGGACCTGGCGAAGGCGCAGGCTACGCCCGGCATCGAAGTGAAGGAACTGGCGCGGCCGCGCACGCAGATATCGGCCCAGCTCCAGGCCACGCCCGAGCTTTCCGTCGCCGGCCAGTACTTCTTCCGCTATGAGCCGGCCCGCCTGCCGGAAGCCGGCACGTACTACGGCGCATCGGACCTGCTGCAGCACGGCGGCGAGTCGTTCATCCTCGCGCCGGGTGTGCTCGCATTGCATGGCACTGACATCATGCCCAGGAACCACGGCGACTGGGGCCTCGCCACGCGCTGGAGTCCCGAGTGGCTCGAAGGCACGATGGGCGTCTATGTGCGCAAGTTCTCCGACATCCTGCCGCAGACTGTCCTGATGGCTGCCGCGCCGCGCCAGTACTTCCTGACGTACGCGGACAACATCGACATGTACGGCTTCAGCCTGACGAAGAACGTCGCGGGCGTCAGCGTGGGCATGGACCTGAACTACCGCAAGAACATGCCGCTGTCGAGCGACGCGGTGCAGATCACGTCGCTGTCGCGCCTGCCCGCGGCCGGCGACGTGCTGGGCGCGCGCGGCGACACGCTGCACATGACGCTCAATGCCGTTGGCACGCTCAACCCCACGTTCCTCTGGAACAGCGCTTCATGGAACGCGGAACTGGCATGGAACCGGCTGGTGTCGGTGACCAGCGATCCAAACCATGTCTTCAAGGGGCGCAGCGGCTACACGGCCATCGACCGCGCCACGAAGGACTTCGTGGGTATCTCCGTGGGGTTCACGCCGACGTGGTTCCAGATCTTCCCCGGCGCGGACCTGTCGATGCCGGTCAACTACTCCATCGGCCTCACTGGCAACTCGGCCGTCAGCTCCGGCGGCAACAAGCACGCTGGCAGCTATTCGGTGGGCTTCGGTCTGGACCTGTACAACAGGTACCGCTTCGACCTGAAGTACGTCGATGCCTTTGCCAACTACACCACCAACCCGGCCACTGGCGGGGTGCTGGTGGCCAACGGCAGCGGTGCGCTCCTGCGTGACCGGGGCGCCGTCTATCTGACCTTCAAGACCACTTTCTAAGTCGAGGTACATAGCATGACGAGACTGATTACCGCATTGATCGGCGCCGGGATCCTGGCGTCGCACGTGGGCGCTGCGCAGGCCGCGGTGTCGGCCGAAGAGGCGGCGAAGCTGGGCTCCACGCTGACGATGCTTGGCGCGGAGAAGGCCGGCAACAAGGACGGCACCATCCCTGAATACACCGGGGGCATGACCACCTCGCCGGCCGGCTATGTGAAGGGCAGCGCGCTGCGCCCCGACCCGTTCGCCAGCGAGAAGCCGGTGTTCGCCATCGATGCGAAGAACATGGGGAAGTATGGCGACAAGCTGACCGAGGGCACCAAGGCGCTGATGAAGGCCTACCCGGACTACCGCATCGACGTCTACAAGACGCACCGCACGGCGGCCGTGCCGAAATTCGTGCAGGAAAACTCGGTCAAGAACGCCACGCGGGCGAAACTCGGCGATGACTACTCCATGCCGGGCGCGCGCGCCGGCGTGCCGTTCCCGATTCCGCGGAACGGGACCGAGGTTATGCTCAACCACATCACTCGTTACCAGGGGATGCAGGTCGTGGCGCCGAAGTTCTCGGCTTACAACGTGGATTCGTCGGGCAAGGTCGTGCTTTCGTCGCAAGGCAAGTGGACCGCCGAGCTGCCGTTCTATGAGCAGGCCAACGGCGAGGGAGACCCGACCAATATCTCGCGCGCACGCGGCAACTACACGGGGCCGGCACGCCGTGCGGGCGAGGCCATCCAGACCACCGAGCCGCCGGGCATGACGCCGCGCAAGACGTACCAGTACCTGCCGGGCCAGCGCCGCGTCCGCCTGGCGCCGGACCTTGCCTACGACACGCCGAACTCCAGTACGTCGGGCATGTCGACGTACGACGACGTCAACCTGTTCAGCGGCAAGCTCGACCGCTTCGACTGGAAGCTGGTCGGCAAGAAGGAAATCTATGTGCCGTACAACGCCTACCGCTTCGTCTACGCCGACAAGCCGGAGGATGTCTTCGGGCCGAAGTTCATCAACCCCGACTACGTCCGCTGGGAACTGCATCGCGTCTGGGTGGTGGAAGCCACGGTGAAGGAGGGCAAGCGCCATATCTACGCGAAGCGCACTTACTACGTGGACGAGGACAGCTGGGCAGCGCTGGCCGTCGACCAGTACGACGCGCGCGGCCAGTTGTGGCGCCCGGGCTTTGCCTACTTCACGGAAGTCTACGACGCACCGGCGATCAACACCCTCGCCGTCGGCCACTACGACCTGATCGGCGGGACGTACTACATCAATCTCTGGCCCGGAAAGTCGGGAATGATCGTCTCGGACACCATGTCGCCGGAAAGCGCCTGGGCGTCCGACGCGCTCACCGGCGCGGGCGTGCGCTGACGCTGGCAGACGAGGAAGCAGGGCCGGTTCAGCCGGCCCCGCCGGCTCGATGGCCAGGCAATGGACCGGCGTCCCGGAGGCGTCGGCCACGACAAGAAGATGGAGCGAGACGTGCAATACAAAGCCTTGCTGACGCCGGTGGTGCTCGGCGTCCTGATCATGACCGGCCCGGCGGCCGCCGGCCCGGTGTTCCAGTCGCCGCTGGTCGCGCCGGCCGCGAAGAGCGCCCTGGCCCTGCGCGGCACGCTCAATGCGATGGCCAATGCCGGCGACCGGCTGGTCGTCGCCGGCCAGCGCGGCCATGTCCTGTATTCCGACGACGGCACGACGTGGATTCAGGCCGAGGTGCCGGTCAGTTCAGACCTGACCGCACTGCACTTCGCCTCGGCCAGCGAGGGCTGGGCCGTCGGCCACGAAGGTGTGATCCTGCATACGTCCGATGGCGGCGCCACCTGGGCGAAGCAGCTCGACGGCAAGCAGGCCGCCGACTTGCTGGTCAAGGCCTACGTCAACCCGGCCAAGGCGGGCGACGAGGCCGCTCAGCGCCTGCAGCAGGACGCCGAGACCTTCGCCGCGCAGGGAGCCGACAAGCCCTTCCTCGACGTCTGGTTCGAGGACACCCGCAAGGGCTTCGCGGTCGGTGCGTTCAACCTGATCGTGCGCACCGAGGACGGCGGCAAGACGTGGACGCCCTGGATGGACCGCGTCGATAACCCCAAGGGCTTGCACATGTACGGCATCCGCCCGGCGGGTGGCTCCGTATTCATCGCCGGGGAGCAGGGGCTCCTCTTGCGGTACGACCGTGTCCGGCAGCGCTTCATCAAGGTCGACCTGCCGTACCAGGGCACGCTGTTCGGCGTCACCGGCACCGACCGCACGGTCGTGGTGTTTGGCCTGCGCGGGAATGCCCTGCGCAGCACGGACGGGGGCGCGAGCTGGACCAAGGTGGAGACCGGTGTCACGGCTGGGCTGTCCAGCGGCGTGGTGCGTCGCGACGGCGCGATCGTGCTGGCCAGCCAGGCCGGCCAGGTGCTGGTGAGTACCGACGAAGGCGCCAGCTTCCGTCGCGTACCGGTTGCCACCCCCGCGCCGACCTTCGCCCTGGCCAATGCCCGCAATGGCGCAGTGGCCCTCGCAGGGCTGGGCGGCGTCCGGGTGGAAGTCCTGAAGTAACCCGGTAAAGGCAAGAGACCCCATGGCAACGAATCACATTGACGAAATGCCGGCAATTCGCGAGTTGAAGGATTTCGACCGCAACTCCGGCAGCCGCTTCGAGCGGCTGATCTTCAACCACCGGCTCTGGCTCGTGATGGCCTGCGTGCTGGTGACTGTGGTACTCGGCTTTCAGGCCAGCCGCCTGCCGCTGAACGCGGCGTTCGAGAAGACCATTCCGCAGAGCCAGCCGTATATCAAGAATTACCTCGCCAACAAGGGCGAGCTGAAGGGCCTGGGCAACGCGCTGCGCGTCGTGGTCGAGAACAGGCACGGCGACATTTTCGCACCGGCCTACCTGCAGGCGCTGAAGCAGATCAACGACGAGCTGTTCCTGACCCCGGGCGTGGATCGCCCCAACGTCAAGTCGTTGTGGATGCCGGCGGTGCGGTGGAGCGAGGTGACGGAAGAGGGCTTCATGGGCGGACCCGTGATGCCGGACAACTACAACGGATCCCCGCAGCATACGGAGCAGTTGCGCCTGAACATCGCCCGCGCCCAGATCCTCGGCAGCATCGTGGGGAACGACTACAAGTCCAGCATGATCTTCGTGCCACTGGTGGACAAGGACGCGCACAGCGGCCTGGCGCTGGACTACCGCGACCTGTCGCGGCGGCTCGAAAGCCTGCGTGAGCGCTATGCGCGGGCCGATGGCGTCGATCTCGACATCCATATCGTCGGCTTCGCCAAGGTAGTGGGAGATCTGCTCGACGGCTTGCAACAGATGGTGGTCTACTTCGCAGGCGCCGCCATCATCGCCGCGCTGATCCTCTTCGGCTGGACCCGCTGTGTGCGCAGCACGCTGCTGGTGCTGGCGTGCTCGCTGGTGGCAGTGCTGTGGCAGCTCGGGCTGGTGGCCGCGCTTGGCTACGAGCTCGATCCGTATTCGATCCTGGTGCCGTTCCTCGTATTCGCGATCGGCGTGTCGCACGGCGCGCAGAAGATGAACGGCATCATGCAGGACGTCGGCCGTGGCACGCACAAGCTGGTGGCGGCCCGCTACACGTTCCGCCGGCTGTTCCTAGCTGGCCTGACGGCGCTCGCGGCCGATGCGGTCGGCTTCGCGGTGCTGATGCTGATCGACATCCCGGTCATCAAGGACCTTGCCGTCACGGCCAGTCTCGGCGTGGCGCTGCTGGTGTTCACGAACCTGATGCTGCTGCCGGTGCTGCTGTCCTATACGGGCGTGAGCCAGAAGGCGGCGGCACGCGCGCTGCGCGCCGAGCAGCGGCAGGAAGGGGGGCTCTGGCTGTGGCTGGAGCGGTTCACGGGACGCCGCCGCGCCGTCGCCGTAACCTTGCTCTCGATCGCGCTTGCCGCGGCGGGGTTCGCGGTCAGCACGCATCTGAAGATCGGCGACCTCGATGCCGGCGCGGCGGAGCTGCGCCCCGATTCGCGCTACAACCGCGATAACGCCTATATTACCAGCCGGTATTCGCTGTCCTCCGACCAGTTCGCGGTCATCGTGAAGACGAAGGCCGAAGGCTGCCTGGAATACGCGACGCTGATGGAGGCGGACCGTCTTGGCTGGCTGTTGCAGCAGGTGCCCGGCGTGCAGACGACTGTCTCGCTGCCGGACGCGGTGCGCAAGATCACTGCCGGCACCTACGAGGGCAGCAGCAAGTGGCTGACCATCTCGCCCAACCAGGACGTCCTCAACTACGCCGCGCGGACGGCGGGCACGAGCAGTCCCGACCTGTTCAACAACGAGTGTTCGGTGATGCCGGTGGTGGCGTATCTCGCCGACCACAAGGCGCAGACGCTGGATCGCGTTGTCAAGGTGGCGGACGAGTTTGCCCGGGCGCACAGCACGCCGGAGCGGCAGTTCCTGCTGGCGGCAGGCAGCGCCGGCATCGAATCGGCCACCAACATCGTGGTGAAGCAGGCTAACGTGACGATGCTGCTCTACGTATATGCGGCGGTGATCGTGCTGTGCTTTATCACCTTCCGCAACTGGCGCGCGGTGATCGTGGCCGTGGTGCCGCTGGCCATCACGTCGATCCTGTGCGAGGCGCTGATGGTGGCGCTCGGCATGGGCGTGAAGGTGGCGACGCTGCCGGTGATCGCGCTGGGGGTGGGCATCGGGGTGGACTATGCGCTGTATCTGTTGTCGATCCAGCTTCAGCAGCAGCGCGCGGGGGCGTCGCTGGCCGATGCCTACCGCCATGCACTGCGCTTCACCGGCAAGGTGGTCGCGCTGGTAGGCGTGACGCTGGCCGCCGGCGTAGTGACGTGGGCATGGTCGCCAATCAAGTTCCAGGCGGACATGGGCATCCTGCTGACGTTCATGTTCCTGTGGAACATGATCGGAGCACTGGTGCTGATTCCGGCGCTGTCGCACTTCCTGCTCCAGCGGGTCGGCGGCGCGGGCGCTCGCGGCGAGGCCGAGCCGGCCCTGCTGCGGGCGGGCGGCGCGCGTGGCTGATCCTGCGTTGGCTTCTGCGGCATTGACGAAATCCCGGCCATTGACCGGGATTTTTCATTTTTCGCTTGCTCGAAACAGAAACGGCGCCGCAAGCGGCGCCGTGAGGCTTTTCCTCGCCCGCGTGGCTACGGCGTGACGATGTTGAAATCGGGGCGGAATGTCACCAACATGCCCATCAGCTCGCCGAGCTTGCGGCCATCGCCTTCGATCCGTACGTCGCCTTTCTGAACCGCTGCCGCCAGGTCGGTCTGGCGCAGGTTGATCCGGTCGAGCGTGTCCTTGCTCATGCTGATCGTGGCATCGGCCTTGTCGTGGAGACGGCCCTCGCGGTAGGTCAGCACACCATTCCGCAATGTGAGCGCGAATGGCACCTTCCGGTCGGTGAACACCCAGTTCAGCAGCATGTCGTGGCCCTGCGCCTTGTCGGAATCGAGACGCACGGCCAGCAGGTCGAAGAACATGGATGGCTCCAGCGCGCGCACCAGGTCGGAGGCCCGGTTGCCGGACTCCGTGTGCACGCCGGCGCGCAGCTCGTGAGCGCCGGTGATGTACATATTGCGCCAGAGCGCGCTTTCACTCTGGTAGCCAAGCTGCTCCAGCGCATCGGCCTGCAGGTTGCGCGCTTCACTGTTCGCCGGATCGGCGAACACGAGATGATTCCCCAACTGCACCGCCCAGCGGTAATCGCCCTTGTCCATGGCGGCACGCATCAGCTTCAGCACGCTGGCCGCGCCACCCAAGGCCTCGACATAGTGCTTGCCCGCATCCACCGGTGTCAGCGGGTCGAGGTTGGCCGGATTGGCGTCGTAGAAGCCGAGATAGCGCTGGTATACGGCGCGGGCGTTGAAGCTGAGCGACCCGTAGTAGCCGCGTGTGTACCACTTCTTCTCCAGATTGCCGGGCAGCTTGCGCATGTCGTCGGCAATCTCGGCCGGGGTCAGGCCCAGGTTCAGCAGATGCAGCGTGCGATCGTTGAGCCAGGTGTACATGTCGCGCTGATCGGCCAGCAGGTTGCGGATACGCTCTCCGCCCCAGGTGGGCCAGTTGTGCTGCGCGAACAGGACTTCCGCCTTGTCGCCGTAGCGCACAAGGCCGTCGTCGAGGTACTTGCCCCAGGCCTTGGCGTCGCGCACCGGGGCGCCGCGCGGCGTGAGGAGGTTGTGCATGGTCGGGGTGGCGTTCTCGGCCATGCACAACGCCTTGAATCGCGGCAGCCAGATGTTCATCTCGGCCGGTGCCTCGGTGCCAGGGGTGAGCTGGAATTCGAAGTCCACGCCATCGATGCGATGCGTCTCGACGGGCTCCTTCAGCACCACTGTCGGCGCGATCAGGCCGAACGTGCCGTGCTTCGGGGCGCCCTTGCCGATGCCGGCGTCCACCTGGCCGCGGTCGCCGCGCGGCACCATCGTCGCGCCCTGGTAGTAGCTGCGCCGGAGCATCGCCGTGCCGGCGAATACGTTCTCGCTGACGGCTTCCTCCAGGAAGCCGGACGGCGCGTAGATGGCGACCTTGCCGGCCTTGACGTCGGCTTCGTCCACCACGCCGCGCACGCCGCCGAAATGGTCGATATGACTATGCGTATAGACGACGGCGATCACCGGCTTGCGCGGACGGTGCTGGTAGTAGAGCGCTAGCGCGGCCCGGGCGGTTTCGGTCGTGGCAAGCGTGTCGATGAGGATGAGCCCGGTGTCGCCTTCGACGATGGTCATGTTCGCCAGGTCGAGGCCGCGTACCTGATAGATCCGGTCGGTAACCTGGAACAGCCCGGCATGGGCATTGAGTTGCGCCTGGCGCCAGAGACTGGGGTTGACCGTGTCCGGGCTCTTGTCGGCGCGCAGGAAATCATAGGCCTGCGGGCTCCAGACTACCTGCCCGTCGGGGCTCATCGTATCCGTCCGGTACGGCGCAATCAGCCCGCGTGTGGCCGATGTATAGTCTTCGCGGTCAGCAAACGGCAACTGCTGCAGCACACGGGTGTTCCTGGCCGCAGTGGCCGCCGTGGCAGGTTTGGGCTGCTCCGGCGGGGCGGCCGTTCCCGCGGCAAGGGCGTGCGCACCGGCCAGGAATGCCAGCGCCGATGCGAGAAGGGACCGTCGCATCGGCAGTCCACTGCTGGCGGGTCTCACACGGTTTGTCATTGGTCTGTCTCTCTCTTGGGGATGGAAGGTTCTAGCCTCAAGAAAGATATACAGCAGTCGCCGGGGCGCGTCGCCTCCTCTTATGGCAGGGCGGAGCCCTCTGGTGGCTGCTCGGTCACGCGATCTCCAGCGGGGTGAGGGCGCGCCGCCGATGGCGGGCCGCGCGCCCCTGCCCGGAAGAATCAGGCTTCGATGGACGGACGCAGCCAGGGCGCCGCCGTGGTCTCGGGCGCGCCGATCTGGTTGGAAATCCACTTGCCCATACGGCGCATGGGTTCGATCGAGTCCTGCGGTGCGGCGAACTTCATGGCGGCCGCATAGCCCAGCGACACGATGCGCTGGGCGCCATACAGCGGCAGGATGTCCTTCAGTTCGTCCTTGACGCTCTCGGGGTAGAACGCCGACAGTCTGCGTATACGCGTCCACGGCATCCATCATCTCGTCGAGCGAATCCACGGGCACCAGGTTGGCGGTGCGGTCGTCCAGGCTCGCGGCGAACGACACGGCGTCCGGAATCTGCGAGCAGATGATCGCGCCTTCCCCGTCCTGGCCGCCAATGACCTTGTACCATTCGTCGTCCATGCGCAGCGCGTCGACTTCGGCTTTCAGCTTCGGGTCATAGCGCTTGGGCGAGGTGGAGAGGGTGTTCGGCAGCGCCAGCATGGCATCGTAGACGTAGCGTCCGAAGGTGTTCAGCTTTTCCAGCCCGTGGGGGTCGGTGCCAGACTGGACGTAGATGGTGCGGGCGCAGATGCAGCCCTTCTGGTTGATGGCGCCAATATCGCTGGCCAGCCGCACCGCGGCTTCCCGCATCGCTGTTTCGCTGTCGAAGGTCGCCTTGCCGACGATGCTGGCGCTGCGCTTCGGGTCGAGCGAGATCAGTTCCAGCCCCGGCTGGATGTACTGCGTGACGTGCTTCATCGCCGCGAAGCCGCCCCAGGCGATGATCTTCTCAATGTTCTGCGGCTGGTACAGGCGCTGTTCGAAGGCCTGGTCTCCGCCCTTCCAGTAGGCCACGCTGATGTGCTTCGTGAGCGGATGGTCGGGCGCCATGTCGACCATGGTGCGGGCGATGGCGAGCGCGGTGAACGGGTCGTTGGACGGCGCCTTGATGATGGCATCACTGCGCAGCACCATATTGCGGATGATGGTCCACAGCGACAGCCCCGAGGCGTTGCCCGCCACGATATGCAGCGCGCGTGCGCCGAAGCAGCGTACTTCGAGCTCGGTGCCGTCGAGCAGGCGCTGCTTCACCCAGCCTTCCAGATAGTTGATGCCGACCGTGGTCTCCACCATCTCGGTGATGAAGTCGCGCGACAGCATGCTGTGCAGGTTCATGTACGAACCCTTGACGATGGTGGGCGTCGTGGGCGCTGTCAGGTACGACAGTTCGCACGCCTGCTGCAGGTACTCGTTCTTGCTGAAGTCCAGCGCCTGGCCGAGCGCCTCGGCGTAGTCGAGGATGTCATCGAAGCTCAGCTTGTACAGGTCGCCCATCCTGGCCGGGTTGCCCAGCGGTAGCCGGTCGATGTACTTGTGCGCGTCGGGCGTCAGGAAGGCGAGATCGCCGCCGCGGCCGCCCACTTCGATCAGGTTGTCGGTAATGACTTCGCCGCGGATGACCATCGGCGCGATGGGTTTCGTCGTGTTCATTGGTTCTCGATGTGGTTGAGGTAGTCCATGGCCTCGCGGTGCGAGGATTCTGTCGCGGCGCAGGTGATCTTGTCGTCGCCGCCGTGTTGTTCGCTGTAGCGCTGGATCGGGCCGGCGATGTAGGCGCTGGGGCGCCCGCACGGGCAGGGCCGGTCCCATTCGACCGTGATCTCGTCGCCCGTGATGAAGCCGCCCCAGTGGATATCGGCGCCAAGGTCGTAGAAGGCCGCGCGGCCGGTCACCCTGCCGCGGCGCGGCAGCGACCGGCCGGTTTCCGGGTCGAGCACGAACGGCACGGTGGTCGGCGAGAAGTGGTAGTGGCCGTGCTCGCAACGGGGGCTTGAGCCACTGAGCACCTCCGACATGGCGTAGGTTTCATGGACCTGCTGCGCGCCGGTGAACCGGAGGACATCCTCGCGCCAGCCGTCTGGCTGTACCAGGCCTTTCGCACCGCCGGTCGTGGTGATGTACGAGTCGGGATGGAATACGCCTTCGACGCCGCGCTGCAGGCCGGCCTTCGCCATGTCGTGCAACAGGTTCCAGGTGGCGCCAATGTAGACGCGCTTGCCGCGCAGGCGCGTGGCGATATCCTCGAAGAAGCCGGCGAGATACGCTGGCAATTCCGCCTGCATGGCGTCGAAGGTCTTCTTCTTTGCGAGCAGATCCGGTGCAAGCTCCAGGCGGTCGAGCGTGCCCCGGGCATGCGCCGCGCGCAGTTTCGCGCCAAGGTGCAGCACGTCGGACGAGAGCGTCATCGGATAGGCGCAGTGGAAGTGCGACTCGTCGGGAAGCAAAGCGTGGATCATGAAATCGTTGCCACGCAGGTGCGACAGGTAGCCGCTTCGGTAGTACGGATAGACGATGTGGAGATCGGGCTGCGGGGTGTCCGGGCCTTCGGTCTTCCAGACATGGAGCCGGCGCACATCACAGGCCTTGTCCCATTCGCGCCGGCTGGTCGGCAGCAGCGACAGGGTGCCCGATGTGCCGGATGTATGGCTGATGCGCAGGTCCGGCAGGGCCTTGTCCATGGCGTCGAACCAGTCGTCCAGGCCCGTGCAGCCGCTGACATCGACGGCCGCGATGGCTTCGGCAACCTCCGGCGTCACCAGCTTTCCGAGCCACCTGTTGATCTGCGTGAAGTTCGCCTTCTCCAGCAACGCCGGCGGATAAGACTTGAACATGGTGTGCTGGAACAGCAGTGGCACCACGTCTTCAAAGGTTTCGATGGCGTGCACGCCTTCGCTGTCAGCGAGTTTCCTCAGGACAGGGATGCGGTCGCGCAGCTTGGCAAAGCGACGCTTCAGCGCCTCCAGCTTGACGGCGTCGAGTTCGGTGCGTGGCAGGTGCTGCCACCTCCGGTAGTTGTGGCCGGCCAGTGCTGCGGGGTCATTCAGCAGCAGTTCGGCCTGCGTGTTGATGGAGTGTTCCTGTAGGGTCATCGCGTAAGACTTGGCTATGGATCGGAGAACAGGGGCGCGCCGGTGAAGATGCGCGGCAAGGCCCGTACGGCTGTACCAGTGTAGGGAGCCGTCGCATGATTTCGTATCCGGATTCGAGGGCCGGGCGGGGCGTATAAGCCATTGATTTCCCTTGAAAGTCGCCGCTGTCGCGAGGGCATGCTCTGTGTTTGCCCGAGCGCCTCCCTGCAGCACGCTGACCTCCCGCAAAGGGGGTAGCGGGGCCGTCTCTCCTGCAGGCAACATCGCACTTGCAATGGGCAAGGGCGTCTTCAGACGCACAGAGAGGCAAGACCAATGGAGACTCCATCCCGAAAGCGGTCAGGCGGCCACGGCATCCTGCAGGTCGAAGTTCCAGCCCTGCCGCGCAAGCTGCCGCGGCAGGAGCGGTCGGTCAAGCTCGTCGAGGCATTGGTGAAGGCGGGCTGGGACGTCCTCGAAAAGGAGGGTGGGGCCGCGTTGACGCTGGAGCACGTGTCGTATCGTGCCGGCGTCGCGATCAGTTCGATCTATGAATACTTCCCGACGATGGAATCGCTGATGGCAGCGATCTTCGTCGACTACCGTATCGAAGCACGCCGCCGGCTGCTGGAGGAACTGCGCGCGCTGCCGGGCGAGGCCCGCTTGTTCGACGGCGTGCTGCTGATTCTGCGCCACGGCATCCGGTTTCTCGATAACTGGGCGCAGATGGACCGCGACTTCTTCACGCGCTCCGCGCACTACGAGGAGCTGATGCGCCTCGACGTCGTCAAGTCCGGGAACAACTGGACGTCGATCGTGACGGACGCACTGATCGATCGCTTCTCCGGCGAGATCGTCGTGTCCGGCCGCGAGAAGGCGCGCTTCCTGGCTTTCCAGACGCTGCTTGCCTTGCCGCGCGCGATGATGCTGATGCAGCCGGCGCTGCTGAGCGAGCCCGACACGCCGCTGTTGCTGGCCCGCATGGTGCATGCACTGCTGACGACCCCGGAGCAGGCTCAATGAGCCTGGGCCGGGCGCCGCGGTGTCCGGGCCGATGCCTCAGGATTCCATGCCGTTCAGGAAGTCCATGGCCTCGTGGATCGAGGCTTCCGTAGCGGCACAGGTGATCTTGTCGTCGTCCCCTGTCTTGTCGCTGTACCGCTGGACGGCGCCAACGATATAGCGGCTGGGCCGTCCGCAAGGGCAGGGCTTGTCCCACTCGACCGTGATCTCATCGCCCGTGACGAAGCCGCCCCAGCGGAACTCGGCGCCAAGGTCGAAGAAGGCGGCACGGCCGGTCTGGCGGCCCCGGCGCGGCAGCGGCTTGCCGGTGTCGGGGTCGAGCAGGAACGGGATGATGGTGTGCGCGAAATGGAAATGGCCATGCTCGCAGGTGAAGTGGCTGCCGGCCACTTCCGACATGGAATAGCCTTCCACCAGGCGCTTCACACCGGTGAAGCGCAGCACCTCTTCCCGCCAGCCTTCCGGCTGCGAGAGTCCCTTGGCGCCGCCCGATGTGACGATGAACGAATCGGGTGAGAAGACGCTTTCCAGACCGCGGGAAAGGCCCGCCTTCGCCATGCTATGCAGGTTGGTCCAGGTCGTCAGCAGGTAGACGCGCTTGCCCTGGATCTCATCGACGATCCGCTCGAAGAAGGCAGCGAGGTGGCGGGGCATATCGGCTTGAAGGCGGTCGAAGTCGGCCTTCTTTTGCCGCATCTCGGGGTGGATGTCGAGCCGGTCCAGCGTGCCTTTGGCGTGGGCCGCGCGGATGCGGGCGGACAGGTGCAGCAGGTCGCTCGACAGCTGCTGCGGATATGCGGCGCGGAAATAGGTTTCGTCCTTCAGCAGTTGGCCGATCACATGCTCGTTGATGCGCAGATGGCTGATGAATCCCGAGCGGTAGTACGGATAGGCCACGTAGAGCTCGGGAGCCGGCGTGTCCGGACCCGACATGTTCCATACGTGCAGGCGTCGCACGCTCTGCACCTTCGCCCATTCGCGGGTCCCGTGAGGCAGGAACGAGATCGTGCCCGAAGTCCCCGACGTGTGAGAGAGGGTGAGTTGCGGGATCGCCTTGTCCATCGCTTCGAACCACGCGTCTAGCCTCTGGCAGCCGCGCACATCGACCGCGGCCATGGCTTCGGCGATATCGCGGGTGACGAGCTTGCCCAGCCAGCGATTGATCTGCGTGAAGTTGCCGTGCTCCAGCAGCGCCGGCGGGTACGACTTGTAGACGGTATGCCGGAACAGCAGGGGTGCGACATCATCGAGTTCGTCGACGCGAACCACGCCTTCTGCGTCGGCGAGCTTGCGCAGCATCGGTATCTCGTCGCGCAAGGCCGCGAAGCGCTGCTGCAGCCCTAGCCGTTGCATGGCGTCGATGTCCTGGCGAGGCAGGTGGTCCCAGGCATGGGCCGAGTAGCCCGCCAGGGCGGCCGGGTCGTTCAACAGCAGATGGGTTCTATCCGAGAGCGAGGCTTCGGCAATCGACATACTGAATCTCCGTGAATTGACAGTTGGGTCGCCGGATGAGTATAGGGACGGCCCCCCGAACCGACTCTACGGATCCGCCGTGCGGCGGCAGGTAGGCAAGTGGTTGAGCGGAAAGAAAAAAAGACGGCGCGCTGCGCCGTCCTTCCGTGTTTGTGGCCGGCGCTGGCGTCGCGCGGGACGCCAGCGTAGCCTGCCCTATTTCAGGAACCCGCGCTGGCGTGCCACGGCGATGGCATCGTATCGGCTAGAGACGCCGAGCTTGGAGAGGATATTCTTGACGTACCACTTCACCGTCCCGAAGGTGATGTTCAGCGTCAGCGCAATGCGCTTGTTCGACATCGCCTGGGCCATCAGGTCAATGATCTCAAGTTCTCGCGGCGTCAGGGCAGTCCGGCGCGAGTCGCCCGCGGCGGCCGCGGCCGCTGGCTCAGGCGTCTCATCGACGCCGTCCGTGTCCGGGAAAAGGTCGGCGAGATACTGCGCCACCGATGGCGACAAGTCGGGATCGTCGCGCAAGCGTTCGAGCAGGTCGCCGACCCGCTCCTGTTCATCGAGAATGGTGCGGACCAGGCCGAAACTGGCGCCGGCGTGCAGCGCGCGCAAGAGACATTGCCTGGCTTCCGCAGCCTGGCCCAGGCTGTCATGCGCGGCGGCGCAGAGCAGGTCTGCCTGCACCAGCGTCCTGCCCCGGCCATACTTCTGCGCAAAGCTGCGCACTTCGGACAGGGCCTCAAGCGCCTCGCCAGGCCTGTTGTCCATCAGCGCCAGGCGTGCGCGTGCCAGGGCCGCGATAACGGGAATTTCGGCCTGGGCACCGGTGGCATCCCGGTATTGCGCGGCAAGGGCATTCAGTTTCGCCGCGCGTTCGCTGGCTCGCAGGTGGTCGCCCATGCCTACGAGGATCGCCAGTTCCTCCGCAAGCATATGCGCCTCGGGGCGGTCCAGGCCATGCAGGTGGAAATGCGCCGTCTGCCCCTCGACAAAGCTGAGGGCTGCCTTTGGCGACTCACGGAGTACCTCGACACGCGCACGGGAAAGCGAGGCGCGAATCATGACGTCCGGCATCGAGGACTGAATGAGGGCAGTACGGTTGGCCAGGACGTCGAGCGCATCGTCGAGGCGGTTCAGTTCGTAATAGGCGTCGGAGAGCGTTGACGCGCATGTGCTGGCGGGAATCGACACGCGGCCGTAAAGGGCTTCGGATCGCGCGAGCACATCGGAGCCGATTCTCTCCGCTTCCCTGGCATTGCCTTCGGTCAGGTAGATCTGTGCGCGCAGGCATTCGAAGCCCAGGGCGATATCGTTGTCCTGGTCCTCGGGGCTGATGGGATTGTCGTCGTAGATCTTGCGCGCATCGTCAAACCGGCCGACAGACATATACGCCACGGCGAGCCCGGCAAGATTGAGGTACTGCAGCGACTGATTGCCCAGCGGCACGAGGTACAGCGGTTCGAGCAGGTCGATGACGCGGTTCAGGTCATCACGGCGCATCGCGACAGCGGCATCCATGGCTGTCAGTTTGGAAGAAATGGCGGGGTTCGCCGCTGCTTCCGTCCGCCGGATATCTTTCAGCCACCGTTCCGCCTTGTCTGGCCTGCCGGAGAAGGAATACGTCAGGCAACCGAGCAGGAACAGCTTCGGGTGGGAAAACAGCGTGTCCTGCGGCACCTTCTCCAGCAAATGCAGCATCGGGGTGATATACGCCATGCTCCAGGTTGCCGGCGTCGCCCTTTCAATGGCATTGACGGCGTACTCGAGGTCGTCGCCAAGGCTGGCGTGGCGCAGCGACTCCACCATCAGGCCGTGCTCGGCAAACCAGCGGCACGCGCGCCGGTGAACGCCTTCGACTGCGGCGCTTCCGCGCCGCAACAGGCGTTGCGAGAGGAACTCGCCGAACAAGGGGTGAAAGCGATACCACGGCGAGTTGTCGTCCACGTCGATGCGGAAGATCAACAGGTTCTCGTCCTCGGCGCGCTTGATCATCTGCTCCGCGTCCGGGCGCTCCGCAACGTATTGCGCGAGCTCGACATTGAAGCGGCGAAGCACCGAGATCTTCTCCATGAACTCGATCAGGTCTGCCGGCAGATAGGCAACCACGTCTTCGACCAGATAGGTGTGAAGGTCGGCGGACTTCCACAACAGGCTACGCAGTTTCGAGCGCTTGGCAGGGTGGATGCGCAGCAGGGTGGCGATGGGCTGCAGGCTTGCCGGCCAGCCGCACGTCAGCTCGTGGATGAGATGGATTTCATCGGCATTCAGCTTTGGCGAGTTGAGATTCTGTTCGAAGAAACGGCGGGTCTCGTCCAGCGTAAATGGCAGCGTCGTGAAATCGATCTCGACGATATCTCCCTGCATTCGCAAGCGGCCGAGATTCAGTTGTGGCGTCGTACGGGACGAGATGACGAGATGAAGGTTGGCCGGGCAGTGGTCCAGCAGCTTCTGCATCAACCGGTAGGTCGCCGGTGAATCCGCGTGATGATAGTTGTCGATCAGGAGGTAGAGCTCCTTTCCGGTCGCCTCCGCCGCCGAGGTGATCATCGCGATGCTGGCTTCTATCGCGACGGGGCTGCCGTCATCGTGCAGAGCGCTGCTGTCGAGCGGGATGCCAAGGCGATGGAACGCCGCCATCAGGTAAGCGTGAAAATTCGAGAACTGGTTGTCGTCGTGGCTCAGCGAAAGCCATGCCACATCGCCCCCGGCCTTCATCAACTCCTGCCGCCATTGCGCGAGCAGGATGGTCTTCCCGTAGCCCGCGCTGCCGGTGATGAGCGTGGCGGTGCAGTGCTGGGCATCATGAAGGCGCGCCAGCAGGTGTGCGCGCGGGATATGGCGGACGCTGATACGTGGCGGCGAGAACTTCGTTGCCACCAGGAGATTGTCGGTGTTCATCCCGGAAGTTTGCATGTCGATTCGGGGGAGTGGCGGGGATGATCTGGATGTGGCGCTGGCCGTGCGGATCCCGCTTCGCGCCAAAGGGGGCGCAGACGCCCAGTCGGATAGTACTCCGGACACGCCCCCCAATGCACCGTTGCGGCGCAACATCGCGAAGACGTCCGGAAGAGGGGGTGAACGAGACTGGAGATTCGTGTATGGGGTGACGCGCCGTACGCTCGTCGGCACTGCGTACGGCGGGCCCCTGCAAGAAAGGGAGGAGAAAAAAAGAGCCCTCCCACTTAAGCTTTGCAGAGCATTGCCGCACGCGAAACACGGACCAGGGCAGTGACATTGCCCGCCGGCCAGAGGCCGCGATCGCATTTTCCCAAGACAATACCTACCGAGAAGTTGACATGAGTGATACCGCCGCAGTGCTCCTGAGCGAGCAGGAGACTATGATCCGTGACGCCGCTCGGAAAGTGGCCCGGGAAGTGGTGGCCACGACGGCGGCCGCACGCGATCGCAGCGGCGCCTGGCCGCGCGACGAGCTGAAGGCCGTCGGCGAACTCGGATTCCTGGGGATGCATGTTCCAGAGGAATTTGGCGGCTCGAACGCGACCTTTGTCGAATACTGCCTGGCGATTACCGAGTTCGCCGCGGCCGACGCAGGCTTTGCCACCATCCTGCATGTGCACAATGGCCTTGCCGGCGCGGTGGCCCAGGCCGGCAACGAGGCGCAGAAGCGCAAGTACCTGCCCGGCATGGCGTCGGGCGAGACCATCGTCGCTGGTCTGCTGACCGAGCCGCAGGCGGGTTCCGATACCAACGCCTTCCGCACCACGGCGCGTCGCGATGGCGATCACTACGTGCTGAACGGCAGCAAGCAATTCATCTCGAACGGCAGCGAAGCGGGCGCCGGCATCTGCATTGCGGCGAGCACCGAGACCCCGGAAGGCAAGAAGGGTCCGAGCCTGTTCATCGTCGACCCGAAGGCGCCGGGCTACACCGTCGCGCGCGTCGAGGAGAAGCTGGGCCAGCGATCGGCGCATGTGGCAGCGATCCAGCTCGACGACCACCGCGTGCCGGCGGAGAACCTGCTGGGCGAGGAAGGCCGTGGCTACAAGCAGGTAATGGGCATGCTGTCGGAAGGACGCATCGGCATTGCCGCGGTGGCCTGCGGGGTGGCGCGCGCCGCGCTCGAGGCGGCTGTGCAGTACGCGAACGAACGCGAAGCCTACGGCGGCCCCATCATCAAGCTGCAGGGCGTGGCGTTCGACCTGGCCGACATGGCTGCACAGGTCGATGTGGCCACGCAGTACATGCTGCATGCGGCACGCTTGCAGGCGGCCGGCGTGCCGTGCGCCAAGGAGGCGTCGATCGCCAAGCTGTTCGCCAGCGAGATTGCCGAGAAGGTGTGCTCGGACGCCATTCAGATCCACGGCGGCTATGGCTACCTGACGGACTTCCCGGTCGAGCGCTACTACCGTGACGCGCGCGTGACCAAGATCTACGAGGGCACCAGCCACATCCAGAAGGTCATCATTTCCCGCGCCCTCGGCGCGCGTTGACACGCGGTGGTGCAGGGGCCGCCGGCAGGCCGGCGCCAGCACGGCTGCCGCCATGACTGGAAAGGCAAGTCACGCTTGCGCTAGCCGTCGCCGATTGTCCAGGGGATACCGATGCCTACCATGATTCCCGCCGCCAGCCGCGCCATGTCGGTGTTTGAAGCCTTCGCCCGCGAGCAGCGAGAGCTGTCCAACTCCGAAATGGCGCGTCTGCTGTCGCTGCCGGAGACCAGCACATCCGACCTGCTGCATACGCTGCACAGTCTCGGCTACCTGGTGCGCACTACGCGTACGCGCCGCTTCTACCCGACGGGGCGGCTCATGGCGCTCACGCACCAGATCGGGCAGAACGATCCGTTGATCACGGCGGCGCAGGAAGCCGTCGGACGCCTGGGCAGGATGACGAACGAATCGGCCTTCGTGGGCGTGCTGGAGCCGCCGGTGGTCAAGGTCATCGCCATGCAGCCAAGCCGGCAGCCGCTACGGTTTGAGACCGACATCGGAACCCGCGTCGCGCTGCATGTCTCCGCGCTCGGCAAAGGACTGCTCTCGCTCCTGCCGGATGACGAGGCGCGCGCATTGCTCGCCGGAAGTGACCTCCGAAAGATCACCCCGCATAGCGTTGTCGATCTGAACAAGCTGATCGCCCAAATCACTGTTGGTCGCCAGCGTGGCTGGCACGAGTCCAATGAAGAAGGCAGTGAGGGCGCGAATGGTATGGCCGTGGCCGGACGGTTCGGTGGGCAACCAGTCGCCTTGGCACTGGCGGCGCCCGTCGAACGCATGCGAAGGAATCGCGATTTCTACATCGAGGCGTTGTGTGAGGTCCGCCGAGGCCTGATGGATGACGCTGACGCGCAGGACGGAGGCAGTGCATAGCCGTCATTGGCACGACAACCATTGCGGGATCCCGGTCTATGGCTGTCATCCGTGTGAGCAGGCCCGACCGAAAGTGGGAACGGGCCCGCCTCACGTCCGGCAGCGCCCAGCTTCAAACTCAGGCCGGCATGGAGCTGGAGTCGCGTGACCCCTGGTCTTGTTTGCTATCGGAGCACAGCCGCCGGAGGCAGAAGTGCGGTGTGCCTGCGGCGACTGTGCTGCCGTGGAACTCAGAAGGCGTGACGGATACCGGCCATCACGCCGATCATGTTCTTCTGGCCCGGCGCCGAGGCGTAGTTGAACAGGTAGCCGGTGAACGGGCCGTCGTTGGCGAGGCTGCCGTTGTGCGCCCACGCCGTGGTCAGGTAGACGTCGGTCCGCTTGCTGAGGGTGTAGTCCAGCACCAGGCTCACTTGCTGCGGATTCGCCGGGTTGGTCGACGCGCCGGTGTTGGTCAGGGCCAGCTGCTTGATGTTCGTGTAGAAGTAGGCGAGCTGGACGTCGAATGCCGGGGTGAAGCGATAGCTCACGCCGCCGAACCAGTAATCGTCGCGCAGGCCGGTGTTGCCGTTGGCGTAGGTCTGGTCGCCCCAGCGATAGCCGGCGACGAACTTCCACGGACCGGTGGTATAGCTGCCGGCAGCGCCAAGCTTGCGCACCTTGCCGGGGTTGCCGACGGTCACGGCGGGGTGCCACTCGTCGTAGCCGACGCCGAAGCCGAAGTTTTCGCCCAGATAGGATGCCGAAGCGCCCCAGGCCGTGTTGTCCTTCCATTCGCCCGGCGTTTCGCCGAGGCCGCCGCCGTAGAGAATGCCGCCGCCGCTGAGCGACGACAACGCGGTGCCGGCGCCGAAGGAGTAGTGGGCCGCGACCGACAGCGCCCCGAAGGCGCCCGTGTACTTGATGGTGTTGGCGGGCCGGTAATTTACGCCCAGCCACCACACGCCCGGCTCGTAGGCCGGCGCGGCGCGGGTCGGGGAGAAGTTCAGCATGCCTTCCGCAAGGCTCGAATACTGTTTGCCGAACGTGAGCTTGCCGTACTCGCTGCTCAGGCCGACGTACGCCTGGCGGTTGAAGATGCCGGTATTGCCGGCGAACGCGCCGGTGTCGGGAGTGAACTGGCTCTCCAGCGTGAAAATGGCCTTCAGGCCACCGCCGAGGTCTTCCGCGCCGCGCAAGCCCCAGCGCGAGGCCGACAGGCCGCCGTTGCCATTCATCCCGACACGCGGGCCGGCGGGGGCGACGCCATTCAGGGAGTTCGTCGGCGACAGGGCGCTCGGCGCGGACGCGACCCGGTTGACGTACTCGATGCCCGTGTCGATCACGCCGTAGAGCGTGACGCTGGTCTGGGCATGCGCCGCCCCGCCTGCGGTGCCGAGTGCTGCAAGGGCGATAAGCGATTTCTTCATGCTCGGAAGTCTCCTTTTTTTCCTTTGGTCTGTAGCTGTCAACGCAGGCTTGTGCCTGTCTTGGGCCGGCCGTGCGAACACGCCGGCAGCGCTGCCCGTCAGCCAGGCCGCCAGCGCGCTTTGACAGTAGAGACGGGCGCTGTGGCGTCTCGCCTATCAAAAAGGGAGGGGGGAGGGGCGGGGTACCAGCCTGGATCGGCGCGCGGCCACCTCGGAACGGCTACGCACCGTCATATGCGGCGCATGGCCTGCCGGACTGCGCGCGCATGAGGGATTTCACCAGTGTGTTATCGGAACACAACATCGAGGCGGCGCAAAGGACCCGCTCGCGGCTGACCCTTCCCGAAGGAGGGGGGCGCGGTGTGCGGTGGCCGGGCTATCTTTCAACCTGCGCACAGAAGGACGGTGGCAGCGGACAGCGCCAAGGCCACCGGCAACGTTCACCTGAATCCGTTTGCCCCGCGAGTCGGCTGGCGATGGTTCGACTGCGGGAGCCCATCCATGTATCGCCCTGATTCCGAACACTTCGGCCAGCCCGCCGCAAGGCTGCATTATCCGTGCGGTGACGCACCGGCGCCCGGCCAGGCTTTCGAGATCGCGCCCGGCGTCCTGTGGATGCGCCTGCCCTTGCCCAATGTGCTCAGGCACATCAACGTCTGGGCCATCGAAGACGGCGAAGGCTGGGCGATCGTCGATACCGGCGTGCTTGCGCCGGAAACGGTGCAAACCTGGGAAGCCCTGCTCGCCGGGCCGCTCGGCGGGAAGCCCGTCACGCGCGTGTTCGTCACGCACCAGCATCCCGACCACGTCGGCATGGCTGGCTGGCTCACCGAGCGCTTCGGGTGCCGCCTCTGGATGACAGGACTCGAATACCTGCACAGCCTTGCCATGGTCGCCGAGGTCGGCCAGGACGTCCCGCCCGAAGGCATTGCGTTCTATCAGCGTGCGGGCTGGGACGAAGCCGCGCTCGCGGGCTACCGGAGCCGCTTTGGCCGTGCCGGCAGGATGGTCTCGCGCCTGCCGCGCAGCTTTCGCCGCATCGAAGATGGCGCAGTCGTGCGCATCGGCGCCCACGACTGGCAGGTTGTCATCGGGCAGGGCCATACGCCCGAGCATGCGTGCCTCTATTCGCGCGACCTGCACGTGATGATTGCCGGCGATCAGGTGCTGCCGCGCATTTCACCCAATGTGTCGGTGCACCCGATGGAGCCCGATGCCAATCCGCTCGCCGGCTGGGAGGCATCGCTCGCGCGTATCCGGCGCATGGTGCCGGCCGACGTGCTGGTGCTGCCGGCACACAATGAACCGTTCGAAGGGCTCCATGCGCGCATCGACCGGCTGGAGCAGGCGCTGTGGCGTGGCGTGGCGCGGCTGCGCGAGGCGCTGCGCGAGCCGCGGCGCGTCATCGACCTGTTCGCGGTGCTGTTCGCGATTCCGGTGACAGGCGACGACGCCCTGCAGTACGCGCTCGCCACGGGCGAAACCATCGCGCATCTGAACTACCTGGATGCGCTTGGCGAACTGGACGTGCGCGTCGATGACGCCGGCGTGGCGTGGTACCGCGCTGGCCGGACCGGCACGATTGCGTGAGCCCGGCGCCGCCGACGCAAATCAGGTGGGCAGCATGAAGCAAGAATCCGCCATTGCGAACCAGGGGGCTGCGGCACATGACGCCGACGGCGACGAACTGCACCCAACGCACGCGCTGCGGCAATGGCGCGACACCCTGCTGCGGTGTCTTGACCGGCCGGCGCGGGACGCGTCGATCGATGACCGGCATGGCTTGCTGCTCGAGCTGGCCCGTTGTGCATTGGCCCTGCGCGATGCAGGACCCGATGCGACGGCGGCTGGCGTCCGCCTCCCTCCTTTCACGGGGGGGGCGTGGCCGGCTCCCGCGCTCTATGCTGGGCTGGGCAATCGGCTCACGCCGGAGATCTCCGCGGCATGCGCGCCAGTCCTGGCGCATGCCGCAACCGACGATACGACATCAAGCAAACACCGCCATGGCAGACATCAACACCGCACTCTTCACCGAACAGCAGAACCTGATCAACGATTCGGCCCGCCGCCTGGCGGCCGAGGTGATTGCCCCCACGGCGGCGGCGCGCGACCGCGCCTCGGCCTGGCCGAGTGACGAGCTCAAGGTGCTGGGCGAGCTCGGCTTCATGGGCATGCTGGTTCCGGAAGCCTATGGCGGCAGCGGCTCGGGTCTGCTGGAATTCTGCCTGGCACAGCACCAGTTCGCGTCGGTCGACGCCGGCCTGGCCACGATCGTGCATGTCCACAACTTTGTCGCGGCGACCATCGCGGCGCATGGCACCGAAGCGCAGAAGCAGCGCTACCTGCCCGCCATGGCGAGCGGCGAATCCATCGGGGCCTTCCTGCTGAGCGAGCCGCATGCCGGCTCCGACACCGCGGCGCTGCGCGCCACCGGTGTGCGCGACGGCGACCACTACGTGCTGAACGGCGCCAAGCAATTCATCTCGAACGGCAGCGAGGCCGGTGTCGGCATCGCGTTCGTGCTGACGGACAAGGCGGCTGGAAAGAAGGGCGCGAGCACCATCCTGGTCGACCCGAAGCAGCCCGGCTACGTGGTCACCCGTATCGAGGAGAAGCTGGGCCAGCACACCGCGCATACCGCGCAGATCGCGCTGGAAAACTACCGGGCTCCCGTGGGTGACCTGCTGGGCGCGGAAGGACAGGGCTATCGCACCGTGATGAGTTCGCTGTCCGACGGCCGCATCGGTATCGCCTTCATTGCCGCAGGCGCGGCGCGTGGCGCGCTGGAAGCCGCCACCACTTATGCCGCCGAGCGCGAAGCCTATGGCGCACCGATCAATCAGCTGCAGGGCGTTGCATTCGACCTGGCCGATATGTCGGCGCGCGTCGAGACCGCCTTCCAGTACTGCCTGCACGCCGCGCGCCTGGCCGATGCCGGAGTCGATTGCGCGCGCGAAGCGGCGATGGCCAAGATGTATGCGAGCGATATTACCGAGGAGGTCTGCTCGGATGCCCTGCAGATCCATGGCGGCTACGGTTACCTCACGGATTTCCCGGTGGAACGCTACCTGCGCGACGTGCGCGTGACCCGCATCTACGAGGGCACGAGCCATATCCAGAAGCTCATCATTTCTCGCAGTCTGGCCTGACCCGGCCGCCGGAGGCATGCATCTTGAACGTGTTTCGTTTTCAGACCGTTCCGACCCTGGTGGTCGAATATGGCGTGGCGCGCCGCCTCGGCGCGCTGTTGCGCGAGCAGTATCCGGCGTTGTCGCGCCTGTGCCTTGTGACCGATGGCTTCCTGCATCGCAGCGGACTGATTGGCCCTGCGCTCGCCGACCTTGAAGCCAATGGCTGGCAGGTCACGCTGATCGACGATGTGATTGCCGACCCGCCGGAGCGGATCGTCATCGATGCGGTGCACCGTGCAAGGTCCGCGCGTGTAGAGGTGGTGCTCGGCCTTGGGGGCGGCTCCTCGATGGACGTTGCCAAACTGCTCGCCGTGCTGGTACCGGGGACACAGACGCTTCCGGAGATCTACGGCGTGAAGCAGGTTACGGGCGGCCGTCTTCCGCTGGTGCAGATGCCGACCACGGCCGGCACGGGCTCGGAGGTGACGGCGGTCTCCATCGTTACCACGGGCGAGACGACCAAGACCGGCATCGTCGCGCCGCAGCTGCTTGCCGACGTGGCTATCCTGGACGCCGAGCTGACCATCGGCCTGCCGCGTGCCGCCACCGCGGCGACCGGCATCGACGCCATGGTTCATGCGATCGAGGCCTACACCAGCGCGCACCTGAAGAATCCGGTCTCGGACATGCTCGCCCAGCAGGCGCTGAGCCTGTTGTCGCGCCACCTGCTGCGCGCCTGCGACGACGGCTTGGACCGCGAAGCGCGCGAAGGCATGCTGCTCGGCGCCATGTTCGCGGGTCAGGCGTTCGCCAACGCGCCGGTCGCGGCGGTGCATGCGCTGGCTTATCCCGTCGGCGGCATTTTCCATGTGCCGCACGGCCTGTCCAATGCGCTGGTGTTGCCGCATGTGCTGCGCTTCAATGTGGCGCAAGCCGCGGACCGTTACGCGGAACTCGCGCGCGTCATCCTGCCCTGGGCGGAAGGTAGTCCGCGCGAACTCGCTGACAGCCTGATCCGCGCCCTGGAGGGCATGATCGAGGCAACGGGCATTCCGCGCCGCCTGCGCGATGTGGGCATCAAGGAGGAAGACCTTCCCCGGCTGGCGAAGGATGCGATGCTGCAGACGCGCCTGCTGGTCAACAATCCGCGCAGCGTCACGGAAGCCGACGCACTGGCGATCTATCAGGCCGCGTACTGAGCGCGAACTGATCCGCCGGGCCCTGCTAAGCGGCAGCCGCCGTGGCCGTCCAGACCGCGAACGGCTCATGGGCCGGATGGCGGCGCACCCATCGCGTGGGGCATTCGGTGCACCGGAACCAGCGGCCACCGGCGCGCAGAGGGGCCGGGCTGGCTGGAGGCGTCGCATGCAGGGCCGCATGGGGCCGGTGCCGGCGCGCATCGCCATGCAGTTCCCGGCATGCGCCGCACATCGCGTCCAGGTCCGGCTGAGAGTGTCCCGCCGGTCCCGCTTCCATCGCGTTGGCGTTCATGGCATCGTGTCTCGCGCTCTGCCAGCGGCGCGCGGTGGTCCAGTAGAGCGCGCGCACGGCCGCATCGTCGGTCATGCCGACATCGTGCTCCCCGTACTGCAGATGCCGCAGGCTCAGCGCGCCGACTTCCGCCGCGCTGGCAATCCGGATCAGGCGTTGCTTTCCCTGGCTGAACGCAATCCAATGGTCATATTGCCGTGCGAGGCAATCGGCGAAGTCGCCTTCGCCGCGCCGGGCACTGGCGCGGGCCAGCCGGATGGCATGGCGGCTGGTTTCGCGCACCTGCGCGAGCAGCGCGCTGATGCGCGGCTGGAGCCGGCTGACGGAGGCGGGGCCGGAGCGTGAGGCGGCTGCCATGGCAATCGTGGCGAACCGGTGCCTCAAGCGGTGCCGCAGCCCACCGGGCCGGCGAGCGGCAACAATGCCTCGCGCAATGCCGGCGGCAGGGCAACCGGCCGCCGCGAGGCCCGGTCGACATAGACATGGACGAAGTGCCCCTGAGCGGCGGCGATCTCGTCATCGCCCCGGAACAGCCCCACCTCGTAGCGCACGCTGGAACTGCCCAGGCGCGCGACGCGCAACCCCGCCACGACGGTGTCCGGGAAGCTCAGCGGCGCGAAATAGTTGCACTGGGTCTCGATCACCAGCCCGATGGTGCGCCCGCCGTTCGGGTCCAGTACACCCTGGCTGATGAGATAGGTATTCACCACTGTGTCGAAGTAGCTGTAGTACACCACGTTGTTGACGTGGCCGTAGGCGTCGTTGTCCATCCAGCGGGTGGTGATGGGCTGGTGGTGGAAGTAGTCCTGACGGGTGTTGCGGGCGTGGGATGACATGCTGGCGGAATGTAGAAAAAAACTCCGGCACGAAGCCGGAGAACCAAACAACGCGGAGATCAAGCGCGAAGCCTTTGATTGCTGGCTGCCCGGCGCACCTCGCCTCCCCCCGAAGTCCGTGCCGCCGGATGCCAGTCTGGTCAGGAGACCTGCCTGGGCTGGTCAGTCCAGTATTTCTCGCGCACGCGCCGGCGCAGCACCTTGCCGACCGCACTGACCGGCAGTGCCTCGACCATGGCGATCGTCTTTGGTGCCTTGAAGCGGCCCAGCTTGTCCTTGACATGTTCGATCAGCATCTCCGTCCCGACCGTGGCGCCAGGCCGCAGCACTACCTCCGCATGCACCGCCTCGCCCCACTTGTCATGCGGAACGCCTACCACCGCCGACATAAAGACGGCCGGATGAGCATTGAGGGAAGCTTCCACTTCGACTGCATACACGTTGAAGCCGCCGCTGATGATCATGTCCTTCTTGCGGTCGACGATGAACACGTAGCCGGCCTCGTCGACATAGCCGAGGTCGCCGGATTTCCAGAAGCCGTCGGAGAACTCCGACGCCGTGCCTTCCGGGTTGCCGTAGTAGCCGCTGATGGTGCCGCGTCCGCGCAGCCAGATCTCTCCCGTGCTGCCGCGCGGGACGTCGTTGCCCGCTTCGTCGACGATGCGCATCTCGATGCCGATGGTCGGCCGGCCCGCGGAGGCGAGCCGGCCCGTCTCGATCGCCGTCAGGTGGTCGGACTGGGTCAGCGTGCAGACCGCCTGCGCGCATTCGGTCGCGCCATAGAGCTGGAAGAAGATGTTGCCGAAGCGCTGCTGGGCCTGTCCCAGCTTGGCCGGGCTCATCGGCGCGGCGCCATAGTAGAGCGTGCGCAGGCTGGAAAGGTCGTACCCGGTGGCTTCGGGCAGGTCCAGCAGCAGGTTCACCAGGGTTGGCACCATCAGCGTGGTGGTGACCTTTTCCGCCTCGACGTTGCGGCACCAGGCCTTCAGGTCGGCCGCGTTCTGCGTCAGCGTGCAGCCGCCGCGAAACAGCGTCGGCAGGAACGACAGCCCCGAGCCGTGGCTGACCGGCGCGATATGCAGGTAGCGCGTCTCGCGGTTCAGCGCCACGCTCTGCTCGGGATCGGCATACATGGTGTCGCGTGCGGCAAGCCAGTTGTCGATGGTGTACTGCGCGCACTTGCTGCGGCCGGTCGTGCCGCCGGTGAAGCGGTAGATCAGGATGTCCGACTGCGTGTCGGACTGGATCCCCGGGTCCGTATCGGGGATGCCGTCGAGCAGGTACCAGAAATGATGCACGCCCTCGCGCGGCGCTGTGGGCGCGTCCATGCACACCACGGTCACGCCGCGCTCGCGCAGCATGTCCGCGTAGCGGTCCAGCAGAGGGGTTTCGATGAACACAACCTTGGGCCGGATGAACTCGACCTGCCAGCGGTGCTCGTCGAAGGCGTCGCGGATATTGGTGTGCGCCACCGCCACATCGCCCTTGAAGGCCGTCCAGGCGTGGAGCAGCGAAAGGTTGTCGTTCTCCAGGATGCAGAGCGCGACATCGCCGCGATGCAGGCCCAGGCGCGTGCGCATCATGTTGGCGATGCGGTTGGTCAGACTGTGCAGTTCGCGGAAGGTGTAGCGCCGGTTCCGCTCGATGTTGACGAGCGCTTCCTGGTCGGCAAACTGTGCGGCAACCTGCCCCATGACGCGGGCGAAGTCCATTCTCATCGCTGTCTCCGTGGCTGTTTTTTGATGTCCTAACGGAGCAGTGTAGGAGTGCGGTTTTTCGCGATGCCCCTCCCGAGAAGAGAGGGAGGGGAGGGGCGCCCCAAGTTGCGGTGCCGGCCTCGACGCAGGCGCGCCGGTCCCCCCCTATGCGGTAGGTGCGCCGCCCCCGGCGGCGCGGCTAGTCTCGGGCCAGCGAACTTCATGCGGCCTGCCGCACCTTATCCCAAAACCATGTCCTCTCTTCACACGCGCATCAAGGACGGCCTGCTCATTCGAGACCGGGCTTATATCAACGGCAGCTGGGTGCCTGCAAATGATGGCGGCACCTTTGCCGTCCACAATCCCGCGACCGACCAGACCATTGCCAGGGTTGCCAATCTCGGCGTGGACGAGGCTGGCGAGGCTATTGCCGCTGCAGACGCCGCACTTCCCGCGTGGCGCTCACGCACGGGCAAGGAGCGCGCGGCATACCTGCGCCGCTGGTTTGATCTGATGACGGCGCACGCCCAGGACCTGGCGGCGATCATGACCGCCGAGCAAGGCAAGCCGCTGGCTGAAGCGCTCGGCGAAGTGGGGTATGGGGCATCGTTTGTCGAATGGTTCGCCGAGGAGGCCAAGCGCGTGGACGGCGACGTGCTGGCCACGCCTGCGCCAGACAAGCGGCTCCTGGTGCTAAAGCAACCGATCGGCGTCTGTGCCGCGATCACGCCATGGAACTTCCCGATCGCCATGATCACCCGCAAGGCGGCGCCGGCGCTGGCGGCGGGGTGCACCATTGTCATCAAGCCGGCCGGACAGACGCCGCTGTGCGCGCTGGCCCTTGCGGAACTCGCGCACCGTGCCGGCATTCCACCGGGTGTCCTCAACGTCGTGACGACCGGAACGGCATCTTCCGCCATCGGCAAGGTGCTGTGCGAGTCGCCGGTGGTGCGGCACCTCTCGTTCACGGGGTCGACGCCTGTCGGTAGCATCCTGATGCAGCAGTGCGCCCCGACGGTCAAGAAGCTCGCGCTCGAACTCGGGGGCCATGCACCGTTCATCGTGTTCGACGACGCCGATATCGACGCGGCCGTGGACGGGGCCATCGCTTCGAAGTTTCGCAACGCCGGCCAGACCTGTGTCTGCACGAATCGCTTCTACGTTCACGACAGGGTCTACGACGTCTTCGTCGACAAGCTCGCGCGCAAGGCCGCGGAACTGCAGCTCGGCGATGGCTTCGAGCCAGGCGTGGCGCAGGGCCCGCTGATCGACGATGCCGCAGTGGCCAAGGTGCGCGAGCACATCGACGATGCGCTCGCGAAGGGCGCGAGCCTCATGACGGGCGGCGAGCTGGCGGCCGGGCTCGGATCGGCACGGTTTGTCCGGCCGACGGTGCTGGCCGGGGCCACATCCGACATGCTGATCGCCACCGAGGAGACATTCGGGCCAGTGGCCGCGGTGTTCCGCTTCCACGATGAAGCCGAGGTCGTGGCGATGGCCAACAACACGGACTCGGGGCTCGCCTCGTACTTCTACAGCCGCGACATCGGCCGCGTATGGCGGGTGGCGGAAGCCCTGGAGTACGGCATGGTCGGCATCAACACGGGCGTGATCTCCAATGAAGTGGCGCCGTTCGGCGGCGTCAAGCAATCGGGCCTCGGACGCGAAGGCTCGCGCTACGGCATGGACGAGTACCTGGAGATGAAGTACCTCTGCCTGGGCGGCATGTAGGTTCCCGCCGTCCCGCCATTCACCGACCGTGACCACCGCCATGCCAGATCCGCATCGCCTGCCAACCCCCGTGCACTGCCTGCTGCACTGGGAGCGCGAGTCACCGTTCGCGGTATATCTCACGCAGCCGCAGCCTGACGGCACCGTGGCGGACTACCGCTGGTGCGAGGTGGCGGACGAGGTCAGGCGCATGGCCTCGTACCTGCTGGCACAGGGCTTGCCGCCTGGGTCGAAGATTGCCATCCTCGGGCAGAACAGCGCGCACTGGATCATTGCCGACCTGGCGATCTGGATGGCCGGTCATGTCAGCGTGACCGTGTGTCCGGATGCCGACCGGCGCGGCGTCGCCTATATGCTGGCCCACAGCGATGCGCGCCTGGCCTTCATCGGCCAGCCGTTCGATGACGCCGCCCGATGGCGCGAACACGAAGCGGCGGTACCGGAGGATATGCCGGTGATCCGCCTGCCGCAGGCCGGCCCAGGACGTGGCGAGGCATGGCAGTCGGTCATCGCGGCCACGCCACGGCTGCGCACCGTCACGTTGCCCGAGCCGGCCGCGCTGGCGACGATTCTCTACGTGCCGGGCAGCACCGGACGCCTGAGGGGGGTGATGCACCGCTTCCGCACACTGTGCGAGGTGCCGCGCGCGCTCAATGACGCGCTGCCGCCGCAGCACCGCCGCACGGCGGCCGACCGCCTGCTGGCCTACCTGCCGCTGGCGGAGTGCGCCGGCCGGCTGGTGGTCGAATGCGCCTCGCTCTGCTTCGGCTACCGCGTGTTCTTCTACGAACGGCCCGACACCATCCTGAAGGACCTGCGCCGCGCCAGGCCAACGCTGTTCCATGCGGTTCCTGCGCGCCTGGGCGCTGTGCGGCCTGCCGTTCTGTCCCTACGTGTCGCCGGCGCTGCATCGCCGGCTGCTTGCCGTGCCGGGGTTGTCGCGGGGCCTGCGGTGGCTGCAGCGCCGCCGCATCGGCCTGGACCAGGCCCGAGTTGCCTTCGCGGCCGGCGGGCCAGTACCGCGCGAGGTGTCGGCGTGGTACGGCGCGGCCGGCCTGCAGGTGGTGGCCGGCTACGGCCTGCCCGAGAACTTCGGCTATTCCCATCTCAGCCTACCGGGACAGGCGCGCGCGGGCTATGTGGGCCGGTGCAACCCCGGCGTCGAATGCCGCATTGCCGGCAATGGCGAGGTGCTGGTCAAGAGCCCGGGACAGATGATCGGCTACTACAAGGCGCCGGACAAGACCGCCGACAGCCTGACGCCGGACGGCTTCTTCCGGACGCGGGACCAGGGCGAGATGGACGCGGCGGGGCGCCTGCGGCTGCGCCGCCGGCGCCATGCGCTGGCCGCCGCGTAGCCGCGGGATGCGTGGCCCCTGCAAAAAGGGGAGGGGAAGAAAGCGCGGTTGCGTCCCTAAGATGGGTACTCAAGCCAGCATGCCGAGGCATCCGGGGGTACCGGAGAAAGCCGGCGCTGCGAAATCTGGGACCGGCACGACAGCATGATGACGCTGCGTCCGCCGCAAGGGACATAGCATGGACTTCGATCTGACTTCGGAACAACAACTGCTGCAGGACAGCGTGCGCCGCTTCATCGACAAGGCCTATACCTTCGAAGCGCGCGGCGCCTTGCTGAAGGCCGGCAGGAACGGCAGCGAAGGCAACTGGAGCCTGTTCGCCGAGAACGGCTGGCTGATGGCGGCACTGCCGGAAGCCCATGGCGGCCTTGGAGGCACGCTGGCCGATACCGCCATCATCACGCAGGAGTTCGGGCGCGGGCTCGTGGTGGAGCCTTACCTGGGGTGCGCGGTCCTGGCGGCGCAAACGCTGGTGGCCGGCGCGACGGAGGCGCAGAAGGCGCGGCTGCTGCCGCTGCTGGCCGTCGGCTCGTTGCGCATCGCACTCGCATATAGCGAGCCGGCGTCGCGCGGCCTGGCCGAGCCGGTGTCCCTGCGGGCCGAACGCGATAGCCACCGCTTTGTGCTGAGCGGCCGCAAGTCGCTGGTGCTCGGCGCGGTCGGCGCGCATGCGTTCATCGTGTCCGCGCAAGTGCCGGATGCGCCGGGCATCACGCTGCTGCTGGTCGATGCCGAGACCCCGGGCCTGAGCCGCCGCGCCCTGCCGCTGCATGACGGCAGCTGGGTCGAGGAACTGACCTTCGATGGTGTCAACGTCGCGGGCGATGCGGTGCTGGGCGAGCCCGGACAGGGCCTCGCCGCGCTCCAGGCCGGACTGGCGAGCGGCACGGTCGCGCTGTGTGCCGAACTGATCGGGGCGATGGAAAAAACCATCGAGATGACCGCCGAGTACCTGAAGACGCGCCAGCAGTTCGGCGTGGCCATCGGGTCGTTCCAGGCGCTGCAGCACCGCATGGCCGAGATGGCCGCGGAGATGGAGGTGGCCCGGTCGATGCTGCACGCGGCCCTGGCATCCATGGCGAACGACGATGCCGCGACGCGGCTGCAGGTGTTGTCGGCGGCCAAGATGCTGATCGGCCGCGCGGCGAAGTTCGTATGCGGCCAGGGCATCCAGCTGCATGGCGGCATCGGCATGACCGAGGAATACGCGGTCGGCCACTACTACAAGCGCGCCGTGGTGGCCGACCTGTTGCTCGGCAGCAGCGACAGCCACGAGGCGGCCTGTGCGGCAGCGCTGCAAGCGGGGCTGCACGCCACCACGGCCTGATATGGGCCGGCATCCCGCGCCTGCGCCCCTCCAATCCATTCTGACGAGCGAGACAACATGAAGACCTACGAAACCATCGCCCAACTGCAATCCCTGGTGGGAGAGGTTGTCGGCACCAGCGACTGGATCCTGATCGACCAGCAGCGCATCAACACCTTCGCCGACGCGACCGGCGACCATCAATGGATCCACGTCGATCCCGAGCGCGCGGCCAAGGGCCCGTTCGGCGCGCCCATCGCGCATGGCTTCCTGACGCTGAGCCTGTTGCCGATCTTTTCGCAGAAGGCGTTCGCGATCCAGAACGTCAGGATGGGCGTCAACTACGGCCTGAACAAGGTGCGCTTCCTCAAGCCCGTGCCGGTCGACACCCGGCTGCGCGCGCACTTCCGGCTGGCGAGCTTCGAGCCGCTCGACAACAACGGCGCGCAGCTGACCTATGAAATGACCGTCGAGATGGAGGGGTCCGACAAGCCCGCCTGCGTGGCCGAGTCCATCGTGCGCGTGTTTGCCTGATTGCCTGAACGAATCCGAGAAGAGGTAGAGAAATGAGCGATACATCGTCCGTGCTCCTGAACGAGCAGGAAGTCATGATCCGCGACGCGGCCCGCAAGGTCGCCCAGGAAGTGGTGGCCGGGACGGCTGCCGAGCGCGACCGCACCGGCGCCTGGCCGCGCAGCGAACTGAAGGCGGTGGGCGAGCTGGGCTTCCTCGGCATGCACGTGCCCGAGGAATACGGCGGCTCGGCCGCGACCTTCGTCGAGTACTGCCTCGCCATTACCGAGTTCGCCGCTGCCGACGCGGGTTTTGCCACCATCCTGCACGTCCACAACGGCCTAGCTGGCGTGGTCGCCCATGCGGGCACCGACGCGCAGAAGCACAAGTACCTGCCCGGGATCGCATCGGGCGAAACCATCGTGGCCGGCCTGCTGACCGAGCCCCAGGCCGGTTCGGATACCGGCGCATTCCGCACCTCGGCACGCCGCGAAGGCGACCACTATGTGCTGAACGGCAGCAAGCAGTTCATCTCGAACGGCGACGAGGCGGGCGTCGGCATCTGCATCGCGGCGATCACCGAGACGCCGGAAGGCAAGAAGGGACCGAGCCTGTTTATCGTCGACCCGAAGGCGCCGGGCTACACCGTCGCGCGCGTCGAGGAGAAGCTGGGCCAGCGATCGGCGCATGTAGCAGCGATCCAGCTCGACGACCACTGCGTGCCGGCGGAGAACCTGCTCGGCGAGGAAGGCCGAGGCTACAAGCAGGTGATGAGCATGCTGTCGGAAGGCCGCATCGGCATTGCGGCCGTGGCCTGCGGCGTGGCCCGCGCCGCGCTCGAAGCCGCCGTGCAGTACGCGAAGGAACGCGAGGCCTATGGCGGTCCGATCATCAACCTGCAAGGCGTGGCCTTCGACCTGGCAGACATGGCCGCCCGGGTGGACGTGGCGTTCCAGTACATGCTGCATGCCGCGCGCCTGCAGGCCGCTGGCGTGCCGTGCGCGAAGGAAGCGTCGATCGCCAAGCTGTATGCGAGCGAGATCGCCGAGAAGGTGTGCTCGGACGCGATCCAGATCCACGGCGGCTATGGTTACCTGACCGACTTCCCGGTCGAACGCTACTACCGCGACGCCCGCGTGACGAAGATCTACGAAGGCACCAGCCACATCCAGAAAGTCATCATCGCGCGCAGCCTCGGCGGTCGCTGAGCGGCTCGGCAACGTGCACGAAAGGAACAAGGGGAATCATGGGAAAGCTTGACGGAAAAGTCGCCCTGGTCACCGGCTCGGGCCGGGGCATCGGCCGCAGCCTGGCATTGAAACTGGCGTCGGAAGGCGCCCGCGTTGTCGTCAACGATCTCGATGCGGATCCGGCGCACGAAGTGCTGGCCGAGATCCGTGCCATGGGCGCCGAGGCGGCGGCCTGCGTAGGCAGCGTGACGGATACCGCTTTCGCGGACCGCTTCGTGAAGACGGCCGTGGACCACTTCGGCGGCATCGACATCATCGTCAACAACGCGGGCTACACCTGGGACAACGTCATCCAGAAGATGTCAGACGAGCAGTGGCAGGCGATCGTGGACTGCCACATGACGGCGCCGTTCCGCATCTTGCGCGCCGCCTACCCGGTCATCAGCACCGCCGCCAAGGCGGAGATCGCCGAGGGCAGGGAGGTGTACCGCAAGATCGTCAACATCTCGTCGGTATCCGCTGGCGGCAATCCGGGTCAGCTCAATTACTCGGCGGCGAAGGCCGGCATCATCGGGCTGACCAAGGCACTGTCGAAGGAGTGGGGCCGCCTGAACGTCAACGTCAATGCGGTGGCGTTCGGCCATATCGAGACCCGCCTGACCGTGCCGTTCGCGGGCAAGGACAGCGCCACGGTGAGCATCGAGGGCCGGGAGATCAAGGTCGGGATCAGCGAGCAGATCGCCGAGCAGTCGAAGAAGGCGATCCCGCTGGGCCGTCCCGGCCGGCCCGAGGAGGCCGCGGGTTCGGTGTACCTGTTCTGCATCCCGGAGTCGAACTACGTCACGGGGCAGGTGCTGATCTGCGGCGGGGGTATCGGGGCGATCTGAACGGTTTGGATTGACCTGTTCTTGAAGGGCCAGACGATGTGTTTGGCCATTTTTCGGGTTCTTCGGCGGGTTGTCGTGCTTGGCAGGCGCCGCCATCATCACCGCAGCCCCAGGGGTCCCTCAGGCGTCCCGGTATTGCGCCCCGCCATCGACGTCAACTACGACACCGCTCAAATAGGAGGCTCGGTCAGACGCCAGGTAAACGACCAGGTCGGCGATCTCCTCCGGTCTGGCCGCGCGTCCGAAGGGCAGGTGCTGGAGCATCTCCTCCCAACGCGACTCATCCCCGAACCTCTGAAGCGCGCGTGCTTTGTAGAGCGAGATCAGACGATCGGTCACCGTCGGGCCTGGATTCACTCCGACGACGCGCACGCCGCGGGTGGTGGCGTAGGCGCCGACCGTTCGCGTGAACGTGGAAAGTGCCGCATTGCCAACCGATCCGCAAAGATAGTCGTAGCGCGGCATCCGGGCGGCGATTCCGATCACGTTCACGATGACGCCCCGGCCGCGGGCCATCATTTCCGGAAGGGCCTTCCGCGTCGTGTCGATGTACCCATGCACCTTGAGATCCCATGCATCGCGCCATTGCTCGTCGCTCAATGCGGTCAGCCCTCCACCAGGAATTGCTCCGGCGTTGTTCACGAGAATGTCAACGCTTCCGAAATGGTCAGCCAGCGCTTGCCGCCCTTCTGAGCGGGACAGGTCCGCGACTAGCGTACGCACCTCGATGCCGCTTTTCTCCCGCAATGCAAGCTGCGCCTTCTCCGCGGACGCCTGTGTACTGCCGGAAACGGTGACCTCCGCGCCTTCGTTGACAAACGCGGCGGCGCAGGCAAATCCTATGCCGCGTGTACCGCCGGTGATGAGTACCGATTTCCCCGTGAGGTTCAGATCCATTTTTGTATATCCCGATTGGTGTATTCGAGCCCGTGTCCAGGAAGGGATGTTGCTTGGTGCAGCGCTCAATAGGCTCTTGTGAACCCGCCATCATGCAGCAGCCTGGCAATGTCGCGCGCGGCGAGAATCAGCGAATCACCTGCTTGCGCCAGTCTTGCGCAGACGGCGCTCCCGATGCCGCCGGTAGCCCCCGTGACGAGGATGACTCTGTTTGCCTCGGGCATGTCGCTCTCCCGCAGTAGGCTGAATCCTGCCATGCCGACAGCAGCAAGCCGGACAGGGCGATAGGTGGCATTCCGAGCCTGGACGGAACGCCCTGGCCTACGTCTGATATTTATAGTGCACGAGAGGTACCGCCGGCGAACGGCCCTTCCTCGCATCGCGTCCGCGGGCTCCCGGCGTTCCGGTTGACTGGATTGTCAGGTTTCATTCCCTGCCTTTCTGGCCATTCCCTCTTGGGGAGTCTTTCGAGATGCAGCTTTCCGTTCGCGCTCGCGAATCCGGCAAGGCCGACAAAGCACGGCGACGGTCCATACGTCCCCTTTGGCTGATTCGTACCACCACTTCTGCTGGGTAGCGGTCCAGACTTGGGCTTTACCACACGCCTTGCAGTGAAATGGCATGTCCACGTAGTAGCCGCGGGTGACGAAATCGGGGATGCTGTAGCTGTTTGTTGGGCGAAGATTGGTGGGATTCACCAGGACCTTTCCCCTGAGTTCTGCCGCACGCTTCTTGGCTTGCTGTCGCTCTTCCTCCGCCCGGATAGCTGCACGCTTGCCCGATCGGCGGATTTGAATTCCGTCACGACGTTGGCGATTGCTGCTCATAAATCCTAACCTTGTTCTGAAGGCGAGCGCCAAGGTGCGCATCCGCCAGCATGTCTTCGTTGATTTGACCATCAGCAGTGTCGGCTTGCATACAGACTGTCAGCCGCACGCGCCGCAAAATGCTTCGATTCTCCAGGTCGCCGGGAGGCACAGATGAGACAGGTATCACTGACCATTCCAGAAATCGGGTTGATTGCAGGAACACGGGCGGCAGGCGCTGCGGGCCTCGCACTGTTGCTCAGCGACCGTGTGAATCCGGAACAACGCCGTGCCATCGGCTGGACGCTGCTCGCTGTAGGGCTAATCACCACAGTGCCATTGGTCGCGCAAGTGTTTGGGAAACGTCAGCCTTGTGAAACTCACTCTGCCACCAGGGGTGAAGTTGCAAACAGAGAAACCGTGAACTAGGCAGCAAGCTCAATGGCTCTTGTTTCAAGCAGATCGATGAGTATGCGCTCAACACGACTTCCACCGACGCTAACGCGTTGATCTGCGGATATCAGCTTCAAGGTATCGGCTGCCTCAGCGTACTGTCCCCTGGCAAACTGGCTGACAGCATCAAACAGCCTGAGCGAGAGCCGTGTCTGGTCGCTGGGTTCCTTGTCCGTGATAGCCGCCTTGCTTTGCTCAAGCGCAGCAATATCGCCCGCCGATGCCTGGATTCCGGCAAGATGCAGCGCGATAAACGGGTGCGAGAGCATAGCGTTGAAGCGCTCGGACAGGGCGGAAACCGCGGCTGAAACCGGACGTGTAGTTCCTGTGCGCAGGTATTCGCGCAACAAAAAGCCGCCACAATCGGCCAGAGTCAACACCGGGCCACAGCGAGTTGTCTCCGGTGCAGAGTAACGCTCATAGCGCTGCCATGCCTGCTCGGCTAACCCCAACTGCCACTCCGCCAGGGCCAGGTGCCACTGCACGTGACCATACATAGCGCCGCCCTCCGCCGATGGGCGATGTTCATCCAGCCAGTTGTTCAGCAATTTCAACGACTCACCTGGCTCACCCTGGTCGTGCAGTACATGCGCGTAGCTATGGATAACATAGAGAGCCTGTGGGCGCTGCCGCAGTGCTCGCTCGACCAGTGCACGACCACGAGTCCGATCACCGGCCTCGCTGGCCGCGAACCCCAGGCGTGCAAGCCAGGCCCAATCATCCCGCAAACGCGGATCGACCGATTCCATGATATTGAGAACGCGCTCGAGCTTGCGCACACCGCCATAGAAGATCAGATAACCGCAAAGTTGCGAGATGACCAGCAGGTCACTGGGATTGGCAGCGATGTAGGCCTCGGTGGCCGCAAGATTGGTGTAAGGGTCTTCAAGCAGGGCAAAGAGCGCGGAGATATGCGCACGCTCCCAGGGCAGCGCAGCTTGCGCCGCCAGTAGCGCACGCTCTTTGAAGAGATTGGCGTCTGCCGCGCCGGAGTCTTTAGCAAGCATGTGGCGCGCAGCGAGCGCCAGGGCGAGATTGCTGTCCAGCGCCAAAGCCTGATCGAGGGTGTCCGCGGCGCCCGCCTCGGAACCGAGGATGCGATCCACTGCGAGTCGATACCGTTCTGCAGCTTCTGGACGGTCAGTAGTAATAGGTCTGCCCCTACGTGCATCAATCATATTGGCTCCTTGCATTGCAGATTGCTGATGCGAACCGCTCCGATGCGCTTTCAACGTAGTCCAACTGCCACTCGACGTCGCGGGCCGCTATTCGTAGAGACGCGCGTGGATACCGCATCGTCGATCACGCCCGCGAGCGTATCGAAGGCCGGGCCGATTTCGTTTTCGGGCACGCAGGCGTAGCCAAGCAACAGTCCCGAAGTGGCGAGCTCCGGATCCGCGTAGTAGCCAGACAGCGCGCGCACCACGATATCGCGCTCAAGCGCGGCTTGCGTGACTGCGCGATCGTTCGTTCCCTGTGGCAGCGGCATTACCAGGTGCAGTCCCGCGTCGCCACCGATGGCGGGCAGGGTGTCGCCGTACCGATGCGCGATCGCATCCAGCAGCGCCTGGCGTCGCTGGTCGTACAGGGCCCGCATCTTCCGGATGTGGGAGACGAAGTGTCCCTCCGCGATGAACTCGGCGAGCACCGCCTGCTGCAGCAACTGGCCTTCGCGGTATAGCTCCGCGCTTGCGGTCGCGAAGCTCTCTGCCAGTGGCTCGGGCACGACGAGGTAGCCGACGCGCAAGCCCGGAAACAGTGTCTTGCCAAAACTACCGACATAAATCACATGCCCTGCCGTATCCATTCCTTGCAGGGAGGCAAGGGGCCGGCTGCCATAGCGGAACTCGCTGTCGTAGTCGTCCTCGATGATCCATGCGCTGTGCTGGCGCGCGTATTCAAGCAGCATCCGGCGCCGTGCCAGGCTCATTACCATCCCCAGAGGATATTGGTGCGACGGCGTGACCAGCATCAGCCTGGGCGGCCTGGCGCGATCCCCGGCGGTCGGCGCCATGCCTTCGGCATCGACGGGAATCGGCCTGGTCGTCAGCCCGGATACCTGCAGCACGCTTCGCACGCCCCAGTAACAGGGATCTTCGGTCCAGATGACGTCGCCAGGATCGGTCAGCAGGCGCACCGCGAGATCGACGGATTGGTGAATTCCGGTGGTGATGATGATCTGCTCGGGCGCGCAGCGGACCGAGCGCGACGTGCCCAGGTAGTCCGCGAGTGCAACGCGCAGCGACGACAGGCCGCCGCCCGGCGCGTACGTCAGCAGGTCGGGGCGCGGCCGCCGCCAGTATTTGTTGTGCAGGCGCGTCCACACACGCGTCGGAAAGCGCGATACGTCGGGCACGCCCGGCATGAAGGCACCGCTTTGCCGCTTCGATACGCCCGCCCCCTCGACCAGGCGCGTGCCGCGGGCGGACAGCCGCGGCGCGGCGGCTTGTGGCGCAGTGGGCGTTCCATGCACGCCGCGGCCCGCGTCGCGCGCGCCGACGATCTCATCCGGCGCGCTGTCGGTGACGAAGGTTCCGCGGCCGGTTGCCGAGGTGACATAGCCTTCCAGCGCGAGCTGCTCGTACACCTGCGTCACGGTGTTGCGCGCGATACCGAGCTCGGCGGCAAGCAATCGCGACGACGGCATGCGCGTACCGGCCGGCAGCTCGCGGCTCAGGATGGCCTGCTGGAGCAGCCGGTGCAGCTGCCGGTAGACCGGCTGAGCGTCGCCGCCGCGAACGAGGCGCTGAGCCAGCCAGTCTGACAACACGGTTGTGCGCAAAATTGGCTCCTATAAAAATACAGAAATGGCTCTGATTCTTAGGGCCAAGTCTGATTATAGTTTCTGCCAGCGGGGCCGGGCAGGCACCCGGCCGATGGATCCGACAAACCTCCGACTGAACCGAGCGAAGAACGATGACCGTAAAGAACGCTGATCTGCAAGCACGCAAGAACGCCGCTACCCCGCGTGGCGTTGGCGTCATGTGCGATTTCTACGCCGAGCGTGCGGAAAACGCTGAACTGTGGGATGTCGAGGGCCGCCGTTTCATCGATTTCGCCGCGGGTATCGCGGTGGTGAACACGGGTCATCGCCATCCCAGGATGGTGAAGGCGGTGGCGGACCAACTGGACAAGTTCACGCATACCGCCTACCAGATCGTGCCCTATGCGTCTTACGTGGAGCTGGCTGAAAAGATCAATGCGCGTGCCCCGGGCGACTTCGCGAAGAAGACCGCATTCTTTACCACTGGCGCGGAAGCCGTCGAGAACGCCATCAAGATCGCTCGCGCCTTCACCGGCCGACCGGGCGTGATCGCCTTCTCCGGCGGCTTTCACGGCCGTACGATGATGGGCATGGCCCTGACCGGCAAGGTGGCGCCGTACAAGCTTGGCTTCGGCCCGTTTCCGGGCGAAGTGTTCCACGCACCGTACCCGAACCCGCTGCATGGCGTAACGACGGCCGATTCGCTGCGCGCGGTCGAGGCGCTCTTCAAGGCTGACATCGATCCAAAGCGCGTCGCCGCCATGATCTTCGAGCCTGTGCAGGGCGAGGGCGGCTTCTACGCGGCGCCCGCGGATTTCGTGCGCGGGCTGCGCAAGCTGTGCGATGAGCACGGCATTCTTCTCATCGCCGACGAGGTGCAGACGGGCTTTGCGCGCACCGGCAAACTCTTTGCGATGCAGCACCATCAGGTGGTGCCCGACCTGACCACGATGGCGAAGAGCCTGGCAGGCGGCATGCCGCTGTCTGGCGTGGTCGGCCGTGCCGACGTGATGGACGCGGCGGCACCTGGCGGCCTGGGAGGCACGTATGCCGGCAACCCGCTCGCGGTGGCGGCGGCGCACGCGGTGCTGGACATCATCGAGGAAGAGGCGCTTTGCGAACGCGCGAACCAACTCGGCGACAAGCTCAAGGCAAAGCTGGTCGCGCTGCGGGATGACGTACCCCAGATCGCCGACGTACGCGGACCCGGCGCGATGGTCGCCGTGGAGTTCTTCAAGGCGGGCACGAACGAAGCGGATGCCGAAATGACGAAGCGCGTACAGGCGCGCGCGCTGGAGCGCGGCCTGTTGCTGCTGGTGTGCGGCGTGTATACGAACGTCATTCGCTTCCTCTTCCCGCTTACCATTCCCGACGCCGTGTTCGACGAAGCCCTCGGCATTCTGGATGAGGTGCTGAAGGAAACGGCGGGCGTGCCTGCCTGAGTCCTGACAGATGGTCCGGCGCCGCACTGCCAGGCAGTGCGGCGTGGAATGCGCCTACCCTTCATCGAATCCGCATCATGAGCACTGTTCAAGAAACCCTTGCACTGAGAGAGCCCGCGCTGTTCCGCCAGCAGGCCTATATCCATGGCGAATGGCAAGCCGCTGCCGGCGGCGAGACGTTTGAGGTCCGCAACCCGGCGACCGGCGCCTTGATCGGCACGGTTCCCGCGCTGGGCGCGGCCGAAACCAGGCGCGCGATCGAAGCGGCCAACGCGGCGTGGCCGGCGTGGCGCCAGCGCACTGCGAAGGAGCGTGCGGCGATCCTTCGCAAGTGGCACGACCTGATGCTCACGCACGCGGACGACCTGGCACTGATCCTGACCACGGAGCAAGGCAAGCCGCTTGCCGAGGCCAAAGGCGAGATCACTTACGCGGCATCGTTTCTCGAATGGTTTGCGGAAGAGGGCAAGCGCGTGTACGGCGACACCATGCCGACGCCTGCGGCCGACAAGCGCATTGTCGTCACGAAGGAGCCGATCGGGGTGTGCGCCGCGATTACGCCGTGGAACTTTCCGGCGGCGATGATCACGCGCAAGGTCGGGCCGGCGCTCGCGGCGGGCTGTCCTATCGTGCTGAAGCCGGCCGAGGCGACCCCGTTCTCCGCGCTGGCGATGGCGGTCCTGGCCGAACGCGCGGGCGTGCCGGCCGGCGTGTTCAGTGTGGTGACGGGCGATCCGAAGGCGATCGGCGGCGAGCTGACCAGCAACCCGACCGTGCGCAAGCTGTCGTTTACAGGCTCGACGCCGGTCGGCCGGCTCCTGATGGCGCAATGCGCACCGACCGTGAAGAAGGTGTCGCTCGAACTTGGCGGCAATGCCCCGTTTATCGTGTTCGACGACGCCGACCTCGATGCAGCCGTCGCAGGCGCGATTGCCTCGAAGTACCGCAACAGCGGCCAGACCTGCGTATGCACGAATCGGTTCTATGTGCATGAGCGGGTGTACGACGCGTTTGCGCAGAAGCTTTGCGCCGCGGTCGAGAAGCTGAAGGTGGGCCACGGCACTGAGCCGGGGGTGGCGCTGGGGCCGCTGATCAACGAGGCGGCGGTGATGAAGGTCGAAGCGCATATCGAGGATGCGCTGGCCAAGGGGGCCCGGCTGCTGACGGGCGGCAGGCGCCATGCCGCGGGCCATGGCTTCTTCGAGCCAACCGTGCTGGCGGGCGTGACGCAGGCCATGAAGGTCGCCAGGGAAGAGACCTTTGGCCCGCTCTCACCGCTTTTCAAGTTCTCGTCCGACGAAGAGGTGATCCAGTACGCGAACGACACTGAGTTTGGCCTGGCAGCGTACTTTTACAGTCGTGACATCGGGCGCGTGTGGCGTGTCGCCGAGGCGCTTGAGTACGGCATGGTGGGGATCAATACCGGGTTGATCTCGAACGAGGTTGCGCCGTTCGGCGGCGTGAAGCAGTCGGGACTGGGCCGCGAGGGTTCGCACTATGGGATTGATGACTACGTTGTGATCAAGTATTTGTGCGTGGCCTCTGACTAAGGGGCAGGCGGTCACCTTCGCCCTACAGGCCCTTGACGTGCATCTCGCCCCCCGGGGTTGAGGTCGAATGACCTGAAATTCAAATGATCTCCCATTCGAGCTTGGTCTTGCTGTTGAGATACGCGTCGGCCACGCATATCCCCCGCGCATGCGCAATGGTCTGCATGTCCTCGATCCTAAGGCGCTTGGCCTCATTTGCGCATTGCAAGCACCATCCGCCCTGCATAATGTTGCTACCAAGCGCCAGCCATGTATGGCCGCGTCCACAGCGCAATGGATAGCAAGTGCTGCGCCCCAGGTAATGCTCAGCAAGACATTCCACGCCCTTGGCGCGCGCCTGAGCGAGAGCGTATGCCGTGTCTGCTTCTGCACGGAGATTCCAGCATCGGCAAGACGCAGATAGTCTCAAAACTCTTGCGTCGCCATCCACCTGAGTATGACGAAGAGAAGGGCGTCGAGTTGCGAAGCATTGTTGCCATGCAGATGCCGGCTTCTCGGTGATGCTACTTTCACAGGTCTTTCAGAGCGACTTCTACATGTCCCACGGATTGCTGCGGATCTCCAAGTGCAATGGCGTTGACTAGTGCCAGCTTGACTAGGAATAACTGTGCCTTTTCCGCGCCAGACTGAGCTGACGGGACGGAAGGACCGGTCCTGTTCGGGAGCGACTATCCGCTGATCACGCCTGAGCGGATGCGTGATTTCGAGCAGGCGGGCTTTTAGCCAGAGGACATGCCGGGATCAACGTTAAACCCCTCAATCTGCGGGGCCAGCATGCGAGGGGCATGGCGGCAATGAAATGTGGTCGGACCCTTTTGGCGTACTCGGCGTGAGTTCGAGCCTCCGGCTGACTATGGCTGTCAATAGCGAAAGTGCCGCGGCCAGTACCAGACTGGTTCGCATCCCCGCCATGAAGCTGGGCATTTTCACTAGTAGCGTGCCGAACACTGCTACCGCCAGCGCTCCACCCAGCTGCCGGCTCGTGTTGAAGACGCCGCTCGCCGTGCCCGCCAGTTCCGCCGGCACACTGGACAGTAGCACCCCCGTCACGGGCGGCGCGACAAGTGGCCCGGCCAGGCCGACCAGCATCATCAGTGCGGCGATCCAGGTTACCGGCGCCGACGCAGGCAGCGTCGCCACGGCGCCTAGGCCCAATGCCATAGCCACCAGGCCGGTGACGATCATCGTTCGAGCCCCGAACTGCCTCACCAGCCGCGCGCTGAAGGGCGTGATGACCAGACCCGTCAGCATCATTGGCAAGAAGGCAGCCCCGGTCGTTAGTGCCGACAGGCCGCGATGCCGCTGCAGGTAAAGGCTCATCACGAACGGTAGGCCGTAGTAGCCCACCATGAAGGTGAAGCCCACGGCAACCGCAATGCGTGCGTTGCCGGTTGCGAACACGGCCACCGGCACCATGGGGTGGTCGCTACGGACTTGGGACCAAACAAAGAGCACCAGCGCCGCCAATGCCAATACGAAGGCGGACCACACCGACGTGGCACTAAGTCCCCGCGCCCCTGCCTCGATGGCACCATAGACCAGCGCGCCCATTGCAAATACCGCCGTCACCTGCCCCACGGCATCGAATGGCACCGGTCGGCTAGGGGATGGCGGTGTGCGGGCCAGGAACGCCAGGGTGAGCAAGCCAGCCGGCATATTGATGAAAAAGATCCACCGCCAGTTCCACGACGCCAGCCAGCCACCAATCACCGGGCCGGACGTAGCCGCCATGGCGCCCCCCAGTGCCCATAGCGTCACGGCATGCGCGCGCTCGATGGGGTCTGGATAGGCCTGGCGAATCAGTGCCATGGAAGCGGGCATCATCGCCGCCGCGCCCAAGCCCTGTGCCAGGCGCGCCGCCACCAGCACCGCCAGCGTGGGCGCCCATCCGCAAGCCGCCGAGGCCGCGACGAACACCGTCAGCCCGATGCCGAAGGTCCGCCGCGCCCCGATGCGGTCGGCCAGCGCACCGGCCGACAGTAGTAGCGCGCCGAACATGAGCGTGTAGCCGTCCACCACCCATTGCAGGCCGTCGACGCCTGCGCCCAGATCGCGCCCCAGCGTGGGTAGCGCAACGTTGACCACCACCGCATCCAGCGTGATGACAAAGAAGCCCAGCAGCGCGGCGGCGAGCGTGGCGCGGGATGTCTTGGAACTCATACGTCAGGGCAACAGCAGCGTCTTGATCGCCTGGCGCTCGTCCATGGCCCGGTAGCCTTCGGCCACTTGCGCTAGCGGCAGGGTCAGGTCGAACACTTGGCCGGGGCGGATGCTGCCGTCCAGCGTGAGTCGATCAGATGCGGCAGATACTGCCGCACTGGCGCAGGGGCGCCATGCAGGCTCGGCAATAGGCTGGGCGCCGCGATAAGGCCACAGGTCGGAGCCACACACGTGGCGGCGATGCGCACGATGGCATCGGTGGGCTTCAGGATTGCAGGGTCGGGACGTTCCTCGAAGCGGACGTCGCGTGCCCCATAGAGCATGGTGGCTTGCATGGTCATTTCTTCTCTGTAGAAAGTGTGGCCAGGTGCCGCTGAAGCGCTTCGCGTGCTCGGCCTGCGGCACCTTCGTCCACGCGCTCGGCCAGCACCTGGGTGAGCTGTCGCAATTGGCTTGCCGTGAATCCGACATTCATGCTGATGCGCATGTGCGCCTGCAGTTGCGGCTCGGCGCCAGGCAATGCGGACAGCATGCCCAGGGTAGCCAACTCACGGCTTTGCCAGTCGAGGTTGTCGCGCTCGAAGATGTCGCCGAACAGATGGGTACGGAGGTATTCGTTGGCGATAGGGGCGAATTCAAACAGCGGCCCTTCGACCGGCCCGCCTGACAGCTTGGTCTGGTTGGCCGTACCGGCGGCCAGTAGCGCATCGCCCTTCGGGATGACTCGGCTGGGGGTAATGCCGGGCGCATCGTGGATGCCACGTTGCTCGCGTACGTCCAGCACTTTCATCAACTCGCCCAGCGCGTTGAGGCTGCGCGGAAAGCCTGCATAGGCATAGAGCTGCACCAGAACTTCCCTGGCGTCACTCACCGTCAGGCCGGCATCCAGCCCCCGGTTTAGCGCGGTGCTTAGTTTGGCGATGTCGCCCATAGCGGCAAAGGCGGCAATGGGCACGAAGGCTTGCTGACGCACAGTGAGGGTTTCGGAGATGTTGGGCGCGGTCGTTGGAGCGTGGGTCATTGGTTGGGTCTCCTGCACGTTGAATGCGTAGCTCCACGTCACGGCCAGACTCAGTGCCATGGCCAGCGCAACGGAGCAAAGCTGGGCTTTGCGGGGCTCAGCGAGCGTTATATTGCGCATCGGTGACTTGCTCCATCCATGTGACATTCTTTCCGTCCACCGTGCCGGTGACAGCCAGGTGTGTCATGGCGGTGCCGGGCGCGGCGCCATGCCAGTGCTTGACGCCGGGAGGGCACCAGACCACATCACCAGGACGAATGACCTGCACGGGTTTGCCCCATTCCTGCGTCAGTCCCACGCCGGACGTCACCACCAACCGCTGACCTGCAGGATGCGTATGCCAGGCAGAGCGTGCGCCGGGTTCGAAGGTGACCAGCCCGCCGGAAGCGTTGATGTGCTTGCCAGCGGGCCAGACCGGATCGATACGCACGTGGCCAGTGAAGTATTCCGCTGCGCCCGCGGCCGAGGACTGATCGCCCGCGCGCGTGATCTGCTGGGCCTCTGCAGGCGTGTTGATCTGAGGCTCGGCCGCTCTAGTTATCCCTGCATGCAGAGCCAAGGCGGACAGGGAGATTTTCAGAAGACGATGCATTTGGGTTCTTTCCCGGAGCGAATGACTCACCCGCGCAATGGGCCAGCGAGGTACTGCTCGTCAGTGACGTGCTCCATCCACTCGACGTTCTTGCCATCCAGCGCCTCCTGGATTGCGATGTGAGTCATGGCTGTGGTCGGAGACGCGCCGTGCCAATGCCGATGGCCGGGCGGACACCAGATGACATCGCCGGCACGGATTTCGACGATGCGCTCACCTTCGCACTGCGTCCAGCCGCAGCCGGCAGTGACGATCAGCGTCTGCCCCAGCGGATGGGTGTGCCATGCCGTGCGCGCACCCGGCTCGAAGGTGACCGCGGCGCATGACGCGCGGGCCGGTGCTGGCGGGTTGTTCAGCGGGTCGATGCGGACGGTGCCCGTGAACCACTCCGCAGGGCCTTTGAGGGAAGGCTGAGAACCTGCACGTTTGAGTTCCATGGATGTTGCTTCGTCCTTAAAGTGAGATGCCGCATGAAGCTTGCGGAAATTTACTGGTGAGGTGAGCGCGCTTCAGAGCGGGAAGTCAGATGGGTCAGTCCGGCGGCAATGAGTAACATTGCCGCGCTCACTTCAAGCGTGCTTTGATAACCGAGCGTGTCAAACAGCAAGCCGCCGACTGTGGAGCCGATCGCAATCGAGAGCTGGACGACGGCAACCATGAGCCCTCCACCGACCTCGGCGTGGTGGGGGAACGTCCGGGTGATCCAGCCCCACCATCCGACGGGTGCAGCTGTCGCGACCAGCCCCCAGAGCGCCAGCAGCGCGATGACGGCACTCGCTTGATGGCCAAAAGCGATTAGCGCCAGCACAATGACCGCCATCAATAAAGGGATGGCAATCAGCGTGGCGTAGAACCCGCGTCTTAGCACGGTGCCGATCAGAGAGGTGCCGACGAAGCCCGCCACGCCCATTGCAAGCAGGATCAGCGAGAGCGTCGCAGCATCGACCCGCGTCACCGTTTCGAGGAATGGCCTGATGTAGGTAAACAGCGTGAACTGGCCCATGAAAAACACGCCCGCAGCGAGCATGCCCAATGCCACAACCGGCCTCCGCAGGTGTGCGAACGGGTTGCCTTGGCTGGCGTGACGAGATTCCACCGGCATGGCAGGCAGGCTGACCCATTGCCAGGCGAGCGTGAGCAACGCAACGGGTACGAGACAGTAGAAGGCCCCGCGCCAGCCAACGACCGCCCCGAGATAGCTGCCCAGCGGCGCGGCAACGACGGTGGCCAGTGCATTACCGCCATTGAACACGGCCAGCGCACGTGCCACCTGGGGAGGTGGCACCAGCCGCATGGCTGTGGCAGCGGACATCGACCAGAACCCGCCCACGACTACACCGATCAACGCGCGTCCGGTCATGTATGCGAGGTACGTCGGTGCCATCGCGATGATGGCGCCGGACAATGCCATCACGCCTGTGAGGCCGAGCAGCAGGGTCTTCCGATTCATGCTGCCGGCAAGGGAAGAAATGAAAAGGCTCGTGACGACGGCAAAAACCCCAGAGATCGCGATGCCCTGGCCTGCCATCCCTTCCGTGACGTGCAGGTCGGCGGCCATTGGGGTCAGCAGGCTGACCGGCATGAACTCAGAGGCTATCAATGCAAAGACGCAGAGCGTCATTGCGAAGACCCCACCCCAGTACGCCGGACGAGAAAAGGTCTGCTCTGCGGATGCGCGGGAACCGCGGCGACCGATAGAGCGAGCAGCAACTGCGTCCAGGCCGGTATTGCGGGGGGTGGCGTTGGTTTGATGAAGAACTGATTTTTCCATAGTGCGACATCTTGCTAAGGAATGGCGCACCTGACTAGATCATGAATACTCAAAGACTTTATGAAATGCATTCATTAACACCCTATGGCAGACTCCGGCTCCATCGACGTGCCGGAGGTGCGCATTCATGAAGATGACTCATAAGCGCATGCAGGAACGGCACATTGATCGGGGCGCGCTTTCCCGCGACCATCCCGCAAACTCCAGCCACGTAATTGCCGATGACATCGCTCAAGATCAATGGTCAGATTCATCATGTCGACCTGCCCCCCGATACCCCATTGCTGTGGACGCTCCGTGATGCATTGGGCTTCACGGGCACGAAATTCGGATGTGGCATGGCGCTGTGCGGCGCCTGTACCGTCCACGTCGACGGCCAGGCGGTGCGCTCCTGTGTGACGCCGATCTCCGCGGTGGGCGGCAAGGCGGTGGGCACGATTGAAGCGATGGAGGCGGATCGCGTGGGCAAAGCCGTGCAGGACGCGTGGGCAGAGCTCGGCGTGGCGCAGTGCGGCTACTGCCAGGCGGGCCAGATCATGACGGCCACCGCGCTGCTGAACAGCAATCCGAAGCCGACCGACGCGCAGATCGTCGCCGCGATGAGCGGCAACCTTTGTCGATGCGGCACCTATACCCGCATCAATGCCGCTGTGCGCCTCGCATCGTCACGGCTCCAGGGCAACAAGACGGGGGCCAGGGCATGACGCGCACCGATATTCAGCCGTTGGCGCAACCGGGGCGCCGCCGTTTTTTGCAGTCCGGCGCGGCGTTTGCGTTGTCCGTCCAGTTCGGAGGCCTGATTGCAAAGGCCGATGCCGCTGAAGGGGAGAAGACGTACGGCGCCGCCTCGATGCCGGGCGGCGTGGTGGACAACCCGTTGGTCTTCGTGTCGCTCGCGCGCGACGGCACTGTGACGATTGTTGCGCATCGCGCCGAGATGGGCACCGGCGTGCGGACCAGCCTGCCGATGGTGGTGGCAGACGAGATGGAAGCCGACTGGAGCCGCGTGAAGATCGTGCAGGCCGATGCGAACGAGGCTCGCTATGGCAGCCAGAACGTGGACGGTTCTCGCAGCATGCGGCATTTCCTGGCCCCGATGCGCCGCGTGGGCGCGTCGGCGCGCCAGATGCTCGAAGCCGCCGCCGCCGCGCAATGGAAAGTGCCGGCGGCCGAGGTGCAGGCGCGCAACCACGAAGTCATTCATCTGCCAACGGGCCGCCGGCTCGGCTATGGTGAATTGGCGGAAGCCGCCATGCGGCAGCCGCTGCCGCAGCACAGCCAGCTCCGGCTCAAACAGCCCGACGCGTTCCGCTATATCGGCAAGGGCAAGATCCTGCCGACCGACAGCCGCGATATTGCTCAGGGCAAGGCCACCTACGGCATCGACATACGGCTCCCCGGGATGGTCTACGCTGTCATGGCGCGGCCGCCCGTGTACGGCGGCAAGCTGCGCAAAGTCGACAGCACCGACGCCATGAAAGTGCCAGGCGTATTGCGCGTCGTCGAACTGAAGGGCTACGACGGTCCGCCACTGTTCAACCCTGTCGGTGGCGTTGCCGTGGTGGCGACGAATACCTGGGCGGCAATGCAGGGGCGCGCCGCCCTCAAGCTCGAATGGGACGATGGCATGAACGCGGACTACGAATCGGGCGCGTTCCGCCGTACCCTGGAGACGGTGGCGCGCCAGCCCGGCAAGGCGATGCGCAACGATGGCGATGCCGTGGCAGCGCTATCGTCTGCCAACGGCCGGCGCAAGGTTTCGGCCGAGTACTACATCCCCCATCTTGCCCACGCGTCGATGGAAACACCGGTGGCCACGGCACGCTTCGTCGATGGGAAATGCGAGATCTGGGCGCCGTCGCAAGCGCCGCAGGGGGCCCTGGAAAGCGTGGCCAGGCATGTCGGGCTCGAGGCGAGGGACGTGACGTTGCACCTGACGTTGCTGGGCGGTGGGTTCGGCCGCAAGTCGATGGCGGACTTCATCTCCGAAGCGGCGCTTGTTTCCAGGGCGATGGGTGGTACGCCGGTCAAGCTGCAATGGACCCGTGACGATGACATTCGGCACGACTACTACCACACGGTATCCGTCGAGCGCATGGAGTCGGTACTCGATGCCAGTGGCAGGCCGGCGGCCTGGCTGCACCGGTCCGCCGCTCCCACCATCGCGTCCACGTTCAAGGTCGGCGCGCAAGGCAAGGCGGCGTTTGAGGCGGCGATGACGGCCATCAACATCCCGTTCCAGATCCCGTCGATCCGGCTGGAGTCGGCCGATGTGCCGGCGCACACACGTATCGGCTGGTTCCGCTCGGTGTCGAACATTCCACACGCCTTTGCCGTGCAGAGCTTCGTCGCCGAACTCGCGCACCAGGCCGGCCGGGACCCGAAAGACTACCTGCTGGAACTGATCGGGCCGCCGCGGAAGATCGATCCTGCAACGCTATCTGACAGCTGGAACTACAGTGAATCGCCGGACCTGTATCCACTCGACACCGGGCGCATGCGGCGGGTGGTCGAGGAAGCCGCCCGTCGGGCTGGCTGGGGCCGCAAGCTGCCGAAAGGCCATGGCCTGGGTATCGCCATGGCATACAGCTTCGTCACGTATGTGGCGACCGTCGTCGAAGTTGCCGTCGATGCCAAAGGCCGGATCTCGATCCCGCGTGTCGATATGGCGATCGACTGTGGTCCGCAGGTCAGCCCGGAGCGCATCCGGTCGCAAGTGGAAGGCGGCTGCGTGATGGGCGTAAGCCTTGCCATGCTTGGCGAGATTTCGTTCCAGCATGGCCGCGTGCAGCAGAGCAATTTCCACGACTTCGAACTCCTGCGCTCGCATATGGCGCCGCGTGCCATCCACACGTGGCTGGTCGGCGGTGATTTCGACGTGCCGCCAGGCGGCGTCGGCGAGCCGCCGGTGCCGCCGGTGGCGCCGGCGCTGTGCAATGCAATTTTTGCGGCCACGGGCAAGCGGATCCGCTCGCTGCCGATCCGCGACCAGCTTGCGCGGGCCTAGCGGCGTGCGCTTTCCGGACGGTACCGGATTGCGTCGATGACAATCTTCAAGGCGCGCGAAGATTGACGACGGCTTGGGTAGAACGCGTGATAGCCGGGAAAGGTCGGGCACCAGTCGTCCATGACACGGACGAGGCGACCGGCCTCCACATGTGGCTGGACCAGCGGATAGGGCAGGAATGTCAGTCCAAATCCATCCAGCGCTGCGTTCAGCATCTGGTTGACGCTGTTGCAAACGAGTTGGCCCTCGACGCGTGCCTGCAGCTTCTTCGCGCCCTTTGCCAGTTCCCAGGCATAGAGGCCGCCGCTCGTCGCAAGCCGCAAGTTGATGCAGCGTTGGTCCAGCAGGTCGCGCGGCGTGGCAGGCTTGTCGCGGCCCTTGAAGTAGGCGGGCGCGCCAACGACGGCCATTTTCACATCGGGGCTGATGCGAACCGCGATCATGTCCTTCTCGATCTGGTCGCCGAAGCGCACGCCAATGTCATAGCGTTCGCCGACGATATTGGTGAGCCCATAGTCGACGGTCAGTTCGACGTTCAAGTCGGGGTATTGTGGCAGCACCTTCGCCAGGCGAGGCCAGATGATGGCGTCGATCGGATGATCCACCGCGGTGATGCGGATCGTGCCGGCGGGCCGTTCGCCGAGTTCCGCCACCGCGGATAGGTCGGCTTCAATCCCTTCGAATTTCGGGCCCAAGGAGCGAATCAGCCACTCGCCCGCATCGGTCGTGGACACGCTTCGCGTGGTCCGGGTCAGCAGTCGCACGCCGAGCCTGGCTTCGAGACCGCGAATGGTATGACTCAGCGCAGATTGTGTAACGCCAAGTTTGGCCGCCGCGCGCGTGAAGCTGTGCTCCTTCGCGACGGTGATCAATGCCAGCAGGTCGTTAAAGTTTTGGCGGGGCATGGAGTTATTGTCTGCTCGAAAGCCATCGGAAAGCAGCGGCGGCACACGGTCGCCGCATTTTGGCAATGATGAACGAACTTCATCAATGCTTTCGCTATTGTTCAGTCCGGTGCGAGCATGCGCAAGATTTTTTGAAGTCCGGTACGCGGATTCCTCATCGAGCCTCTGCAAGGCGGCTTCCTGCTGTCCGGCTTTACGGCGCCCGTCCGGCGTGCGAATGATGCGGCACGTTTGCGCAGGGCGCCGGATCCAGGGCAACAAATCGTAACGCTACCAAAGTCCCTGGCCGAGATAATCTTGGATCCGTCGCCGCTCGTGCAATGCACGCGCTCGACACGTTCCTTGGCGGGGCTGGAATTGGCGCCTAGGATGGCAGCGAGAGTGGCCGGGCATTGCCTGGGAACTGGGGGATAACGGTGTTCGTGGCACCGTGGACATCATGCGTCACTTGCTGGAAGCCCGCCTCGTCAACGATGACTTTGGTGATCCCGGACTGTTCGTAGACTTCCTGGACGAACGGCGCGCGATGCTGTTCGATCTGGGCGACATCACCGGGCTGATGCCGCGCGAGCTGATGCGGCTGTCACATGTGTTCGTCACGCACGCGCACATGGATCATTTTTCCGGCTTCGACCACCTGCTGCGTGTGCTGCTCGGGCGCAAGGACCGTATCGCGCTGTACGGCGGCCCGGGATTCCTCGCGCAGGTCGAGCACAAGCTGCACGGCTATACATGGAATGTGGTTCATCGCTACGCGGTCGACCTGACAATTGAAGTGGCCGAACTCGGCCTGGACTGGCAGCGGCGCAGCGCCTGCTTTTCCAGCCGGCACGGCTTCGCGAGGCAGGGTGAGGTGCTGGCGGGAAGTACCGGCGACATCGTCCACGAGGAGTCAACCTTCCGGGTGCGCGCGTGCTTCGTTGACCATGGAACGCCTTGCCTGGCCTACCTGGTGGAAGAAAAGGCACGGCCCGGTATCAACAAGGAGCGGTTGGTCGCCTCAGGCCTGACGACAGGAGCCTGGCTGCGCGAACTGAAGCACGCCGTCCTCACTGGCGCGCCCGACGATGCGCCGATTCTTGTGCAATGGCGCGACCGCGCGGGCAATCACGCCACGACGCGACAGGTTGGCGAGCTGAGCCGGCTGGTCCTTGACGTCGAACCTGGCCGGCGTATCGGCTACGTGACCGACCTGCGCTACTCGGACGAGAACGTGCAAGCCTTGTCGCAGCTCATGCAGGGCGCCGACGAGCTGTTCATCGAGAGCGTGTTCCTGGACGAGGACAGCGCTCACGGATTGCGCAAGAACCATCTGACTGCCGCCCAGGCCGGCCGGATCGCCCGCTGCACAGGTGCCCACGCGGTGACCCCCTTTCATTTCTCGCCACGCTATGAGGGCCGCGCCGCGAAGCTGGCAGCCGAAGTACGGGCTGCGTGGGCCGGGGATGTGCACAGCTGCTGCGGGCCGCGGCAGCCGAGCCGAACGACATAATGGCCACCGGCACACCGGGGCGTCTCAAGGGCGACACAAGGCTTCGCCGCTAGCGGCGCAGCATCCAGATCAGGAACGACAGCAACAGCGAGACTACGATGCAAGTGGTGATTGGGAAGTAGAAGCTGAAGCCGTCGCGGACGATATGGATATCTCCGGGCAGACGACCAAAGGGCAGTCTGGACAGCCATGGCCAGGCGACTCCTGCGACAATCAGCAGGCAACCGATTCTCGCCAAAGGGGGATGGCGCGAGCAGGAAGCCAATTGCCTCCTGCCACCAGGTATCGTCGACGTGGCGAATCCAGTCGTTGTGTTCAGCCGCCCTCACGATCCTCAGTTGTTTCGTACCGGCCAGCGCGTTGTAGAGCGTCTTACCGAATTGCGCAGGGACGATGCTGTCGTTTTCCGCCACCACATTAAGAGCCGGCCGGTCGAACGACGCAAGGTGAGACACGCTGTCGTATTGGTCATGCATCAGCCACTTCACCGGCAACCACCGGTAGTGGTATGCAGCGACGTGCTCGAGCCAGCCCCACGGCGTGATGAGCAGCAAGCCGGCGATCTTGTCGTGCTCGCGGGAGCCGGCCGCAGCCGCCACCAGGGCGTGGCTCATCTCATCCTCCGTGAAGCCCACCTCCAATTATGGCGAAGAACTCGAGCAGGGCCCACAGGGAATTCGTAGGGCAATGCGCGAGCAGAGGGCCGTTCTTTAGCTGGCCTTGGCCTCATACCAGGACTGCGACCGGTTGACGATGCCGACGACCAGCAGCATGACCGGGACCTCGATCAGTACGCCTACCACCGTGGCGAGCGCGGCACCGGACTGGAAGCCAAACAGGCTGATTGCGGTGGCGACGGCGAGCTCGAAAAAGTTGCTGGCGCCGATCAGGCTCGACGGGCCCGCTATGCAATGGGCAACGCCGAGTTTGCGGTTCAGAAGGTAGGCCAGACCGGAGTTGAAGAAGACCTGAATCAGGATCGGAACGGCCAGCAGCGCGATCACCATCGGCTGGCCGATGATTGCCTTGCCCTGGAATGCAAACAGCAGGATCAGGGTCAGGAGCAGCGCCGTAATCGAATACGGCCCCAGACGATGTACGACGCGCTGGAAGTGAGCGACGCCGCGGCCAAGAAGCATCTTGCGCAGCAGTTGCGAAATGATGACGGGCACGACGATGTACAGCGCCACCGAGGTGAGCAAGGTATCCCACGGCACGGTGATGGATGACAAGCCCAGCAGCAACGCTACAACGGGTGCAAAGGCGACGACCATGATGGCATCGTTCAAGGCCACCTGAGACAGCGTGAAGTACGGGTCACCCTTGCACAGCTGACTCCAGACGAACACCATGGCGGTGCATGGCGCCGCGGCCAGCAGGATGAGTCCAGCCACATAGCTGTCGAGCTGGTCGGCGGGAAGCAGCGGCGCAAAGAGGTTTCGCACAAAAATCCATCCGAGCAGTGCCATCGAGAACGGTTTGACCGCCCAGTTGATGAACAAGGTCACGCCGATGCCGCGCCAATGCGATTTCACCTGTCCCAAGGCGCTGAAATCGATCTTGATCAGCATCGGGATGATCATGACCCAGATGAGCATGCCGACAGGAAGATTGACCTGGGCATACTCCATGCGCCCGATTGCCTGGAAGACCTCAGGCAGCATCTGCCCCAGTGCGATACCGGCGACAATGCACAGTGCAACCCACACGGTCAGATACCGCTCGAAGAATCCGATGGCCGGCCTGGAGGTGGTCACGCTCGACGTCGCAACGTTCTGGCTGTCCATGGATCAACTCCGTGCCAGACGCTGCAGCGCCTCTTGAAGCTCGGTGTCGCTCATGTCTTCGATCGGAAGCAGGAGCAGCTGCAGCATGCGGTAGCCGATGGCCTGTCGGGTCAGTTCGAATGCCTGTCGCTTCTTTTCGTCGCTGCCTTCCGTGTTGGACGGATCGGGGTAGCCCCAATGCACCTTCACCGGGCTGCCCGGCCAATACGGACACTCCTCTTCGGCCGCACTGTCGCACACCGTGATGACCACCCGCATCTGCGGGGCGCTTTCGCCGACAAATTCATCCCAGCACTTGCTGCGGAATTCGCCGACGTCGACGCCAGCATTGCCAAGCGCCTCGATGGCGAACGGATTGATGCGCCCGCTGGGCGAGCTTCCGGCGCTATAGGCGCGCACATCGCGACCAGACTGCTTGGCAAGATGGTTCAACATTCCTTCGCTCAGCACACTGCGGGCCGAGTTGTGGGTACACAGAATCAGTACGTTGGTGGTCATGGGGCGCTACGAGTGAGTGGGGTGCGTCTTAGCAGCAGGACGTCTTGGCGTTGACCGCTATGCCGACCGGCTTGCCTGTCGGAGCGCGGGGAGCGCAACAGGCCGATTCCTGGCCATCAGCGTCGATCTTTCGGGATTCGCCGTACACCGGCACGTTGCCCAAGGTATGGAAGTGCTCCCATGCAATGCCTTGCGGGTCCGTGACCCAGTACTTCTCGCTTTTCGCATAGCAGCAGGTGGTCTCGCCTTCGTCGAGCAAGGCCATGTCCGCCGCTTCGGCTCGCTGCTTCAGTTCGGCCAGTTCAACCGCATCGTCTGTCTGGAACCCGAGGTGGTCGACTCCGGTCTCCGCACCGCGGGCGGAGATGGCGAAGTTCACGCGCGGATCCTCCAGCATCCACTTCGCATAGTCTTCTTTCACCACCGTTGGCTCGGCTGCGAAGAGGGCCGAGTAGTAACGAATGCTCGCAGACAGGTCGGCGACGCTGACGTGCACGTGGAAGCGCTTCATGATTTGGACTCCGAGGCAACGGAACAGTTGGACACAGGCGAGCACGGATTGCCGCCGCAGCAGTTTTCCGTGAGGTAACCCAGCAATGCGTTCATGGTCTCGAAATGAGCCATGTAAATGATCGAGCGGCCGTCTTGCCGGCTGGATAGCAAGCCGGCACGGTGCAATTCCTTCAGGTGAAAGGAGAGGGATGACGCCGGCATATCCATCAACTCGGCAATCCGGCCGGCAGGAAGTCCCGCAGGGCCGGCCTGCACCAGCAGCCGGAACACGGACAGGCGTATCGAATGGGCGAGCGCGGCAAGCGCTTCAAGGGCGCGATTGGTTTCCATGTTTCGAATATAGTCGAAACATGGAAACCTTGAAAGTGAAATTTGTGTGACGAAGCGCGCAGGAAGGGCGGATGGGTGCTTATGTGATGACTTCAGTCGCCTCAGCGGCGATGCCGGGGGCACCGAGGCGCCGGCCGAGATGAACACCTGGTTCCCCCAGTTCAAGGCGATGGGGATGGCCGAGAACACCACCAATACCCTGCACAACCTGTTGACGCTGCGTGGCGCGCAGGTGCGCGACGCGACCAGGTGGGTCGACGGCATCAACGAGACCATCGCGAGATTCGGCAACGATATCGAGGTCAAGTTCCAGTCGCACCACTGGCCGATGTGGTGACACGACCGCATCATCGGCTACTTCGAGAAGCAGCGCGACGCGTACAAGTACATTCATGACCAGTCCGTGCGCCTGATGAACGAAGGCTATGTCGGCACCGAGATCGCGGAGGCTGTCAAGCTGCCGCCGGAACTCGCCAGCTTCTGGCCGAACCGCGGCTACTGGGGCACGGTCAAGCACAACACCCGCGCGGTGTACCAGCGCTACCTTGGCTTCTACGACAGCAACCCGTCGTCGCTAGATCCGCTGCCGCCGGTCCCTGCCGCGAAGAAGTACGTCGAGTATATGGGCGGCGAAGCGGCCATCCTCGCGCGCGCGCAAGGACTTCGACAACGGCGAATACCGCTGGCTTGCCGAGGCACCGACCTGAAGTCCCGCGCGCCAGCCGCAGCGCCGTCAGGCTCCGGTCTGGCGGGCACTCGCGGCGGCGGACAATTGCGCGGCGCAATTTTCCTTCGGCCACCGATCAACCCATTCCGGCTGCGCACCAGCCGGGGCGCGGTCGATCCGATTGCCTGGTGTCACGCGGGTGGAGCGGTGAGCCTATTGCGTACACTTTTCCTGATACACCCGCTGCAATTGCCTGCGCGTCCTGTCGCGCTCGACGGTGGAGATTTCGTTGCCCTGGCTATTCTCGACTGGCGCGCCCGAGGGTCGGTAGCTGCGGCGCGGAGTCTCTCCGATCTGTTCGGCCAGCTGATTGCACTGCTCATCAAGGGAAGGCGGTTGCGTGGGGGTGGGCTGGAAGCGGTACGACCCCTCACGCACTGCGTCGGAGATTGCATCATTGATCGCGGCGTCCGCCGGAGATGGCCGCTGAGTCTGCGCATGGCCATGGAACAGAGGCGTCAGACTGGCGATGAAAGCGAGCAGGCATACGTGGCGGCGCAGCAGCATGAATATCTCCCGGGAGTACTGGCACACCTCCTGGTGTCCTGAATTGCAAGTTCGTTGCATAAGTCCGCCGCGCACGATCCGTCGTCGCGAATGCTCGCAAGGCACCAGCCTTGCTGCGCTTCACTCCCAGGCTCGCACGCCTTCTCGACAGACTTATTTCTGCAACGAACTTCCAACTCAGGACACTAGTGCAGCAGGTAAAGAACCTGCGGCCCCTCGGCATAGAGGTCCATGGCCATCTTCAGGATCTCGTTGCGATGCCGGTCGAAGGAGGCCAATACCCCGGCTTCGTCGGAACCGAAAGCCGAGTCGACTTTCATCAGTACGCGGTCGTCCACAATGAAGGTAATCTCGCGTGCGTTGTCATAGCCCCAGAACCACACGCCATGCCTGGCCCCGTCATAGCTGCGGCTGGGGTTGGGAAAACTAAGTGCCATGTTGTCGTCCTGCGTTCTACGCTCTTGACAGGCCGGATCGCTTCGCTCGCTAGCAGCGCAAAGTGCTCCAGCTAGTGCGTATCTCCTTTCATGCTCTCGGCTTCCATCGCGGCATGTAATTCTTCATACGCCTCGATTGGCTCCATGTCCTGGTCGACGAACGCCACCGCACGCTCTGCGATAGCTAACGCGTCGCGGGGGATGTCGCTCTCGCTGTCGTCCTCGGTACTCGGCGGCAGCAGCATGTCCTCAAGCATCCCGCGCAGCTCTGGGGTATTCCATGGCCTGCCCAGCCTGGCCTTCCTGTTCATGTAGTGACGAATTTCCGAGTCTTGCTCGGCGGACAGCGGAAGTCCGCGAAAAGTTGGATCCGTATTGTGATGAATCATGATGCGCCTCCCGAAGCGGTCTGCGCTCTCAATGTATAGACGTCAATTCCCTGAGGTGAACGTTGCAAGTTGCGTGTGATCACTGTGGCGCGCATGTCCGCGCCCAAGCGATTTACGTCTTCTTCTTGGCGACACCTTCGTTCCCAACCCTCGAATGAACCGTGCTGAACGGGGTTGCCGGCACTGACGGCTTCTTGGGCTGCTTCGGCTTTTTCGCTTCGCGAGTGCTGCGTAGTTGACTCTTGGCCATGGCTTGCTCCTGGTGCGTTGTTTGCCAAGGTGGCAACTTCAGCATACGCGCTTGGAAGCTCCAACCAAATGACTTTTCGTGAGATCCGCACGAAAGAGCCACTTGGCGCCCGCATAGTCCCCGGGCTCATGAGCACGTGCAGTGAGGGAGAGCACGGGTCGCGTCCTTACTACGCCTACTTCAGCAAACCGCGCTGGCGCGCCAGCGCAATCGCATCATATCGGCTCGACACACCCAGCTTGGCCAGGATGTTCTTCACGTTCCACTTCACCGTGCCGAACGTGATGTTGAGCGTCAGCGCAATGCGCTTGTTCGACATGGCTTCCGCGATCAGCGCGAGGATCTCCAGTTCGCGCGGCGTCAGGGGGCCGCGCTCGGCGTCCGGCGCGATCCGGGTGCCGGCACTCACGGCAGCGCTGATGGGCGCCGCATCCGCCCTCGCGGTGCCTGGCGTCATGCGCGCCAGGATATCGGCGAGGTAGCGCGATACGGGCGCGGGCAGGCCGTTGTCCTTCTGCAGGCGGGCCAGCAGCCCCGCGATCTGGTCCTTCATGTCGAGCAGGGTGCGCACGAGACCGAGCTTCTCGGCGAGCGTCACGGCTTGCGTCAGGCAACGCGTGGCTTCGGCGTCCTGCTGCAGTCCGTCATGGGCCACCGCAGCCAGCAATCCGACCCGGACCAGGTTGCGGGCACGGCCGTACTTCTCGCCAAACTTGCGCACCTCCGCCAGCGCATCGAGCGCTACCTGCGGGTTGGAATCCGCCAGCGCGAGCTGGGCGCGCACGAATGAGGCGATGGCGGGTATCTGGGCGAGGGCGCCGGTCGCCTGCGCATGGATCTTGCGCAGCCCTTCCAGCCGCGTGCCCAGCTCGGCCGCGCGGCGGTGTTCGCCGATGGTCAGCAGGATATTGGCCTGCTCGGCGAGCACGCTGGCGAGCGCTCGGTCGAGCCCGAGCAGGTGGAAGTGCGCGGCCTGAGCGTCGAGGAAGGACAGCGCGGTTTCCGGCGCGTCCTGCAGGAAATCGAGGCGCGCGCGGCACAGCGAGGATTGCATCATCACGTCGGGCCACGACGATTGCGAGAGGCCCGCGCGGTTCGCCAGCACGTCGCGCGCGTCGTCGGTGCGGTCCAGTTCGTAGCGGGCAAAGGCCACGGTCGCGGCGCACAGGTTCGCGGGCAGCGAGGCACGGCCGAACGTCGCCTCCGCGCGGGCGAGCGTGGCGGCGCCCAGGCGCTCCGCTTCGCGCATGTCGCCTTCGACCAGGAAGGTCTGCGCGCGCTGGCTCTCGAAGACCATCGCCATGTCGTTGTCGCGGTCTTCCGGCGGAACCGGGTTCGCGTCGAACAGTGCGCGCGCATCATCCAGGCGGCCGACCGCCAGATAGGCCACCACCAGCCCGGCCAGGCATACGTAGCGCAGCGACGCATTCTCCATGGGCGCACTGCACAGGGGTTCCAGCATCTCGATGGAGCGCTGCATGTCGTCGCGCTGCACGGCGACGGACGAATCGATGATGGGGAACTTCGACGACAGCGCCGGGATCTTCGCAACCTCGGTGCGGCGGATCTGTTCGAGCCAGCGCTCGGCCTTGTCGGCGCGTCCCGTGAAGGCATGGGCCAGGCAGCCGAGGAAGAACAGGCGCGGATGCGAGAACAGCGTTTCCTGCGGCAGTCGATCCAGCATGTGCAGCAGCGGACCGATATAGGACATGCTCCAGGTGGAGGCCGTGGCCGCCTGCTCCATGGCGTCGGCCGCGAAGTCGAGGTCTCCGCCAAGGCTGGCGTACCGCACGGATTCCACCAGCAGGTCGTTTGCGGCGAACCAGCGGCTGGCGCGGCGATAGACGGCTTCCACGGTGTCCTTGCCCTGCTGGGCCAGGCGCTGCGCGAGGAACTCGCCGAACAGCGGATGGAAGCGGTACCACGGCGCGGGGTCGTCGGTCTCCACGCGATCGATCAGCAGGTTTTCATCCTCCGCGCGCTTGATCAGGTCGGCGGCGCCGGGATTCTCCGTGACGGCTTGCGCGAGTCCGGCATTGAAGCGCCGGAACACCGACAGCTTTTCCATGAACGCCGTCAGCTCCGGCGGCAGGTAGGCCACTACGTCCTCGGCCAGGTAGGACTGCAGGTCCGCCGATTTCCACAGCAGCGAGCGCAGGTTGGCGCGCTTGGCGGGCCGGATGCGCAGCATCGTCGCGACCGGCTGCAGGCTCGCGGGCCAGCCGCTGGTCAGGTCATGGATCAAGCGGATTTCGTCGGCGCTCAGCTTCAGCGTGCTGAGGTTCTGGTCGAAGAAGGCGCGAGTTTCCTCCAGGTCGAACGGCAGTTCGGCGAAGTCGATCTCCGACACCTGGCCCTGCATGCGCAGCCGGCCCAGGCTCAGCGGCGGCATGGTGCGCGAGGCGATGACGATATGCAGGTTGGCCGGGCAGTGGTCGAGCAGCTTCTGCAGGAGCCGGTGCGCGGCCGGGGCCTCTACGTGCTGATAGTCGTCGATGAGCAGGTAGAGCTCGCGGTCGATCTCCTCGACGGCGCTGGTTGCCATGGCCACCAGCGCTTCCATCGACTGCTCGCTGCCGGTGGCGTCGGGCACGACGTCGTCGGCGCGCATGCCCAGGCGCTGGAACGCGGCCAGCAGGTAAGTGCAGAAGCTCGGGAACTGCCGGTCGTCATGGCTCAGCGACAGCCATGCGACATCGATGCCGGCCTTCATCAGCTCCTGGCGCCATTGCGCCAGCAGGATGGTCTTGCCGAAGCCCGCGCCCCCGGTGACGAGCGTGGCCGCGCAGTACTTGGTGTCGCGCAGGCGCGCCAGCAGGTGTTCACGCGGGATGTGGCGGGGACTGATGCGCGGCGGGGAGAACTTGGTCGCCACCAGGAGAGTGTCGGGATTCATCGCGGATGCGTGCTTGGATGGATTCGCCATGGGCGCCGGTTTCGATGCTGGGGCTGGGCCGGGTGACGGCATTATGGCGTTTCATGCGCGGGTTTGGAAAGGGCTGGCGGCCGCGTCCGCACGGCACCGCAGTGCGATATCCGGCACAAGCGCCGGCACAAGCCGAGCGCCCTGCCAGGCGTGTGCGGCCCACGTCCGCAAGGGGAGGGGCAGGCGGGTATTCCCTTGTCGTACCTTGGCATCCAGTCAGAAACGCTGTCGGCGTTTGGATATTGGATCAAGGAGAAGACATGAGCGAAGCCGTTTCGTTTGAAGTAAGGGGCCGGGTCGGCTGGATCACCCTGATGCGCCCGGAGGCCCGCAACGCCATCAGCAAGGACATGGCGCTGGCCATGGCCGCGCAGCTGCGTGCGTGGCAGCAGGACGATGCGGTGCGCGTCGTAGCGGTGACCGCGACGGGCCCGGCCTTCTGCGCCGGCGCGGACCTGAAGGCCTCCGGCACCCCGGGGCCCGGCGAGCCGGACCTGCTCGATACGCTCGTCGCCTTCTTCGACACGCTGCGCGCCTTCCCCAAGCCCACCATCGCCGCCGTCAATGGCCTGGCGGTGGCCGGCGGCCTGGAAACCGTGCTCGCGTGCGACTTCGTGATTGCCGCGCAGAGCGCCCGCTTTGGCGATGCCCACTCCAACTTCGGCGTGTTCCCGGGCGGTGGCGGCGCTGCGGTGCTGCCGCGCAAGATCCCGCTGAATATCGCCAAGTACCTGCTGTACACGGGTGAATCGCTGCCGGCGGCCGACATGAAGCAGTACGGCCTGGTGGCCGAAGTGGTCGCCGACGAGGAACTGGCGGCACGCGCGCAGGCCATCGGCGACAAGCTGGCCACCAAGAGCCCGCTGGTGCTGCGCAAGATGAAGAAAGTGGCCGATGAGGCAGCGGACAAGCCCCAGGCCGACGCGCTGCGCCATGAACTGCTGGAGCTGCGCAACCACCAGCGTTCGTACGACATCAGCGAAGGCCTGCGCGCCTTTGCGGAGAAGCGCACGCCGGAATTCAAGGGCTACTGATCGATCACCGTACCGGAGCAGGAATAAATGGAAAACATCTACATCGTTGGCGTCGGCATGACGCCGTTTGGCCGCCATGCCGACAAGACCATCAAGCAACTGACCGGCTCGGCCGTGGAAGATGCGCTCAAGGACGCCGGCTGCGACCGCAAGTGGGTGCAGGCTGCGTTCTATGGCAATTGCACGCAGGGCCACTTTGACGGCCAGCACATGATCCGCGGCCAGGTCGCGCTGCTGCCGCTGGGCTTTGACAGCATTCCCATTTTCAACATCGAGGGCGCCTGCGCGTCGTCGAGCCATGCGTTCAACCTCGCCGTGACGCAACTGCGTGGGGGTGCAGCCGACGTGGCCATTGCCGTGGGCGCGGAGAAGATGTTCTCGAAGGACAAGGCCAAGATGTTCTCGGCCTTCGAATCGGCCTGGGACGTCGAAACGTTCGAGGACAACAAGAACTATCTGGCCGAGATGGGCAAGGCCATCGTGCCGCCGCCGGGATCGCAGTCGCCCAATCCCTACAGTCCGTTCATGGACGTGTACGCAGCGCTTGGCCGTGGCGGGCTGATGGAGCGCTTCGGCATCACGCAGCGCCAGCTCGCGGCTGTTTCGTCGAAGAACCATGGCCACTCGGTGCATAACGAGCGCTCGCAGTACCGCAATGCCATGACGATCGAGGAAATTCTCGCGGCACCGCCGATCACCTACCCGATTACGCTGCCTATGTGCTCGCCGATCTCGGACGGTGC